>JAFRPY010000025.1 GCA_017428925.1 Prevotella sp. | reverse complement strand
GGATTCTTCCGTGACCCTTTGTTAAAGGAGATAGCCGATGACCATGGAAAGAGCATAGCCCAAATAGGACTCCGCTGGTTGTTGCAACAGAGCATCGATGTTATTCCCAAGACCATCCATAAAGAGCGTATGCAGGAGAACTATGACATCTTCGACTTCGAACTGACAACCGACGAAATGCACTCCATAAAGACCCTCGACACGGGAAAAAGTCAGTTCGGATGGTGGTAAACAGAAGATTATCAGATTATTTTCGCAATTTTGCTGTCAAATAAGGCAAGACTGGCGTGAAGAATACGCTTTAAGCACTTGCTGCCTAAAGGAAGATTGTTCACAAGACACGCCTTGCAGTTTGGCGAATCCAAGGTAACTTCGCAGAAAAATGATTCCCGGAAACACAGGGCCGATATGATGCCGTAAGGGGTAGGAAGTATGAAAGACCTCGTAGAGTGTCAATCCTTGAAAAATGTATGACGGTGGGAAGCGGAAAAGGCACGACGGCTAGAACGAACACAAAGAGCGAGTGAACCATGACAATTCGGAATAGGTTATCAGACTGAGCTGGCGCAGAATGCTGTCAGCCCTGTCGATGCCAAGGGAGAACTGTCATAGTCCTCTCGCCGTTCGTTCCGTTCTCCACCAGTGCCATCGGCTCTGATGAAGAACCCGTCCTGCTGTTCCGCTATGGGTGGGCGAAGTTTATTGGTTAATATGGGAGAATAATCGAGGAACGAGGCTAACGGCATTGCCAGGGCAAATTATCCGACGGATGGACTTGCTTTAGATGCTGAGCATGTACGCTCTGCAATCATCCTCTGCAGGTGAAGCCAGTCGTTCCGTGTTTGCCCCTCCTGAAGAATGTGTACTTGGTCAGTGCAGCCCCGCTTCATCGACCGAGTACTCTTTCTTCGGGACATTGCAGTGACAGACAGTGAATGAAAGCGTCCTGCCGTTTACAGCAGGACGCGCAGGTGTTCAGCACAGTACGGCAGTAGCCCAGTCGATGGGCTTTCCCTCCTGCTTCATCTTCTCAATCAGAGCCTTAATCTGCTCCTTCTTCTTGTCGGTCATATCCATGATAGAAAGAATTGTGGGCAGATGGTTGGTCTGCCCGTTACCTTGGTGTATTAGTCAATAAACTCAAACTCGTCTCTGTAGCATGTTATCATAGCTCCGCTTCCGATTACTATGCAGTCATATTGATAGCCGTGGTAGCCACCCATGACACTGTTAACGTCCACCTGAATGTCCCAATATCCCCGATAGGGAACGAAAAGCCTTGCGTATCTCATGTTCTCGAATGATTAAGTGTTAGAATGGCAAATCCTTCTCGTCCGGCTCTGGAGCATCCTGTGGCGGCTGTGGGGTGTTCTTTGCCTTTGCCCCTTTCTTGGCAGCCTTCTTCGGGTCGGCGTTCTGCTCCTCTTTCTTCCCTGCGTTCACGAATGCGATGCTGTCTGCATTGATAGAGATTTGGGTGTGGCTCTCGCCTTGGCGGTCTTTCCATTGCGATGTCGAGATAGTTCCCTCCACGAGAATTAGCCTGCCCTTGGTGAGGTGTTCAGCCAGGCGGATGTGGTTCTCCCTGCTGCTTCGTACCCTTACCCATGTAGTGATGTTCTGACCTTTGGAGTAGTCATCGACGGCTATGTCAACCGCCATGAAAGTTCCGTGTGTTCCTGTGATGACCTGGCAATCCTTGCCGATGCGTCCGATAGTGTGAGTGTAAATCATAACTGTGAAATTTATAGGTGAATAATCTTGAAGTTTTCTTTTCCCTTTATTCGGGAATCATTCCTCAGAGAGGAAGAAGAAGGCTCATTTGGCCTTCTTCTTTGAAGTTTTTTCCTCCTCCTTCTGAGTTTCCTCCTTGTCAGGAGTCTCATAGAACTTGGTGGCTACAAGCACGACGCGGTTGTGTTTGACACCTTCCTGATCGCTCCATTCTTCGGGCTTGAAGTAGCCCTCCACGGTGAGCATGTTGCTCTTGGTGAGCTTGTCGAATGAGCTGGCGTTCTCGTTCTTGCGCCATGCTTCCACGTTGATGAAAGCCGATACGCGGCTGTTTTCCTCGCCGTTCTTCTCGTTACGGGCGATAGCCAGAGAGAAACGTGCTACTGAAGCGGTTGTGAACTGACGGATTTCTGCATCCTTACCTACGAAACCTGTTACTGCGAAATTGTTCTCGATCTTTTTCATTTTTCTGAATTTTTAGAAGTGGTAAGTTTATATTTTTTGTAACTTTTTGTATATCAATATAGATAAATTAAATTAAAGCCAAAAGTAACAAATAAGTAACAGAAATTTTGAAAACTCAAACGTCTTGATTATTAATGCTTTAGCAATTTTGAAGTGAAGGTTGCAAAACGAAATGTTTATTACTATTGTAATAAGCCAGTTTACAATGGGTTACAAATAGCAAAACGATAAGAATAACATTGCAGAAATATATTAATGTGCAAAACTCAAAAGCAAAAAAATGACGTGTTGGGGCATACTTGGAGTAGATAGAAAAAAATGGAGGTCGAATGCATAGCTCAGTCTCCATCTATAAAGAATCATTTTTCTTGTCCACGCAACAGTCAAGCAAGCATAATTACAAAGACTAAGTGGCAAAAGATTGTTAGAACGTATATCCGTTCACGCTGTCCCAGTCGGGATCGGCGGTGAGGCGGAAGCTACCGTTGGGGAGGGCACTGCCGCCACTACCGAAAAAACTGCAAAAAAGACATAAAATGTGCCTCCAAACAATCATTTTTCCTCAAAATGTTTGGTCAGTCCAGGGAAAAGCAGTACCTTTGCACCAACAAATCCCACCACGCTTCTCGTCGCAAGACCAGCGGACCAGGGTGGGACGTTTCTTTTTAATATGGAATATACAAAGCAACCCATCACCCTCGCTGAACAGATAAACATACTGAAACAGCGAGGGCTTATTTTTGAAAATGAGAACGAAGCACTAAGCGTTCTCAATCACATCAGTTATTTTCGTCTTGCCAGTTATTGGCGTGTAATGGAAGAGAACAGCCGCATACATCGTTTCCGAAGCGATAGCAGATTTTCTTCTGTCTTGACACTCTACAACTTCGACTGCGAACTTCGCTCTTTGGTATTCAATGCTCTGCAGCATATTGAAATTGCATCGAGAACTAAGATTAACCAGCATTTTGCCATGACCTACGGCTCCTTCTGGTTTATGGATTCCACGCTTGCAGCCAATGAATACCGCTACAATAAGAATCTGGAATCTCTGCGCACGGAGTTAGGACGTTGTCGCGACGAGTTCATTCTGGAACACTTCAGGAAATACGACTCACCCGAGTTTCCACCATCATGGAAGACACTTGAAGTGGCATCATTCGGTACCCTTTCCAAGCTCTACAACAATATGAACGACTTCAACCTGATGAAACGTGTGGCCCGCGACTTCGACATGCCGCAGCATGAGTATCTTCGCAGTTGGCTGGAAAGTCTCACTATCGTCCGCAACTATTGTGCTCATCATGCAAGGCTCTGGAACGCACACTTTGCCGTGCGTCCAAAGATAACTTCACGGATGCGCCAGCGGTGGATAAGCAATTTCAATTTTCCCAACGACCGCCTTTATCCTCAACTTTGCTGCATTGCCTATTGGCTCAATAGCATCAATCCCCAGAACACGTTTGTTCAGGATTTCAAATCTCTTCTGACAAAATATCCAAGTGTGCAACCTGCCATGATGGGCTTCCCTCGTGGATGGGAGAGTGAACCACTGTGGCAATAACAAACGCCAAGTTTCTAAGATTGGTGCCTCCTCGTTTGCTTGTCGCGACTGGCGGCGGGGAGGCTTTTTCAAAACAGAGGCGAATAAGTATAACAAGCAAAAATGGCACAGCAAACGAATAAGCAGTTTAACACCTACAAGGAGGGACTCGATTTGGAGTTCCTGCGGGAGTACTGCATGGAGCACGGGGAACGGCGAACGTTCCTGCGGGGCGAGACGCTGGAGGAGGCGGGCGAGCCGGCGCAGTGGGTGGCATTCGTGGAGCGGGGCTGCTTCAAGTACATGGTTCACAACGACGAGGAGGGCAAGGACTACTGCACGGGCTTCGCCTTCGAAGGCGAGTTCGTGGCCGACTTCCCCTATTGTCTCGACGGCGACGTGTCGGAGGTGAGCATCGAGGCTGACATGCCCTGCGAGGTGCGCATCATCAGCGGACGCGAACTGCAGGAGCTGTTCGACAGTGACCCGAAGATGATGCTCCACAACGTGCGGATACTAAAGAACCTGTTCAAGATGGTCTATGGGCGCGACCTCGACCACTACCGCTACACCGCCCGCAGCCGCTACCGTCGGCTCATCGACCGCTGTCCGCAGGTGGTGCAGATGCTTTCGCTGAAGGACATCGCCTCGTTCCTCAACATCACGCCCATCTACCTGAGCAAACTACGCAAGGAGATTACATTCGGAAAGACATAAAGCCAAACAGTCTTCCCATCATACTTTTGGCTCAAAAGACGCTCAACTGAGCCAAAAATTTCTTGAATTTCTAAAACTAGTTTTAGAGTTGCACCCTCGGCGACCTGTTTTCGGGCTTCGCCGAGTTGTTTTTTACGCCTTTTTTTGTTATTTTGTAGGCAAATTACTGCAAAATCATGAGCGTATGAAACAAAAAGAACATTATTCTGAGGCCCAGGCCTATCTGCGCGACTATTGTCTGCGCCATGGTCGACCTATGCACTTTTCGGCGGGCGACATCTTTGAGACCGAAGGAACCGCTGCCCGCTTGTTTGGTTACATTGAGAGCGGAAGTTTCCATTACCTTGTCCGAAATTACGAAGGTGGCGAGAGTACTGTCGAGACCGTCGCTGCGGGCGACCTTGTGGGCTGCTATCCCTACTGTCTCGACGGCGATGCCGCTCCCGTCACTATCCGTGCCGACAAGCCCGCCACCGTCTATGTCGTCGATGGCGCAGATCTTGAACAGCACTACCGCCAGAGTCAGGCAGCGGAGCAAATGAGCCGCAACTATATGGCTTACCGCTTAGAACAAGTCAAATCACGCATCATAGCACGTTACCAACAGAAAGGAGGGATAGGGGTAACGGATATTTAACATTTATTATGGGTAAACTTTCGGGGTGTTTTGTGTTATATAGGCAGAACGACCAAAAGTGAAGACTTATGAACAAGGATCATACAAATGAGCTTGAGTTTGCTCAGATCGAGAAACGGCTGCGTCCACGGCTGATGCTGATGGGCCGCGAATTCTTCGGTTCGGACACCGAGGCCGAGGAGGTGGTGCAAGAGACGTGGCTCCGGGCATGGAACGTGCGCGGCAGGGTGGAACTCACCGATGCCTACATCCTGCGCATCGCCCGTAACGTCTGCGTCAACATGTGGCGCGGACATAGGACGCAAGTGGAGTTGGTGGACGAAGATAGCACCGCCATCACCGAGGTAACGCCACAGGAAGAAGTTGAGGAGCGCGAAAACTCTGAGTGGTTGCAGTCGCGCCTCCAGCGTCTGCCTCAGGCCGAACGCGAGGTGTGGCAGATGTTCTACGACGAAGGGTTGACCGTCGATGAGATTGCCGAAGCGCGAGGCATCACCGTGGGCACCGTCCGTAAGACCATCTCCAACGTTCGTAGCACTTTGCGAACCGAGTTGCGCCGTCGTTTCTTCGACCTTCGCCATTTGATTATGTTCATTCTCGTGGGACTGGTTACGGGTATCGCTGTGGCATCCGCCATCCATCC
>JAFRPY010000024.1 GCA_017428925.1 Prevotella sp. | reverse complement strand
TTTATTTGCATTGCTGGTTGATTTTTTCCTCTCTGTAGGACGCAGACAACCTCGTCGCTACGCTCCGAGAACGTCTGCGTCCTACAGAGAGGGATGTCTATTTTCTACTCCAAGAAATTGCACTTCTATCTTGAAAGTATACGCAGCCAGACGGGGACCGTAATAATTTAGAAATAATTAAATTTGAAAAAACTATTTACTTCTTTTCTACCTGGCTTCACAGTCAAGTGTGGGGATTTTTAACTATGTAATTGAAAAAAAACGATTAACTTTTCTTTTTATGCTTCTGGAAATCAATCTTTTCACCTTTCATGTAGGAAGAGGAAAAGACGAAGCCCCTCATCGACTCTTCAGCAAACCGGACAGCCTCCACCGAGGGGCTTACGTATGGTCTTTTCATTACTCCTCATCATTACCTTCCGCCCACATGTCAAGTTTGATGCTGGGCAGGTCATAGACGCAATCGGATTCTTCCTCGAAAAGGCTCTCCTTGGCGTCGATGGGCTGATCGTTGCCCTCACCGCCATACCAGACAGAAACCGTGTAGAGCAGCGACTCGGTTTTATATACGAGTTTCTTAGTTTCTGGAACGATATATTTCTTTTTCATTTTATGTTTATATTATGAGTTTATAAGTTTATGAGTTTGGGAGTTTCTGAATTTCTCATTTTCTCATTTTCTCCATTTCTCATTTTGCAACATACTTCTTTCCATTCTTGATATAGATACCCTTGCCGGCATTGCCCACGCGCTGGCCCTGCAGGTTGTAGAGGCTATCGTTATCCTTAATGTTGTCGCTGATGCACTCGATGCCCGTGGCCGATCCGCTGCCGTCGGACTCCACGAACGAGAAGGCCAGCCTTGCTCCGGCAGGAACAACTGCCTTTGGCAGATGCAGGTACGACTTGTGCACGCTGAAGGTAAGGTCACCGGTGAACGACCAGAACGCGCCGCGCGAAACGTAGAAGTTCTTATAGTCGCCGTCCTCGGAAGAAATCTTCTGGTTGATGCGCTCCGTCACCGATGCCATCAGGTTGTTGCTGCCGTCGTTGTCGGTCTGCGTCTCGGCAATCTGATAATAGTCACTGTCGCCGGTAGAGCCGTTGTAGGCTTTCAGCAGCACGCCCGTGTTGGCCGGGATATAGGTGCCGTCGCCTTCGCCGCTCCAGCCCTCGGCATCCTCACCCGTGTGGTTGATGCTGACCATCGTCACGTGGGTGGTGTTGTTCGACTCGTCATAGTTGGCCTTCTTGGCAACGAAGGCAATCACGTTCGGATTCGCCTTGTCGGGGTTGATGTCGTCCAGGTCAACGGCAAACTCGCGCGAGAAGGTGCCGTAGTTTTTCGTAATGGCCGGCAGGGGAATCTTGTAATCGATATTGTTAACATATCCGGGCCACTCCTCCTTATACTTGTCCACGGCACTCTTCTTGACGAAAATCTTGGTGTCTGCCGGAATCTCGCTGTAGTCGTCGCCCGTCTCGTTCAGTTTGAAGCGTGTCGTTGAGAGCATCTGGTTGGTAGGCTCGCTCTCGATGAAGAAGAGGTTCTTCACCTTCGGGCTGCCTTCCGTGTCATGGCTCGACACGAATGCCTTGGCACCGATATACTGCACGTTGTCGAACACCACGAGTTCCTCGATGGGCTGTTCCACATTCTCAAACAGATAGTCGCCTACGAGGGCCACCGTCATCTCCTTGCCCTCAGTAGTCACCTTGCGGGGCAGGATGAAGGTATAGGTGTCGGGATGGACGTTTGGAAGCGACAGCATGTCAACGGCATTGTCCGACACGGCGATATACGAAGCACCGTCGTCACCGATAAACGAGGTCTTGATGCCACCCTGGAACTTCTGATAGAATGCATTGCCTGCGTAGTCGTTATATTTCTCTGCACGCACGTAGATGGTGATGTTCTCGTACATATCCGTCACGCCTTCACCGTTGGTGCCGTCGTCGAATGCCATGGTGTTCTGGTCCTGCGCAATCTTGGCCGGGGCAATCATCTCGTCGCAGAGGAACGTGATGGTGTTCAGGTTGGGGCAGAAACCGAAGGCGCGGCTGCCGATTTCCGTCACCTTGTTGGGGATGGTCACGTTCTTCAGGTTCTCGCAATAGTAGAAGGCATAGTCGCCAATCTTCGTGATACTCGGAGCCAGCAGCGTGAACGTGTCGTTCGCCTTTCCGGCCGGGAAGAGCACGAGCGTCTTCTTGTCCTTCGACAGCAGCATGCCGTCGATACTCGAATACGTTGCATTTTCGGCAGGCACGTTGATGGCCTTCAGCTTCGTGCAGTACTTAAAGGCTTCGGCAGAAAGCGAAGAAATGTTCGTGGAAAGCGTAATCTCTTCCAGCACATTGCAGTTACGGAAGGCTTCGCGCTGGATGGTCGTTACGGCATCGGGAATTTCGAAAGACCTCAGGCCGCATTCGGCAAACGAACCCTCACCAATGATTTTCTGCTGGCTTCCCTCTTCGAAAACGACCGTAGTCAGCGATGGCGTATTTGCGAAGGCACGATTCCCGATGGTGGTAACGCTGGCAGGAATAGTAACCTTTTCAAGAGCAGGAAGGTTGGCAAAAGCCGCAGTTCCGATGGTGGTCAGAGAACTGTTTGCACCGAAGTCCACTTCTTTGAGGGAAGTACATTCACCAAAAACGGTTGTACCTAACGTTGTCAACTGCGAATTGTCAGCAAAAGTAATTTTCTCTAAATTAGAACATCCATTAAAAGCACTGTTTCCAATCACTTTCAACGATTTTGGAAGAGTAATCTCTGTTAATTTTGGACATCTAAAGAAAGCAGAATTGGAGATTTCTTCTAATCCTTCAGTAAAGTGAACAGTTTTCAGATAAGGACTATAACTGAAAGCATTACGGGCCAAATTTTTTAAAGTGGAAGGTAAAGTTAATTCTTCAAGAAGAAGATTATTATTAAATGCTTGGACTCCAATTATTGTTACGCCCTCAGGAATTGTTATATCAGTCAACTTATTGCCTGCAAAAGCATAACTGCCTATCTCGGTTGTCGTTCCTGCAGGTATTTCGTATGCTCCAGTCCTGCCCAACGGAAACTGGATAAGTACGGATTTGTCTGCAGAGAAGATGACACCATCTTGAACAGAAAAATAATCACTTTCACCGTTCAGTTCACCGTCCATATAAAAGTTTTGGATGCTTTTATCCTGGAAAGCACCATCGGAGATTTCACTCAAATTTTGAGAGAGAGAGAGACCTGTCAATTTTGTGCATCCAGTGAAAGCCTTTTCTCCGATGGTTTCAACTTGGTTCAGGTCAATGATTTGGAATTGAGCGCCGATGCACGCCCACCAGGAAATGGCTTTTACGCCATCAGGCACCGTATAAATAGTTTTGCCTTCACTGTTTTTTTCGTTTACCCTTGCTGGCGGGAAGAACAGAAGCGTTTTATTTTCATCGTTGGCAAACACCACATTGTCTTCCACATACATATTCGTATTGCCTTCGGCTACCTCTACCTCAGCCAAGTTGCTACAATTCTCAAAGTTATATATAGAAGGGGATTGTTGTATAGGAGATATCATGGTTGACGGGAAAACGATTTTTGTAATATTTTGATTATAATATATAGCAACACCACCTAAATTCTTTGTTCCCTCTTCAATTGTGAGAACACCGTCTTCGAACGTCTTGGCCCGCGGCACACATATCAACGTATGATTTGTATTTGTAGAATACAGGATGCCATCAATCGCTTCATAATTTGTATTTCCTGCGCGTACGGTGATTTCTTTTAATGTAGGTACAGAAGAAAATGCGGTTCCTAATACAGATGTTACACTTGCAGGAATTTCAAATTCTTCAAGACTACTTCCTCTAAAGCAATGAGTTGTAATAGTTTTAAGGCCTTCTGGTAAATTGATTTTGGTAATACAGGATGACCATACATTTACAACACTATAAACAGTTTGTACTACGTTGTAGGTTCTGTCTCCATTTATAATTGTTTGTGGAACCGTCACCTCTGATGCCGTTGTCGTACAGCCTACAACTCCAACAGTGTTAATATCATCCAGCACCTGAAATTCCATCTCGCTAACTCCATCCTCAAGCGTTTTTGTGAACTTGTCACCGGCGGTTTGGGCGAACATATTCACAGACATTGCCATTAGCAATATCGTCAAGAAAAAAAGCCTTAGTTTCTTCATGATTTAAATATTATTTTAAGTTTTTGCACCCTCGTCCCCCCATGGTTGCAGAAAAAATTTTTAAGTTGTAAAAGCGTGGGGACTGTTGCAGATTTCACACATCAAGAATGAATCTCAATACGCTTTTATTGTTAATTCTCAGCCATCGCAGCGGTACAACCGTCAGCGGCAGCAGCCATAAAAAGCCGGTGCAAAAGTAAGAACTTTGCCTTAACCCTCTGCAAACCCCCACATAGTGATTTGACAAATTGCCAAACCACCATGAAAATCGCCACATTTTTGCCTCATTTCTTTGGCATTCAGAAGAAATTTTTGTAAATTTGCAAACAGAATCAATTCAATTTTAATATGTCTCGACAACAAATCATTGACAAGCACAAGCACCTCTTCTGGTATATCCCTGAAGACCAAAAGTACAACATCAGTGATGCACTTCTCGTGGAACGTATACTCAACGACGGGACACTCGACGATTTCAGAGAACTCATGGAAACACTCGGCGGCAAACATGTGGCCGAGGTGTTCTTTTCAGCCACTGGCAGACAGAAACAAAACTACTATCCCGAAATTTATAATTTCTTCTCTCTCGTCCTGAAAAAATATGCATAGCGAAATTCTCAGCATCAGGCAAAAAGAACTGTTGCCGCTGATGGCACAGTTCCGCCGTGAATATTATCTTGTGGGCGGCACGGCCATCGCTCTATACATTGGGCATCGCCGTTCCATAGATTTTGACTTGTTCAAATTTTCAGGAATCAACCATAAACGTAACTTAGACAAACTCTCCGCCTCGGGTTTCAATCACCTTGTCACACGACGTGTCACTGAGCAGATGAATCTTATCGTCAATGAAGTTAAAGTGACCTTTTTTCAATACCCTTTCCACATTGAACCTTCCACTAAGTTTGAGGATTATTTCCGCTTACCTTCCCTGCTCCAGTTGGCAGCAATGAAAGCATACGCTTTGGGGCGACGTTCCAAGTGGAAAGATTATGTGGATTTGTATTTCCTTTTACACAAACACTTCACTTTAACTGATATTTCCGCTGAAGCAACTCGTATTTTTGGGGAACTCTATTCCGAAAAAATGTTCCGTTCGCAGTTGTGTTTTTTTGATGATATTGACTATACTGAACCTGTGGATTATCTTCTGCCCAATCCTCCAGCAAATGATGAAATAAAGAGTGCACTCGTACACATTGCGATGCAAGGTTTGTAGCCACTCTGTTCACCACGCAGGACTTTGGACAAAAATCTACGAAAATCTAACAATAAATAAAAACAACGAATTCAACGAATTTTTCGAATTATTTTGGTCGCTTCGCTCGAAATTGTGTTTAAAATTATGTTTAGAATTATCAACCACCCCTGGCCCCTCCTTGGAAAGCTACTCTTTATACACATCTTGTCGTCCCTTTGTGAAGGCAAATATCTCATAGTGTTGATGGAAAATGTCGAGTCCAATCTTCATGGTAACATATCCCGGTTTTCCGTGAGCACTGTCATACCCGCTCCATCCGCCAA
>JAFRPY010000073.1 GCA_017428925.1 Prevotella sp. | reverse complement strand
AATCTACAGTCGGTTGCGTTCACTTTCTCCAGCATGACTGCCTTTATATCGGCTGCGAGTAGCATTGAATCGCCAAGAGAGGTCGATGCCAATGCGTCGGCTGTCGTTATACTGGCGGAACTGAGTACGCATATTGATGCCGCTATAAGCAGTCATTTCCGTGTACTGAGTATGCAGCAGGTCGTTGGCAAGAATGGCGACAGTGAGGCTCTTGTCTTTTAGGAACTGCTTGCTGAGACGTATGTTGAGACTGCCCGTAGTCTTTGTTTGGGCGCATCGAGTTTCGTTATAGGGGCTTAAATTGCCCTTGATATTCAGTAGCCATGAGTGAGGCAGTGTAAAGGTGTTGTCGAGCGTGAAACTGGAGATGAGACCATTCCACTTGTGGGTGATGCCAAGGGCTTCCACATCTTCATCAGCGAACCCCAGCCCGACAGTATAGTTCATCTGCCAGATGCCGATTTTCGGCGAGAAATTCAGCTCTATGCCGTATTCCTGACACTTGGGCGAGTTTCGATAGTCCATAATCATCACACCGGGATGGTTGATGTCATCGTAGGCTGTCTGGAAGGAACGTATGAGATTTTGGGTATATTGATAGTACGCCTCAACATAAAACCATTTCCAATTGGATGACCATGACAATTGCTGTGTCGTTTGTGGCTGCAACAGCGGGTTGCCCGTGTCGTACTCATACTTGCTTCGGTAGTTGATAGCGGAAGACAATAGATTATAAGATGGGTTTTGACGAGCCGTGAAGAAGGAGAGTTTGTGTGTCCAGTCACCAGAGTTATACGTGACCGAGGCACGGGGAATGAACACATGGTAGTCGGGGCTCATTTCGTCATCTTGCTGTCCGTTGTAGTCGTAGCGGTTGTGTTCGTTCTGCCAGCGTAGCCCGGCATTGAAGGAGAACTTGCCGAGATGGAGAGCATAGTTTGCAAAGAGCGACCACATGGCGGTCTGTTGGTGAACACTATTGTCGGCAGAGAAGCCACTTTGCGTAAAATCGCTCGTGCGGTCAACGGCAGATGCCTCCTCCCCGAAAGTCAGGTTCCCCTTTGGGACTGGTGCGGTTATGACAAGTTTCTCTGCAATAAGCTGGTTCTCCGTGTTAGTCTGGCTGCTGACGGTCGTGGAACCTTCCGTGCCGCCGCTCATGTCGGAAACACTATGAGCATTATAGAAATCGGTACTGAAGTCAAGCTTCCATTTGCCCACCTCGCCAACATAGTAGGCATTTACGGTGTGTGTCATCCGGGGCTTCCCCAGAGTTGTCGTCACACTATGTCCGCCATCGACAAGCGTGCCGTCCTGCCACACCTGCTCATCGAAGGTGCGCTGGGTCTTGAAATCACCGATATAGTTGTTTGCAGTGTAGGTCAGGCCAATGGAGTGGTGGTCGTTAATTTCCCAGTTCCAACCGAGGTCAGCAAAGTAGTATTTCACCCGGGAGAGCCACTCGGCGGATTTCTCATAATCCCACAAGGATGAGGCCTGTAACTGGTCGTTGGAGGTGGCAGTGATGAGGCTGTTGTTATCCGTAAAGTAGCCACGGGCGAAGAAGTCCATGCCATTTCGGGTGCGATAATTCAGCGAAACATTGGCACTCTCATAGTGTTCTTGTCCTTGACGGTATGCTGCGGAGAAATTGCCGCTCCATCCTTCTCCCGCCTTACGGACTGTCCTGAGCTTAATCACTGACGTAACATTGGCACCATATTCAGGGCCGGGGTTGGTGATAATCTCGGCGGAGAGGATTTCATCGGCACGCAAGCGGTCAAGTTCTTCCTCGTCACGCACTTTCTTGTTGTTGATGTAGATTTCCGGTTTGCCATGACCGGCTATCTCGCCGTTGCTCATCATCAGAGGCAGGTGGGTCAGCATCTCAGTGACTGAACCGAATTGTTTTAATGGTGTGCCCTGCACATTAGCGACAAGCGAGCCATTCTTGCTTTGAACAAGTTGCGGTCGATCAGCGGTGACGGTCGTTCCTTGCAGTTCAAAAGATTCCGGTTCCATCCGTATCGTTCCCGCATACTCCGTTTCGCACAGCATCCAGTGCTCTTTGTAACCAATCAACGAAATTTTGGCAAGAACCGGCATCATCTCCACCGGAATCACAAATATCCCGCTGTCATTGCTGACACCTCCATTAAGGAAGGTCGAATCCTGCGGCGTGTATAGCGCGACTGTAGCATACACGACCGGCTCCCCGGTCTCGTCAACCAGTCGGCCCCGCAGATGGCTGTCTGTTTTATGGGTACACTCCACGGTTATCAGGGAATCCGCAACAGAAACTCGCATAGGATAGAACCCGACCACCTGGCGCACGGCATCCGGAACGGTCTGATTCTGAATGCTGGTCGATACGCGAAAGTCCTCCAGTTCGTTGTAGATGAAGTTCACATCGTACCTTGAAGTGGCATCGTTCAATGTGCGCAATACCTCCGAAAGCGATACATCATTAAAGGTTTGGCTGATGGTTTGCGCCTCTGCCTGAATCAGGGACAGGCCGAGTACCATAAGGGCAAATAACTTTTTCATAGCCTACTCCACAATTATGTTCCGTCCGTCCCGCTTCACGTTCAGGCGTTCAAACTGATTCAACTTATCAATTACCTTATCAATGGACTCCTGCGGATTCCAAGTGAAGAATAGCCGGAGTTTCTTGGCTTCTTCTGAGAGGAAGCGGACATCCATGCCGTAGTGTTCGGCGATTTCAGGCAGCATCTTCTCCAGAGGTACATTGTCAAAGGTCCTGGGCTGGACTTGCACCGTGTCAACTGCATCAACAGGAGCCTCAGTCTTGCGGACTGTAGCCGGTTTCCTCTCAGTTACGGCAGGCTGTTCCTTCCGTATCTCATTCCTTGTCCGTATCTGAACAATGGCCGCGTAAGACAGACCGCTCATCATCAGCACTGCGACGCCAATGGCGGCATACTTTCTCGCACCTGTAAACCAACTGGTATATAGCGACCTATGCCGCTTGACTTCCACCGGATGCTCCGCTGCAAACCGCTCCCACGCCTTATCAACATCGATTGACTTGTCCGCAGCATGAACTTGCCGGAAACTTCGCTTTACTTCCACGATTTGACGATAGGCCTCACGGGCTTCCTCGTTGTCGTGGAGCAAAGCAAGTATCTCTTCCTCGGAATATGCCTGCGGGTTGTCGAGCATATCCCATATTTTCTTGCTGTAATCTTCTGTGCTCATGACATTTTCTGATTGAAGTGAAGTTTAATTTGCTGGATGCCTTGTTGAAGATACTTGTGTACGGTACCGACGGATAGTTTCGTATGTTCGGCAATCTCCCTTATTGTAAGGTCATCGTCAAAACGCATACGAAAAATGGAATGGCAAGGTTCTCCCATATTGTTAATGCAGTGCTGGATTTCGGCCAGTCGCTCCAGCCGCTGCACGGCAAGATAGGTTTCATCTTCCAACTCCACCGGATAAAAATCGCGCACTTGTTCGTGCCGATTTTTCTTCCGGATAACATTCATGCAACCGTGATGCACGGCTGTCATAAGATAACCGGTCGTGATGCTTGCCGAGGACTCCATCCTCGTCAGCCTTTCAAACACGTCCAGTACTACATCCTCGGCTTCGCTGTCATCCCTGAGCAGAACGCTGGCCAGACGAATCATCCCGCTGTAGTTCTGACGAAAAAGCCTCTCAAGTATCTTTCTGTCAAGCATATCAGTCTT
>JAFRPY010000072.1 GCA_017428925.1 Prevotella sp. | reverse complement strand
GTTCCCACTCCTACAGGTTCTACCACTATCCTGCACGCTGTTGTGAAGGGTGAGGTGACTGTTGAGGATATCAACGCTGCCATGAAGGCTGCTCAGAACGAGAGCTTCGGTTACACAGAGGAGAAGCTGGTTTCCAGCGACATCATCGGTATGAAGTTCGGTTCTCTGTTCGACGCTAACCAGACCATGGTCAGCAAGATCGGTGACGGCAACTCTCTGGTTCAGGTTGTTGCCTGGTACGACAATGAGAACTCTTACACTTCTCAGATGGTTCGCACCATTAAGTACCTCGCTGAGCTGAAATAAGATTTCGCCCAACAGGAAAGAAATTGCCGCCCGGTTTTTGTCGGGCGGCTTTTTTTCTCGACGCCCCTGTTGAAGATGCGTACGACATCACTTATGACAGCCTCTATTGCACCGACAGCTATCAGGCTCTCAAAGCTCAAGCAGAACAAATCAGCGAAGAGACTGGCTACGTATGGATTGACGCCAACCATTGGATTGGCGGACAAGACATTTCTGAAAACTGGAGTTACAGTATCAAGAAGATTGACATCGTCACAGACTCCACGGCTTCTTTCGAACTTAATGTGCATAACTTCAACGACCAGAAGGAACAAGCTCGCAACTTCATTAATGAAGAAAAAGCAAAACCCGGAAAAGCCAAATAACGGAAAATTTCATTCAAATTAGATATGAACAAATACGTTTTTGTTTCAGTAATAACTTTATTTTTATCAGCCACTTATGTGGGTTGCAAGAACAATTCCAATCATTCTCTTGAAAGGGATGCAACAGTGTATGAAGACAACAATTCCTATATAAGCAACAACGACTCCATCGTTGAACCTGTAGAAGTCAGCAACGTCCAACAAACAGCCTCTAATGAAGACGTTCCATTTGAAAAAATGCCTAAAACGGCTGTACGCCAGAAAAGCGCCCATTTACAATATGCCGTCTATATCAACGAGGATAGTCCTTCTGCCAACGAAGGTGATACAGAACCCGTATCCTCTGTATGGCTGGTAGATGAAAAGAAAGGTACCGTTAGAAAAGTATGTGTGACCAATCCTTCGGCTGAAGCACAATGGGAACGGATGAAATCCAAAAATGCCGATGCTGTCAACGTGCCCATCAGTATGATTGCCGATGCCGACAACGCTTTCATCGCCCCTGGCGACGTAAACAAAGTGATTGTCGAAGGTTGTCCCGATGGCCGTAACGTTTGGACCTATATCATCGACACCATTACCCACACCGCCAAGCAGTTCCCTTCTACCGAGGGCGTAGTCAGTCTCGACTGGGATAAAAAGGAAATCGTCCTTGCGTTTTATGGATATGACGACGAGGGACGCTACTCCTATAGCAAAGTCTATTCCATCGACGGTAAGTTCCTTCGTGAGGTGGGCAATAAAGAAAGGGAATAATATCCAAAGGATCAAGCAAAGAATCAAGCAAAGAATCAAGCAAAGAATTAACATGCAAAATCAAAAAAAAGCTATTCCATAATTGCGGAATGGCTTTTTTTTATTATTTTTGCCGCCAGATGAATAGACTGATAACGATACTTGGGCCCACGGCGAGCGGGAAAACTGAACTGGCAGCTCATCTGGCAGCTGTAACCGACGGTGAGATTATCTCTGCCGACAGCCGACAGGTGTATCGCCGGATGGATATTGGGACGGGCAAGGATCTTGCCGACTACAAGGTCGGAGACAGGCTGATTCCCTACCATATGATAGACATCCGTGAGCCGGGTACGAAATATAATTTATTCGAGTATCAGCAGGATTTTCTGAAGGCCTACAAGGACATTACGGAAAGAGACCGACAACCGATTCTTTGTGGTGGCACAGGCTTATACATCGAGTCAGTACTGAAGGGCTATGCACTTTCACCCGTTCCCCAGAATCCTGAACTAAGATCCCGTCTGGAAGGGAAATCTCTGGAAGAACTTACCACGATACTCATCGGTCTGAAAAAACAGACGGGCACAACAATGCACAATACAACCGATGTGGACACAGCACAACGAGCCATAAGGGCCATAGAAATAGAGGAGCATAATCTGCATACACCAATGCCCAAACGTCAGTTCCCACCTATACCCTATATTATTATAGGTGTGGACATCGACCGTGAGCATCGCCGCGAAAAAATAACCCGCCGGTTGAAGGCAAGACTCGACGAGGGAATGGTGGAGGAGATTGAGGGACTGCTCAACAGCGGTATTAAAGCAGAAGACCTGATCTACTATGGACTGGAGTACAAATACGTAACGGAATACGTCATTGGAAAAACCTCGCGTGAGGAGATGTTCCGCCAACTGGAGATAGCCATCCACCAGTTTGCCAAGAGACAGATGACCTGGTTCCGCGGCATGGAGAGACGGGGATTCTGCATCCACTGGATTAACGCCCAGCTGCCGATGGAAGAAAAAATCGGAAATATTAAAAGCATTCTGAACGAAAGGCAGGACGGCAGAAAAAGCAACAAATAAAAACACAATATATGGAACAAAACAGATGGGGCATACTTTATTGTCCGAAGCATGGGCTTTTCGGTGGCAATAACCGCGATAAGATAGAGCAATGTCTGAACGAACAGGGAGTGCTTTACGACCTCGTACAGAGCGAGAATCCAAATTCTGTAGAGCGGTTGGTCAACATGATGATTAATAACGGCTATAAGACCATTATTATCGCTGGCGGTGACTCGGCGCTCAACGATGCCGTGAACTGTCTGATGCAGAACACGAAGGAAGTGCGTGAAAGCATCTTGTTAGGAGTCATTCCCAATGGCGTGATGAATGACTTTGCCCGATATTGGGGATTTAAGGACAGTGAGGTGGAGCAGACGGTGGCCTGGCTGAAAAAAGGCCGCGTGAGGAAAGTAGACTTGGGATGCATCCGCTACACGAGTCGGAAAGGCGAACACTGCCACCGCTACTTCTTGAACTGTGTGAACATCGGTCTCGTTGCCTCAATCATGAACCTACGCCGTCAGACCAGAAGGTTATTGGGGCTGCGCACGCTTTCATTCATTGCATCGTTTATCCTGATGGTGTTCCAGCGCATGGAATATAAGATGGACCTGAAGATTAACAATGAGCGCATCAACCGTCGCGTGATGACGGTCTGCATCGGCAGCGCACAGGGCTATGGTCAGACGCCTAATGCCGTTCCCTATAATGGTATGCTCGACGTTTCGTTGGTGTATCATCCAGAGATGGTACAACTCTTTGAGGGTTTCTATTTGTTCCTCCGCGGAAAGTTTCTGAACCATCGCAGCGTGCATCCATATCGCACTCAGGAGGTAATCGTTGAAGAGGCCCAGAGAGCATTGGTGGGTGTCGACGGACGACTGATGAACACCCCCATGGGTTCCTTCAAGATTAAGATTGAACAAGAAATTATAAATTTCTTGATCCCAAGTTGATAAAAGAAAAAGGTTAGAGTTGTAATCTAACCTTTCTTTGATATATTTTCCAACGCATCCAGCCTAATAAGCTTTATCTTACGGCCATCGATGGCAATGAGTCTTTCGTTGGCAAACGAGGATAGTGTGCGAATGGCATTACTAGTGGTCATGTTCGACATGCTGGCAAGGTCTTCGCGACTCAGATATATGCTCAGCGTGCAGCCGTCTTCCTCAAGTCCGTAACTGTCTTTCAAGAAAAGCAATGCCTCGGCGAGTCTTCCGCGAATATGCTTCTGGGTGAGATTGATAGTGCGGTCATCCGACTGTCCGAGCTCTACGGCAAGATGGCGGATGATGAATCTTGAAACGCCGAAATTGCGCTTCATAAGTTCAACGATTATCTCCATGGGAATGAAGGCAACTACCGAAGGTTCGAAAGCCATTGCCGTGGTGCGGTAGTCTTCTTCCGCAAAAAACGCCCTATAGCCAAAAGGACCGATGGGTTTTACTACCCTGACGATTTGATTCCTTCCACTTATGCCGTCCTTGAAGATTTTCACCTTTCCATGAATGAGAAACATCATCTTATTTGGACGGTCGGACTCATCGTAGATAATCTCATTCTTTCTAAACTGCTCTACGGTGATATCCTGCGAAATCATAGCCCTCTCTTCTTCGTCGAGAGGTGACCACAGGTTGTAAATATGGTTTGCAATTTCTTCTTTCTTTGAATCCTTTAATACAATCATACTCTTCTATTGAGTTTTTTAGTTTGTAAGTTAATCCACTTCTCATATCACCCCTCCAAATACTGGAAGGTTTTTTCTCTTCTTTTCGGGCGCAAAGGTATAAAAAAACCATGAGATAATTAAAAAATCCCACATTTTTTATATTATAAAACATAAAAAAACTTCTAATTTTGAAAAATCCCACTAAATAATTTTGTATTCACAAATAAAATGACTAATTTTGAACTCATTAATAATCTTTGAAAAATTAACATCAAACCTTAATAGAGAAACTATGAGTTATCTGCGATTCGAAAAGGCTCTGATGACGAATCTGGAGGAAGCATTGCCGCGAGAGTTGTTACGCACAAACCGCTCTGGCGCATACTCATGTTCCACAATTGTTGACTGTAACACGAGAAAGTATCACGGACTGCTCGTGGTTCCCGTCCCTGAACTTGACGACGAAAACCATGTCTTGCTTTCGTCGCTCGACGTTACGGTCATTCAGCATGGAGCGGAGTTCAATCTTGGTCTCCACAAGTATCAGGGCAACAACTACAGTCCTAAAGGTCACAAGTACATCCGAGAGTTTGACTGTGACAAAGTTCCTACAACTGTCTACCGCGTAGGTGGTGTAATCCTGAAAAAAGAGGTGGTGTTCCAGCACTACGAGGATCGTATCCTCATTCGCTACACACTTGAGGATGCCCACTCTGCCACCACCCTGCGCTTCCGTCCCTTCCTTGCATTCCGCAGTGTAAGGCAGTTCACCCATGAGAACGGCGTGGCTAGCCGCGAGTACCATGAGGTAGACAATGGCATCAAAACTTGCATGTATGCTGGTTATCCTGACCTCTACATGCAGTTCAACAAGAAGAACGAATTCCACTTCGTGCCCGACTGGTATCGGGGTGTGGAATACCCGAAGGAGCAAGAGCGCGGCTATGCCTCTAACGAGGACCTTTACGTACCCGGCTATTTCGAGATGGACATCAAGAAGGGTGAAAGCATCGTGTTTGCAGCCTCCACCTCAAAAATCAGGTCGAGCAGCCTAAAGTCTCTCTTCGACAAAGAGGTCGACGAGAGGGCTCCACGCGACAACTTCTTCCATTGCCTAGTCAACGCCGCCCACCAGTTCCACAATCGTGAAAGCAACGACGAGCGCTATATTCTGGCTGGCTATCCATGGTTCAAATGCCGGGCTCGCGACACATTCATCGCCCTTCCCGGACTTACGCTTGCCATCGAGGAGCAAGACTATTTCGAACTGGTGATGAAGACTGCCGAACGGGAACTCCGCAACTTCATGAAGGGAAAGCCCGTCAAGAAAATCACGGAAATGGAAATGCCCGACGTCCCCCTGTGGGCAGTATGGGCCGTCCAGCAATATGCCAAGGAGGCTGGCGAGGAGAAGGCCTTCAAGATGTATAGCAAGCTAGTGGCCGACATCGTGAAGTTCATTGAGGAGGGCAACCATCCCAACCTCTCACTTGAGGAAAACGGACTCGTTCGCATAGAAGGCCGCGAGAAAGCCATGACGTGGATGAACTCTACGGCCAACGGTCGCCCGGTAGTACCACGCACTGGTTTCGTGGTTGAGATCAATGCCCTCTGGTATAATGCGCTGAAATTCGCTGCCAAGCTGGCAAAATATAACAAAGACGAGAAAGCCGTTGCACATCTTGAGGAGATGGCAGCTCAGACAAAGGCTTCGTTCATTGATACATTCCTCAACGACTACGGTTATCTCTACGACTATGTAGACGGCAACATGATTGACTGGAGCGTGCGACCCAACATGATTTTTGCCGTGGCACTCGACTATTCTCCGCTGTCTCAAGACCAGAAGAAATCTGTGCTCGATATCTGCACTCGCGAGTTGCTTACCCCAAAGGGACTTCGCTCACTCTCACCGAAGAGCGGCGGCTACAACCCGATGTATGTGGGACCGCAGACGCAGCGCGACTATGCTTACCATCAGGGTACTGCCTGGCCATGGCTCGGCGGTTTCTACATGGAGGCATGCCTGAAACTCTATAAGCGAACACGTCTGAGCTTCGTGGAGCGTCAGATGGTGGGATACGAAGACGAGATGATGCTCAACTGTCTGGGAACTATTCCTGAGATGTCGGACGGAAACCCGCCGTTCCGTGCCCGTGGTGGCATGTCTTTCGCCATGAACGTGGCTGAGATTCTGCGCACCCTGAACATGCTCGAAAAATATACTTATAACAGATAGTAACTTACAGGAGTATGAAAGTATTAATGTTTGGATGGGAGTATCCCCCTCACGTGTTCGGTGGTCTTGCCACTGCGAACTACGGTATTTCCGAAGGACTGAAGGCTCAGGGCGACATCGAGATTGCACTCTGCCTACCGCATCCCTTCGGCGATGAAGAAACCCATGCTGCACGCATCATAGCCATGAACGCAGTGCCCATTGCCTGGCGCGACGTCGACTACGACTATGTGCGCAATCGCGTGGGTAACATCATGGATCCCGACTATTATTTCAAGCTACGCGACCATATCTATGCCGACTTCAACTACATGCACGTCAACGATTTGGGTGCAATGGAGTTTGCCGGCGGTTATCCCAGCAACCTTCACGACGAAATCAACAACTACTCGGTAATTGCCGGAGTTGTGGCACGCACCGAAGATTTCGACATCATTCATGCCCACGACTGGCTCACCTACCCTGCCGGCATCCATGCCAAGCAAGTTAGTGGAAGGCCGCTCTGCATTCATGTGCATGCGACTGATTTCGACCGCTCCCGCGGCAAGGTGAACCCCACCGTCTACGGCATAGAAAAAGACGGTATGGACAACGCCGACTGCATCATGTGTGTATCGGAACTGACACGTCAGACCGTCATCAACCACTATCATCAGGATCCGCGCAAGTGCTTCACGGTTCACAATGCCGTTTATCCCCTGAAGCAGGAACTGCAGGACATTCCGCGCCCCGACCACACCGGCAAGGAGAAGGTAGTCACCTTCCTTGGGCGTATCACCATGCAGAAAGGTCCTGAGTATTTCGTCGAGGCTGCCAACATGGTCCTCCAGCGCACTCGCAACATTCGCTTCTGCTTTGCCGGCAGCGGCGACATGATGGAGGCCATGATCTATCTCGCTGCCCAGCGCGGCATTGCAGACCGTTTCCACTTCCCGGGCTTCATGCGCGGCAAGCAGGTTTACGAATGCCTCAAGGATTCCGATGTCTACGTCATGCCTTCCGTTTCTGAGCCTTTCGGCATCTCTCCGCTGGAGGCCATGCAATGCGGAACGCCAAGCATCATCTCCAAGCAGAGCGGATGTGCTGAGATTCTCAACAACTGCATCAAGGTGGACTACTGGGACGTTCATGCGCTGGCCGACGCCATGTACAGTATCTGCACCAACGAGTCGCTCTTCCGCTATCTCCAGGATGAAGGAAAGAAGGAAGTCGACCAGATTACATGGGTCAAGGTGGGCACCTGGATTCGTGAACTCTACATGAGAACATTAGGTTGGATATAGTTACCATATCAAAAAACAAAAAATTATGAAAACAATTTGCTTATATTTTGAGATACATCAGATTATTCATCTCAAGCGCTACCGTTTCTTCGACATCGGTACCGACCATTATTACTACGACGACTACGAGAACGAACGTTCCATCACAGACATCGCCGAGCGCTCTTACATGCCTGCTTTGAACACCCTGCAGCAGATGATTCAGGAGAACGGCAAGGCATTCAAGGTGGCATTCTCTCTTTCTGGAACAGGTATCGAACAGTTGGAGATGCACGCCCCACAGGTGCTCGAAAAGCTTCAGGAACTCAACCAAACCGGTTGCGTGGAATTCCTTGCTGAGCCTTACAGCCACGGACTGTCATCACTCGCAAACGAAGAGACCTTTGCTGCCGACGTGAAGAAACAGGCCATGAAAATCGAGGAATACTTCGGCAAGAAACCTACCGTGCTCCGCAACTCATCACTCATCTACAGCGACGATATCGGCGCCCAGGCTGCTGCCCTCGGCTTCAAGGGTATGCTCACCGAAGGTGCAAAGCACGTGCTGGGATGGAAATCACCTCACTACGTATATCATTGCGCCCTCGCTCCATCGCTGAAGTTGCTCCTGCGCGACGTTGAGCTCTCCGACGACATCTCGCTGCGCTTCAACAATCCCGACTGGGACGGCTATCCTCTCTTTGCCGACAACTACATCAACCGCATTGCCCAGCTTCCCGAGGAAGAGCAGGTCATCAACATCTTCATGGAGCTCTCGGCACTCGGCATCGCCCAGCCGCTCAGCAGCAACATCCTTGACTTCATCAGGGCACTTCCGGCATGTGCAAAGGAGAAAGGCATCACGTTCAGCACGCCTTCGGAAATCATCGCCAAGATGAAGAGCGTAGACAACCTGAACGTGCCCGACACCCTCTCATGGGTAGACGAGGAGCGCGACGTCAGCTGCTGGCTCGGTAATCCCATGCAGCGCGAGGCCTTCAACAAGCTCTACAGCGTAGCCGACCGTGTGCGTATTGCCAACGATCCGCGCATCAATCAGGACTGGGACTATCTGCAGGCCAGTAACAACTTCCGCTTCATGACCACCAAGCCCAGCAACGTGGGTCTCGACCGCGGCATCTACAGTTCGCCCTTCGACGCCTTCACCAACTATATGAACATCCTCGGCGACTTCATGAGCCGTGTGAACAGCCTCTATCCCGAGAGCATCGACAACGACGAGCTCAATGCCCTGCTCACCACCATCCGCAACCAGGGCGACGAGATTGAGCGCAAGGACAAGGAGATTACCCGTCTGCAGGCCAAGGTAGAGAAGATGCAGGCCGAAGAAGACAAGCTCCACGCCAAGCTCGACAAGGTGAAGGAAGCTCCCAAGAAGGCTCCCGCCAAGAAAGCCGCTCCCAAGGCCAAGAAGGCAGATGCCTGATTCGTAGGCGTAAAGCTGAGCAAATCCTAAACAGGGGGGACTGTGCAAAGTTAAGCACGGTCTCCCCTTTTTTTCGGCCGCAACAAAACGCTCCCCTCCTTAGAAAGCTACTCTTTATACACATCTTGTCGTCCCTTTGTGAAGGCAAATATCTCATAGTGTTGATGGAAAATGTCGAGTCCAATCTTCATGGTAACATATCCCGGTTTTCCGTGAGCACTGTCATACCCGCT
>JAFRPY010000004.1 GCA_017428925.1 Prevotella sp. | reverse complement strand
CCTTGTCGAAAGTGACCACATGGAATGTCTCACCGAAGAACTGCGCCTTGATGAAAGATGACTTGCTCGTCATGCCGGAACGGTCATACATCTTCAGAAAACGCATGTGTTCCTGACTGGTGAAGTTGACTGAGTAGCGGTTTGTCGCTGGGTCAGCCTTGGGATTTCTCCCTCCTTTATTCTGTTTCCTGTTCATTCTTGAATCTGTTTTGTTTGACAATATGGTTATCACTCACTGCTTGCATGAACTATGTGCGCCTACGGCAGTATCAACGGGCAGTCCGACTTCGGAGGACAGCCCCAGCCCTCGGCAGAGCAAGGGGGTGAGCAACATTTTGAGCAACATCGAGCCACTTCCTGCCACTTTTTTGCACATAAGGAAACTTTTCTCACAAAAAATGATTAACTTTGTCGCCGAAAACTGAATCATCGAGCAAACAATGGCAGAAAAGAAAGAATTTCTTGAAGGCAAGAAGCCTGTAACTTTCGTTGATCTCTTCGCGGGAGCGGGAGGTATCAGCGAGGGATTCATACAGGCCTACACCGACCATAACTATTACGACTTTGTGTTGGCAAGTGACATTAACGAGAATTGCGAACTGACCCACCGCGTAAGATACAATGAGCAACTCGGACTTGACACAAAGTTTATCACCGAGGATATTATGTCGCCGACTTTCCTTCCTGACTTGCTGACTGCATTGGACGGCAAGCAAGTGGACGTTGTAACGGGTGGCCCCAGTTGCCAGTCGTTCAGTCTGTCTGGACGGCGAAAGCGTTTCGATAAGCGTGATGGGCTTTTCAATCACTATCTGAAGGTGATTCGTGCATTGCGTCCGAAATACTTTGTGATGGAGAATGTGAAAGGTTTGCTTACTAAGGACAACGGACGCTTTAAGGTAGAGATTATGCGTGAAATGCGGTCGATTATCGACGACAAGGCTGTTGGTTCGTTCCTCACTTTTGCCGATGGACTACTAAAGCAATCGTGTACTCCTTTCTTTGCCAGTGCCATGCTTGCCAAATTGCAGATGGAGATAACGAGCGACGAGGAAAAAGCCAATTCCTACAAAGAACAATTCTTCGACTTGCTGGATACCCAACTGCGCACCGTCACCCGCCAGATAGATTACCGTATCAGCAAGTCAGACCGCTATATCAGCACCATTCGCCATGGTCTTTACTTGCTCCGCCGTAACGAGCAACGCGAGAAAATAACTGCCGATATCATCAACGAGAAAACCGTTTCGAACATCGACAATGATATGTTTGCCGAGAAATTCAACGAATTCCTTGCAGCCATTTCCGACGAGGAGATTTCTGCCAAGATTAAATTCGCAGTTGGCCAGGTCGAGGCATTGAAAAATGCTGGGAAGGACACAGAGGACTTGCTGAATGCCGTTGAACTCTATTCGTATTCTCTTGATGAGTGCTTTGAGGAGTTGAAAGGAATGGCTAAAGATAAGAAACGCTTGAAGGAATACAATGACATAATGAGCCACCTACGTTTATACAATGTTGAGCAGATGGTGTTGTTGTCTTCCAACTATGGCGTACCACAGAACCGTGAGCGCGTTGTGTTCATTGGTAGCCGCAACGACCAAAAGCCTATCAAAGAGATTCCCGCCACGGTAAATAAAGAAGAAAAGGTCACGGTTTATGAGGCCATTGCAGACCTTGATTTTATTGGCAACGGAGAAGTTCGGACTGAATATGCTGCGCCAGAGCCTCACCCCGAATGGGACGGACTTATTAAGCACCGTAAAGTAGATGGTGAGATTTGTGATAATGCAGAGGCAATGACCTTTGCTGAATGGTCAAAGACTGGCCGTCTCTCTCACCGCTTCACATACGACTGCCCACCGTTCTACGTTAAGGATAAGGAAGAGTTGAACGGCAAGATGAACTTGGAAACAGCCGAGTTGTTCAACCACCAGACCAGCGCACAGAACGACACCGTGATGCGCCGCTTGCAAGTAATCGCTGAGTGCGGAGGCTACACTGACGAATGCAAAGCTAAACTGAAGGATTTGGGACTGGAATCACAGAAGCGCAATTACTTCGTGTTGAAACCTGATGCCCAAAGCCCAACGGTTGTCACCATGCCGGATGACTTTATCCACTACTCGCGTTATCGTGCCATGACCGTCCGAGAAATGGCTCGTCTGCAATCCTTCGATGACAACTTCGTCTTTCAGGGAAAGCGCCAGACTGGCGGTGACAAGCGCAAGAGCGAGATACCCCAATACACGCTGGTCGGCAATGCAGTGCCCCCGCTGATGTCTCGTGCCATCGGAAACGAAATCCTCAAAAACATTCAATAGCCTATGATACATATGCGCGAGTTCAACGCCTTCGAGGCAAATAACGTCAGATTCCTCGTTAACAAACAAGTCGCTTACGCCACGATTCAAATCACGGCAACGGGATTCAAAAAAAACATTCTTGATGCGACCGCACCAGTAAGAGCCTATTTTTTAGAGAAGGGCATACATGATTACGATGACCAGCCCCAAGGTCCTGAGCACAAACGGCTCATTGACACATTCATCCTGACCGACTTAGAGCAGCGCAAGACCCAATCCTCGCTATATCGACCAGTCACCAAGAAGGGCGACCCACGCATGTGGGTATATCACATCAACGAGTTCATTAATCCCGACGAGATATTTGCGCTAATTGCCTACGAGAGGAGGCTATATGTCATCAACTTATCGCAGATTGACATTGAACGTTCCTATAAGTCTCGTCTGGAGAATCCTATCCGCGACTTGATAAACGCCATTCACGGTCAAGCCACGTCAATATCCGATGAACTGCTGGGCTTGATTCGTAATCGAATGAGCGACTGGGTTCCGACAACGGTGTTGGCTGACACTGGCGTTGGGCGCGAAGTTGAAGCACAGCTTGGCATTCAGATGAATGCCGACAAGACTCCAGACTACAAAGGCATCGAACTAAAGAGCAAACGCGAGAAAGCCAATGTCAGAAGCAACCTGTTCACACAATCTCCCAACTGGCCGTTAAGTCGATTGAAGAGCGGCAAGGCTATCGTAGGCCGTTACGGCTACATCCCTGAAGGCTATACTCATAAATGCCTACACGTCACGCTTTCTGCCTTGAAACCTAATCCACAAGGGCTGGGGTTGAACGTAGATTACGGCAAGCATTGGCTTGAAGCCAACGAATACGCCCTAACCGCCAATGACGAAGGCATCTACAAGAAGCTAAACGACGTTTCCGTCTGGCAGCTCATGGATTTGCACAACCGTTTGCTCACTAAACACCATGAAACATTCTGGATAGACGTAGACACTCGCATTATCCGCAACCACGAATACTTCCGTGTGACAACCATCGACCACACCAAGAATCCCATACCCTCGCAGTTCGACATACTCTTGGAACAGGGAAAGATTACCGTGGACTTCCTTCTTTGCCGTGATTCCGGTGGCGACACCTATTCATTTAAGGTCGGCAAGAAAGACCGCGCCTTGCTGTTCCCAGAAAGCGAAACCTATATCATCAATGCAATATAAATTATCGTTATTCGCATGGCAAGAAGGAAAAAACAAAGGAGCAAAAGCCAAAGGAGAAGACTTACAAAATTAAAGTACCTGTCTATACCACATCCATGCTTGACCAGAGTGTTGGATTGTTTGAGGATGTAACCTATGATGACATGATAAAGTTCGTGAAGGATAAGATTGCGAAATATGCGTTTCCTTTGACATCCCCGACACGAAACAAAACGCTCATGACCGTCATAAAAAGCATCACGATAGAAGATATTTTGCTTGGTAGCGAAAAAGCATTGCTTTTACAAGTCTCTGCTTATGACACAAATTTCTATGATGGTTATTTTGAGGGCAAAGAGAAAATAGCCATAACAAAAGACAATAAAATTGGGAAGGAGTCTAATTTCATATTACTTGTGCCGCGAAAGAAAGGCCTTACGGCTGAATCGTACACTTGTTACTTCCTCATGTTTGTTTATGAAGATCCGACAAAAGTAAATGGTGTTGTCAGCAAATTGGCTAAATTGGTGGCAAAAGAGATTATTCAAGTGCCAGTTGAAAACATCAAGCTACCAATAATTATGCAGGAGCTGAAGGATTGCAAGACAATTCCAGAATTACAAATTAAGTACAGCAGTATATATGAAGCTGACAATGATGTAGACGTAAAATATGTGCCATATCTGCAAGGTGGCAAACTTGAAAAGAAGAAAGTCCGTCGCTTTAAGGATATGCCATTTGACATTATGGGCGAACTTTTAAAAGACAAGACTGATGACGAGGATTATCAAACAAAGAAAACTTCAATTATTGTCGGAAAAACAGAGTATAGAATAAAAAGTCTTATAGATGAAGCTAAAGATGAGTTGCAAGATACGGCAGAGAAAATATTCAATCTGTCAATAGGTATCACCCAGACCGAACTTGACACTAAGATTCACGAAAAAGGTTTCATCATAGAGAAATTACAAGCCGTGCTTAATAATTATCTTAGCTATGAGCAGTAGTTTGTTCTCCCCCGAATGGATTTGCAATGCATTATCCGATTTGTGGTCATTGCACCTCACTATGACAGGTTGTCTTGTGTCGGTTTTTACGCTTTTATACTCATTCATTGTTTCAAAGAAAAGTGACTTGAAGTTGTATGCAGACCTGATAAGCAGAGGTGACAAAAGCCCAACTATTCTGCAGAAGCAACATTTTGCAGCCAAACATATAAAAGGGTTGAGCAAGGTGAGCAATATTTGTCTTATGTTACTTTTTTGCAGTATTGTCTTTTCGTTCGGAAGTTGGATAGGGGGTAGGTTGCTTGAAGGGAAATCACAACAATTATTACTGATAATCCTGAGTTTTCTTACCTTTATTGTTTTCATTATCATTGGTAAATTAATTGTAGACTTGTTGAAACATTATAAGGATGACATTCGAATTTGATGGTCACATGAATACAAGAAGCATATGATGGGGATTTTCTGCTAAAAAACTATAAAAATGCGCTGGATATTATTGACCGACGCATTTTATTTTGTATATTTACGACCGAAATCAGCGTCCAATTGGTTGGGAAACGAGAAAGTGGTCTTTGAAACGAAGTCCAAGTGGTTGGAAAACGCGAAGCGAAGTGAAGAACCTCTTTTCAAGTAGTTTGAAAACGCAAAACGGTTCTGAAACACGATTTTCAAGTAGTTGGAAAACGAAAACAAAGGTCAAAATTGCTTTTCAAGTAGTTGGAGAACGAAAATGGATGCGGTGAGACGTTATTCAAGTAGTTGGACGGCAATAATGAGTGCATAGAGACGGATTTCAAGTAGTTGGATGATGATAATAAGGACGGATTGAGAGTGAACAAATGACTAGATATTAATAATTAAAACTGAATGACTATGCTAAAGGACATTGCTCTGGTGCAGAACGCACCGATTACGCAGATGAAGCTGACGCACTTCGTGGGGCTGATGACTTACACGAAGGACTGTTTCAACCATGAATTCGACGAGGAGAACCCCGCGCCGGCGAAGATTGTGACGCAGTTGGCGAGTTTTACGACGGCGTACACGAGGCTCGACAATGCCTACAAGACGGACTCGTACAGCCTGCTGACGAAGGACTTGAAGGAGGCCGACGACGCTTGCGACAAGATTTTCATGTCGTCGAAGAAGATGACGCAGGCGCAGCAGCAGTTCGACTTCGACCAGCAGAAGAAGGCTTCGGCCGACAGAATAATGCAGTGCATCGACAAGTTCAAGATTGACACCGCCGAGGACTACCTGGGGCAGAACAACAAGATGCAGCAGTTGTTGCAGGAAATCAACCAGTCGGCACTGCTCACGGCTGATGCCGCTGCGCTGGGGCTGACGGATGCCTTCGCGCAACTGGCCGAGAAGGTGGCCTTGGTGCGCCAGCTGCTGACGCAGCGTGGCTTGGCGAGGACGCCGAAGGGCGAGATGCAGGCCGCCCGCTCAGTCATGGAACCGGAGTACCGCTGGCTCATCAGCATACTGAACGCCTATGCGCTGGTGGACGAGGACGAGCAGCGTTTCTTGAGTCTCGTCAACAGGCTCAACCAGAACATCGACTATCTGAAGAACGTCGTGCTGCCCCGCCAGGGCTACGAGGAGGAAGATGGCGGCGGCGATGACCCTACACCCACGCCGACACCCACGCCCGAGCCTACGCCCGACCCAGAGCCAGAGCCGACGCCCACGCCCGACCCGGAACCCGAACCAGGCGGCGACGGCGGCGAACCCGACGAGAGCTGATTATTTCTTGCAAAACCACTCATTATAATGAATTCTGCCCGAACACTTCTCTTGAAGTTGTTCGGGCAGGCTCTTTTTTGTCAGTCCTTGTCGAATTGAATCTTCATAAGGTAGTCGCCCTCGTCGCCGTATCGCTCATCTGTGCCGATGCGTTTCTGATAAATGCGCATCTCATCCATCGTGCGCTCGAAGTCGAAGTTCTGTAGTATTTGGTCGATGTTCGGATTGGCCTTGATGTTCTTCCAAACCTCTGGCAAGTCCTCGGCAAAGCAAATGGCTTGCCACATTTGCACAAACAATATACACAAGTCCTCGTCGTAACCCAGCAGCGGAAGTCCTGTCGTTACATTTCTTTTCTCATTCATTTCTGGCTTTGTCATCTTTTCACCTTTTTATGTTTAACGGGTGCAAAGGTACACAAATTTCGTGAAACGCCCTAAGTTTCTTCTTCAAACTTGACCAGCATCAAGAAGAAACGGTTATTATCTTTTCCGTCTTCCTGGTATCATCGGCAGCATTTCCGTAATGTGTCTGGCAGTCCCTCGCCCGTGCGGAGGCCATCGACGTGTTCCCCCTGCTCCGTCCCTTTGCCATCGGGCTTTGCATACTGATGTTCCCCACGGTGGTACTCGGTACGCTCAATGCCGTGATGACACCCATCGTGCAGGGCGTGGCGACGATGCTGGAGGGTGAGAAACTGGACATGCAGCAGTACCGTGAACAGAAGGACAAGTTAGAGTATGAGGCCATGAAGCGGAATCCCGAAACCGCCTACCTCGTCAGCAACGAGGAATTTGACAAGGAACTGGACGAACTCGGCTGGTCGCCTTCCGACCTTGTGACGATGACGGGAATGTATGTGGAGCGAGGGATGTATAACCTGAAGAAAGGCATCCGCGACTGGTTCCGTGAGGTGCTTGAACTGATGTTCGACGCTGCCGCACTGGTCATCGACACCCTGCGCACGTTCTTCCTCATCGTGCTGGCGATATTGGGGCCTCTGGCATTCGCCATATCGGTGTGGGACGGCTTTCAGTCCACGCTCACCCAATGGCTCTGCCGATATATCCAGGTGTATCTGTGGCTTCCCGTCTCTGACCTGTTCAGTTGCATACTGGCGAAGATACAGGTGCTGATGCTCCAGAACGACATC
>JAFRPY010000023.1 GCA_017428925.1 Prevotella sp. | reverse complement strand
TATGGATTCAGGGATGAACAATACTTTAAACTCAGACTATATGACCTTCATAACAAGGGCATCACGTCATTTCTCGGATGAACCACTTTAAATCATAGGCTTTTGGACTTCAACTGACCGTCAGTTGAAGTCTGATTGCTCATTATCCGAACTTTAATTGCTTATCATTTGGACTTTAAATGAACAGGAATTGAAGTCTAAATGCTGATGATTTGCTTGGCGGATGCTGGTTTTTTGCATTTCAAAGACACAGAATCCGCCGAAATCCCATTTCCCTTTTTCTACTTTTCAATGAATTGTTGAAGTGAAAATGTCGGGAATTTTGAATATCCGCAAAAGGTGATCTTGTGTTCTGCGAATGGGGGGCAGTGGTTCTGCAATTGGAACCTTGGCTGCGGCTTTTTTAGGGATATATATCGGGAATTGAAAAAAAAGTTGTACTTTTGCACGTGAATTCTAAACAACTGGGATATGATACTCTACAGCGACGCACAATTAGCAGAGATTCTCGATAAAAACATTTTTCATTTGATTTCTGATTCGGCTGACGAATTGGGAATGGAATGCTATGTGGTGGGTGGATTCGTGCGTGATATTTTCTTGGAACGTCCTTCGAAAGATATCGATGTGGTTGTTGTAGGCAGTGGTATCGAGGTGGCTAAACGTCTGAAAGAAAAACTGGGTCGTAAAGCCCACCTTTCCGTTTTCAAGAATTTTGGGACTGCTCAGGTGAAGTTCAAGGAAACGGAGGTGGAGTTTGTCGGGGCTCGCAAGGAAAGCTATAGCCATGATTCGCGTAAACCTGTTGTGGAAAATGGTACGCTGGAAGACGACCAGAACCGCCGTGATTTCACTATTAATGCGTTGGCTATCTGTCTGAATAAGAATAGGTTTGGTGAACTTGTAGATCCTTTCGACGGACTTTACGATATGGAGGATGGTATTATCCGCACCCCGTTGGACCCCGACATTACTTTTTCGGATGACCCGTTGCGCATGTTACGTGCCGTAAGGTTTTCCGCCCAGTTGTGCTTTGACATCGAACGCGAGACTCGCGATGCCATTACCCGCAATGCCAACCGTTTGCAGATTATCAGTGGTGAGCGCATCCAGGAGGAGTTTAATAAGATTCTGATGACCGAAAAACCAAGTCGTGGCATCTACGAGCTTTACGACACGGGACTGTTGTATCAGTTCCTGCCCGAACTCTGCGCCCTCGACATCGTGGAGACCCGTAACGGTCGTGCCCATAAGAATAATTTCTACCACACCTTGGAAGTAGTGGATAACGTTGCCATGAAGGGTGGGGGACTATGGCTACGGTGGTCTGCGCTCTTGCACGATATCGGAAAGCCCAAGTCGAAACGTTGGGACCCATTGACGGGCTGGACTTTTCATAATCATAACTATCTGGGTGCCAAGATGGTTCCTACGATTTTCCGCCGCATGAAGTTGCCGTTGGATGCGAAGATGAAGTATGTGCAGAAGCTCGTCGACTTGCACATGCGCCCTATAGTGATTGCCGACGAGGTGGTTACCGACAGTGCCGTCCGCCGTCTGCTTAACGATGCCGGGGACGACATCGACGACCTGATGACGCTCTGCGAAGCCGACATCACTTCGAAGAACGAAGTGCGCAAGGCACAGTTTCGTGAGAATTTCCGTATGGTTCGCGAGAAAATCACCGACCTGAAGGAGAAAGACTACAAGCGTTTGCTTCAGCCAGTCATCGACGGTAATGAAATCATGGAAATGTTCAATCTGAAACCTTCACCACAAGTAGGAGCCTTGAAACAATGCCTGAAAGATGCTGTTCTCGACAATTTAGTTGAAAATGAGCGTGAACCGTTGATGGAACTGCTGATGAAGAAAGCTGCCAAGATGGGGTTGGTGATGAAAGAGAAATAGGATAGGGGATTTTGATGTTCTGATGGATTTATGGTGCGTTAAGAGGGATTAAGGATTAAAAAAACATAAATCAGCCTACTTCAAATCTTTAATTCACTCAGCATTCGGTTTTTTTATGTAATTTTGCATCTTGAAAACTGAAAATCAGGAAAAAGTTTTCAAATAGTATTTATCGTCATATCGATTAATTGTCAAAAAATATAATTTATAAAATAGGTATGAAAAAGTACAAGTTTTTAATGATTGCAGTTCTTGCTGCACTTATAGTTTCATGCGGCGGTAAGAAAGGTGGCATGAGTTTCGGAGACAATGAGTATCCTGTAGAAACGGCAGGTGTCAGCAGTGCAACGCTGCAGGCCACTTATCCTGCTACCATCAAAGGTATCCAGGATGTGGAAATCCGTCCAAAGGTGGCTGGCTTTATTACCCGCGTTTGTGTGAAGGAAGGCCAGAGCGTGGGAGCCGGACAGTTGCTCTTCGTAATTGACAATGAGACCTATCAGGCAGCTGTTCGTCAGGCTCAGGCTTCCGTCAATACTGCAGCCGCTCAATGTAATACGGCTAAGTTGACTTACGAGAACACCAAGAAACTGAATGAGAACAATGTGGTGGGTGCGTATGAATTGCAGAGTGCCCAGAATTCATATCAGGTTGCCCAGGCACAGCTGGCTCAGGCCAAGGCTGGACTAGCCAATGCCAAAGAGACGTTGCAGTTCTGCTATGTGAAAAGTCCTACGAGCGGTGTCATTGGCTCGCTTCCTTATAAGGTGGGAGCTATGGTAAGTGCCTCAAGCACTCCTGCTTTGACTACGGTGTCTAACATTAGTACGATGGAAGTTTATTTCTCCATGACGGAGAAAGATATGCTCTCCATGTCGAAGAACGCAGGTGGAATGAATGCTGCCATTGCCAATTTCCCCTCAGTAAAACTCCAGTTGGCCGACGGTTCGGAATATGGCCACGAAGGTCGTGTGGTAAAAGCCAGTGGTGTGGTGGATGCTGCTACGGGTACCATTCAGATCATTGCCCGCTTCAGTAACCCTGAGCGTCTGCTGAAGAGTGGCGGTTCGGGTTCTATCGTCATCGATCGCGCCGACAGCAGGGCCATTGTTATTCCGCAGAGTGTGGTCAGCCAGGTGCAGGACAAGAAATTCGTCTATGTGCTGGGCAAGGACAATAAGGTGAAATACACAGAGATTACCGTCAATCCCCAGAACGATGGCAACAATTTCATCGTTACCAGTGGACTGAATGTGGGCGACAAATATGTCACCAACGGAATTACCAAACTCTCCGACGGAATGGAAATCAAACCTATCACGCCCGAGCAGTATCAGAAGAAGATTAAGGATCAGGCAGGAGCTATGACTGCCGGTGAAATAGTCGAGACGATGCAGAAGAAATAGGATAACTTTTTTCAATAAACGAATATGACATTTACCGCATTTATAAAACGTCCGGTGCTCTCGACGGTGATTTCTATCCTCATCGTCATCTTGGGCTTCATCGGACTGGTATCGCTGCCTATTGAGCAGTATCCAAACATTGCACCCGCTACGGTGAGCGTCTGGACATCATACCCCGGTGCCGATGCCGAGACGGTGAAGAACTCCGTCATCACACCGCTCGAGGAAAGCATCAATGGTGTGGAAGGTATGGACTACATCACTTCTACCGCCGGTTCTGGATCGGCACAGATTACCATCACCTTCCGTCAGGGATACAACCCCGACATGTGTGCCGTCAACGTGCAGAACCGTGTGCAGCAGGCACAGTCGTTGCTGCCTTCCGAGGTGACGCAGATTGGTGTGCAGGTGCAAAAGCGCCAGAACTCACAGGTCATCATGTATGCACTGGTGTCGCCTGACGGCCGTTACGACGACGAGTTTATTACCAACTATGCCAACATCAACATTGTGCCGGCGCTGAAACGTGTAGAGGGCGTCGGCGATGTGCAGTCTCCGGGTATGAAGACCTACTCTATGCGCGTGTGGCTGAAGCCCGACGTGATGAAACAGCACGGCCTGATGCCTTCCGACATCTCCAGTGTGCTGGCTGAGCAGAACATCGAGGCTGCCCCGGGTAAGTTCGGCGAGCAGAGCGATGTGGCTTTCGAGTACGACATGCGCTATACCGGCCGACTGAAGACGGCAGAGGAGTTTGGAAACATCATCATTTCGAGCGATGGCAGTGGCCAGACGCTGAAATTGAAAGACGTGGCCGACATCAAACTTGGCGCACTGACCTACAGCGTGTCGATGCACGACAATGGCATGCCGTCGGTCATGGGTATGGTGCAGCAGGTGGCCGGCTCCAATGCCACGCAGATTGCCCGCGACTGTAAGAATGTGCTTGAGGAACAGGCTAAGTCGTTCCCGCCGGGACTGGAATACCGCATCAATATGGACGTGACGGAATTCCTCTTCGCGTCCATCGAGGAGGTGGTATTCACCCTTGTCCTCACGCTCATTCTGGTGTTCCTCGTGGTGTATGTCTTCCTGCAGGACTGGCGCTCAACGCTTATCCCGCTGATTGCCGTTCCCGTATCGCTCATCGGTACGTTCTTCTTCCTCAACATGATGGGATTCTCCATCAACCTGCTTGTGCTTTCGGCCTTGCTGCTGGCCATCGCCATTGTGGTGGACGATGCCATCGTGGTGGTAGAGGCCGTGCATGCCAAGCTTGACCTCGGTTATAAGAGTGCCCTGCAGGCTTCTATCGATGCCATGAACGAGATTTCGGGAGCCATCATTTCTATTACGCTCGTTATGGCCTCGGTGTTTATCCCCGTGTCGTTCATGGGCGGTGTTACAGGAACTTTCTATAAGCAGTTCGGACTGACAATGGCCATCGCCATCGTCATCTCGGCAGCCAACGCACTGACGCTGTCGCCGGCCCTCTGCGCCATCTTCCTGAAACCGCACGACAAGGAAGGTCATGAGAAGAAGATGTCCATGCTCGACCGCTTCCATACGTCGTTCAATACGTCTTTTAACGCGATGAACACGAAATATAAGAATGCGGTTCAGAAACTGGTGCGCAAGCCCATCGCCGTTATCACGACGGTCATCCTGGGTATTGTTGTGCTGGGCATCACAATGTTTACAACGAAGACAGGTCTGGTACCCGACGAGGATCAGGGCGTGATGTTCTGTACCATCACCATGCCGCCGGCAACCTCGGTAGCACGCACCCAGCAGGTTATCAACGAGGTGGACTCCATCCTTGCCGCTTTCCCCGCCGTGCTGAGCCGCGAGCAACTGCAGGGCTATAACTTCATCGCAGGTTCGGGTAGTGACCAGGCCACATTTATCATCAAGTTGAAGCCCTTCGAGGAACGCCAGCACGGACTGTGGTGGAAAATCAGCGGATTGTGGCAGGGCGACGGCATCTATCGCTTCTTCCTCGATCCCGATGCGGTGACGGGAATCCAGGCCCAGTTGTTTATGAAGACCGCTCACATCAAGGACGCTTCCATTCTGGCCTTCGCGCCGCCTATGGTGCAGGGTTATTCGGCCTCTAACGGTATTTCCGTTGTCATGCAGGACCGTACTGGCGGCGACCTGAACAAGTTCTATAGTGTTGTCCAGAACTTCCTCAAGGCATATAATGAACGGCCGGAGGTGAGCCGTGCCCAGACCAGTTACAACCCCAACTACCCGCAGTACATGATTCATGTTGATGTGGCCAAGTGTAAGCAGGCCGGCATCTCGCCCCGCGTGGTGCTCTCTACGCTGCAGGGTTACTACGGCGGTCTCTATGCTTCTAACTTCAACAGTTACGGTAAACTCTACCGTGTCATGGTGCAGGGTGCGCCCGAGACGCGCATGACGCAGGAGTCACTCAATAATGTATATGTACGCACCGGAGCCGGTATGGCACCCGTCAACGAGTTCTGCCGTCTGGAGCGTGTCTACGGCCCTGCCAACATCAACCGCTTCAACCTCTTCACCTCTATCAACGTACAGGCAACAGTGGCCGACGGTGTCTCTACCGGTGAGGCCATCAAAGCCCTCGGAGAAGTGGCTGCCCAGACACTGCCTGCAGGATATTCCTATGAGTTCAGCGGACTGACACGTGAGGAGGCCAAGGCTTCCAACTCCACGTGGATGATCTTCCTGCTCTGCTTCATGTTTATTTACCTTATCCTGTCGGCACAGTACGAATCATACATCTTGCCGCTGGCTGTGGTGCTCTCCGTACCCTTCGGCCTTGCTGGCTGTTTCCTCTTTACAATGCTCTTCGGCCACGCCAACGACATCTACATGCAGATTTCGCTTATCATGCTTATCGGTCTGCTGGCCAAGAACGCCATCCTGATTGTGCAGTTCGCCCTGGAGCGCCGCCAGACGGGTATGGCTATCTCGTGGTCGGCTATCCTTGGTGCTGCGGCCCGTCTGCGTCCTATCCTGATGACCTCGCTGGCCATGGTGATCGGACTGCTGCCTATGATGTTTGCATCTGGTGTGGGCAAGAACGGAAACCAGACGCTCGGTGCGGCTGCCGTGGGCGGAATGTTCATCGGAACGCTTTTCCAGATTATCGTCGTTCCCGGACTGTTCGTCATCTTCCAGTCACTGCAGGAGAAGATTAAGCCGATGAAGTTCGACGACGACGATGCCGATGTCGATACCGAGCTGTTGCAGTACACCCGTCCGTTGGAAATAACAAATAAAGATTACGTGAAATAATAATTGGAGTAAAATATGAAAATATCAAAATATCTGAAAGCTATATCTACTCCCCTCCCCTCGGGAGGGGCAGGGGGTGGGTTCCTCCATTTAGGGAGGGGCTGGGGATGGGTTTTGTTATTCCCTCTTCTCCTCAGCAGCTGCGGGGTCTACGACAAATATGAGCGGCCCAAAGTAAATACAACCGGTATCATCCGCGATACTTTGAGCATTGTGGATACTCTGAAAGCAACCGCCGACACCACAACCTTTGCTAATTTGCCGTGGCGCGAGGTGTTCACTGATCCTCAGTTGCAGAAACTTATCCAGCAAGGACTCGACAATAACCCCGACCTCCTGAACGCCGCACTCAGCGTACACATGGTTGAGTCACAGCTCAAAATGGCAAAGTTGGCCTTCTTGCCCCAGGTGACTTTCTCGCCTCAGGGTACGCTGTCATCGTGGGATTTCGGCAAGGCCTCGCAGACTTATTCTTTGCCGTTGAATGCCTCGTGGACTGTCGACCTCTTCGGCAATATCCTTAACCAGAAGCGTTCCGTGCAGATGACGCTCCTGGCCACAAAGGACTACCAGACCGTGGTGAAGACCAAGATTGTCTCGGGCATTGCCAATATGTATTACACCTTGCTGATGCTCGACCGCCAGTTGGAAATTGTCAACGATATGGCCAGTTTGACCAAGGATACATGGGACATGATGAAACTGCAGATGCAGCTGGGACGCTATCGTTCCACCAGCGTCCAGAGTGCAGAGTCGGGCTATTACAGTGTGTTGGCTCAGACCGAAGACATCAAGCGCCAGATACGCGAAGTGGAGAATTCTCTCTCGTTGCTTATCGGACAACCCGCTCAGACCATCCAGCGCGGAAAACTTGCCGACCAGCAGCTACCCTCAAAGTTCTCTACGGGTGTGGGCATCCAGCTTCTGAAGAACAGGGCCGATGTGCATGCAGCCGAGATGCAGCTTGCCGGAAGCTTCTATGATGTCAATGCCGCGCGCTCAAAGTTCTATCCCAGCCTTACCATCAGTGCTACAGGTGCTTTTACCAACAGTGGTGGCGGCATGGTTGTCAATCCCGGTAAAATACTGGCTTCAGCCGTTGCATCGCTTGTTCAGCCCATCTTTATGAACGGTCGCTTGACGGCTGCACTGAAAGTGGCGCAGGACACCTACGAGCAGAATTACAACACATGGCAGAATGCCGTTCTCACAGCTGGCAGTGAGGTGTCTAACGCCTTGGTGGCCTACAATGCCTACGATGCCAAGGGCAGGCTCGAAGCCCATCAGGTGGAAGTGTTGAAGAAGAATGTCGAGGACACACGAGCCCTGGTCAGTTCTTCCACCAGCACCTATCTTGAGGTTATCTCGGCACAGAACTCGTTGCTCAATGCCGAAATCTCTCTGGTTACCGACAACTTCAACAAGATGCAGGCCGTGGTGAGTTTATATCAGGCACTGGGTGGAGGTAGTAAGTAGAAGAAGACCCTCCCCCGGCCCCTCCCTATAGGGCGGGGAGTATATACTCTCAATGACAGTAATTTATTAATAACGTAATACAATAAAAACAATGACCCGTTCAGCCTCTTGAAAAGGTAATAACTCCCTCCCTTCTCCTCTCCCTTCCCTTCGGGAGGGGGCGGGGGTAGGCTTGGGCAGGGGTGGGTCTCCCTTATTTCTTATGATTAGTGATAAAGCAGTAGTCAGCGAAAAGGCGAAAATCGGGAAAAACGTCACGATTTACCCTTTTGCATATATCGAAGACGACGTTGAGATTGGTGACGATTGCATCATCTATCCATACGTCAGCGTGATGAACGGCACACGCATGGGGCGTGGCAACAAGATTCATCAGAACACGGTGCTGGGAGCCATCCCGCAGGACTTCAGTTACCGCGGCGATGCCACGGTGCTCATCATCGGCGACGACAATATCATCCGCGAGAATGTCGTCATCAACCGTGCCACCTTCAAGGGTGGCGAAACCCGTATAGGAAATCGCAACTTCATTATGGAAGGTGTCCATCTCTCTCACGACACCCATGTGGGCGACGGGTGCGTGTTCGGCTATGGTTCCAAAGTGGCCGGCGATACGGAGTTTGGTAACGGCGTGATTCTTTCATCCAACGTAATCGTCAATCCGCAGGTACGTATCGGTATTGGCACCATGGTCAGTAGCGGTTGCCGCGTTTCCAAAGATGTGCCTCCCTATATTGTGGTCAACGACAATCCTGTCCGTTATGGCGGTCTGAATGCACAGGTGCTTACTGCTCACGGTGTTGATGAAAAGACGCAGATGCACATTGCCAATGCCTACCGTCTGATATTCCATGGACAAACCTCCATGTTCGATGCCGTGCTTCAGGTGAAGGAACAGGTTCCCGATAGTCTGGAGATTCGTAATATCGTGGAATTCATCAGTAGCACCAAGTTAGGCATTGTCGGAAAAATGTAATCTCATACCTATTATTTCCATAAAAAGAAGAGAACGAGTCGCGAGATTCGTTCTCTTTATTTATGTTTGACAGCTTTACTTCCCACTCTTTGGAAGCATATCAAATATCCTCTTCTTCGTCCCACACGCTCTTCATGTGGAACTCAGAAATATCCAAGTCGTCTTCGTCACTATAATCATCCTCAACGTAAGCTTGGTATCTTGCTGCGGGATCGCCGCCGCTCATTATCGGCTCATTGGGATCTATCACTAAATCCAAAATACCCTGACTCAATCTTATTCCTACCAGCCCCACGCATGGGGCAACATATTGTTTTTTCATTTCTTTATGACTGATTATTTAACAATGATTTTCTTTCCTTTCTTCAAGTAAATGCCCTGACGCAAAACGTTGCTAACGCGCTGTCCATGTAGGTTATACACCGGCCCTGAGGCATCGGGTGTGCCGTCAATACCGTCAATAGCGGTGGGCGTGCCGTCGAACTCGAATGTGAACTGCTTGGCTTGCGTCCCACTGTTGATGTTGAAGAATGCACGCGTGCCAGAAAAGTTCTTCGTGGCCTGTGAGGGTTTTGAGAGTTTCTTGGTGGTGGTGAGGTAAACCTGTGAACCGTCAGTCTTGAGTTCCACGGGGCGCAGGTTGGCCTGGAATGAGCCGAAGCCGTCGATGTCGGTACTCTCGCCGCCTGTGACCATCGAAACCGTTACATTCGTGAACAGTGGATCCGTGACGGTCTGTGCAGGCTTGATGAAGTAAGGCTTACCGGCTTCTATGCCATTTGTAACGGTGGTAAACTTCAGTTTCGTGTCTTCCTTTCCAGTGTAGGCCACAAGGTCGGTGCCTGAGCCGAACACCTCATTGACCTGGTCTGCCGAAACCGAGCAGGGCAGCGAAATGCTGTTGTAGTAGGCGTTGCTGAATGTGCGGTTCTTTATTCTCACGCTGCCTTCTGCATTCATATAATCGCTGTAGTCGGTTGTTGCGTCTTTGGCATCGAACACGATGACGGCGTTGTCGCTCAATTCCTTGAACTTCTCCTCTAGATACGGGAAGCGGGCATCAAGATATGTGCTTATCTTCGTGGCTTCTGCGTCGAGCGTGGTCGTGGTCTGCCAGCCATTCTCCGTGTCCAGAGCGTAATTGGCCGTCCATGCTTCGCCGATGGTGCTCTTTATGGTGTTCACTTCCGACTTCAGGGCTGCGAGCGTGCTCTCTTTAATCGCCGTGAATCGGGTGTACACGGCATCGGCAAACCATTTTTCTCCAACGAGTTCCGCAATCTTTGACTTCCATGCACCGGTTTCGCCCATCTGGAAGAGCATGCCGTTGTATGAGTCTTCTGTATTGAGGTCTCCCATCAATGTTATCTGGCTGCTCGTGGTGTTGTCGTAGCCGTCTTCGTTGCCCCATAGCGGGCCGAATTTCAGCGTTTCGTCGTCGGCTTCCTTGTAGGCGTAGAAATCTGATATCGTGCGTGCACCGCCCAAAATCTCGGATGCAATGTACCAGTTCACGAACGAAGTCTGGTCCACATACGTCTGCGGATATTCCCACATATTGGCGATAAATGTGCTTATCGGCGTGGTTATCTGCTCGGCTGTAACCTTCTTCGACGTTTCGGGATTCTTTATTATTAAATAAGGCGTGGTTGTGCTGCCTGTGATGGTCAGGTCGCCTTCTGCGAATGTGGAGCCGTCGCGTGTCATGTTAAGGACCCAGCCCGTGCTCTCGTCAACAGGTATACGGGTAGAGGTGGAGCCCTCTTCCTTGTCGGCCTGCACGAAGTCGGTGGCCATGTAAAGCCCTTGATACACATCGTTGATGTAGAGGTCGTAGTAGATATAGCCAGGTGTGAATGCCATTCCCATCTGGTCGCCCAGCGTCTTGGTCAATGCGTTGCGCATCATGCTCTCATCCGAACTGTTAGCCAGCAGCACCCAGTTGCGCTTGTTTACCGAGCCGCCTGTCAGGTTGTGCTTATGCGAGACGGTCACATTGCCCGAAGCGTCTTTCTCGTCCTTGGCAAACTTCAGTCGGTAGGAGTGCTTGTCGTAGGCATTCCACTCCGTCATGCCGCGTCCGCGCACTTCCAGATAGTATTTCGCGGTACCGCTCACTTCCTGCGACTTCTCTTCGAAGTCCTTGGTGTTGTCGGCCTTATACACCTCAATTTCTGCGTTCACATAGTCGCCCGTGCTCGGGTTGATGGCGGCTTTGCCCTGCGTGTCGATATAGATGGCACCAATGCCGTGGGTGGCTCCGCGCTCTACGGGATTATCCGAACCGAACTGAATGACGGGTTCCTCTGCCCCGTTGGCTATAGTGATGTAAAATATAGAACCGTTATTCTCTATATAGTTCTGATAGGTAAGCGTCGTATTCTCTGTCGTTCCGTCGGTGGCCATCAGGTATCCAGTTATGCTCTTTTTGTAGACATTAGCGGTCAGGGTGTAGTTGCCATACGTGACAGACTCGCCGTCGGCATTGACCGTGCTGTCCCAGCTTGTGTAGCCACTAAAGACAACACCATTGAAGGTTGGGTCGGTTACGGTCTGCGTGGGCTTAATCAGGTAAGGGAACCCGGACTGGATGCTCATGTCTTCGGGTGTCTCGAAAATCATCTTTGTTCCGTCTTCAGAAACTCCCGTAAAAGTCTTGAGGTCAAAGCCTGTACCGAAGATGCTCTGCAGCATGCTCTTGCTAACAGAGAATGGCAAAGAGATGGGAACCCACTCGTTGGCCGTAAACGTTCGTCCAGCCATATTTACGTTGAGCAGTTTATCGACATTTCCTTGTTGATAGATGTATCCAGTTCCTCCATTGTCAGAACTCGACTTTGTGACGTCGTAGGTCACGGTTGCACTAACGGTATTGGCTGCAGTGCAAAGACGGGTGAATTCACTTTGTACAAAATCAATGCGCTTACCGATCCAGTCTTTCAACTGCGTTATGTAGGCTGCGTAATTGTCGTAGCCTTCCACTCCGGAATGATAGACTTCCAGTCCACTCCCACATTTTGCCAGTCTCCATTTTTCTTCATTCAGGGCTTCCGTCTCAGCTGCATATTCTGCCAACTGGTCTATTTTCGCGCAGATGGTGGTTTTCAGATTGTTGGTAACCAGCGCATCCATTGTCGCCTTGACTTTGGTCATGAATTCTGGGTCTGTGGCTAATTTGTCTCGGAAATAGCCCTTCACGCTGGACGAATTGGCATCGCTCAGTGCGACAAGGCTCGTCGTGGGACTACTCATGTTTCCCTCATTACAGTTACCGTAAGCCAGGTCCTTGTCCCACATGGGTCCCCAGCAGAGTTTGCCGTCGGCCTCGCGATAAACCTTTACGGTCATCAGTCCATCATAGTCACCGGTCAGTTCGGTCAGAATCCACCATTTCAACAGCGTCTCCTCGTCGTTATAGGCACGCCAGCCTTTGGTGGGATGAGTCGTGTTCGTTCCGAAGCCTTTCTGCCAAGTCTGAATCCATTCTTTGATGGGATTCATTATGGCATTGCGTTGCTCTTCGTCGGTATCATCTTCAGGCTCAGGATTTTTCACATTTGCCTGAAGTGGGCTGCTGAAGCACATGGGATAGTCGAGCATGTCTCCGCGTCCCTGGAATTCAAGATACCAACCGGTGCCTTCATTAACGTTGATTCGATCGGCGTCCACTTCGCAGTGATCGCTCACTTGGTATGTGCCACGATAGTCGCCGTCGATGACAAGGTCGACCAATTTATAGCCTGGATTGAACGGCATGCCAATGATGGTTCCCAGTTCATAGGTGATGGCATTGCGGATAAGCGAATGGTCGAAAGCGTTGGCCAAAAGCGTCCAGTTGCGTTTGCTGTATCCGTTGTTCAGTAGGTCGTGCTTGAAGTTCTGTCCCGTAGTTTTGTCTTTTTTCGCGAATTTCAGTCGGTATGGTTTCTTCATACCGCCTCGGTCGGTCTGTCCTTCCCACCAAGGGATTCCTGGAGATGCTGTGGAATTACCACGCACCTTGATTTCCAAATGATCAGCATCTTCCTCAAAGGATTCTATATAGTGTGCACTGGTCTCGTCGTCCGTAGCCACCACCTTGATTGATGCTCTCCGATAGGGGGCTTCGTCTGCTTTCTGGCCTTTGCCTCCTATTTTATAGAGATAGTCATCTAAGCTGGCACCGTTTCTGTCGGGTAATTCTATATAAATGGTTGGTGCGTTGGTCAATTGCTGTTTTAGCGCAATCTTTCCGGCCAGTGTTGTTGGATCGGGGTCGTCGCCGCCTTCATTTCCGCCTTCGCCGCCGCTGCTGGAAATGTCAAGAGAAAGGGAAGGCGTTTCCGAGTTGAGCGTAGAATGATAAAACCAGGCGAGGGTTCCATAGTATCCACTCCCACTGCCTGCGTCTTCAGCCCTGAAACTGTTAGAAAGGCGCCAATTGCCTAATCCTGTTCCGTCACTCTTAAATGAAAAAGCAGTAACCGGAGTTCCCTGCCCATTTACTATTTTATACCAATCAATCTTAAAGTATGTTCCCCAGAATTGCAAATTGTCATTAAGTTCAACCTTGACGAAGTCGGTGGAAATGCTCGAAGCAAACGTTACACCGCTGAAAGTGGGGTTGGCAGAGGTCACTTTTACGCGAATGGCGTATGGAGTGCCTGCCACTATGGAGGTTGCTGCTTTCATCGTAATCGTATTTCCGTCGTAGGAATCAAATTCTTGTAGATCCCATTTGCCTTCACCGAAGGTGGCGTTAAGGATTTCTGTCGAGGCGGTGAACGGAAAGATGGCCCCGTCCCACTCGTATGCCGTGAACGTTCTGTTTTTCAATGTCACATTGCATGTCTGTCCGCAATAGCTGGTATAAGCACTTGCATCCCATGATGTAACGTCGAACTCGACATCCGTGTCTCCCCATGCACCACTGCACACCAACAAAGAAAGGGCCGTGAAGGCCATGCGTAATAGTTTCTTCATGTTTAATTATTGAAGTTAGTTAAATACTTAGGTTGTAGACTATTGATGATTTATCATGTGCAAAGGTAAGAATTATTTACGAATAGTGCAAACGTTTACGTAAATTTTCTTTATTTCTTTTTGTTTTTTTTCATTTTTCTTGCCTTCTTTGGATAGGGCAGAGACATCGGTGCTCTACTTTTTCTCAGTTGGATGAAACCAGTGTTTTATGTGTCAGAAACGATTATCCTGATTGCCAATCCTTATCTTCCGAGTTGTAATTTCAATTAAATTGCTCACCAATTTAATTGAAATTGGTCGGCAATTTAATTGATTTTGCTTTGCAATTTCATTGAAATTACAATTCGAATGCTTATGATTTACAAGTCGGACGATGGCATCTGACATGCGTTTAGAGGAGAGAGGAAAGAGGAGAGAGGAGTGTGAAACATGCGAAACTTATATTTTTAATAGCTGGCAGTGCAGGGAATGCCGAGGGCAATGACGCGGTCGCGAATGCTGTCGAGTTTTTCGTGGGTGGCTTTTTGCAAACCTTGCAGGGGCGTTTCGCGATCGATAGTGTAGATCATTACCTGTTGTGGGGCGATTTCCTTCAGGGCTTCAAGCCATGGGGCAACAAATTCTTCGCCGGTGTTGTCGAAATTAACGGGTGCTGGGCTCCCTCCCTTCGGGAGGGTTTGGGTGGGCTCTCCTTTTAGGAACATGGTTTGGATGATGACGTGTCCGTTGAAGCGTTTCAGGCCTTCGATGACCTGGTCAACCTGATACCATTCGCCTTCGGGGCGGTCCACCTTATTTATATATTCGGCATTAACGGTGTCGAGTTTCTGGATGTTGTTGTCCACTTTCATCAGTGCTGCATGAATTTTTGGACGGTGGATGAGCGTGGCATTGGAAAGTACGCTGATTTTGGCCTCGGGGAAATATTGGTCGCGCAGACGGATGGTGTCGTCGATGATTTCTGGGAAATGTGGATTTGCCGTGGGTTCGCCGTTGCCGGCAAATGTGAGCACGTCGGGGTGGGGACCGTTTTGCTTCATTTCCTTCAGCTTGGCTTCGAGTGCTTCAGCCACTTCTTCACGCGTTGGCATCTTCAGTTTTGGACGGTGGTCGGCATTGAAACCGCATTCGCAATAAATGCAGTCGAAGGTGCACACTTTTCCGTCGGCCGGCAACAGATTGATGCCGAGACTTACGCCGAGACGGCGCGAATGCACGGGCCCGAAGATGGGCGAAGGATAGATGATGGTGCTCATAATGGGTGCAAAATTAGTGCAAAATTTCGATTAAGCGAAGAGAAAACAAATATATTTGATCTCCTGAGCGTGAGAAATTTATCTAAATGAGTGGAAAAACCAAAAAATATTTGGTTTTTCCCGAGTGCAGCCTAATTTCACGGAGTGTAGCGACGTAAAATTAGAGTTTTTAAGTGATAAATGATAAATGATAAGTGATAAATGTGTTACTTACTTGTTAATTTTGATTAAAAAGCTTGCAAAACGGGGTGCTGATTTTGTATCTTTGCAATATCATATGGCAAAAAGGAAAAGAAAAACCCGCAATCGTGGCAGTTTGCAGGTCATTACATTGTGTATCAGCACCGCCATGGTGCTTGTATTGTTAGGAATGGTTGTGTTCTCGGTTCTTGCGGCCCACAATCTTTCTAATTACGTTAAGGAGAACCTTACGGTGACGGCAATCCTCTCAGAAGACATGACCAATTCTGAGGCGCAACAGCTTTGTCAGCAACTGAAAAAGCAGAACTACGTCAGCGGACTGACCTATATCAGCAAAGAGCAGGCGCTGAAGGAGCAGACCAAGGAATTGGGAGCCGACCCTAGCGAGTTTGTTGGTGTTAATCCTTTTCTGGGGAGCATAGAGCTGCAGCTGAAGGCCGACTATGCTAACAACGATTCGCTGAAATGGATAGCTGCTGCGTTGCAAAAGAATCCGAAGGTAACGGAAATAACGTATCCTCAGACACTGATCGACTCGGTAAACAAAAACCTGAATAAGATTAATTTGGTACTTCTCATTCTGGCCGTTTTGCTCACCATCGTGTCGTTCTCGCTCATCAACAACTCCATTCGCTTAGGTGTGTATGCCCGTCGGTTCAGCATCCGCACGATGAAACTGGTGGGTGCCTCGTGGGGCTTTATCAGAAGACCATTCCTCAAAAAAGGCGTGGTAATCGGACTGGTTGCTGCCATTTTGGCCTGTGCAGTGCTTGGCGGAGGCGTTTATGCCCTGTGGTATTATGAACCTGAAGTGCTGGAGGTGATTACCTGGGAGGTGATAGCCATCACGGCGGCAGCGGTATTCGTCTTTGGCTTGCTCATCACATTCCTCTGTTCGTATGTTTCGGTGAATACGTTCTTGAAGATGACCGCAAGAGATTTGTATAAGATATAAAAAAAACACCCTCAGCCTCTCCCGAGGGGAGGGGAGAAGTATTAATATAATTATCATTATGGAAGATAAGAAGAATTTGGCATTTGGAAAAATGAATTTCATCTTGCTGGCCATCGGCGTGGCAGTGGTGATTATCGGCTTTTTCCTGATGAGTGGCAGCGGCTCGACCGAGACGCAGTTCAACCCGGAGATTTTTTCGGCTATGCACATCAAGGTGGCTCCCGTGATTACTTTCTTGGGATTTGTCAGTATTATCTTGGCTATTGTATATAAGCCGAAAGATGGAATAAATAACGAAAAAACCGGGAAATGACACTCCTTGAGACTATCATCATTGCTATCGTGGAAGGACTTACGGAGTTTCTTCCCGTTTCTTCGACTGGACACATGATTATCACCCAAAACCTACTGGGTGTTACCGAACGTATGCAGGATGACCCCACAATGGCCGCCTTTGTTCACGCATTCACGTTTATCATCCAGTTTGGAGCTATTCTTTCTGTGGTTTGTCTCTATTGGAAGCGTTTTTTCCGCATTGACCATTCACCGGCTCCCGAAGGGACTTCGGCGTTCGGACAGCTGAAGCATAAATTCTATTTCTACTGGCTGCTTATCGTGGGTGTTATTCCCGCTGTGGTCATTGGTCTGGCAGCAAAGAAATCGGGTTTGCTCGACTGGTTGCTCGACAGTGTGCTCGTAGTGGCCATCATGCTCGTGTTGGGCGGTGTTTTCATGCTCTATTGCGACAAGATTTTCAATAAGCCCGACGAAAAGCAGGAGGTAACAGAGCGGAGTGCCTTTAATATAGGTCTCTTCCAATGTATTTCCGTCATCCCCGGCGTGTCGCGTTCGATGGCAACTATCGTCGGTGGTATGGCTCAGGGACTTACCCGCCGCCGTGCTGCTGAGTTCTCTTTCTTCTTGGCTGTTCCTACGATGGCCGGTGCCACTGTGCTCGACCTCTTCGACCTGATGAAAGAGGGTGGGGCATGGGCTACGACAAGTAACATCACTATGCTCATTGTGGGGTGTGTGGTTGCCTTCATCGTGGCCCTGCTTGCCATGAAGTGGTTCGTGAACTTTGTATCAAAATACGGATTCAAGGCCTTCGGTATCTATCGTATCATCGTTGGTCTCATCATCCTTGCCCTCATCTTTACGGGACATTCACTCTCAATGGTTGACTGATGAATTTCAGAGAAGGAGTGATTCTGGGCATCAACAAGCCCTATCGGATGTCCAGTTTCGGGGCACTGGCCCATATCCGCTATGTGCTCTCCAAACACTTGGGTTATAAGGTGAAAATCGGACATGCCGGTACATTGGATCCTTTGGCTACAGGCGTGCTCATTCTCTGTACGGGAAGGGCTACCAAACAGATTGAAGAACTGCAGAAACACACGAAGGAATATACCGCCACCCTCCAATTAGGAGCCACGACACCCAGTTATGACATGGAGCATCCTGTGGATAAGGAATATCCCACGGCTCATATCACCCGTGAGCAGATTGAAGAGGTGCTGAAGCGTTTTGTAGGTGATATCGACCAGATTCCGCCAGCCTACAGTGCCTGTATGGTGAAAGGCGACCGTGCCTACGAACTGATGCGCAAGGGAAAGACCGTGGAACTACAGCCTAAACGTGTTCACATTGACGAGATTGAACTGACAGGTTTTGATCCCGAAAAGATGCAGGTGAGTATACGTGTGGTTTGTGGGAAGGGTACATATATCCGTTCGTTGGCGCGTGACATCGGCGAGGCTCTTGACAGCGGAGCCTATCTGACAGCCCTATGTCGAACTAAGGCCGGCGATGTGAGAATCGAAGAATGCCATACCTTCGACAACTTCAAGGAGTGGCTGGAAAAGCAGGAAGTGGAATGAGTAAAGAAAAAAAGTATAAATATGAAACTGTCACAATTTAAGTTCAGACTACCTGAAGAACTGATAGCACTTGATCCTCCCCGTCATAGGGATGAGTGCCGGTTGATGATTCTGCACCGCAAGTCGCAGACTATCGACATGTTTAAGACTGATGAAAATGGTGAACCTCTGAAAGATGACGAGGGCAATCCGTTGTATCTCGACTTCCGTAGCGTATTGGATTTTTTTGTCGAGGGCGACACCTTCGTATTTAATGATACCAAAGTGTTTCCTGCCCGTCTCTATGGAACGAAGGAAAAGACGGATGCTAAGATTGAGGTTTTCCTGCTGCGTGAACTTAACGAGGATATGCGCCTGTGGGACGTGCTTGTAGAGCCGGCGCGTAAAATCAGGATTGGCAATAAACTGTTTTTCGATGACAGCGGAACAATGGTTGCCGAAGTGATTGACAATACCACCAGCCGTGGGCGCACGCTCCGTTTCCTCTATGACTGTCCGCATGACGAATTCAAGAAGGAATTGTTTGCACTTGGCGAGGCCCCGCTGCCACACTACATTGTAGACCACCGGCCGGCAACACCTGAGGATATGGAAGACTTCCAGTGTCTGTTTGCCAAGAACGAGGGTGCGGTGACTGCCCCTGCTACAGGTCTGCACTTCAGTCGTGAGATGCTGAAGCGTATGGAAATCAAGGGTATCAATTTTGCATACTTAACTCTCCATTGCGCACTCGGCAACTTCCATGATATAGAAGTGGAAGACCTGACGAAGCATAAGATGGATTCCGAGCAGATGTTTATCAGCAAGGAGTGCTGCGATCTTGTCAACAGTACAAAGGCTGCTGGGCATCAAGTCTGTGTGGTGGGTACCAGCGTTGCCAAAGCTACAGAGACGGCAATGGGCACCGACCGGTTGCTGAAGGAATATGAGGGCTGGACCAATAAATTCATTTTCCCACCATACGAGTTCGGTATTGGCGACACGATGTTGGCCAATTTCTATCATCCATTGTCGACATTGCTCATGGAAACTTGTGCGTTTGGAGGCTACGAGTTGGTGATGGAAGCCTACGAGAAAGCTGTGGAGAATGGCTATAAGTTCGGTTGCTATGGTGACGCCATGCTGATTTTGAACGATTAGCACAAAAGAAATATATGGTTGATTCTCATTCCGTTTACTTGGGACTTGGCTCCAATTTGGGTGACAAGCGCGCCAACATTGAACGGGCTATAGAAAAAATAGGGGAGCTGGTTGGCGAAGTGGTTCGCCAGTCAGCTTTTTATGAAACTGAACCCTGGGGATTTCAGTCGGAGAATCTTTTTGTGAATGCTGCTGTGAAAGTGATGACAACGCTTTCACCGATGGAGGTGCTACGTGCCACACAAAAAATAGAACGCGAATTAGGGCGTAAAAAGAAAACACAGGCACCTGACCGAAATCATCAATCACCTGTCTATCACGATCGTCCTATTGATATAGACATTTTGCTATACGAAGACTTGGTTGTGGATGAACCGGAACTGAAAATCCCCCATCCATTGATGTGGACGAGGGATTTCGTAATGGTTCCTTTGCGAGAGATTATCGACGCAGACCTAATGCCTTGACGATAGCACGATAACGGTTGATGTCACGATCCTTCAGATAGTCAAGCAGGGCGCGGCGCTTACCTACGAGCATAGTCAGTGAGCGGGCGGTCACATTGTCCTTGTGGTTCTTCTTCAGGTGCTCAGTGAGGTGACTGATACGATAAGAGAACAGTGCAATCTGGCTTTCTGCTGAACCAGTGTCAGTAGCGTTACCATTGTGGCTGAACTTGCCGAAAATCTCTTCTTTTTTTGCTTTGTCTAAATACATGATTTTTAATTGATTAATGATTTTTGCAATTACATCTTTCGGATGCCTGCCCGCCTTAATCACAACGGGGTTACATCGTCAAATGCATCGGATTTTCCGAAATTGCGGGTGCAAAGGTACACATTATTAGGGAAATAACAAAATAAAACTGGTATTTTTTTGTATTGTGCTCACTTATTTGTACCTTTGATTGGCATCGAAGGTACTTTCATTCGGAAATGAAAAGAAAAAAGTGTTTTCCTTTTGCATTTCGCTCACTTATTTGTACCTTTGCACCCGTTTTTAAAGGTATTAGTATGCAAGACATTCGTAACATTGCAATTATTGCTCACGTTGACCACGGTAAAACTACTTTGGTTGATAAGATGATGCTGGCTGGAAACCTATTCCGTGAGGGACAGAATCTCAGCGACCAAGTATTGGATAACAATGACCTCGAGCGTGAACGAGGTATCACGATTCTTTCGAAAAACGTTTCCATCAACTATAAAGGGGTAAAGATTAACATTATCGACACTCCGGGACACTCTGATTTTGGCGGTGAGGTTGAGCGTGTGCTCAATATGGCCGACGGATGTCTGCTTCTTGTTGACGCTTTTGAAGGTCCCATGCCACAAACCCGTTTTGTGTTGCAGAAAGCTTTGGAAATAGGATTGAAACCTATTGTTGTGGTCAATAAGGTTGACAAGCCCAACTGTCGTCCCGAGGAAGTCTATGAAATGGTATTCGACTTGATGTTCTCACTCAATGCTACCGAAGACCAGTTGGATTTTCCTGTTGTTTATGGTTCGGCAAAGAATGGCTGGATGGGCGAGGACTACAACTCTCCGACGGACGATATAACCTATTTGTTGGATAAAATTATTGAGGTTATTCCTGCACCAAAACAACTGGAAGGAACACCGCAGATGCTCATTACCAGTCTTGACTATAGTAGCTATACAGGCCGTATAGCTGTGGGACGCGTGCATCGAGGTACACTCACCAATGGCATGAATGTCACAATAGCCCATCGTGACGGATCGACGGAACGCACAAAAATCAAGGAACTCCATACCTTTGAAGGCATGGGACATGTTAAGACTGATACTGTTGGTTCTGGGGATATTTGTGCTGTGATAGGATTAGATAAGTTTGAGATAGGTGACACCATCTGCGACTTCGAGAATCCAGAAGCATTGCCTCCTATCGCCATCGACGAACCGACCATGTCGATGCTTTTCACTATCAATGATTCTCCCTTCTTTGGTAAGGAAGGCAAATATTGTACAAGTCGTCATATTAATGACCGACTGGAGAAGGAATTGGAGAAAAATCTGGCCTTGCGTGTTGAATCTTTTGGGGATTCCACAGACTCGTGGATTGTCAGCGGCCGTGGTGTGCTCCATCTTTCGGTGCTGATTGAGACCATGCGCCGCGAAGGCTACGAATTGCAGGTGGGACAGCCCCAAGTGATTTATAAAGAGATTGATGGCGTAAGATGTGAGCCTGTCGAAGAATTGACAATCAACGTTCCCGACGAGTTCGCTTCTAAGATGATTGACATGGTGACGCGGAGAAAAGGCGAGGTGACATCTATGGAAAGTCAGGGCGAGCGCACGAACATAGAATTCGACATTCCATCACGTGGAATCATCGGTTTGCGCACCAATGTGCTCACCGCCAGCCAGGGCGAGGCTATCATGGCTCATCGTTTTAAGGAGTACCAGCCCTACAAGGGAGATATTTCCAGGCGTATCAACGGTTCGATGATTTCTCTTGAAACCGGCAACGCATACGCCTATGCTATTGACAAGCTTCAAGACCGCGGAAAGTTCTTCATTGATCCGGGTGAGGATGTGTATATAGGCGAAGTGGTAGGCGAGCATGTTCATGATAACGACCTTGTGGTGAATGTCTGCAAAGCCAAGCAGTTGACCAACGTTCGTGCTTCCGGTTCTGACGATAAAGCCCGCATTATTCCGAAGACCGTGATGAGTCTGGAGGAATGTCTGGAATACATTAAGGAAGACGAGTACGTGGAAGTGACGCCCAAGTCGATGCGTATGCGCAAGATTATCCTTGACCACGACCAGCGAAAGAAGGCAAATAAGAATTGAAACCAATAAACCGAGAGATACTTCATATAGCCCTGCCCAGCATCGTGAGCAATATCACTGTTCCGTTGCTGGGCTTGGTGGATGTTGCCATTACCGGGCATTTGGGTTCTGCGGCTTATGTCGGTGCCATTGCCATAGGCGGTATGCTATTTAATGTGGTTTATTGGATTTTCGCATTTTTGCGAATGGGAACCAGCGGGCTGACATCTCAGGCGTTGGGGGCAGGGAAACACGAGGACACGCTGATGTGGTTGCTACGTTCACAGGTTCTCGGATTGAGTATCGCTTTATTGTTATTGCTTTTACAGGTTCCTATCCGTGAGTTGGCTTTGTTGGTCATGCAACCAACAGAAGAGATAAGAACTCTAACCATCACTTATTACAATATCTGTATCTGGGGTGCACCAGCGACACTTGGCCTTTTTGGTCTGAACGGCTGGTTTATAGGAATGCAGAATTCAAAAATCCCGATGGCTATTGCCATAACCCAGAATGTCGTAAACATCCTTGCTTCACTCTGTTTTGTTTTTGGTTTGGGCATGAAAGTGGAAGGTGTCGCCTGTGGTACGCTTATAGCTCAGTGGAGTGGCTTCTTGATGGGGATTTTCCTTTGCTGGCACTTTATTGGAAAGCCGCGCATCGGATTTGAGAAAAATTTTGCCAATATTGGTAGATCGATATCAAGAAAGAAATTATTCTACCGGCAATCCATGTCGCGTTTCTTCGAAGTTAATCGCGACATCTTTTTTCGAACAATCTGCATGGTCTGTGTGATGTTGTTTTTCACTTCGGCAGGTTCGTGGCAGGGCGAAGTCATTTTGGCCGTGAACACACTGTTGATGCAACTCTATCTGTTGGTAAGTTACATCATGGACGGCTTTGCAAATGCAGGAGAGGCGATGAGCGGAAAATACTATGGAGCAGGGGATAGGGGAGCGCTCCAACAAACTGTCCGTCATTTGTTTGGATGGGGATTCCTGATGGCTACAGCTTTCACTTTGATATATGTAGTTGGAGGAAAGCCTTTCTTGGGGCTACTGACTGATGAACCCTCCGTCTTGAAGGCTTCTGCTGATTATGTGTGGTGGGCTTATCTGATACCTTTCGTCAGCACTGGCGCTTTTATGTGGGATGGTATTTTTATAGGTTTGACGGCTTCACGGCAGATGTTACAGTCCATGTTTGTGGCTGCTGTTACTTTTTTTGTTCTTTATTATCTTCTGCGTACACCCTTGGGCAATCATGGATTGTGGACGGCTTTTCTTGGTTATATGTTTGTACGCGGATTAGTTCAAACTATCCTTTATCGCAGAGAAATCAAGACAGACTGTTAAGCGTCTGCAAAGACCGAACCGTCATCAAGGGTAACAAGAAGTTTTGTATATTCGCTGTGGAAATTGGTTTTCAGGCGATTCAAATATCGGCGGCACTCCCAATGGCACATGGGAAGATCGTGGAGCAGGTAGTTGCCGCATGTTTCGGGAGTTGTTGCAGGCACTTCCTTCTGCGTGAGAATCCACTCCAGGCACTCGATGGTCAGCCGGCGCATGTCCTCGACGGTGTAATCGCCTGTCATAATGATGTACATACCTGTCAGACAACCCATAGGTCCAACATAGACTACGTCTTCTTTCGCTTGAGAATTACGAAACCACGTCGCCATCAGGTGTTCAATACTGTGTATAGCGGCAGGAGCTATGGCTGGTTCTTGGTTGGGTTCCGTGATGCGCAGGTCGAAAGTGGTGAAACCTTTATCCACACGTGACACATAGATGCCTGGCTTCAGGTTCGTGTGGTCGATGGTAAAACTTTTAATGACTTCCATATTAGACGGTGGAGATTTAGAGTGATTCTACAAAACTGCGGGTAACTTGGAAAGAATTCTCGGCGATGGTATCCCAGAAGTCGTGGTATTGCGAAGCATCGGTGTCGCGAAGCGGAATGTCGCTGATGACACGGAATGAGATGAACGGAACCTTATAGATATAGCAAGTCTGCGCAATGGCAGCCGATTCCATGTCAACGGCCTTTGCCTCGGGGAATTTTCCGATAATCTCGCGCATCTTCTCCTTGGAATCCACGAACCAGTCGCCCGTAACCATTAGTCCGCTGTGGATAGTGACTCCTGTTTCCGTGATGCCAAGGGCTTTTTCTAAAAGTACGGAATCGGTTTTGAAACGGGCGGGCATACCCTGAACTTGCCCATAGACAGTCGAGTCGTCGATGGCCTTTCCGCAATATACGTCGTGGTAGGCAATTTCTGAACCGACGACCATGTCCTGCACATTGATGTCGTCGCCGTTTCCCCCGGCGCATCCGCTCGAAACGATGATGTCCGGCTTGTAGCGCCGTATCATCTCACATGTCCCTATGGCAGCGTTCACTTTTCCGATGCCACATTTTTCCACTATTACTTGATTCGAGTCGAACAGGTGCTGCAACTGTCGCAACTCTTTGTCCATGGCTACAATAACTCCGATTTTCATCCTGTTTTAATATTAATTTCTGCAAAAGTACGAATTATTTGAGAAAAAACAATTATTTTTGCATTCAAAATTCAAACCAAATTGTTTGTAGATCACAATTAAATCTTTTAAGACAAGATGGAAACCTTCAAAAAGATTCTGCCCGAGGTGATTGTTATCGTCCTCTTCGCTTTGATTTCATTTGCTTATTTCTTCCCTGCCGACATCGAGGGGAAGATATTGTACCGTCATGACTCGTCGGCAGGTGTGGGAGCTGGCCAAGAGCAGTTGGAATACAAGGGGCGAACGGGAAAGATGACCCGTTGGACGAACTCCCTCTTCAGTGGTATGCCAACCTATCAGATGGCTCCTTCATACAACAGCGCTAAGCCGTTGAACCAAGCAATTAAGGCCTATCATCTTTGGTTGCCTGAGAATGTTTGGCTCGTGTTTGTCTATCTGGTTGGTTTCTATATCCTGATGCGGGCGTTCGATTTCCGTAGGTGGATGGCTGTATTGGGTGCAATCGTATGGGCATTTTCTTCCTATTTCTTTATCATTATTGCGGCTGGACACATTTGGAAAGTTTGGGCTTTGGCTTATTTACCACCGATGATTGCGGGCGTGGTGCTCGCCTATCGTGGCAAATACTTGTGGGGACTACTCGTAACGGCAATTTTCGCGGCCTTTGAAGTGAATGCCAACCACGTGCAGATGACCTATTATTTCCTTTTCCCAATTCTGTTTATGGTCATTGCCTATCTGATTGAAGCCATCCAACAGAAGAAACTGGTTCATTTCGCCAAAGCAACTGCAGCATGTGTGGCAGGAGCGTTGATTGCGATAGCCTTGAACATATCAAATCTCTATCATACGTGGGAATATGGACAAGAGTCGATGCGTGGCAAGAGCGAACTGGTAAAGAAAGATTCTGGAAACCAGACCAACAGCGGTCTTGACCGTGACTATATCACCCAGTGGAGCTATGGAGTCGATGAAACGTGGACCCTGTTGGTTCCGAATACCAAGGGCGGAGCTTCGGTTCCCTTGGCTGAGAACAATACAGCCATGAAGAAAGCGAATCCTGAGTTTATGGAGATCTATCAGCAGCTGGGCCAATATTGGGGTGAGCAACCGATGACGGCAGGCCCCGTCTATGTGGGTGCTTTCGTCCTGATGCTGTTTATTCTTGGTATTTTTATTGTCAAGGGACCGATGAAGTGGGCTTTGTTGGCTGCAACCATTCTTAGCATTCTCCTTTCATGGGGCAGGAACTTCATGGGCTTTACGGACTTCTTCCTCGATTATGTGCCCATGTATGCCAAGTTCCGAACGGTGGCCTCCATTCTTGTCATTGCCGAATTTACCATTCCCTTGCTCGCCATGTTGGCACTAAAGGAAATTGCTGATTCTCAAGAAACATCCACTCAATCAAAGAAATGGATGAAACCTTTCCTTTTGTCTTTCTTGCTTACTGGCGGTGTGGCCTTGCTTTTTGCTCTGATGCCACAAGTATTCTTCAGCAGTTTCGTTTCCTCTCAGGAAGCCCATGCCCTGCAGCAGTTGCCAACAGAATATTATGCACCAATCATAGAAAACTTGACTCAGATGCGTAAGGCTGTTTTTACGGCTGATGCCTGGCGCTCGTTCTTCATCATACTCATCGGGTCAGTTTGCCTGCTACTGTTTATGGCCAGGAAACTGAAGCGAGAATATATGATAGGTGCCGTTATCGTGCTTTGTCTGGTTGATATGTGGCAGGTGAACAAGCGCTATCTGAACAATGACATGTTTGTGCCTAAGAGTGAGCGCGAAGCCCCACAGCAGATGACCAAGACAGACGAGTTTATCCTGCAAGACAAGAGCGACTGTGGGAACTATCGTGTCTTGAATCTCTCAAAGAGCACGTTTAATGAGAACGAGACCAGCTATTACCATAAGAGTATTGGCGGATACCATGCCGCCAAACTGCGCCGTTACCAAGAACTTATAGATGCCTATATCTCAAACGAGATGCAGGGAATGATGAAAGCAGTTGCTGAAGCTCAGGGCGACATGACTGCCGTCAGGGGTGACAGCATTTGGCCAGTGCTAAACATGCTCAATATGCGCTATGTGATAATGCCTCTTCAGAATGGCGAGACGGTTCCACTGAAAAATCTCTATGCGCTGGGTAACGCCTGGTTCGTAGACCATTTATCATACGTGGACAACGCTGGACAGGAATTGAGTGCATTGGGTAAAATGAATCTCCGTCACGAAGCTGTGGCCGACAAGAAGTTCAAGGAGCAATTGGGTGAGGCTGTTGAACAAGAAAACAGCACGACTTCGATAAAACTAACCGCCTATGAACCCAATGAACTGAAATACGACGTGAACTCATCGAAGGGTGGTGTATTGGTGTTCTCTGAAATCTACTATCCTGGTTGGACGGCAACAGTTGACGATCAGCCTGTGGACGTTGGACGTGTGAACTACGTACTGCGTGCCATCAATTTGAAACCAGGTCAGCATAAGGTGGTGTTGCAATTCTTCCCGAAGAGTGTTGATACCACAGAGACCATTGCCTATATCGCCTATATTGTGCTGTTGCTTGTCATTCTGTTGGTTGCTTATATGGAATGGAAGAAGGCAAAAGGTAAAGAAAATCCGGATAAAGCGTAAGGAATTATGAAGAAACTTTTGTCGTTGCCGCCTAATCTCGTCAACTGCTTTCATCAGGTTACGGGACTCCCGCATGAGGAATATTTCTGCACCAGCGATCCTGCAGGACATCAGTTGGGATCAGGTGGGGGAACGGCATGGTTGCTCGAACAAGCTTATCTGAAAGAAAATGTTGATAACGCTCGGCTTGAAACCGATAACTTAAAATCCTGGCTTTCCAGCGAAAAAAGAATCTTGCTACATGCTGGTGGACAAAGCAGGAGGTTGCCGTCGTATGCTCCTTCAAGCAAAATACTGACCCCTATTCCTGTTTTCAGATGGGAGAGGGGACAGCGTCTTTCCCAGAATTTGCTGTCTTTGCAAGTTCCTCTCTACGAGCAGATTATGGAAATTGTCCCAGATAATATCCATACGATGGTGGTAAGTGGGGACGTTTATATTCGGGCAACAAAACCTCTTCAGAAGATTCCTGAAGCGGATGTGATTTGTTACGGTTTGTGGCTCGGGCCGGAAATTGCTAAAGATCATGGTGTGTTCATCTCATCACGTCAGCATCCCACAGCTTTGGATTATATGTTGCAGAAACCGAGTGTCGAGACGCTGAATTCATTGCTAAAGGACCATTTTTATTTGACCGATATCGGTATATGGCTTTTCAGCGACCGCGCAATAAAAGTGTTGATAAATCGTTCAACGAAGAATGGAGAGGTCGTTGAATATGATATGTATGGTGAGTTTGGTCTGGCTTTGGGAAGTAATCCTACTGTCGTTGATGATGAAATCAGTCGGCTAAAGGTGGCCATACTTCCTCTTCCTGGTGGCGAATTTTATCATTTTGGTACTTCCCGTGAACTGATTTCTTCGATGGTGACCATCCAGAATCTGGTGAACGACCAGCGCCGAATCATGCATCATAGTACCAAACCTCATCCCTCCTTGTTTGTGCAGAATGCCATAACCGACTATCGCCTAACTTCAGAAAACACGAATGTTTGGATAGAAAACAGTCATATAGGAAAACATTGGAAACTTTCCCGCGATCATGTCATCACCGGCGTTCCAGAGAATGATTTCCACATTGAACTATATCCCGGCGAATGTGTTGATGTGGTACCTATAGGGGAACATTCCTGGGTTGTTCGCTGCTACCATATTGATGACAGATTTGTAGGTAGTGCTCAGCAGGAGAAGCGGTTCCACATAGTAGAAACTATCGATGACATGGGTAAGGCAATCTTGGCGCAACTGGATGCTTTGCGTGAACGACAGCATATTATTTCTGCTCAGGTCCAAATGCTCTCTGCCGAAGATATTACCAGTCGGGCCAATATTTTCAGGTTGGTGGAGCAACGTAAGATGTTCCGAAAGAAGAACTGGCCATTATTGGCTGAGAACTGGCAACATAGCGTGTTTTATCAAGTAGATTTGGAAGATGCTGCCCGTGAATATCAGGAAATGAAGATACCACTGCCAGCTGAATTGCCCAATGAAGCCCCTTTGCTGACTCGCATCCATGATGCAATGTTCCGCAATGATTCCGAAAAGGCATTCTCATTATTGCAACAAGGTCTTACTCAACAGGTTCTTACTGAGAAACAGTCGCCCGTGATGTCGGTCTATAGCGATCAGATTGTATGGAGCCGTTCACCGGTACGTATTGACATTGCTGGCGGTTGGACCGACACACCGCCATATTGCTTGATGGAAGGAGGGACAGTAGTAAACCTTGCCATTGAGTTGAATGGCCAGCCACCTTTGCAGGTGTATGTTCGCCCTTCGAAGGATTACCATATCATTCTTCGCAGTATTGATTTGGGAGCTATGGAGGAGATTACGACTTTTGAAGAACTTTATGATTTCAAGCAAGTTGGGTCTCCATTCAGTATTCCCAAGGCTGCTCTTGTGCTGGCAGGTTTCCATCCCATTTTTTCTGCCGAGCGTTTTATCTCCTTAAAACAACAGCTGGAGGCTTTCGGTTGCGGTATTGAACTCACTTTGCTGTCGGCCATTCCTGCAGGGAGCGGATTGGGGACGAGTAGTGTTCTGGCAGCTACGGTTCTTGGTGCGCTGAATGATTTTTGTGGATTGGCTTGGGATAAGAACGAAATAGGGCATCGTACGCTGGTTTTGGAACAATTGCTTACTACAGGTGGAGGATGGCAAGACCAATTTGGCGGCATCCTTCAGGGGGTAAAATTGTTACAGACGGAGCAGGGCTTTGGGCAAAATCCTATTGTGCGTTGGCTGTCCAACGACCTTTTCATACAGCCTGAGTACCAGGCTTGTCACCTGTTGTATTATACAGGAATAACGCGAACGGCAAAAAAGATTCTGGCAGATATCGTGCGCCGAATGTTCCTTAACCATAATGAAGAACTGCGGTTGTTGCGAGCCATGCGAAATCATACTATGGATATGTATGAGGCTATTCAGCGAGCTGATTTTCGTCAGATGGGATTGTTGGTTAGAAAGACGTGGCAGCAGAATCAGCTTATCGATAGCGGAACTAATCCTGCCGAAGTGGAAGCCATCACACGGCAGATAGATGATCTATGCTTAGGCTATAAATTAGGTGGTGCCGGTGGTGGAGGCTATCTTTATATGGTTGCCAAAGATCCGGATGCCGCTGTTCGTATAAGACAGGTTCTGAACCGTAATCGCTCCAATGATAATGCCCGTTTCGTAGATATGACTTTAAGTACGAAAGGACTTCAGGTAAGCAGAAGCTGATTTTAAATGAAGATTATTATGAGTTACGAATATAAATATCCACATCCGGCTGTGACGGTTGACTGCATTGTATTTACGGCAGACAATCAGATACTGCTCATTCAACGTAAGAATGAACCTTGTAAGGGACATTGGGCCTTTCCTGGCGGATTTATGAATATCGACGAAACGGCTGAGCAAGCTGTTGTCCGTGAATTGGCAGAAGAGACGACCATCAAAATTGCTGAGACAGATGTCTTTCAGATTGGGGCCTATACGGCTGTCGACCGTGACCCACGCGAGCGTGTTATCACTATCGCTTTTTTCGCTGAGATAGAAAAACCTGTCAAGGTGAAAGGTTCGGATGATGCATTAGTGGCTCGGTGGTTTAGTCTCGATGAACTACCTCCGTTGGCATTCGATCATGAGGAAATACTCGAGGATGCCCGATTGATAAGAGAAAGTGAATAAAAAAGACAGATACTGATGGAGTTTCGGACAATTGTCGATATCGAACGACCTCAATGGTATATTGAACCAGCAGAGCGGATACTTTGTGTGGGTTCTTGTTTTGCCGACCACATTGGCCGTTTCTTTTCTGACAATCATTTTCCAGCAACCGTCAATCCCTATGGCGTGATGTACAATCCAGCCAGTATCCTGCATACATTAAAGAAGATTGAAGACGAAAACAACAACCTTGGTTATCAGCTCGTCATCCTCACGCTTGGCACCAATCATGTCTATATAGAAAAAGAAACTGGTGAAATCGTTGACAATTGTCAGAAACGGCCGCAGGCATTGTTTCATGAAGTATCGCTTACGGTTGACCAGTGTGCCGATAATTTGTACCAATGTGTATCAATGCTGCTCAGGTGGAATCCCAAGATGAAGATCATCCTCACGGTCAGTCCCATCCGATATCGCAAGTACGGTTATCATGGCAGCCAACTCTCCAAGTCCACTCTTCTCCTTGCTGTAGATAAACTTCTCAAGATGGAATCCCCCTCTTCACTTTTCTATTTCCCAGCCTATGAAATAGTAAATGACGAACTTCGCGACTACCGATTCTATGCCCCCGATATGTTGCATCCTTCCGACCAGGCTGTGGAATATATCTGGCAGAGGCTGGTGGATTGTTGTTTCTCTGATGCAGCCAAGCAGTTTCTTTCTGAATGGCAACCGCTGAAACAGGCACTTGCCCATCGCCCTTTTGACCCCGAAAGCGAAACCTACCAGCTGTTCCTGCGGCAGACTCAAGACCGGCTGAAAGCATTCGACGCCAAATGGGGGCATAATTCATAGTTCATAGTTCACAGTTAATTCTTAACTCTTAATTGCCAAGGCAACAACACTAAATTCTTAACTCTAAATTCAAAATTCAAAATGAATTATTCCATTGAAAAGGTAACAACACTGATAGGTGCTCACCGATATGGCGACACCCCCGCCGAAGTGGGATTCCTGCTAACAGATAGCCGGAGCCTCTGTTTTCCCGAAGAAACGCTGTTCTTTGCCTTGAAAAGTGAAAGAAACGATGGTCATCACTACATCGACGAGCTTTATCGGCGCGGCGTCCGAAACTTCGTTGTGGGCCAGCTGCCGCAAGACCATGCCTCCAAATATCCCGATGCCAATTTCCTGAAGGTTCCCCAACCTCTGGAAGCACTGCAAAGGCTTACCGAGCGGCATCGCGACGAGTTCCAGATACCTATTGTAGGCATTACGGGTTCTAACGGTAAAACCATTGTGAAGGAATGGCTTTATCAGGTACTTTCAGGTGTTAATACAGATCCGTCGGCTAACGCTATGGCCGTAATTCGGTCGCCACGCAGTTATAATTCGCAGATTGGTGTACCGCTGTCGGTATGGCTGCTTAACGAGCAGACGCAAGTGGGCATCTTCGAGGCAGGCATCAGCAAACCGGGCGAAATGGCCTCGCTTCGCGACATCATCCAGCCGACGATAGGTGTGATAACAAACATCGGGGCGGCTCATCAGGAGAACTTCCGTTCGATGGACGAGAAGTGCATCGAGAAACTGAAACTATTTCACGATGCCGAGGTGGTGTTTTATCCCGCCAGCGACCCCGTAATTGCCCGTCATATTGGCGAACTGAAGTGTAAGACCATTCCCTATCATGCATGGGAGGGTGGGCTGCCGTTTATCGATCGTGCGTCGAAAGAGAATGCCGGAGCATGCGCCGCCGTTGCCCAGTATATTTTTGATAGTAGAGGAAAGAGGAGAGAGGAGAGAGGAAAAAATGAGAAAATGAGAAATGGAGAAAATGAGAAACTTCTAACTCCTAATTCTTCACTCTTCACTCTTCACTTATCTCGGAGCGAATAAAGCAACTGGAGCCCGTGGCCATGCGATTGGAGGTGAAGGAGGGACGGCAGGGATGCACCCTGATTAACGACTCCTACAATTCCGACATCAATTCACTGGACATCGCACTCGACTTCATGAACCGCCGTCCCGACCACGAGGGGCGCAAGCGCACGCTGGTGCTGAGCGATATCTATCAGAGCGGCATGACTCCCGAGGTTCTTTACCGTGAAGTGTCATCGCTTTGCGGGAATCGTGGCGTCGAGAAATTCATCGGCATTGGACCGGAACTTACGGCACAGGCCGACCAGATTGCTATTCCCCAGAAATACTTCTTCAGCAGTTGCGAGGACTTTATCCAGAGCGAAGTCTTCCGAAACCTTCACGACGAGGTTATCCTCATCAAGGGCGCCCGTTCGTTTGGCTTCGACCGCCTGACCGAACAGCTTGAACAGAAGGTTCACGAGACCATCCTTGCCGTCAACCTCAATGCGTTGGTCGACAACTTGAATTACTATCGCTCGTTCCTGCACTCCGACACTAAGATCGTCTGCATGGTCAAGGCTGATGCCTATGGTGCTGGAGCCGTAGAAGTGGCTAAGACGCTGCAAGACCATCGGGTGGATTACCTGGCTGTGGCTGTGGCTGACGAAGGCGTTACGCTCCGCAAGGCAGGCATCACGCAGAACATCATGATCATGAATCCCGAGATGACCTCCTTCAAGACGATGTTCGACTACGAACTGGAGCCCGAGGTCTATTCCTTCCGCCTGCTGGATGCCCTCATCAAGGCAGCCCGCAAGGAAGGCATCACCGGCTATCCCGTGCATATCAAACTGGATACGGGTATGCACCGGCTGGGATTTGATGCCCACCCCCAACCCCTCCCCAAGGGAGGGGAGTCTGAAATCGACCGCCTCATCGACATCCTCCAGCATCAGCAGGCGGTGGTGCCCCGTTCCGTGTTCAGTCATTTTGTAGGGAGCGACAGCGTGGACTTCGATGAATTCTCGGCTCTTCAGTTCGAGCGTTTCGATAAGGCCAGCCGTCGGTTGCAGGCGGCTTTCCCACATAAGATATTGCGCCACATGGACAATTCGGCCGGTATCGAACATTTTCCTGAAAGGCAACTGGACATGTGCCGACTGGGCATCGGACTCTATGGCGTGGATTCCATCGACAACCGCATCCTGAATACCGTATCAACGCTGAAGACCACTATCCTTCAGATGCGTCGTGTGCCGAAAGAAGAGACGGTGGGCTATAGCCGCAAGGGTGTGCTGACGCGCGACTCCGTGATTGCCGCCATCCCCATCGGCTATGCCGACGGGCTCAACCGCCACTTGGGGCGCGGCCGCTGCTACTGTCTGGTGAACGGACAGAAGGCCCCCTACGTGGGCAATATCTGTATGGATGTGGCGATGATCGATGTGACGGGTATCGACTGCCGCGAGGGCGACTCGGTGGAGATTTTCGGCAGTCATCTGCCTGTCACCGTTCTCAGCGATTGTCTCGACACCATTCCCTACGAGGTGCTTACGGGCATTTCCAACCGCGTGAAGCGTGTTTACGTTCAGGAGTGAGGAGTACACAACTGGGCGTGTGGACCATAGATTTGGCATTTCTTCTGATAAGTGGAAGACCTGCTTCCATTAAGTGGACACTAGTGAATGTAAACGATTACGGAGATTTTATTGGTGGGGATTAGGATGTTTTAAATATTTTTTTGTAACTTTGCCGACAAGTTTAAACTACAGCTACTTGAAAAAGGGAAAAAAGTAAAAAGGAAAAAAATAAAAAAGTAAAATAATACATGGAACAAGTCTTCAGCTACATTATCAGTCTTGGCGCATCGGTGATGATGCCTATACTGTTTACCATCATCGGTCTTTGCATCGGACTGAAGTTCGGAAAGTCCCTGAAATCGGGTCTCTACGTGGGCGTCGGTTTCGTGGGGCTGGGTATCGTGACGGCCCTGCTGACCAACAACTTTGGTGATCCGCTTTCCGAAATTTCGGAACTCTATGACCTCCAGTTAGGCGTGTTTGATATGGGATGGCCTGCTGCGGCTGCCGTGGCTTACAACACAGCCGTGGGTGCGCTCATCATACCGATTTGTCTGGGCGTGAACTTCCTGATGCTGATTACCAAGACCACCCGTACGGTGAATATCGACCTGTGGAACTACTGGCATTTCGCCTTTATCGGCGCGGTGGCCTATTTCGTGATGGACCAGAGCTTGGCTTGGGGCTATTTCGCCGCTATTGTCTGCTACATCATCACGCTGGTGATGGCCGATTTGACTGCCGACAAGTTCCAGGGGTATTATGACGACATGGAGGGCATCAGCATCCCGCAGCCTTTCTGCCAGAGCTTTACGCCGTTCGCCATAGGTATCAGCTGGCTGCTTGACAAGATTCCGGGATTCTCTAAACTGGATATTGATGCCGAAGGACTGAAAAAGAAGTTTGGCGTGCTGGGTGAGCCTATCGTGCTGGGTGTTATCGTTGGTGCGCTGATCGGAGCCGTGGCACAATTGGATATTAAGAAGATACTCTTCCTCGGTGTGACGATGGGTGCCGTGATGGAACTGATTCCGCGTATCACGAAACTCTTTATCGACGGTCTGAAACCTATTGCCGAGAAGACGCAGGAGGTGGTCAGGAAGAAGTTCAACGGCAGGAAAGTGTATATCGGCATGAGTCCGGCACTTGTTATCGGTCATCCCACTACGCTGGTGGCCTCGCTTATCCTTATCCCGCTGGCCCTTGTGGTGGCCGTTGTGCTTCCCGGCAACCAGTTCCTGCCATTGGCATCGCTGGCGGGCATGTTCTATGTGTTCGTGATGGTGCTGCCCTATACAAAGGGTAATGTGGTGAAGACGCTCATTATTGGTTTTGTGGCGGTAGGTATCGGCCTTTGGTTTGTTACCGATATGGCTCCTGCTTTCACTCAGGCAGCTCAGGCAGTGTATGCGCAGACCAACGACCCTGCTGCCAAGATTCCCGAGGGATTCCAGGCTGGTGCGCTTGATTTTGCTTCCTCTCTTTTCGGCTGGGTCATCTATAAGTGTGTGAACAATCTGAGGTGGATAGGTGCCGGCTTGCTTACCATTATCACCATCGGTATGGTAGCATGGAACCGCAAGTGTATCGTAGCTGATGAAAAAGGTGAAACAATTGGGTCTTTTAATACTAATGATGAGAATTGTAAAGAACATGTAAGTATTGCTTTTTGCATTATATCTTTTCTTGTTCCTGTTTTTGGTTGGATTGTTTATTTCATTTTAAAAGACAAAGAATCAAACAATGCTAAAACATATTCAACCTGTGCTTGGCTAGGTTTTATCATTTCACTAATTCTTTTGGCATTTTTATATTTCTATTATTAAATAAATAACTATAAAAACCGTATTTTATTTGTAATCCTTTTTCATTTTCTTATAATGACAAGGTTAGAATCTTTGGGTATGTAAGAAGTGGTTGGTGCTGTCATAGAAATCCCTAATAATTTGTGGCGAGAAAATGGCAGAACTAAGTTTCCAATAAGAAAAATAATTAATAGAATAACACTATATGAAAAAGACTTTGATTTTAACGACATTGCTGTTAGGCGTATTAATTTCCAGCGCACAACAGACAGTGAAATTTCAGACAGCCTGTCATCCCGAGGATGTGAAGAAGTATGACACGAAGACGCTGCGCGAGCGTTTCGTGATGGAGAAGGTGATGGAGGCCGACAAGATTAACTTGACCTACTCACATTACGACCGCTTTATCTTTGGCGGTGCAATGCCTGTGACGAAGACGCTGAAATTGGAGAATTTCCTGGAACTTGGACTCGATGTCGACCCAAGCATCAAGGAGAAGTATTTTCTCTACAACCGTGAGCTTGGCGTGGTGAACTGCGGCGAGGGCGACGGTGTGGTGATCGTTGACGGTAAGGAGTATGCCCTGTCACCGAAAGAGGCTCTCTACATCGGTCGCGGTCATATCGGCAAGGACAAAGATGTGAACAAAGAGGTGCTCTTCCGCTCGAAGGATGCGAAGAAACCCGCCAAGTTCTACTTGAATTCGGCCACCGCCCATCAGCATTACAAGACGCAATGGATTACCCTCGATGGCCGTAAGGGTTCGTTGAAGGCAGCAGTATGGGGACCGGTAGGTTCGCTGGAAGAGTGCAACAACCGCACGGTGTATAAGCTTATCGTCAACGATGTGCTGGAGGAAGGTCCCTGTCAGTTGCAGCTTGGTCTGACCCAGTTGAACCCCGGTGCAGCATGGAACACGATGCCTCCGCATACGCATGGCCGCCGCATTGAGGCTTACTATTATTTTAACTTGCCTCAGGAGCAGACCATTGCCCACATCATGGGACAGCCCGAGGAAAGCCGTGTGGTGTGGCTGCACAACGAGCAGGCCATCATGTCGCCCGAATGGTCGATACACGCCGCCGCCGGTACTTACTATTACACTTTCATCTGGGGTATGGCTGGCGAGAACCTTTATTACAACGACAAAGATAATATTCCTGTCATCGACATACGATGACAGGAATTAAGAGTTAAGAATTTAGAATTAAGAATTGTCGGCTTCGCCGATTATCATTTCACAATTTAGAATTATTCAATGAGCGATTTCGGCAAAATGGTTGATGAGAAATGTCTCTTGTTTGCAGCAAGGGTTGTCAACTTGTGTCGCTTTTTGGATAAGGAAAGAAAAGGACGTTTTGCTACCGATCAATTGGTTCGCAGTGGAATGGGCATTGGAGCTAATTTTGCGGAAGCAGAATGTGCCATAAGTGACAATGATTTTCTGGCTAAGCTATATATTTCTTTAAAAGAGTGCAACGAAACCCTTTACTGGCTCCGTTTGCTTAGGACAGTCGGCGATATAGACGAAAAACACTTCAATTCTATTTTCCCTGATTGTGAAGAGATTAAGCGTCTTCTTGTTTCCATCATTAAAACCAAACGTAATAATATGGGAAACTCTAAACTCTAAATTCCAAATTAGTAATTGCGAAGCAAAAACTCTAAATTCTAAACTCTAAATTCTAAATTCAAAAATTGCGAAGCAAAAACTCTAAATTCTAAACTCTAAATTCTAAATTCAAAAATATGAGCGCAGTTCAAACTACTAAAATGTCCAACTTCCGTTGGGTCATTTGTGCGTTGCTCTTTCTGGCAACCACCATCAACTACATGGATCGTCAGGTGCTCTCCCTGACGTGGAAAGACTTTATTGCACCAGAGTTCCATTGGACAGATGCCGACTATGGTACGATTACCGGTCTTTTCTCACTTTTCTATGCCATTGCCAATCTCTTCGCCGGAAAGTTTATCGACTGGATGGGCACGAAGAAAGGTTATCTCATTGCCATCTTTGTATGGTCGCTCGGTGCCGTGCTTCATGCCGGATGCGGATGGGTTGCCATGAAGGTGGAAGGCTATGACTCTATTGAAGCCCTCCGGCTGGTGCAGGCCGGCTCTGATGCAGCCGTTGCCATTGCCACCATCAGCGTTTGGCTCTTCCTTTCCTGCCGTCTGATACTTGCTGTTGGTGAAGCCGGAAACTTCCCCGCTGCCATCAAGGCCACGGCAGAATATTTCCCCAAGAAGGACCGTGCTTTCTCTACCTCTATTTTCAACAGCGGTGCCTCTGTAGGTGCATTGGCAGCTCCTGCCACGATTCCTCTGCTGGCCCGTGCATGGGGTTGGGAGATGGCATTCATCATCATCGGTGCATTAGGCTTCATATGGATGGGCCTTTGGGCATGGCTGTATGACAAGCCAGCAAAGAACAGTCGTGTGAACCAGGCCGAATTGAACTATATCGAGCAGGACAATGATATCTCTACGGTTCAGGATCGTGGTGAGCAGAAGGAAGAGAAGACTATCTCGTTCTGGAAGTGCTTCACCTTCAAGCAGACCTGGTCGTTCCTCGTGGGTAAGTTTATGACCGACGGCGTATGGTGGTTCTTCCTGTTCTGGGCTCCTGCCTATTTCAGCGACCAGTATGGATATACCAGCGACTCTGCTATGGGCATTGCGCTGATTTTCACCCTTTATGCCATTGTGACGATTCTCTCCATCGGTGGTGGCTATTTGCCCACATATTTCGTCGAGAAGAAGGGCATGAATCCTTATCTGGGCCGTATGCGCGCGATGTTCATTTTTGCATGTTTCCCCGTATTGGGACTTTTTGCCCAGCCTTTAGGAGCTTATAGCGCATGGTGGCCCGCCATCCTGATTGGTTTGCTGGGTGCCGGTCATCAGGCTTGGAGTGCCAACCTGTTCTCTACCATTGGTGACATGTTCCCCAAGAGCACCATCGGTACTATCGTTGGTCTGGGAACGATGGCCGGCGGTATCGGTTCGATGAGCATTAACCTTGGTTCCGGTAAGTTCTTCGACTGGGCTGCTGAACAGGGGGCCAACTTCACCTTCTTTGGATTTGAAGGAAAACCCGCTGCCTACATGGTGGTCTTCTGTATTTGCGCCGTGGCCTATTTGATTGGCTGGTGCATCATGAAGGCGCTCGTGCCGAAGTACAAGCCCATTGAAGTAGAATAAGCATACACCTTATTTATATTATAGGGTTTCATAACGGCCGTCCTGCATCTGCGGGGCGGTTTTTTGTGCAACACCTTGATATTTGACAAAATGTCCATATATTATGATTTTTTTGTTTTTATATTTGCTCGGTTTTTAGTGAAATAAGTGAGGAAACCTAAAACCTGTAACCTAAACGCGGTGAAGGTTTTTACAAGAAGCCTTGTTGGCGCAAGGCTTCTATAAGCCCTTCTGACATTGCTTCGTTGTCCTTCCGCGTATAGCGAATGTCTGTGAATATCTGGGCTAAAGTTTCTTTGTTGTTGATGCGCACAAACTCTTGGTTCTCAGGTAGTTGTTCCTTTTCATTGTAGAAACGGTCGATGCGCTCGCGCGTGTAGTCCTCATAGCGTTCTTCGTGGATGATGCTCTCTAATGGCAGACGGTCGGAGAGGGCAGGCTGTTCATCGGGCCATCCAAGTGTGATGGTGGCTACGGGGAACACCAGCCGTGGCAGTCCCAACACCTCGATAATCTGCGTGGGCATATACACCGTGGTGCCCAGATAGCAGTAGCCCAGGCCCTCTTCGTCAGCCAGGTTGCAGAACGTCTGGCAATAGAGCAGGGCATCGGTGGCCGCATTGATGAACGACAGAAAATTGTCGTAGCCCGGTTCGGCCTTTCGCTCCTCAGCCCAGCGGCTGGTGCGGCGGAAATCAGCACAGAAGGTAAGCACCACGGGAGCCCCCTTTACCATCGGCTGGTTGAAGTGGGCGGGTGCCAGTGCGGCTTTTTGTTCTTCCGAACGGGTTACAATCACGCTGTAGAGTTGCAGGTTGCCCATCGTCTGGGTGCGTTCTGCTTCACGGAGCAGCCTGTGGAGCAGTTCGTTGCTCACTTCGCGCCCTGAATATTTGCGGATACTGGTTCTTTTTTCTAAGTTTTTCATTTTTTATACCTTATTATGGTGGTTTCTATTTATTCGATAAATCATGCGCAGCCCCTCCCCTCCCATGTAGGGGAGGGGGTTGGGGGTGGGGTCAGTATCTTCTTTATTGACAGGATATTACAGACCCCACCCCCTCCCCTCCCCTTGAGGGGAGGGGAGTATGTTGGCTCCCCCAGCTCCTCCCCATGTAGGGGAATGGGAATATGTTGGCTCCCTCCGCCCCTCCCCATGTAGGGATGGGAGCGGCTGCGCTGTGTTTTTGCAATTTATAGAACATACCTTATATTATTAGAGGAGAGAGGAGAGAGAAATGATACATGGTGCAAAAGTACGACAAAATCCGCAAACTTCCAAATTTTGAAACGTTACTTGTCTTTATTCCGAAAAAACCACGACAAATTAACATCCAACATCAGCAGGGAAATAGCTCTGGATTTGAACTTTTCCGAAACTTTTTTTGTTATTAATGGTCAAATCATGGATAACTGTTCGGCGAAAAACGGGGATTTAGACTTCAAATGACCAGGATTTAGACTTCAAATGATAAGCAAATAAAGTCAGAATAAAAGGCTTTCAGACTCCAACTGACACCCAATTGAAGTCTGAAAGCCTATCTTTTGAAGTCTGGAAATATTCTAAGGAAAGCATGTAATCTGGACTTTTCGCGTAAAACGTTCGTTACCAGCAAGTTACGAACATTGCTGAAAACTCGCGTATTTGGCGGCAAATGTGCGAATGGTGACTTTCACGCGACGCACAGCCCACGAAAATTCGGAATTATCTTGACATTCTGCCGTTCTGCAATCGCAGTCGTCCGGAAGCCATGCGGTGGCAAAGATACAGCCTGCCCGCCCAGTGAGTTTGGGCGGAATACGATTCCGCCCTCAATAAAATAAGAAATTACCGTAATTACCGTTTCTGCCCCCTACACTTTCTTAAACAAAAATCTGCAAAAATCTGACACAAATGTTTTTGAACGTAGATTTTTGTCCATAAGAAGAAAATTCGTTTCATTCGATAAATTCGTTGTTTCTTTTATTGGTCGGGCTACGCCCTCGAAATTAAATTTAAAATTAAGTATAAAATTTTTCGTATCACCTCTACTGTATATAATTCTAAATATAATTTTGGTATGTTCTATAAATAGCAAAAACACAGCGCAGCCGCTCCCATCCCCTCCAAGGGGAGGGGCTGGGGGAGGGGTCTGTAATATCCTGTCAATAAAGAAGATACTGACCCCACCCCTAACCCCTCCCCTACATGGGAGGGGAGCTGTTGCGAATAAATAAAAACCACCTTAAATATAATTTCAAGCGAAGCGACCAGACACATCCCCGCGGAAGAGGTTGAAGAGATAAATTCGTTGTTTTTGATAAACATTACGTAATTACCGTTTCTGAACCTTTTTATAAGATTTTCGTAGATTTTTGTCCATAAGAAGAAAATTCGTTTCATTCGATAAATTCGTTGTTTCTTTAATGGAACCACGCGATTTAATTCGTTGCATATTTCCTGTTCCCAGCTCCGCAGAGTTACAAATATACATGCGAAATATAACATCACCATAAAAAAGAAAAAATTTTGAACACATTATAAAAAAAATATGTATACCTTTGCACCTGTGTACGCAAACAACAGACCTGAATTTGGAAAAAACGATGCACAAAAACGCCAATGAGTCCATGTTTCTGACGGCCCACAGGCAGAAATTCATCGCAAGAAAGGAAACTGAAAGAACTATATATTTAAAATTCCCAAATAACAGCAACATGAAAAAGTCATTACTTTTCTTGTCCCTAAGCATCATGGCACTATGCCTCATGCCAAGGGTTGCATGGGCCGGAACGCCCACAGTAAGTTTGAGCAACGGCGTGCTTACCATCACGTCAGATGAAGCTGGTCAGTTAGATGTAAGCCAACTGACGTCAGAACAAAAAGCCTCCTGCACACAGATTGTGCTCTCGGGCAAATTCAACCAAAGCGATCTTGAGAAAATCCAAAACTCGCAGGGTTTCACAGCCGTCACTACAGTAGACATGAGCGAAGCAAAGTTCGTTACTACGGGTTCTGCCGGTGCTTCCAACTACATCCTCTATAATGCCAATGGCAAAGGCAATTCGGGCTACGACGGCGCACGCTGCGTTGAGGGTGCCCAACTGTGGCAACTCACCAGCATCACCTCGCAGTGGACGGCCATCACCGATGCTACCGAACAGAGCCAAGCCACGGAGGTTTACTTCAGCGACAGCGAGAAGGACGACTACCTGTACCGCTATCAAGACAATGATAAAATCAAAATTCAGCCCGCCAACTACTACGCAATGAAAGTGACACGCTCGCTGGCACAGACCACCACGCAGCCAGCATCGGGCAATTTGGTAACAACCAATGCTTCAGAGTCGGAACTGACACCGGCCAATATAAGCAACGTGGGCGACTATGTGAAATACGAAACCTACGACTATTATAAATACAACATCAGCAAGGCGTGGGTAAGCAAGACGAAAGCACATCTTGAAACCGAGTCACCTGCTCCCACAGTAGATATGGTAACCGACAAGACGGAAAGTAATTACACCACATCAACAGAATATTTAGGCACTGAAAACAAATGGGTGAAATTCCCTTACGACGGCAATGGCCCGTACTACTACCAGACCTACGGTAAATGGGAGGTGGTGAACCTATTGCCTGACGGAGTAACGGCAAACACCCCCAACAATATCACCAAGGCACAGATTGAATCTAACCCCACTGTCAACGATGGCTATAATCTCGGAGCATATATCCAATTTACCGAAGGTGAGGGTGAAAGCGCAACCACAACCTACTACCAGCGTGTAAAGCACTGGCGGAAATTAACTGAGACTCCATCAAGTTACAACGAGAGATATATCTATTACACCAGCGAAGACATAGATGCCGATGACACATACGACCCTGAAAACAGGTATAACAACAACGAAGGCACTATCATTCAGGTGCCTGAGACTTACCACTATTATAAGTGCGAGTGGACACGCTCATGGGACGATACTGTTCCTGACTTGTACAACTCCACACTGGTTGGTGAAAAGCCTTCAACCTTCGAAGGATACAACGAGAACCAAGTAGTAAAGGTGCTGAATTCCACCACCTACTACCAACTGGAGGAAACCCGTACATGGGAAGGTCCATACACGTCGCTGCCTAACGGCAAGGAGCTGACCGCAACCCTCACCACAGAGAATGAACAGACTGAGGCTGACAAGTTGGAGAGCGTGAAATCCACCTACAATGACGGCGCCTGCGTGCGCTTCCTCGATGGCACTGCACTCTACTACAAGAAAACCTCTACCCGCAACTGGACACAGCAGACTTACACGAACGGCGAATCGAAGACCATCAAGTTTGAGTTTGCCAACGAGACAGATATGAATGCCAACACCACAGCCCTGCTGAACGACTACGCCATCATCGGCGGCACCAAGTATGTGGGCACAGGAACAGCATGGGAAACAGAGAGCGGCGGAACCTACGACAACTACGACTACTCGCAGATGAAGTTCACCTACTGGAAAGAAACGCTCACCACCGCCATCACGTCGAAATATGCCGACAACAGTATCACCAACGGAATCTTCGACGGTTGCAAGAACCTGACCAGCGTTGACTACAAGGCTGGCAACGTGACGGGATTCCAGGATCACAAAACCTCGGAGGGCTATGCCAGCGGTCTGCAGGTGACCATCGGAAAGAACGTTACCACCATCAATTCCAGCGCCTTCCAGCGTTGCGACGCACTCACCACGCTCACCTTCGACAAGGACTACAGCAACAGCAACGCCGACAAACTGCCAGGCATCACCTACCCCGTGGAAATGACCATCGAAGAAAATGCCTTCCAGGACTGCGTGAACCTCACCGGTGTGGAATTCCCCAACCGCGTAACGAAGATTGGCGACACCGCCTTCGAGCGCGCCGGTAACAGCACCGACGAGTTCACCGTTACATTCGAGCGCCGTAGAAAAGTGGACGATGGAAACGTGAGCATCGACCACGACACCAACCTGACCATCGGTAGCGGTGCCTTCCAGGAATGCAGCAAGCTGAAGGACCTTTCGCTGCCCATCCGACTCTCAAGCATGGGTTCGAATGCCTTCGCCTACACCAGCAGCCTGACAAAGCTCGAAATCAGGGAAGACGTGGAGAATGCACGTCTGAAGACCATCCCATCAGGTGCCTTCCTCGATTCAGGTATCAAAGAGGTCGTCATCCCGCGCAGCGTCACCGAAATTCAAGCCGGTGCCTTCCAGGAGTGCTTCGACATCGAGAAGATTACCTTCCAGAAGCAGAACGGCGACACGCAGGATCCACTCATCATCCGCAGCGGTGCCTTTGCAGGCGGTACGGAGAGTGCCTACAAGCTGAAGGATGTCTATGTGGAAATGCTCCCATCGGAACGATTGCTGGTTTGCGAGGTGAATGCCTTCGCCTTCGTCTCGCTCGTAGGACAGACCGACGTCACCAACGAGCAGCGCGCCACGCTCCACTTCGACAAAAACGCCTGGAGCTACTATGCAGGCAACTGGAAACTGGGTCTGGCGTTTGACCAGAGCAACCTGAATGCCATGAAGGACGGTTACACCGACACTGCCAATGGTTACATCGGCGGTGTACCCAACGGCATGGCCATTAACACTGGAACCGGCTACTACGAGACTGGCAACGCGAACACACAGTATGCGCCCGCCAACGGATGGCAGCAGTTTGCCACCACCAGCACCGGCATCGACGTCATCATCCCCACCGGCGACTTCTGCCGTTCCTATAGCATCCCCGACGACTACTACATCCCCACCGTCTCCGGTTCTGACATCAAAATAGCACGCCTCTTCCGCGTGACGGGATTCAGCGACGGATGGACAGAGGGCCAGGACAAGACCTCGCAGGCACTGGCCAACAAAGCCGCACGCGTGGCCACGGTCACCGAGGTAACGGACTACATTCCCGGAAACACTGGTCTTATCGTGGTGGGTATCGGAACAGAAGAGGGATACCTGATCTACCAGAAGGAGGTTGAAGATGGCGTAACCGTAAAGCGCTATACCTACAATGCAGACACCAGCGATACAGATAACTGCAACCTGCTTGAACCAGTGTGCGACAAGAATAACAACCAGCCCTTCGCCATCAACCCGACCGATCCCTATCCCCTGCCTGCAGGAAAGAATAGCGGCTATCGCATCTTCGGATTCATGCCGTCAAGCAAGCAGTTCGGCCGTCCGAAGCCCAATGTGATACTGGCAGCCGACCTGGCCTACCTGAAACTGCCCGTAACGATGTTCCACTGGTCGAACGAGGGCGATGCCAACAGTTCCACCGGCTACGAGAGCAACTCAGGCGCGAAAATCAGCCTCGTATTCGACCTTGACGAAGAGACCACAGGCATCAGCCTGCGCCCGACAATAAGCCAGGATGACACCACAGCCGACGACGCCTGGTACACGCTGCAGGGTGTAAGGGTGGAGCGTCCCACAGCCAAGGGTATCTACATCCATCGCGGAAAGAAAATAATGGTAAAATAACGGAAAGGAGAATTTTGATATGAAAAAAGCATATATGAAACCCAGCACGCTTGTCGTAACGGTACACACAGAAAGTCTGCTCGACACCGACTCCAGCGGCATCTACAGTGGAGAAGTATTCGGAGGCAAGGAGAACGGCACCGTTGAGGAAGACGACCTGACTGCCGCAGGGCAAGGCCTCTGGGACGAGGCTCCCGCCCATAGCAGCATCTGGGACGAATAACACGAAGAAACAGCACAACTCCCCTGCCCCTTTCCTCCCCGCGAGAGAAGGGGCAATTTTTTTTATTTCGTAACAACGAATGGAACAAATTTATAAGGACAAAAATCTACAAAAATCTTATATTTCAACTTTCGGGAGTTCATTTGATGAAGAAAAAAACAATAAAAACCCCTTCTGTGGGATTGACGCTCATTCTGAGCCTCTGTGCCAAGTGTTATGACTCTGTCTTTAAAAGCATGCTTTTACGCCAGAGTCACACCAC
>JAFRPY010000022.1 GCA_017428925.1 Prevotella sp. | reverse complement strand
GAGGTGGCCATTGAGGAGGCTATAAGCAGTCCCCCTGCCAAGGAATAGCCTTACGGGGGCTTGGAAACGGTATGGAATTCTGGGGTTGCTGACTACAAAGCAGGTTCAGAATGGGATTGCAGGTTTAGCGGACAGTAATAATTTACTTCATCCAAACTCATACTTAACGGTTTATGACAAAGACTCCGTCACCATAGCCAGTAAGCCCACCATATTCGAAAGGGCCAGAATGACAGGTGACCCTGCACTCGATTCTCTCGGACGAAAGATGCTGAACGGGGAAAAAGGCATGATGGAAATCTTAAAAGGAAAAGACTATTCGATGGCTGTTTACCGTCCGTTACAGACGAAAGGCTGGTCTGTGGCCCTGGTCTGTTCGCGCCTCGACGTCTTTTCCTCACTCATGCCTATTATGTGGTTTGCGGGAATAGCCGTCGCGCTGGGGATTCTGTTGATGTTCTTCCTGTGTGTCATCGCCATCCGGCATATCACCCGTCCATTGGAAACACTAACAGCATCGACCAGCGAAATAGCAAGGGGTAATCTTCACGTGGAAGTTCCTGAACTGAAAGTGGAGGATGAGATGTGGCAACTGCGCCAGTCGTTTGTGCACATGCAGAAATCGCTCCGCAAGCATATTGCCGAACTCACCATTTCAACGGCCAACAACGAACGCATCAAGAGCGAACTGAGCATTGCCAACAATATCCAGCACAGCATGATGCCCAAGACGCACCAGCCCCTGCCCGACCGCTCCGATATCGACATCCATGCCTCGCTGCTGCCTGCCAAGGAGGTGGGCGGCGATCTCTACGACTATTACCTCTACCACGACAAACTCTGTTTCATCGTGGGCGATGTTTCGGGAAAAGGTGTTCCCGCCGCACTCTACATGGCCATGACGATGAGGGTTTTCCGCATAGCCTGCCGCCATCATATCAACACTGCCCACGAAATTGCGGAGGCCATGGGACGCACATTGGCCGAAAACAACGAGTCGAACATGTTTATCACGGCCTTCATCGGCGTGCTCGACCTGAAGACCAACAAATTGGGATACTGCAACGCTGGACATAACCAGCCGCTATTGGTTCTACCCGACGGGCATTGTAGCCTGTTGCAGGCAGAAAACAACATCCCCCTAGGTATCATGGAGCGCTTCGACTTTGAGGGTGCCAGCATGGACTTTCCTGTGGAAACCAAACTGCTGGTCTATACCGACGGCCTCACCGAAGCCGAAGACCAGCAGAAGAACCAGTTTGGCGAAGAACGTCTCATCAGCATCATGGAGGAACTGAGCAATCTTTCTTCCCATGAAATCGTGAAAACACTCAATGCGAAAGTGAAAGAATTTGCCAACGGGGCACAACAAAGCGATGACCTGACCATCCTCTGTATCAGTAAACGGACACCAAGACGCTCCATTCTCCTCACCAATAAAATGAGCGAAGTAACCAAACTGCGGAATTTCATGGAAGGTGCCGCCAAGGAGTTTGGCATTCCCGACGACATCCGGTTAAGCCTGAATCTGGCTGTCGAAGAGGCTGTGGTAAACGTCATCAATTACGCCTATCCCAAAGGAACTATGGGTGACATCGAACTGAACGTCACTTATGCCCCAAATCCCGAATCGTCAGATGACGCAAAGGTTATCAACTTCACCTTGATTGACCAAGGCATTCCCTTCGACCCCACGACCCAAGCTGAAGCCGATACCACTTCCGATTTGGAGAACCGGGAAATCGGCGGCCTGGGCATCCATCTCTTCCAAAACCTCATGGACCGCACGGAATATCAGCGTGACGGTAACGACAACATTCTGATTATGACAAAAACAATAAACTAACAATTTATGGAAGGAATTATCTTTTTAGGACTCAGTCTCTACGCATGGATTACAATTGTGACCGTGCTGGGAATGTTTGCCGTGCTTATCTTCACGAAGATACCGGCAGAAACGGCTTTCCTCGGTGCCATCGCCATCCTGTTGGTGACGGGCGTGCTCGACTCAAAAGAAGCACTCTCGGGCTTTAGCAGTTCATCGGTAGTAGTCATCGGTGCCCTGTTCATAGTGATTGCCGGACTTGTACATACTGGCGTCCTGCAATGGATTACCAAACATCTGTTGGGCACACCAGGCTCATATCCAAAGGCCATCGTCCGCCTGATGGTACCCGTGGCCGTGCTTTCCTCGTTCCTGAACAACACAACCGTAGTGGCTCTTTTCGTCAACGTGGTAAAAATGTGGGGAAAGAAACTCAACATCACCCCCTCAAAACTGCTTATCCCGCTTAGCTATGCCTCGGGCATGGGCGGTATCTGTACGCTGATCGGAACGCCGCCGAACATGATTATCTCGGGAATGTATGCCGAACAGACAGGAAAGGCCATGAACGTACTCACACCGCTGGTGCCCGGACTCTTTTGCATGTGCGTCGGCATCCTCTCGATGATAGCCATGCGGCGCCTGCTGCCAGAGCGCAAGGCACCTGAAGAAGGTTTCGAATCAACAGGCGACTACACCGTGGAACTGCTTGTTCCCACAGATTGCGACCATGTCGGAGAGACCATCGAAGAGACTGGACTCAACGATGTCAAGGGCGGACAACTCATTGAAATCGTCCGTTTCGACAAGGAAGTCATTTCTCCCGTTCCCGCTGACGAGTTCATTCTCGGCGGCGACCGCCTGGTCTATTCTGGACAAATCAATGACATCATTGAACTGAAAAAGACTCACGGCCTGGTCAATGCCGACCACCATGTGTTCAGCATCGATGAAATGGACAAAAACCGTACGCTGAAAACCGCATCAATAGGCTTTGGAAGTAAGGCCATCGGCAAACTTTGGAGCGAAACGGGGTTTGAGAATAGCGACAAACTTACCCTTGTTGCCGTCAGCCGCCGAGGTGAACGCATCGCACAAAGTCCACGTGAAATCAAGTTACAGGCTGGTGATACCGTCTTGGTGGAATGTCCGCCACAGATGAACAACCTGAGCAGCGACGTCAAGAAACAACTGCAGTTCTTTGGGTCTTCCGACCTGCCCAACATCGGGAAGAAAACGCTCGTGTCATCGCTCATCATGATTGCCATGATAGCCCTTTCATCGTTAGGCGTGATGACGCTGCTGCAAGCCGCTTTCCTCGCAGCCCTCGTCATGGTGCTCTGCCAATGCTGTTCGGTCGATCAAGCCATGAATGCCATCAACTGGAACATCCTGATGGTATTTGCCGGGTCAGTGGTCTTGGGAGCAGCCATCGAGAAGACGGGTCTGGCACAGATGATGGCCAACGGCATATTGAATGTATGCGGCAACAATCCCATCATCATCATGGCCGCCATCTGTCTGGTAGGAACGTTTATCACCGAGTTCATCTCCAATACCGCCACGGGAGCCATGTTCTATCCCATTGTCTATAACGCTGCCATCAGCATGGGCTACAATCCGTTCCCGTTCTGCGTGGCTCTGATGATTTCTGTCAGTTCCAGCTTTGCCACACCTATCGGCTCGCCCACCCACATGCTCGTCTATGGTCCTGGCGGTTACAGGTTCACCGACTTTGCCAAAGTGGGTATCCCGATGAATCTCATCATCTGGATTGCCAACCTGCTGATTGTGAACCTGATCTGGCCCATCACTCCCATCAATTAAGAAACAAAACCAAAAATCTTAAGGAAATATGAACTTAGAAATTAAAGAAAAAGACGGTATCCTGATTGGTTATCTATCAGGTTATATCGACACTGTCACCTCCGACCAGGTCGGCAAGGAAATGGAACCCTTATTAGAACAAGCCAATCGCAATATTGAGATTGACTGTTCACAGTTGGAATATATCAGCAGTTCCGGACTGCGGCTGCTGCTCTCGCTACGTAAGCAGGTAGCAGCCGATGGCGGTTCACTGGTAATCAAGAACATCAACGACGAAATCCGAAAGGTATTTACGTTGACCGGTTTCTTTAAACTATTTGATATCCGCTAAAGGTAGAGCACAGCCTCGTTACCCATATTGAAGAGGAGATCCAAGATTGAAAGGTTTGGCAGAAAGCCGAACCTTTCTTTGTAAACCTGATAGTAAGACTTAGGAAAAAAGTCGCTATCCTCCCCAGGATGCTTGGGATGGATGGTGGTGCGGAAATCAGGCCCCCAAAAAGGAAGGGAATCCTGATAAGAATCTGTAAGGGTGATATAGGGATGGATATCAAGCAGTTCACACATCTTCTCGGTGATGGCCCGATTGAAATCGAACAAATACTCCCAATGGTCTTCAAAAAACGGCCGGATATCGTCTTCGTAGAATTCAAAGAACGGACTCTCGCCATAGGCACTCTGCAAGGCATTCCAGTGTTCTTTTCGCCATTTCCCATGATTACTGATGCGAACTTCTCTGACATCAGTCTTGCTCAAGGATGCCCCAGAAGGAACCTCAACGGGAACCGTGAGTGCCTGTAATCCTTGCGTGGTGGCAATGACACACCGGTTGCGATAAGTCTGCTTCAGGAAATGTTCATGCTGTTCTAAAAGAACATGGTCGAACTGGTTCAGCTTCTGATACCACTGCACGGGACCGAAATAAGTTATGGAAAGCAAAACTGTCGACATATTGGAAATGAAGGGGAATTATCGGTTAATAGGCCACACACGATAGGCCGTACCGACGATGTCGGACTGATGGATCAGCGTCTCCTGTTTTCCGACGGAAACCATATAATAACGGTGGTGATTACTGCCGCATAGCGGACAACGGGTAGGCAAGAGATATTCCTTTCCACTAATGCTCACCGTATCGCCAGGCACGGCCATCACTTTCCCTATGAAAGCGTCTTTGTCGCCAAAGACGACGTATTTTCCTTTACCATAGGTACATATCAGACGGTTCACTATCATACGGTCACCTTTTCTCACTTCGGGGTGAAGGTCGGAGGTTGTAACTTGATAGATAGTGAATACCCAGGCACGTACAGCCAGCATCACGAGCAACATCACTGTCAGCGCCAAGATAAACTTCAGCGCATTCTTCATATATTGAAGTCCCTCCCTTCAGGAGGGGCAGGAGTGGGTTTATTTGATATTGTCCACCCAGCAGAACAGACGTTTCCAACGGATGCCACCGAAGCCTCCGCGGTCGGGGTCGCTGCTCCACCAAATGAAAATCGGTTTACCTACCACATGGTCTTCGGGCACAAATCCCCAATAACGGGAGTCGGCTGAATTGTGGCGGTTGTCACCCATCATCCAGTAGTAGTCCATCTTGAACGTATAGGAAGTGGCTTCCTTTCCGTTGATGAAGATTTTGCCGTCCTTCACCTGCAGGTCATTACCCTCATAGACACGGATAGGACGGTCATAGATGGCAATGTTCTGGAGCGAAAGCTTTACGCTGGCTCCTTTCTTCGGAATCCATATCGGTCCGTAGTTGTCGCGTGTCCATCCCGTATGGGCATTCAGCGGATAGACCTCACCAGGGAAGGAGTTCGTATTCAGTTGAATGCTTTCAACCAAGTCCTTACGTGCTGACAACGCCTTGACGGCAGCCTTCGTCAGCGGCATATAGCCATTTTGGTTCAGGCAGGTCAGGTCTTCCATCGAGATACCCAGTTCTTTGAGCAGTTCATCGGGCAACTGCCCTTTCAGTTTCACATGATAGGTGTACTGCACGTTTTCGGGCTCCTTGTTGGCCTTTCCGTCAAGATAAATGATGCGGTCTTTAATCTGAAGTGTCTGTCCGGGAAGTCCCACACAGCGCTTCACGTAATTTTCCCTTCGGTCAGCCGGACGGGTGTCTATTGCACCGTATTCCGGCTGATTCTCACGGATATACTGCCGGCCGACATTATAGACGGCCTGGTAATAATCCCACTGCTGCTGAGCATTTAGCGAGTCCAGGTTAGGCTTATTGCTCACCAGCTGGTCGCCAAACGAATAGCACATCAGGTAGTAGTCGGCAGCCTGATACTGCGTATTGGTACAGATGGTATCACCAGCCGGATAGTTGAACACCACAATATCATTGAGTTCCACATTGCCAAGGCCTTTCACACGGCGATAGTCCCACTGCGGCCATTCGATGTACGACTTACAGTCGAACAAAGGCAGCGTGTGCTGGGTGAGCGGCATCGTCAGCGGCGTCTGTGGAATTCTCGGTCCATAACTCATCTTCGAGACAAAAAGATAGTCACCCGTGAGCAGCGACTTCTCCAACGACGAGGAGGGAATCACATAGTTCTGGAAGAAGAACAAGTTAATGAAATAGACGGCCACGAGGGCAAACACCAAGGCATCAACCCACGACATGATGAACTTGACGGGACCTTCGGCATCTTTCCACCACTGCCACTTGATTTTCTTCGTGATATAGACATCAAAGATGAAGGGCACCACGAGAAGTCCCCACCAACTCTTTACCCAATAAAGGAATGCCAAATAGAGCACCAACACCACAATGAACTTCGTCCATTGCACCACGGGATTCAGTTTTTTCTTTCTCTTGTCAATCATTGTTACCTAAAAGTTAAACATATCCGAAATGGTGAGCAGTCCCTGGTGTTCCTTCGTATATTCAGCAGCCAATACAGCACCCAAGGCGAAACCCTTGCGAGAATGGGCATCGTGGGTAATGGTGATACAGTCGGCCTCCGAGTCATAACGAACCGTATGGATGCCGGGCACCTCGCCACGGCGCAGCGAATCTACGCGAAGCGTCTGTGGATCGTAGGGCAGGTTTTCCTGTCCCTTCACCCAATCCTCCTTCCGGTCAAGGTTCTCTATGATACCTTCGGCCAGCGTGATGGCTGTGCCGCTGGGCGCGTCAATCTTATGTATATGATGCGTTTCCTCCAAATGGACGTCATATTGTGGGAACTCGTTCATAATCTTTGCCAGATAGCGGTTCACGGCCGAGAAGACAGCCACACCTACCGAGAAATTGCTGGCCCAGAAAAGTGTCTGACCACCTTCGGCACACATTTTCTTCACATCCTCGGCATGTTCCTTCATCCAACCCGTACTGCCCGAAACCACCTTCACATTCTTCGCAAATGCCTTCATGAAATTTCCGTATGCCGCCTGCGGAGCCGTGAACTCAATGGCCACGTCAGCCGATGCAAAGGCTTCGCTTTCGAAGTCCTGCTGGTTGTCGATGTCAATAATACTAACGATTTCGTGGCCGCGGTCTTTGGCAATTTTTTCTATCATCTTGCCCATCTTTCCGTAGCCAATCAATGCAATTTTCATAATTAATTCGATTAAAAACGGTGCAAAGATAAGCAAAATCGGTTATATTTCGTTGGTTTTCAACTTAAAATAACGTTTTTAGGCAATATTAATAAGACAATGCCATTATTTTTTCTTTATATTTTTTGCTTTTGTGCTCACTTATTCGTAATTTTGCCCATTAATTATTTGTTCATGGAACAGCTGATACATTACTGTTGGAAGCACAAGCTTTTTCCGCTCAAGGAACTGCATACAACCGACGGACAGCCCGTGGAGGTCATCGACCCCGGACTGCACAATCGTCATGCGGGTCCCGATTTCTTCAATGCCAAGGTCAAGATCAACGGCATGCTGTGGGTGGGCAATGTGGAAATCCACGAACGCTCAAGCGACTGGTATCAGCACGGGCATAACCACGACCTTGCATATGATAACGTGGTGCTCCATGTGGCCAGTATCATCGACCGCGATGTCAAGACCGCAGCAGGTAATTACTTGCCGCAAATGGAACTGAAAGTGCCGCAACAGATAAAGGAACACTACGAACAGCTGCTCCACGAAGACCAATATCCGCCCTGCTATCGGATGATTCCCGAACTGACACGGCTGACCGTCCACTCGTGGATGAGTGCCATGCAGACTGAGCGTCTGGAACAGAAAACAGAAGCTATCCGTGAACGTGTGAAACGCTGCGAAGGCTCCTGGGAAGCAGCCTATTTCGTGACATTGGCCCGAAACTATGGGTTCGGCGTAAACAGCGAGGCTTTCGAGCAATGGGCCTTCCACATTCCTCTGGGTAGTGTGGACCATCATCGGGACGACCTTTTCCAGATTGAAGCCATTTTCATGGGACAGGCTGGACTCCTGGAACCCAGTCAGATTCCCGAGCAATATCGGGAGGAAGCCCTTAGCGAAGGTTATTTCACCCGGTTGCGCAACGAATATCTCTATCTTCAGCATAAGTTCAATCTTGAACCTATGGACCCCACGCAATGGCGTTTCCTGAGACTCCGGCCGCAGAACTTTCCCCATATCCGACTCTCCCAACTAGCTAGACTACACCACAGCCGTCGTGCCGGACTTAGCCAACTGATAGCCTGCAAGACTATCGAAGAACTTCAAGACGTCTTGAAAACCAGTGTGACACCCTATTGGGAAACCCACTACACCTTCGGCTCAACCTCGTGTAAGACGCGAAAAAACCTTTCGAAAACATCGCTTAACCTGCTGATAATCAACACTGCGATTCCCATGCTTTTCGCCTATGGTCGCCATCATTCCAAGGAAGAACTATGCGACCGCGCCTTCGACCTGTTGGAACAACTGAAAGCCGAGGACAATCATATCACAAGGATGTGGCAGCAGTGCGGCCTGCCCGTCGAGAATGCTGGTGATAGTCAGGCACTCATCCAGCTGAAGAAAGAATACTGCGACCGCAAAGACTGTTTGCGCTGTCGCTTTGGCTACGAATATCTGAAGAAAAGGTAAAAGGGTAAAAGGGTAAAAAAGTAAAAAAGTAAAAGAGTAAAAAAGTAAAAAATATATGAGCAAGATTTTTGAAACCCGCATGGAGGTGCGCGACTACGAGTGCGACATCGAGGGTATCGTCAACAATGCCAACTATCTCCACTATATGGAGCATACGCGTCATCTCTTCCTCAAGGAGTGCGGCCTCAGCTTTGCCGAGATGCACCGCAAGGGCGTCGATGCCGTGGTCCACCGCATCGACATCACTTATAAAATCCCGCTGCAGTGCGACGACGAGTTTATCTCTCGCCTCCATATCGCGAAGAATACGCTGCGCTATATCTTCTATCAAGAGATTTTCCGTGCCAGCGACATGAAACTCTGCACACGGGCCAAGGTGGAACTGGTCTGCCTCATCGACGGAAAACTTGGTGACAGCGAGGACTATGACAAAGCCTTCGCGGAGTGGATTTAAGTTTAACATCGTTATAACGACATAACGACACAACGGAAAAATCATGACCGACAAAGAAATCCTCAGCACATTAGCACTCACGCGCATCAGCTATTTCCATCTGGCAGGACTACGCCTACTCTACGATACGGTAGGCTCAGCCACGGCCATTGTGGAAAACTACAACGATATTTCCGGCATCATTCCCGATGCTTCGCCGCGACTGCTCGAAGCCCTCAAGGATATCCCTATCGTCATGCCACGAGCCGAGGCCGAACTTAACTACTGCAGACAAAACGGTATCCAATTGCTTACCCTCAACGATCCGCTCTATCCCCGACGGCTCCGCGAATGCGACGATGCCCCCTTGCTCCTTTTCTATAAAGGAACGGCTGACCTCAACCAGCAGCGTGTCATCAACATGGTGGGCACACGCCACTGCACAGTCTATGGCCAAGACCTCGTGCGACGTTTCATCGAAGACCTGAAACAGTTATGTCCCCAGGTGCTTATCGTCAGCGGACTGGCCTATGGCATCGACATCTGTGCCCACCGCAATGCCCTTCAACAAGGTTACGAGACCGTTGGCGTGCTTGCCCACGGACTTGACGACCTCTATCCGCAGCGCCACCGAGAGACCGCTAACCAAATGGTAAGACAGGGCGGACTGCTCACCGAATATTTCACCAAGACCAATGCCGACAAGATAAACTTTGTTCGCCGTAACCGCATCGTGGCAGGAATGTCGGATGCCGCCATTGTCGTGGAAAGTGCAGCCAAAGGCGGTAGTCTCATCACAGCCCGCCTTTCTCGCGAATACAACCGCGACACCTTTGCCTTCCCGGGAGCCGTCAGTGCACCCTATAGCGAGGGCTGCAACCATCTTATCCGAGACAATCAGGCATCGCTCATCACTTCGGCCGAGGATTTCGTTTCAGCCATGGGATGGCAAACCGACGCAACACTCAGCACTGCCCGACAACAAGGCATCGAGCGACAAATCTTCCCCCCGCTCAACGAAACCGAAACTCGCATCGTTAATGCTCTTCGCCAGCAAAACGACCAGCAAATCAACCTACTCACCGTTCATACCGATTTGCCCATATCCATGCTCACCTCCTCCCTCTTCGAACTGGAACTAAAAGGCGTGGTGAAGACGCTCGCCGGCGGCATTTATCATCTTTTAAAGTGAAGAGTGAAGAATTATGCATTATGCATTAAGCATTAAGAATTAAGCATTAAGAATCATGACAATAGGCACTATAGAATTTGAGCCGCAGCCACTCTTCCTCGCACCGATGGAAGATGTGACCGACATCGGGTTCCGAAAACTATGCAAACGATTCGGCGCCTCGATGGTCTATACCGAATTTGTTTCGGCTGAAGCATTGGTGCGCTCGGTGAAGTCAACCGTCAACAAACTGACCATCGCCGACGAGGAGCGTCCCGTGGGCATCCAGATTTACGGGCGCGACGTTCCGCAGATGGTCGAGGCTGCCCGTATTGTGGAAGCCGAAGCCCACCCCGACGTCATTGACCTTAATTTCGGCTGTCCCGTGAAAAAAGTTGCAGGCAAGGGAGCCGGTGCCGGTATGCTGCAAAAACCCGAACTGCTCTTAGAAATCACACGCGAAGTGGTGAAGGCCGTCAATGTGCCTGTCACCGTGAAAACCCGGTTGGGGTGGAACCAGGAGCAACTCATCATCACCACCCTTGCCGAACAACTGCAAGACTGCGGCATCAAGGCGCTCACCATCCACGGCCGAACACGCAGTCAGATGTACACCGGCCAGGCCGACTGGACACTGATCGGTGAGGTGAAACGCAATCCCCGCATCCATATCCCCATCATCGGCAACGGCGACATCACCACACCCGAAGAAGCCCGCCTGGCTTTCGAACGCTACGGTGTGGATGCCGTCATGATAGGCCGTGCCACTTTCGGCCGTCCTTGGATTTTCAAGGAAATCAAGGAGGGCCTCTCCCAAAAGCCTACCCCCGACCCCTCCCAAAAGGAGGGGAGAATAGTGTCCCTAAGTATGGATGACAAGATTGATATTCTGAAAGAGCAACTCCAGATAAACATTGACCACATCCGCAACGAGCGCGGCGACGATGACCCGAGAAACGAACTGCGCGCCATCCTGCACACACGCCGTCATCTGGCTGCCAGCCCCATTTTCAAGGGCATCCCCAATTTCCGCCAGATGCGCATTCAAATACTACGCGCCGAAACCGTCAGCGAACTCAACGACCTGTTGGAACAATGCCGGCAACTGCTGAATAAATAAAAGCTATTTCTTCAGCACTTTCCTTTTCTTCGAGATGACGATGCCCGGAGTGGCTGTGCCCGGGACTGGCAGGCCAGCGGGATTGTATGCCGGCAAATTGTCGTCGGACTGGTTTTCAACCTTGGCTGTGGAGATGGCTGTGGTGGCTTTACGCATCAGATAGATTCTCGAAATTTTCACGGTTGCGGAGTTGCTGGTCTGCAGGGCCACTTGGCTCACATTGGTGACACCATTTCCGTCGAAACTCAGTTCTACATTATTGGCACCGGCAGATGCCGAAGAGGAAATATTTCCTGCCCCGGCCATGACTACAATCTTTGTTTCCACGGTGGCAGGCTCGGCAAACTCGAATACAATCTTGCTATACGCCGACCAGTCGGCACCACCCAACCAGCAGGCCAGTCCGCCCCACTGTGCCGCGTTGTAGATGAGTGTTCCGTCGCTTCCTGTAGTGACATTTTCGGAATTGCTCCAGCAATAAGTGAAGCGATTGGTGATGTCGACGGGCTCGGTAACATCCACCTCTGGCACTTCGTCCTCGTCAATGTCGGCATCGATACCCAGCACGCTGAGGGCCTCCTTGGCATAGCGGCGGCCCAGTTTGCGGTAGCCCTGTGAGTCGAAGTGTATGTTGTCGCTTTGTAGTGTGCAACCTACGGAAGAAACTACATGGGCCGTGGGAATGGTCTTGGGCAGACGGTTGATGACAGGGTTGGCATGGGCACATCCGCCATTCTGGTCTTCACCACCTACTTCTCCGGCAATGAGGGGCACGTCGGCGGCATTGAGGTTGAGTTCCGAGAGCAGGTTTTCATAGACTTTTTTTACTTTCTGAATCCATGCATCGCTGTAGGCATCGCTCTCGCCCTGGTGCAGCAGAATGCCCTTGATGACGCCGCTCTTCTGTGCTTCCTTGGCACATTCGAGCAGACGGGCCAGCGGATTGCCGCCGTAGGCGTTGACGGCACTGATCTGCCAACTCTCGGTCATGGAATTGACATACGACTGCCATCCATCGGGATCATACAAATCGATCTTGATGCCGCCGATGGCTACCACGACAACACCCACGCGCTTGCCCTCATCGAGATTGGCCACCATGGTGCGTCCGAAATAGTCGGCAGGACAAAGACGGGTGTCACATCGCGCCAACGGTGGCACGGCGCGGTACCATTCGCCCTGTTTGCGCGTTCCGCAGTCGAGTGTTGACATCATCTGGAAACGGGCATCGGGCGCAAGGTCACAGTCTTCGATAGTTCCCTGGCCTTCCATGTTACTCTGGCCAATACAAAGGTAGATGTAGAAATTGGGGTCTGCTTCAGCCTGTGCATGGATGCTGAAGAGAGAAAGCGCAGCAGCCACGGCTGCAAGAATAATTTTTCTTTTCATAATGAGTTAGTTTATGCCTGCAAATTTAGTCATTTTTCTCCCAATTTCAAAATAATCAATCATTTCTGTGGTTGATTTGTCCTTTTTTTGTACTTTTGTGGCGAATAACAAATTCCTCCTTGAAAATGAAAAAATTTCTTTCTGCGATTTTTATTGCTGCTGCTTCGATGACTGTTGCAGTGGCACAGTCGGGTTATCCAATCACTCCCGTTCCCTTCACCGCCGTGAATGTTACCGATGGCACTTTCTGGGGGCAGCGACTGCAGGCTGCACGTGAAGTGACGGTCCCGCTTGCTTTCTCAAAATGCGAGAGCGAAGGGCGCTACAGGAATTTCGTACAGTGCCAAAAACCGTCGCCCGACTATCCCCCCTCGGGATTCTCGTTCGACGACACTGATGTGTATAAAACCGTCGAGGGAGCCAGTTACATGCTGATGACCATGCAGGACAAGGCCGAACGCACAAGGCTCATCAACTACATGGACTCGGTGCTCGACATCGTGGGCAAGGCGCAGGAACCCGACGGCTATCTCTATACGCCGCGAACCATGAATCCCTGGCATCCCCACAGCTGGGCCGGCGACAAGCGATGGCTGAGCGAAGAAGTGCTTTCGCACGAGCTCTATAACCTAGGGCACATGGTGGATGCGGCATGTGCCCACTATCAGGCCACCCGGAGCCGCAAATTCCTCGACATTGCTGTGCGCTATGCCGACTGTGTCTGTCGCGAAGTAGGGCCCAGGGATGGTCAGGCCTGCGTGGTTCCCGGCCACCAGATTGCCGAAATGGCATTGGCCCGTTTGTATGTGCTCATCAACACCACACCGGCCCTGAAGGACCTTCAGCCGAAGGCACAGCAGTATCTCGACGAGGCCAAGTTTTTCCTCGACGAGCGCGGAAAAACCACCATTAAGAACATCTATTCGCAGAGCGACAAGCCCGTGGTGGACCAGACCGAAGCCTGGGGGCATGCCGTGCGCGCCGGATATATGTATGCCGGCATGGCCGACGTGGCAGCACTCACGGGCGACTCCGCCTATCTGCGCGCCATAGACGCGATATGGAAAAATATCGTGGAGCGGAAATATTATCTGACGGGCGGCGTGGGCGCACGCCATGCCGGGGAGGCCTTCGGCGCCGACTACGAACTGCCCAACCTGACGGCCTACAACGAGACCTGTGCCGCCATTGCCCAGGTGTATCTGAACTACCGTATGTTCCTGCTTCATGGTGATGCCAAATACTACGACTGTCTGGAGCGCACGCTCTACAATGGCGTCATTAGCGGTATGTCGATGGACGGCGGTCGGTTCTTCTATCCCAATCCGTTGGAGAGCGACGGGAAATATGCCTTCAATGCCGACAACAACACCACGCGCCAGCCCTGGTTCGGATGCGCCTGCTGTCCCAGCAACCTCTGCCGTTTCATCCCCTCGGTTCCTGGCTATATCTATGCCGTGAAAGACGACCGACTCTACGTGAACCTCTATATGGGCAACACGGCAACGGTCAGCATCGGCGGAAAAGCGGTCAGCCTGCAGCAGACCACCGACTATCCCTGGAACGGAGACATCCAGATAAAACTTTTGAATTCGAAGGCTTCAAATTTCAAATTGATGCTGCGCATTCCCGGATGGGTCCGTGGAGAAGTGGTGCCCAGCAATCTCTATGAATATGCCAAAGGCAAGTATATGGACTATAGCGTAACAGTGAACGGGAAACCGCTATCCACCGACACCCATCACCCGACACCCATCACCGAAAACGGTTATGTCGTCATCGACCGCAAATGGAAGAAGGGGGATGTGGTAAGTCTGCATTTCGACATAAAACCACGGTTGGTGAAAGCCAACCCAAGGGTTGCCGACGACCGGGGAAAACTGGCCGTTGAGCGCGGTCCGTTGGTGTATTGTGCTGAGGACAAGGACAATGCTGGCATTAATCTGCGCCACTTGTTGATAAGTCCTTCAGGAAACATGCAGCTGTCCGACCTCGTCATTCAGAACACCGAATGCCAGATTCCATCATCGTCGGCCCGCCAGTTCACGGTGAAGGCCCTGACCGTTCCCGGCCAGGAAGTCTTTGTACAGGCTGACGGTTCCGTCAGTTCAAAGCCCGTACAGCTCCGCCTGATTCCCTACTATGCCTGGAACCATCGCGGTGCAGCCAACATGACGGTATGGATGGCCAATAAGCTTGGAGGATTGAATGATTAATTTTTTTAATCAATAATATGGAAGGATACAAAACCCGCGACTACGGTCAGCCCGTGAAACGCTACGTGCAGACCATGGAGCTGAAAGACAACCCAGAACTGATTAAGAAATACAAGGAAGCCCACAGCGAAGAGAAAGCCTGGCGCGAGATTCTCGATGGAATCCGCGAGGTGGGCATCCTGGAAATGGAAATCTATATTGCCGGCCCGCGACTGGTGATGATTTGCGACACGGCGCTCGACTTCAACTGGGATGAGGCGATGGCGCGACTGGCCACACTGCCCCGTCAGCAGGAATGGGAAGAATATGTGGCCGCTTTCCAGCAATGCGATGCGCAGGCCACAAGCGACCAGAAATGGCAGATGATGGAGCGGATGTTCCGACTTTACTGAGCCGGAACGACGACGGTTTCTTGTCCGCGTGAAGGTTCGGCGGCAGGTTTTTCACCCGCGCTTGACGGTGCGGGTGCGGCTGGTGCGGGTTCAGCGGCTGGAGTCGATGACTGGGCCGGAGCATCGGAAGTTCCTTCCGAAGGAGTGCTTGCACCCTCTTCGGCGGGTTTCGTGGTTTGCGCCTTATAAGTCTTTTTCTGTACCTTCACCGAGTCTTTCTTCACGGGGACGGGGTCGAGCACCCTGCCGTCGTAACCTAACAGGTTGAGGCTTTCGGTATTCAGCTGGTAGTTTGCCGTTTTCAGCGGTTCGTCGGACTTTGTCCGCATTTGCGTGACGGCCGTCATCAAAATGAATTTCTCGTCTTTCGACAGTTTTGCGGCGATGATTCCCGACTCATCGTCGTTTCCGTCGTAATAGATATCGATGTTGGCATTCATTTTCTGTGGCTCAACTTCTTCGAGCATCTTACTCACGGCATTGAACCGCATCAGATGGCCGCTCTTCAGGTAGTAGAGCGAATGGCGCTCGTCGCTGAAGCGGGCGATGACCTTGGCACCTTCGGGCATCACGGCGGTAAAGCTGTCGAGCACTTCGTTGATGCCCAGTTTCTGATAGTAGGCCAGTCGTTTGGGCGAGGTCACGTTGCTGCCCACCATCAGTCCGATAAAAAACGCCACGATGGCAACGATTGCCCAGATGAAGTGCGTCAGGGCATGCGGTCCGAACTTCTGGAAGAACCTGCTGATTTTGCCGGCTATGGTTTTCACTTTATCCGTAAACGGTCTCAGTTTATCGGCAATCGGTTTCAGTTTCTCAACGAAGGCATCAAGTTGTTTCATGAGTCAAGGGTTTAATTTCACTATTTGGTTGCAAAGATATACAAAAAAACTGAATATTGCCGAGTGGACGCAAAAAATAAGCAAAAAAGTTTGAAAAATCGTTTTAATTCTTTATCTTTGCGGCACAGACTAAAACAATAAGGTATGCAAAGAAAAACTATTATGCTCAGGTTGTTTGCATTCTTTCTGTTTGCAAGCACCTTCGTAGAAGCCCACGCACTGAACGTGGAGTTTCTGACATTCATGGTCAAAGGAAAGCCCATTGTCATTTCTTTGGCGGAACATCCGGTCATCACTTACACGGAAAACACGCTGCACATCACTTCAACGGTTGAAGAAACCAGCAGTGGTGGAGGCAGCAGTACCCCCGTTGTCACCACCATCGACATTCCTGTCGACGAGATGAGCGAGTCGGCGAGTTTCGCGGCAGGCATCAGCCGCCCAGTGATTGAAAGACCTAATTTGGAAGCAGGGAAACTGTTGTTCAGCCAACTTCCTGCGGGCAGCCACGTTACGGTATATACCACAGACGGCAAGATCGTCTCGAAGGCAGCTGTCGACAGCGACGGTCAGGTTGTTGTCGACATTCTACACCTGCCCTCAGGTATCTATGTGGTGAAATCGGCCTCTCAAACCATTAAAATTACGAACAAATAATAACAATTCCAAAAGATATCAGACTTATGAAAAAGCAAATTCTTTTGTCGCTGGTAGCGGCTTTCGTTCTGGCACTTGGTGCAAACGCACAGAGCAACACGTATAACATGAAGGTCAAGATGGCCGACGGCACCGAAATTACCATCGGTCCTAATGACATAGACAACATCTCCTTCAACGAAGGTTCAGTGGTCGTTTCGGGCACCCGTCTTCAGGAGGTACTCGAAAAACTGGCCAGCGTCCACGTTTGGGAAATCGGTGAAGACGGCTATTGGTATGTAGACGGTGTAAAGACCGAAAAATTTTCCCGCGGTGCTGACGGCAAGGACGGCAGAGAGGGTGTAGCTGGCCGCGACGGAACATCGTGGGAGATTGGCGACGATGGCTACTGGTACAGAAACGGCATGAAGACCGAGCACAAGGCTGTCAGGGATGCCGATATCCAGAACCTGCAAACCCAGATAGACGAGCTTAAGGCAATGTTACAATAAGCGTCAGTCACAGACTTTTATGAATAAAGACCTCAGCTTTTTCCCGAAAGGCTGAGGTCTTCATGTGCCTGCTGAATATACCATCCCCACCGTTGATACATCCAACTGCTCCTTATTTGCAGTAAAACTGCTCATCTTTGGCATAAAAACTGCTCCTTATCAGCAGAAAAACTGCCAATAAGGAGCAGTTATCCCGTTGATTTTTGTGATTTTTGCATAAATCCATTGTTATTTGAGAAAAATAACCTAAATTTGCAAGCGAATAGAGACATAACTAAATAGGAGGACATAGATATGTTAGGAGTTAATTCACCAAGAGAGCCGATTACGCCAGAATTCTCACGAGAGATTCGGGCTGCTTTGTGGCGTGCAATGACAGGTAATCTGACTGCGGATGAAAGGGAATCTCGCAGACGTGGACGTGAGGCATTAAAAATGTGGAAAGGCAAATGGATAACCAAATAAATACGCTTACTGGCAATATAGACATTGTACCACTTGAGGATTTCCATTGTCTCAGCACGTTCTGTTCGGGCGTCGAGTCAATGGATATTTTTATTAGATGAAGAGGAACTATACGACGAATAATAACATCGTCACGGCAGATATTCAAACGCCACACTGGAAGGTCTTACTTCCCTTCTGTCAGGTTCATCAACCTAAAATCTGAAAAATCACCGCTTTTGGCAAAATTATTTTGGCCAGGAAAGAACGAAAAAAGCCAAAATCGCTTTGCTAATTCAACATTATTTCGTAATTTTGGAAGAAAAAGCAATCTTTCTTTGTATAAAGGCAGTCTGAGGGATTGAGAAAAAGCGAGGTTACGAATAAGAGACCGTTCTCAATTCCACGTTCTGCATCAAATTGCTTTCAAAGAACTCCTGACTTTGAGCCATCAGCCGTTTTGTGACTCATTGTCGATGCAAAGGTACAACTTTATTTTGAAATAACCAAATGCTATTCACAAAATCTAACGTTCCGATTCATCGTCATCCTCATCGTCATCCTCATTATCTTTATTATCCTCCAATATCTCAGGGAACAGCATCATGTGTTCTAAGGGGACAGAGTTGCCAAACATAAATTCACTATAACGGGTTATGTTGTCGTAGGTATCCAAGAAACAGAAGTCATTGAGGGCATATATATCCTTGGGATTCTTGATGATCTTACCAAGGAATTACTAAGTGCCTCATGGGGTGTCCGCCCCATACATTGTCATCAAGATAGCGGAAACCTATCTGAGTATATAGATGTTCTGCCTTGGGGTTACCGCTATCAACTAAAAGTCCTACTGAAGGTATTCCTAAAGAACTCGCCTTCTTGATGACGGCCTTAATCAAGGCTGTAGCAATGCCCTGTTTGCGATAGGGCGCTGCTACACAGAGACAGTCAATGTAGTATTCCCCGGCACTTGTCTCATCGTCCATGCCGCTATGGTCCATGCCAAAAGATTGGCGTGCGCCGTCGATAAAGGCTTGACGGAGTTCATGCAGGCGTGCCCCATCGTAAGCCACGCACACACCTACCACTTCATGAGCAACGATAGCAACCTGCGTGTTAAGGTAGGAATACTGGCTGTCGGTGCGCATTACAAGTTCTGTCATCAGCCCATGGAAATCGTCAAGTGTATGATCAGGCCCAGCAAACCACTGACAACAGTCGTGGTTCATGGCTTCCATGATGAGCGTGGCAATCGCTGCCGCCTCATCAGGTCGAGCTGTACGGATGATATAACTATTCATAAGCATCTATCGTTTTTAATGTTTTATACAAATAGATTCCTGTAAAGGCAAATACCAGAACATCGGTGACAGGCTGAGCCAGGAACACGCCAGCATCAGCGCGGTCAGGTAATAACGTTGGTAACAGCCATACGAGTGGTATCAGAAGTAGTAATGTGTGCGAGAGACCCAACCAAAAGGTGATCTTAGGACGGTTCATGGCCTGGAGCGTGCTCTGACAGGCGAACTGCAGGGTTGCGATGAAAAACGCCACGAACGACAGTCGTACCATCGGCACGGCATAGTCGGTCATGGACCCATCCCCAATGGTCAGCTGCACAATGGGGTTTGTACACAGCATCATCAGCAGCCATACCGCCAGTGACCACACCAGCGTGACTTTCATCAGCATCCTGATATTCTCACGGACTCGGTCCCAACGATTGGCACCCAGGTTGTAACTCGTGACCGACTGCACGCCAAAGGCCATGCCATAGAAGGGAAAGTAGAAAAAGTTGTAAAGCATGATGACGAGTGCCATGGTGCCTACACCTACATCGCCAACCATGGCATAGAGTGTGCGATTGTAAACACCCATCTGCACGGTCTCGGCCAGCATCATCACCATCGGAGTCACGCCAAGCGCCAGGCAGGGTGCAATCAAATCCCACCGCAGACGGAGGTGCTGCAGGCGCAACTGGATGTCTCCAGGCCTCCGCAAGTAAGCGATAGCTAGCAGTGCCGCAAAGGTCTCTGCTATCGTGGTAGCCCAAGCAGCACCCGCCAGTCCCATGTCGAAGCCGAAGATGAGCAACGGATCGAGCAGCATGTTGAGTACAATACCCGAGCCGATCACGATGCCCGCTTCCTTACTGCGTCCCTGTGCCAGAAGAAACGGTGCTAGTCCTCCCGAGAGGATGCAGAGGGCGTTGCCAGGGGTGGAGATGCGCAGATAGATTTCTGACAGTGCCTCCGTCTGGTCACTACCGCCAAAGAGCCTTATCAGCGGAGTGCACTGCCACTCTATCACGACACAGACCACCACGGCCAGCAGCATGTTGAAGAGGAAAAAACTCCCTAAAGTCTGTTCTGCACGTTGGCGGTTGCCTTGCCCTAAATGATAGCCCACCTGCGGCGCAATGCCCGTACCGGTCAGTTCGGCCAATGCCATTATCATATATATGATAGGTACACACACAGCTGAGGCCGTGAAAGCCAGCTGTCCGATGTCGGGGATATGGGCTATCCAGATACGGTCGATGACATTGTCAAGCCATATCAACAGTTGTTGCAGTATCACGGGCACGGCCATTGACCAGAATAGCCCTCTCACGGGTTCGGTTTCAAGTCGATTGCCGGACATTGAGTCTTCTTAAAAAAAGCGCATGACATTCTTTTTAAACTCCTCGACACTGAAAGGCTGCTCCTCTACCTCGAAGGTAAGACCTATCTGCTTGAGCAAGGCATCAATGGCATCAGGCATGAGCTGCGACAGTTCTGTCATGGTGTGAGGGTGGTCGGTACTGGCGGCATCGAGCAACCGGTAGGCTATCCATGCTCCTGTGGCCGTCTGCCAACAAACAGCATTGCAGCCGTAGCGCTTCCAGGTGGTCTGGTTGGCCACCACACTCTTCACCCAGTAGAGCCTTTCTTTTGTGTCCCAGAAAAGTATGCCCGCCTGATCCTCGCCTTTCAGGCAATGGGGCACTGGGATAGAAAGCAACTCTTCATCGGTGATGTCGGCACCCCGTTCCAGAAGATACTGCTGCATGCCTCGTGGGGCCTGATATATATTAGCCGTGCCCAGCAGGTTCTCGTCGCTATGCAGCATAGAGAGCAGTTCCTCATGGGGTACGGGCAGATAATGGCGCACGCCGCCATGATAGGTAAGGCGTATGGTGCCACCTTCGTCATTCAGTTGCTGCGTCACATCAATAACGTCCTGTCTGGTTCCAACCACCAATTCGGCGCGGCAACTCTCCTCGGCATACATGAATGGCGACCAGGTGCCAAATACCTCATATTCATCACTTACAGAATCGTCGTGTTCCAGTTCGAAGGCATAGTGCGGCCCCTGTGGCTTGTATTGCTGATAGACGTGTTCGAGTATGCCAGGATTGATACCAAATCCGAACATGACATGGCTGTGCGTAGGCCAGCACAATATCCGCTTCATTTCCTCTATATAGTCAGGTATCGATACGACATTATCCGTATCTATGCCGTCCGCAAAGCCAGCCACGTCAACACAGTCAAGGCCGTAGTCTATGCACATACGAGCAATCTCTATGCTGTTGGCCAGCGAAGTATTGACCACCACATCGAACTCGTCGTGGTGGCGGGGCAGAAAGTCGAAAACGTCTTGTCCATCTTTCAAGTCACAAATAGTCAGTTTAAAACTATCTTGCGGCTCCTGCTCATTCATGATTTTTTCAAAGGCCTTGGCTATATTACCATAGCCAGCTAATAATATTCGTTTCATAGAGTGCTAATTACTAAAAATATGAGAATAAATTAAAAATAGCGCATGATATTCTTTTGGAACTCTTCTACACTGAAAGGCTGCTCCTCTACCTCGAAGGTAAGACCTATCTGATTGAGCAAGGCATCAATAGCATCTGGCATGAGTTGTGACAGTTCAGTCATGGTGTGAGGGTGCTCGGTGCTGACGGCATCGAGCAGTCGGTAAGCAATCCAAGCTCCAGTAGCTGTCTGCCAACAAACAGCATTGCAGCCGTATCGCTTCCAGGTGGTTTGATTTTCCATCACATTCTTTACCCAGTAGAGTCGTTCTTTCGTGTCCCAGAAAAGCATACCCACATGATCATCACCTTTCAGGCAGTGGGGCACGGGAATCTGGAGAAACTCCTCAACTGTCATTTCAGCGCCATGGTCCAGAAAGCATTGCTGCATTCCTCGTGGGGCCTGAAAGAGATAGGCAGATCCGAGCAGGTTCTCGTCGCTGTGCAGCATAGACATCAGCTCTTCATGAGGTATAGGGAGGTACTGACGCTGCTCGCCGTGATAGGTGAGGCGCATGGCGCCACCATCATCCTTCAACTGCTGCGTAATGTAACGGATATCATTTTTGTTAATCACGACCAACTCTGCACGACAACTCTCCTCGGCATACATGTAGGGTGACCAGGTGCCAAAGACCTCATATTCATCACTGACAGCATCGTCGTGCTCCAGTTCGAAGGCATAGTGAGGCCCTTGTGGCTTGTATTTCTGATAGACGTGTTCAAGGATACCGGGATTGATGCCAAAGCCACACATGATGTGACTGCGAGTTGGACATTTCAGCAACGGATCCAAAGCGAACAGGAAGTCCACCGCCGTAGTGCCATCACCCATACCTTCATCTACGCCCATGTCGATATAGTCCAGACCATAGTCTATGCACATCCGTGTAACGTCGATAGTTTCGGCCTGAGAAGTGTTAAACACTATGTCAAACTCATCATGGTGTTCTGGCAGATAAGTGAGAATGTCATGACCATCCTTCAAGTCACAGGTTGTTAGCGAATAAGTACCACTGGGTTCCTGCTCGGCCATGATTTGTTGAAACGCATGAGCGATATTACCATAGCCTGCTAATAAAATTCGTTTCATTTCTTCTTTGGGATAATATTGTTAAGTTTTTCATTCTGGTCGCCAACAAGCAAGAGAGCCATCTGGCCGGTGATTCCCGACATGGTGTCAATCTGTTCTTGAGTATATAGGGCACTGCTACAGTCGGTAAACACCTCGTAGAGATCTTCACGACGAGTGATGTAGGTCGATGAGTGCTCGCCGGTAAATGATGGATCTATATGATAGGTGTTCCACAGTTTGCCGTCGACATAGATATATTCTGGGATATCGGCGGCATTATACCCTATCTCCGTAGCATCACCAGCGATACCATCGATACCAAGGTCGCGCAGCAGATGATATTCAGGGTAGATGCGGTAGCGCATGGAACAGAAGATTTCTCTGTGTGTCTGGCTAAGCAGTTCGGCCACGGTCTGGTTCGGATCCGTATCGATGACGATAGGCAGACTGCATAGATACTGGCCATAAACATGGTCGGTGAGTCGCCGGTCGCTACGACCATGATTGAAAGTATAAAATGCCACGCGCGTCTCACCCGACATATAGGCTAATGCTATGGCGTAGGCCGCATAGAAAACTGTGGTAGGTGTTTGACCTATGCGCTGGCAGCCTTCATCAATGATATCAGCCGATACCATGGGATGCGAACTGATGGCAGGCCCCAACGGGTTGTCGGTCTCACGACAATAGTCGGTCAGTTGCAAACCTTCGAATTTCTTCAAATAGTATTCTTTTGCACGGCGATAGGCATCACTGTTGTAAGAAGCAATCTCGCGGTAGGTCATTTCAGCAGCGATGTCACCCTGTTGGTAGAGGGGAATACCTTGCACTGCCTCTTCAAAAGCATTCCAAAGTGCCCTTTGAGATATGCCGTCGAAGAAGAGATGAAAGTTCTCCATGATGACGTAGACCTGACTGTCAGTCTCCACAAGATGAAGACGCACACAAGCCTCGTTGAAAACATCAAACGGCTTTGTAAACGTGGGTTGTGCCGCTTCCCATTCCGCATCACTCATGCGGTGGTAGTGTACGTTGTTGGGCATCTGCCAGTCCTCGCAAATCATGATATCGTCACCCTGACGCACAAGGTGTATATGGAGATAGCGCTGCTCGTCGAGCATATTTTGCATGGCTCGCAGGAACCTTTGCGCTGATGATCGTTCGAAAGGCATGCAGGGTGCGACATTGTGCTGCGTCAGTTGTGGGTCTTCCAAAAACTCATCATAGGTCTCCCATTGAATGGCGCTCAATGGGTAAGTAATACTTTCTTTCATATCTTTCATTATTGGTTAAATATTATTGTTAGTCCATGCCTCCACCTAATGCTTTATAAAGCTGGATGTGGGCATCTATCATTTCATAACGATGGGCCAGCAACTGTAGACGGGCTTCGAGCAGGGCCTGGCGGGCCAGCAGCACCTGCAGGTAGTTCACGTCCTCGTCGTACTGCATGCGCAACTTTGAGGCATCAGCGATATGAGACAGTTTCTTCACCTGCTGCTCGCTGAGACTGATGGCTCGGCGTGCATATTGCTCGGTGGCCATGATGTCGTTCACCTCCCGACCAGCCTCCAACACCGTCTGGCGGAAAGTCACCTTTGCCGCCTCCTGCTCTGCCTTGGCGCGCTGCACCTCTGCCCTCAGCCGGCCTCCCGCAAAGAGGGGCTGCGTCAGCGAGCCTAAAGCATTCATCAGCAGTCCGGCAGGACTGACTATCTCGCCCACATCATTTGTCCACCCGATACTGCCCGAGAGCGACAGAGAGGGATAGAGTGCGGCGCGTGCCTCATTGGTAGCATAGAAGGCTGCCTTCAGTGCGGCCTCAGCCTGACGGACGTCTGGACGACGTGCCAGGGCCTGGATGCTGACCGACGGGATGCTGTCGATAGTAAGGCACGATGCGCTCAGCGAGTCGCGGTCGATGTGCTGACAGGGACGGCCCAGCGCGGCACACAGGGCATTCTCGGCTTGACGTAATTGTAGCAGAAGTTCCTCAAGTGTAGCCTCTGCTTCGAGTTTGGCGGCCTCTGACTGGTCAACATCGTCGCTGGTAGCCTCACCAACCTCCAGCAGGACGCGCTGCGTGGCGATGCTCTCCGTCCAACTGTCGATGATGCTGCGGGTGTCGGCTATCTGCGCATCGTACATTTCCAGTTGGTAGTAGGCGGTTGCCACGGTGGCTATGAGTTCGGTACGCACAGCCTGCTCATAGGCCATCTGTTCCTCGACGGTGGCAGCAGCAGCACGCTTGGCATTGCGCATACGGCCAAAGGCATCAATCTCCCAACTGGCCTCTGCACCGATGTTATAACCCGAGGATGTCTCAGTGAAGTCACTGTTCTTAAACCGTGATTTGCTTTTGCTGGCTGCCAGCCCTATGGAGGGAAACAGTTCGCCCTTGGCACTGCGCAGGGCAGCTTTGGCAGCCTGCACTTGCAGATGGGCGGTCTGGAGATCGCTGTTGTGCAGGAGTGCCTCTTCGATGAGGGCGGCCAGGCGCGGCTCTGTAAAGACCTCGCGCCACTCGGCGGGCAATGCGTCGTCTGTTGTGGATTCACCTATAGCACTGAGTTGTTCTTTCAGCACATCGGTAGCCGTAGAGTCAGAGTGATACGATGAGTAAGTCTTACAGCTCGACAGCAGGCAGACGACTGCCAGTATAGACAGTGTAGTCGTTACCGAGTGTGTTTTGATTTTTTCTTCCAGCGTCTGGAAGAAGATGAAGAATACGGGTACAAAGAGTAACAAGGCCAGAGTGCCCACCAGCATACCACCAACCACACACAGTCCCAGCGTGACATTGCCCATGGCACCGGCACCTCGCTCGAAGATCATAGGCATCAGGCCTACGACAAGCGTGAGGGCGGTCATTAGGATGGGGCGCAAACGCGCCTTGGCGGCATCGAATGCAGCTTCAACGATGGTCATTCCCTCACGGCGGCGTTCGCAGGCATATTCCGTTATCAGAATGGCAGTCTTGGCCAGCAGGCCGATGAGCATGATGATACCCACTTGCATATAGATGTTGTTCTCCAGTTCTGCGAGATTGATGAGCATAAAGCTGCCAACCAGTCCGAAGGGTACGCTGAGCATCACGGCCAAAGGAATGAGCAGACTCTCGTAGAGGCAGCATAGAACGATGAATACGAGCATTAGGCTGATGGCAAACACCCAGGCTGTGGATGATGAGGAAGAGGCCTCCTCGCGAGCCGTACCAGTGTACTCATAGCCATAACCCTGTGGCAGCGTAGCGGCCGACACCTCGCTCACGGCATCAATCACATCACCCGAGGTGTAGCCCTCGGCAGGCGTCAACTCTACGCTGATACCCTGGAAGAGGTTGAAACGGTTGAGCGACTGAAGGCCGTAGGTCTTCTTCAGCGTGATGAGTTCGGTGATAGGTGTGTAGGCACCGTTCTGCGTGACTACCAAGATATTATTCAAGTCATCCCTGTCCATACGCAGTGCCGGATCGGACTGCAGCATGACATGGTAAAGTTTTCCGAAACTGTTGAATTGCGAAGCATAATTGCCACCTATATAGCCGTTGAGCACACTGAGCACGGTAGCAGGTTCAACGCCATAGTGTTTACACAGCGAGGCATTCACCGTAACGGTGTATTGCGGATAGTTCACCTCGTAGGGTGAATACGCCTCTTCTATCTCTGGCCGCGCTTCCAGTGCCTTGATGAAGTCGTCGGTCACGCTCTTGAGTTTTGTGATGGAACCACCACCAAAATCCTCAACATACAACTCCACACTGTTGCTATAGCTATAACCGAAGACGGTGGGCAACAGGAACACAAACATAGAACCACTCTTCACCTGATGAGTGGCCCCTTCTATACGGTCGTAGATAGTAAAGATATCGTGACCATCCTCCTGGCGGTCGTCCCAATGTTTCAGGCGACCCATCACCAGTCCGGTATTGGCACCCTCGCCGCCCAGGATATTCCAGCCGGCTACCGAACCAACGCCCCGCACATCGGGGTCGTTCTCTAAGATTTCCGACATCTCCTTCACCGTCTTTTCTGTCTGAGACAAGGTAGAGCCTGCCGGTGTGGTGATGTCGACAAAGACGATGCCCGTGTCTTCGTCTGGCACAAGACCAGTAGGTGTGCTATTGAGCATCCATGCTAACAGGACTATGCTGACAGCTGTTAGCACACCCACGAGCCACCGGCGACGGATGAACCAGCCCATGGCCCGACTATATTTCCCTAATAGCGCGTCGAAGGCCTTGTTGTAGGCATGGCGGAAGCGCACTGACCATGAGGTGGGTTGCTGCTCAGTCTCTGGGGAGCGTGGCTTCATCAACAGCGCACACAGCGCCGGACAAAGCGTCAGGGCGCAGAAGGTAGAGATCGCTACTGCCACCGCCATCGTGAGTCCAAACTGCCTGTAGTAGGCACCGCTGAGTCCACCCATGAAAGCAGCAGGGATAAACACACACATAAAGACAATGGTGGTGGTGATAATAGCTGTAGATATATTGTGCATCGCCTGGGTGGTGGCAATCTTGGCTGTTGTCGAAGCGCCTTCCAGTTTCTCCTGAACCGCCTCCACCACCACAATGGCATCATCGACCACAGTACCGATGACCAGTACCAGGGCAAAGAGGGTGATGAGGTTGAGCGTGAAGCCCACCATATACATAAAAGCAAAAGTACCCACGAGCGAGACAATAATACTGACCGACGGAATGATGGTAGCGCGCCAATTCTGTAGGAACAGCAGTACCACGATAATAACGAGCAGCAGTGCCTCGAACAGCGTCTTGTAAACCGCATTCATCGAGGCATCTAAGAAGTCATTGGTATCTAAGAGCACCCGGAACTCCAGGCCTGCGGGCAATTTCGGCTTCAGGTTTTCCATGAGCCGGTCTATCTCATGGTTCACCCGTTGGGCATTGGCACCAGTGGCAGGGGTGATGATGGCGATGGTGCCGTTGTGCGAGTTCACCCAACTGTCGCAGGCATAGCTCACCGTACCCAGCTCCACGTGTGCCACGTCGCTGAGATGCAAGTCGTAGTTACCATTTGACTTAATGACAATATCCTCAAACTCTTGTGGAGTCTCTAAACGTCCACGGTAAACCAACGTGTACTGATAGGTTCCTTTTGAATCCTCGCCCAGCGTACCGATGGCTGCTTCCACGTTTTGTCCATCCAGCACATTGACAACATCTTCAGGATTCAGTTGGTACTGTGCCATCTTCTTCGGATCCATCCAGATGCGCATACCATAGACACTTCCCATGAGCTGGATGTTGCCCACGCCGGCAATGCGCTGCAGACGCGGCTGAACATTGATATTGAAATAGTTAGTGATGAAGGCATTGTCATAGCGGTTGTCGGGACACTCCAGGGCAATGATGCGCAGCATTCCCTGTTCTTCCTTCTCTACCTGCACACCTATACTCAGTACCTCGGCTGGCAGATAACCTTTGGCCTCCTCTACACGGTTCTTTACTCGTATCTGTGCCAGATCAGGGTCAGTGCCGGGACGGAAAGTAACACTAATGGAGGCTGCGCCACTGCTGGTAGATGACGAAGTGATATACTCCATGCCCTCTACACCGTTGATAGCCTCTTCAATTGGTGTAATGACACTTTTCATCACAGCCTCGGCACTGGCTCCGATGTACTCCGTGTTAATAGTCACCACTGGTGGTGCTACATTGGGGAACTGCTCAACAGGCAGGTTGACATAACCTACGATACCAGCTATCAGGACAAGCACCGAAAGGGCGCAAGCGAAAATGGGACGACTGATAAAAAAACGACTAATCATGACCGGTTTCCTCCTTCCTTCTCTTTCTCATCTTTCTTTTCCGTAACCTCTATGCCGTCCTTTACCAGTCCGGCTCCCTCGGCAATGATGACATCGCCAGGCTTAAGACCACTGGTCACCACAAAATGCGCTCCATCGTTGTAAGACATGATGGTCACCTCTGTTTCCACAGCTTTCCCATCGACAACTTTGTAAACGAGATATTTATCATGGATATCTACAGCAGCTTCCTGCGGTATGACAATGACATCATGCATGACGTAGGGCAGCATGATATAGCCGTTGCTGCCGCTGCGGAGCATTTCCGTGGGATTGGTGAACGATGCGCGTATATAGACAGTACCTACCATTTTATCCACGCTTCCGCTGATGGCATCAATATGTCCATCCTGTGGCAGCTTGTAGCCCCAGTTGCTATAGAATGTTACCGGAGGGAGTTTTTTAAGAAGTTCGTTGGTTGAGCTACATTTGAAATCGTGTAGAAGTCCTGAGAGCATCTCTTCTGAGATACTTCCATAGGCGTTGAAGTAACTGTTATCGACAAGGAGTGTGAAGCTTTCTTCACCGTCGGGAGATACGTAGTCACCCACACGGTTTTTCATCATGTCAATGGAACCATCGACAGGACTGGTGATCGTCGTGTAACCCAGGTTGGTGCGCGCCGATTCCAGCTCAGCCTTTGCCGTTTCAAGCAGTGCATAGGCTTCCTCTTTGGCATAGCGTGCCCGGTGCAGGTCAAACTCACCTATCATCTGCTGCTCATAGAGTTTCTCCTTCCCCTCTAAGTTCAACTGTGCTGTAGCAAGCGTGGCACGGGCTGTAGCCACCTGAGCCCTGGCGGCATCGACAGCTGCAATGTAAGGGGCCTGATCGATCACAAACAGTGCCTGACCTTTCTTAACATGTGCGCCTTCCTGCACGCAAATCTTTGTCAGCCGCCCACTGACGAGTGGACGAACGCTAATGTTCCGCTTACTCTCTAACTTTACAACAAACTCACGGTTCAGGGTGAAATCCTGCCGTTCCACACGCAACAGGCGATAACTGTCCTTCACTTCCTGCGTTGTCTCTTCACCACAGCTTATGCAAAAGAATGACAGGGTTAGTATGGAAACAATAAATATGGAATATAATCTTTGGTGCATAACAACTATTTTAGGGCTCTGTTTTTTTTGTTTCTTGGGCTATTGCCATTCCTTCACTCACCATTCCAGCATTCTCCGCGATAATGACATCACGCTCATTCAGGCCGCTGATCACGACATAGTGCAGATTGTCGGCAGAGGGCAATACCGTAATCTCAGTAGAAACAGCCTTGCCTTCAATGACACGATAGACGAAGTACTTGTCCTGGATGTGGATGACAGCATCCTGGGGTATAGCAATGACGCCGTGCTTCGTAGTTGGCAGTTCAATATAGCCGTTGCTGCCGTGGCGAAATACTTCCGATGGATTATTGAAAGATGCCCGGAGGAGGACGGCTCCCGTTGAAGTGTCGGCACTTCCGCTGATGGCATCAATGTGGCCCTTCTGAGGAAGCTGCTCATCCCAGGTGGTATAGAGTGTGACGGGTGGTAGTTTGCTGATTAGTTCGCTCGATGAACTGCATCCATATTCCTCAAACAAATCAGTATATAATTTCTCTGAAAGACTGAAATAGGCGTAAATATGATTGTTGACTGCAATGGTAGTGATAGGCAACTCCACAGAAGGGTCAACAAGCTCGCCTTCAAAAAACTCCAACAAACTGATTTTTCCATCAACGGGACTACAGATGGTGGTGTAGTTCAGATTAGTGCGCGCCGATGCCAACTCTGCCTGAGCACTCTCGAGCTGGGCTGCAGCTTCGTCTCGGGCATGGCGAGCCCGACGCAAATCAAACTCACCCACCATCTGCTGTGCATAGAGTTTTTCTTTCCCCTCTAAGTTCAACTGTGCTGTAGCAAGCGTGGCGCGGGCAGTAGCGACCTGGGCCTTGGCAGCATCGACGGCGGCAATATAGGGCGCTTGGTCAATGATGAACAGCGGCTGTCCTTTTTTCACCTGCGCTCCCTCCTTCACACATTCCTTAACCAGCGTTCCGCCTACAACCGGACGTACTTCAACTTTCTGCTGGCTCTCTATCCTTGCAGTAAACCGGCGATTCAGTGTGTAGTCCTGTTTCTCTACACTTAGTGTCTTATATGTCTCATTCACAGTGCTTGGTGCAGTCTCTTTACATCCAGTAGCCAGCACTAGCATCAGTATTACTAACATTATGTTCGAGTTTCCTTTCAATGAAAACATTTTTTTCTTTTATCCAAGCAGACTTCCCTAGAACTTGAAGGTTCAATGTTATTGGTCGCTATACATAAAAGAAGCGTGGGAATCTACCTGTTACTCGTCCCACGTCTCGAGGCTCAGGCATCGCCTGTTTGTCGAAACGAGCAACGCCGAAGCCCACGCCGATATGTATATAAACGGCTATGACTGCTTCGAAGCCAATGATGGCTGTCAGCAATTCATTTGTCGGATACTACATATCCATGGACGTCATTGTTGCTTTGATGTTTGACAAACGTTTAGGGAACTGCCAGATTCCAGAACGTCAAGCACAAAGCGTCAAGTAACGCCTTTCCTATATATAGGTTCCCGTCCCGCAGCCTCCACCCTTGAGCTTCGGCATTGTTCAGAAAACGATGCAAAGATACGAAATTTTTATGAATATCTATCGCTTTATACAAAAAAAAATATAAACCCAAATCGGTCATTAGAACAATTTGAAAGCAAATTGGAGTAAATGCTAACAAGGTTTCTAATGGCCGCCATTAGAAAGTCGCCTCTGCAACTACATTTGAATCAATAAGTTATGAACAAGACCACGACTTTTTGGAGGGTGTTTTTTAAGGGTTAAAAAGTCGTAGGTCAGTAACATAATGACACAAATTGGCATGTTTTAATGACATTTTGTTGCCGTGTAGTTCAAACGACCGATTTGGGATAAAATAGCCTTTCACAAGGCTTGTGAAACCACTTTTTGGTCGAAAATTGGAAGAAAAGCCTCAAAAAACTTAGCTTTTGCTGAATTTTGTCACGACGCATCAAAGAAAAGTAAACTTTCAAGATAGAAGTGCAATTTCTTGTGAGCATAAATAGACCTCCTTCTCCGCAGGACTCAGACGTTCTCGGAGCGTAGCGACGAGGTTGTCTGAGTCCTGCGGAGAGGAAAAATCA
>JAFRPY010000003.1 GCA_017428925.1 Prevotella sp. | reverse complement strand
GAGGAGAGAGGAGAGAGGAAAGAGGAGAGTTTAGGGTGATGGTCTTGGTCTCCTTGTCGAAATCGGTAAGACGGACAAACGGGCCTCTGGCCAACTGGGCTTTCCGGCCGTTCACCCACAACTGGCGTGTATAGACGATGCGGTTGCCATCACGGGGAGGCTCGGCAACCCATAGTTTTCCTTCACGTTTCCAATCGGTGACAGCGATGCCGCCAGAAAGTGTACCACCCATGATAATGGTGGGTGAATCCTCCGTGCCACTATCCTCCGGACGGATGAAGAGCGGCTTTTGCAACGGATAAACGGTATCGGCCAAATGTATGCGTATGCCGCCTACAATCTCCTGACTGTTGAGCCGCCGCCACTCACGAGCCTTCTTCAAGGCATCGGCCACAGAACCATTCTTGTCGACATAGATGTCACCGGCACTGGCGTTCAGCGAACAAGCAGCCAAAAGGGCGGCACAAAGGATCTTTCTCATAGGAAGGTATTAATTACCGAATGGGAGAAATGATGAAACCAAAGTCCTTGTCACCATATTTCACGCGATAGGGAGGAAGCGCCTGAGCCTCGTCGCTCCAGCTGTTGATGCCACCCACTCCGGCATGCTCCAAATCAATGAAGAGATTGGTGAACTTTGACGGGAGGACGTCGGTGGAATGGCGCTGCTCTTTCTCGTCGCCATCATCGAGGTCTTCCTGATTATAGTGAAGGGCAGAGGCATAGAACGGTTTGTCAGCATAGACGCAGAATCCCTTACCGTCCTTGTTGGTCTGCTTCCACCAACGCATATCGCCCTTGGTTCCTGTTTCCTGTGGACGGATATAGGGATAGAACTGAGCGTCGGCAGTCTGCTGATAGATGCCAACCCGCTGCGAGAACTTACGGTCGTAATAGTTTTCAACCGGTCCACGTCCGTAATAGTTGCTGTTTTCCATATCGAACGGCAGCTGCATCACCATTCCATATCTCATCATATTGCTCACCTTCTCCTGCTCGTCGGCATCCATCACCATGTGTACCATGAGCGTACCGTTGCTGGTGATGGTATAGGTGATTTCCAGCTTTGCCTTCACGTCGGGCATGTCGTATTGTGCAACAACGTTCACACAAGGATCACCATATTGAGTCTTACCTTTCTTGGCTTCGAGAGACGTAATCTGAAGCGTGGGGTTACGCCACACGCTGTAACGCTTATGGATGCCTGAACCCATGTCGTTGTCGGTAACGGCACGCCAGAAGTTAGGATGCATGTTGCCACCGTCTGCAATCATGTCGGTGCCGTCAACCTTGTAGCGGTTGAGCAGTCCGTCATTTGTATCGAAAGCCACATCGACCATCCTTCCCTTGACGCGGAGCAGCGAGTTATTCTTCTCGTCGTAAATTTTCAGGCTGGCACTCTTGGCCCATGTTTCCAACAATGGCGGCTGATAGTCGCTGATGGGGAACTGCTGGTAGGCTACGGTCTGACCTTTTTCCAAGAACGGCTCCGTGTTTTTCATCTTGAAATCCACATTGAGCATCAGCTCACCTTCGGTTTCCGTCTTGAGCGGCAGTTTTAGTGTAACACTTTTCTGTGGTTCAACGTGGAAGTCGTCAAACGTACCATGTTGCACGGGTTTGCCGTCGGCCATAAGTGTCCAGTCGAGCATCACATAATCCATATTACGGAAGAAATTCTCGTTCTTCACGGTCAGCAGATACTCTTTCGTTCCCTGTTGGTCACGTTCCTTCAGTTCGCTCCAGATGTTCTGATAATAATAACCCACCTCAAATATCTGCGGACTTGGAATACGGTCGGGTGAAACCAGTCCGTTGCAGTTGAAATTGTTGTCGGAAGGGTCATAGTTGTTATAGTCTCCACCATAGGTGAAAGTGGGTTTCAACGAGTTCTTATCCCGATGAAGTGCCTGATCTACAAAGTCCCAGATGAATCCACCCTGGAACTTAGGATATTTGCGCGCCAAATCCCAATACTCCTTAAAACCTCCCGAAGAGTTACCCATAGCATGCGAATATTCGCACTGGATAAGGGGTTTTGTCGTAGAGGGGTTAGAGGCATAGTCGGCACAGCTTTTCTGAGAGAAATACATCGGACAGAAGATGTCGGTGTTTTCCCTTCCATGCCCTTGTTCCCACTGAACGGGGCGCTGCTTGTCCTGACTCTTAATCCATTGATAGACAGCGGTGAAATTCGGGCCGTTGATGGTCTCGTTACCCATGCTCCATATGATAACGCTCGGATGGTTATAGTTTACCTGCACGTTATGCTGGTTGCGCTCCATCATCTGTTTGCCGAAAAGGGGCTGGAAAGAAGGCGCGTCCTGCGGATTGTATCCAAAACCATGACTTTCCTGATTGGCCTCAGCCACCAGATAGATGCCGTACTTGTCGCAGAGGTCGTACCACATGGGGTCATCGGGATAGTGACTGGTGCGCACGGCATTGATATTGAATCGCTTCATCAACTGGATGTCTTGTAACATGCGGTCGCGGCTGACCACGTATCCGCCATCGGGATCCATCTCATGGCGGTCAACACCCTTGATGAGCACAGGCTGCCCGTTTACCAACAACTGGGCGTTTTTAATCTCTACAGAACGGAAGCCCACCTTCTGGTAGATGGTCTGAACAGGAACCACCCTCATGCGTCCGTAGAGGAACTTATTGACAGAGCATACCACCACGAGCGTATAGAGGTAAGGATCTTCGGCCGACCATTTGTGGCAGTCTTTCACGGTGATGACATTCCCCTGCCGGTCACCAACCTTTGTACCCGCGGCATCGAAAAGCGAAATCTGCAGGTTGGCAGGATTAGAATGACGGGGATCCAGCGTGAGGACACCGTCTTTGTAATCGTTGACCAGTGTGGAGTTTATGCGCAAGTCGTTCAGATGAGCTTCTTTTTCGCGACCAAGGAGATAACTGTCGCGTGCCACGCCTGAGAGTCGCCAGAAGTCCTGGTCTTCACACCAAGAGCCGTCGCACCAACGGAACACCTGAAAGGCGATAAGGTTGTCGCCAGTCTTCACGTATGGGGTGATGTCAAATTCAGCGGCAACCTTCGAGTCTTCCGAATAGCCCACGAATTTTCCGTTTACCCAAAGATAGATACACGACGTGACACTACCGAAGTGGGCAATAACCTGCTTGTCCTTCCATCCTGAAGGAACGTTCACCACACGGCGATAGCTGCCCACATGATTATCCTTGACAGGAACTCTCACAGTCCCCGTGGCCTCGTTTTCCTTCACTTCGTCTACGGTGAGCGGTTTGAAATGGCCGCGCCAGGCAAAACCAATATTCACATAAACAGGGTCACCGTAGCCGTTAAGTTCCCACATACCCGGCACAGGCATACTTCCCCATTTCGAGTCGTCGAAATCGGTCTTGAAGAAATCCGTCGGTCGTTCGTCGGCATTAGCCACCCAGTTAAATTTCCACGTACCATCGAGCTCCACCTTTGGTTCGTCGGTTTCATAACTGGCATGGTTTTCCAAACGATTTACCTGATTGACCAGAAGATTCTGCCATTCGTTGAATGTCTGACTGAATCCCCCTGCGGCTATCAACAGACAGCCTGCCATTATAAGTATTTTTCTCATATATGATATTTAATTTTTTTGCAAAAATACGGAATTCTTTTTATCTTTGCAAGCAAAAATCAGACAATAGTTACAAACCCCTTCAACATTCGTCATTTTTTATATAAAAAACAGTCTTAATATGGTATATAACGAAATAGGAAAAACAGGCATGCGCGTGAGCAACCTCGGATTTGGCGCATCATCGCTGGGCGGCGTTTTCCACGACATCCACGAAGCCGAAGGTATCGAGGCCGTGCATACTGCCGTCGACAATGGCATCAACTTCATTGATGTGTCACCCTACTATGGTCACCTGAAGGCCGAAATCGTGCTGGGCAAGGCATTGAAGGAAATTCCTCGTGATAAATACTACCTCTCCACAAAAGTGGGACGTTACGGAAAGGACGGGAAAAACTACTGGGACTATTCTGCCAAGCGTGTCACGGATAGCGTCTACGAGAGCATGGAACGCCTTAACATCGACTACATCGACCTGATTAACGTTCACGATGTTGAGTTCCAGGGCGACCTGCCCGGCGGACTGCAAAAAGTCGTCGACGAGACACTCCCTGCCCTGGTTGAACTGCGCAAGAAAGGGGTAGTTGGTCATGTAGGCATTACCGACTTGCAGCCGGAGAACCTGAAGTGGGTGATTGAACACTCCGAGCCGGGAACGGTGGAGAGCGTGCTCTCATTCTGTCACTATTGCCTGAACGACGAGATGCTGCTCGACTATCTTGATTTCTTCGAGCAGAACAACGTTGGCGTCATCAACGCCTCACCCTTCTCCATGGGACTGCTCTCCCAGCGCGGTGCCCCCGACTGGCATCCGGCTCCCGAACCGCTGAAGGAAGCCTGCCGGAAGGCCACTGAATACTGCAACGAACAGGGTTATCCCATCGACAAACTGGCCATCCAGTACAGCACGGCACTTAATCCGCGTATAGCCACCACGCTCTTCTCGTCGGCCAATCCCAAGAACGTGCTGAAGAATATCGGTTATGTGAATGAGCCTTTCGATGCAGCCTTGGCGCAGAAAGTTCAGGAAATCATCGGCGACCAGATGCGCGTCCGCTGGAAAAACACTTAATCGTCATAACGCCATAACGGAAAATGACAAAAGAAAACCAAATGTACATTATTGATGCACACTCGCATCTTTGGCTGAAGCAGGACACGACGTGGAACAACCTTCCAATCAAGACTTCTGAGGGAAACCGTTCGCGCTCGTTCTTCCTCGACCAGGAGGTACAGATGTTGCCACCATTCATGATCGACGGCAAGAACTCTGCCGAGGTGTTTCTTTCCAACATGGACTATGCGCAGGTCTCGGCCGCCGTGGTCACGCAAGAGTTCATCGACGGCATTCAGAACGATTATCTGATGGAGGTGCAACGGCGCTGGCCCGACCGTTTTTTCGTCTGCGGTATGTGCGACTATTTCCGTCCGGGCTTCATCCGTCAGGCGGAATCCCTGATCCGTAACGGTTTCCGTGCCATCAAGATTCCGGCTCACCGCATGCAACTTTCCAGTGGGCGCGTCATGATGAACTCCCCGGAAATGATGCAGATGTTCCACCTGATGGAAGATTGCGGCATCATTTTCAGCGTAGACTTGGCCGACGGCGATACCAACGTGGCCGAGATGAAGGAAATCATCCAGGAATGTCCGCGCCTAAAGATCACCATCGGGCATTTCGGCATGCCCACCACCGAACGCTGGCAAGAACAAATCAAGCTGGCCCGCAACGAGCATGTCTATATTGAGAGCGGCGGCATCACCTGGCTCTACAATTCAGAGTTCTATCCCTTCCCGGGAGCCATTCGCGCCATCCGGGAAGCCATCGATATCTGCGGCATCGACAAACTGATGTGGGGAAGCGACTATCCGCGCACTATCACCGCCATCACCTATAAAATGTCGTACGATTTCGTCGTGAAGTCAACAGAACTGACCGACGAAGAGAAACGTAAGTTCCTGGGCGACAATGCACGCCGCTTCTACGGCTTCCGCAACCTGGTTGACTTACCTTACATAAAAAATATGTCAGAATAAAACAATATGAAAGCAGTACAAATTACCGGCCTCGAAGAGATGGCCGTTGTTGAATTGGAAAAACCGGAAATCAAGAGCGGCGAAGTGCTCCTGAAAATGAATTATGTGGGATTCTGCGGTTCCGACCTCAGCACGTTCTTAGGTAAGAACCCGATGGTGAACATGCCCGTTGTGCCCGGTCATGAGGTTTCGGCCGTGATTGAAGCCGTGGGCGACGATGTGCCCGATATGCTGAAACCGGGTATGCTGGTCACCGTGGACCCTTATAGCAATTGTGGCAAATGTGCTTCGTGCCGCCGCGAAAGGGCCAATGCCTGTGAACACAACGAGACGCTCGGCGTACAGCGTTGGGGTGCCATGCGCGAATATCTGGCCATGCCCTGGCAGAAGATTATCCCTGCCGAAGGACTCACCGAGAAGGAAATTGCCCTCATCGAGCCGATGAGTGTGGGATTCCACGCCGTCAACCGTGCAGAGGTAACCGATATCGATGTGGTGATGGTTATCGGTTGCGGCATGATTGGTATCGGTGCCATCGTACGTGCCAGCATGCGTGGTGCCACGGTGATTGCCACCGATTTGGATGACGACAAACTGGAACTGGCCAAGCGCATGGGGGCCTCTTATGTGGTGAATACCGCCAAGGAGGATCTCCACGCACGACTTGCGTCGATTACCGGCGGGCTTGGTCCTGATGTGGTCATCGAAGCCGTCGGTTCTCCCTTCACACAGAATCAGGCCATCAACGAGGTGGCTTTCACGGGTCGTGTGGTTTTCATTGGCTATGCCAAGGCCGGCACGGAATTCATCACCAAACTCTTCGTGCAGAAGGAGTTGGATATCCGCGGTTCGCGCAATGCCAAGCCTGCCGATTTCCGTGCCGTCATCCATTATATGCAGCATCATCCCGACTATCCAAAGGAAGAACTGATCTCTGCGGTAGCCACACCCGACACAGCCTTCGATGCCATGAAGCAATGGGCAGCCGCTCCCGCAAAGGTGTTCCGCATCCTTGTGGAATTTTAATTAGTGTAGAGTTGAGAGTGTAGAGTGTAGAGTTGACAGCATGAACGAGTCATTTATCCACGATCTGGAGCATCACGACATCAAACCCACCGCCACGCGGCTGCTCATCCTTCAGCAGCTGCACCGTGGCGATGAGATGTTGTCGCTGCCCAGGTTGGAGCAATTGCTGCCAACCATCGACAAAAGCACGATTTCGCGGACGCTCTCGCTCTTCCTCCTCCACGGACTTATCCATGCCGTCGATGATGGCAGCGGTGCACTGAAATACAATGTCAGCCATCAAGACTGTGACCACGATGAGGGCGATGAGGAAGAACACACCCATTTCTATTGTACCCACTGCCACCGCACGTTCTGCCTGAAGCAAATACAGGTACCATCCGTTCCACTGCCCGATGGATTCAGCCTGCAAAGTGTGAACTATGTGTTGAAAGGACTCTGTCCGGAGTGTTCTTAGACAGTTTTCGGGACGATTTCGCCGATTTGTCCATAATCCGGCATTTTGTCGCATATATTTTGTTAACTATTTCCTTTTTTTCTTTCACGGATTAAAATTCTGCCTTACCTTTGCACTGTCAAAACAAAAAAACGACAACAAAGAAAATAGTAATAACAATTTAAATTTATAAGAAAAATGAAAAAGTTATTTTTGATCGCAACACTGTTTGTAGCAACCCTTAGTGCTAACGCCCAGGCCGAGCCGGGAACATTGACCATCCAGCCGCACATCGGCGGATCGGCAGGTATGATTATCCACGCCGACAAGGCTCCTATCTCAACTCTCAGCAGCAAGCTTGACAAGGATGCCAACGGTGGCGGCATAATTGGTGCGGAATTCGAGTACCAGATGGCAAAGAGACTGAGCGTCGCCGCAGGCGTGAACTTCATGCAGGCAGGAACGGCCTGGAAGGAAGTCACCGAGAACGGTATCAAGTACAAGGACATGAAGGTCGAGACGAGCTATCTGACCGTTCCCGTAGTGGCCAACGTCTACCTCTGCAAGGGCCTCGCCCTGAAGACGGGTGTGCAGTTCGGTTTCCTGTTGGACGCCAAGACGAAGTGGACGGCCGAGAAGAGCGAAGGCAACATCACCCAAAAGACCGAGCTCGACGAGTCGTGCAAGGACAAGATGAACAAGTTCGACGTGGCCATCCCCGTAGGTATCTCCTACGAGTTCAAGGTGCCCATCGTCATCGACTTCCGCTACAACATCGGTCTGACCAAGGTCAACAAAGAGCAACTCTTCGGCAACGAGAGCAGCCAGAGCCACACCTGCACGCTGACCGTAGGTTATAAGTTCAAGCTCTAAGCCAGAACCATCTTTTTTATACATATTCAAATTCTAATCTAATTTTATCTAAGTTAAAGCCTTATTTAAGACGGTGCGCCGGCAGATATCCTGTCGGCGCACTTGTTTTAAGGGATCCAAAATAGAAAAAATCCTGACAACGGGTTTTTGCAATCTGGAAAATTTGACCTGCTGAAAAACATAAAAATTGCATTTTGGAATGGAAAATCTGCGAATTTTCGGCCGATTTTTTCCTTCCGCCGAGCAAAAGATAAGGAATTGATGAGCAAAAGATACGGAATTGGTGAGCAAAAGATACGGAATTGAAGAGCAAAAGATAAGGAATTCATGGAAAAATTTCAGCAAAAAATAAGGATTTAGGTTTGTTAACATCTCGTTGAAACCCTTAAATCCCCAGGAACCTACTCATTGTCAACGATTTACGCGAAAAATGCTCAAAATTCGCGTATTTGCGCCCCGTTGGGCGTTTCGTGACGAAAACGCGAGTTTTACCCCCAAAAATTCAGAATTTACTTGACATGTCCTCTCTCCTCTTTCTCTAAACTTTCTCTCTCCTCTTTCTTATTATATAGCGCAAATTATTTGGCTGTTAATCATTTTATTTGTACTTTTGCAGGCCGTTTGATGTTTTGACGTTTTTTGACTACGCAGCACAAAGACGTGCAAAATGTTGACCTGCACAAAGATAGATAAGATATTGACAAGAATACGAATTGTTTTGCTGCGGATTTTGGATTAACGATGAAAAAGATGATTATGTTCGTCATGCTGGCGATTTCGCAGGCAGTGACAATGGCACAGACAAACCCCAAACCGGGATTTATCATCACCAACAACGGTGACACGGTAAGGGGTATCCTTGACTTCCGCACCAACGAGAAACTGTCGAAACAGTGCACGTTTTGGGCTAACGGCGAAAAGGAGGGTAAGACATATAAACCTGGCGACATTGAGGGATTCAGGTTCGACAATAACGGAAAATATTTTGTTACTCGCCTTCTTGATCTCTATGGAGAATCAAAGTTATACTTTGCCGAGTTTATGGTTCAGGGCAAGATGAACCTATACTGTGTTGCCGACGATTACGACGAATACTTTTTCTTTGAGCGTGATGATGGCGAGATGGCACTGCTTACGAACAGGCAGTTTTTGTCGTCGTCGTCTTTTCATGATGAAAAGGGTAATCGGGAAGAGATGAAGGAACAATACGGAAAGGTGAAGTATCTGCTGAAAGACTCGTGGAAAGCCTGTCAGGACATGAACGACAAATACATGTCGAGGAAAAAGCTTGTAAATGTTGTGCGCGACTATCACCGTGACGTATGTACGGATGGAAGCTCGTGTATGGTGTACGAATACCGTGAGGAATCCGACAGGATGAAGGCTCACTTCAAGGTATTTGCTGATTTTGCATACTATTCAAAGGAAAGGACGGTAAACCAGGACCTGCCCGACGAGAACTATCATGGGTGTACACTTGACGTGGGTGTTGGAGTAGAGGTGGATATTGAACGGATGATGAAGGGCGGCAGTGTGGAGATTAGCGCTGCCTATTCTCCCAAAGCAAAATTCGAACACGACACCATGGTTCGCGGAGGTCACGAACCTTCGCATACCACATACGAAAGGAGTAGGGCAACTTTCACTTTAGGTATGGTCAAGTGCTTTGGCAGGGGGAAGATTTCGCCGCTTGTTCGCGCTGGAGGATTCTACCAATTGCACTGGGGAAACAGGGAAACCAGGACCTACATGAATAAACAGATCGTGGATTTGACCTGGGACCAGACCGTTCACTATGGATTATATCTCGGTGCCGGCGCTCAAATGGCCGTAGGCAAGCATTATGCCAGACTGCATGCTGACTTCTACAAGTCGCTGGACAAGGCCAGTGGTGGTAATATGATGAAATGGGGCCTTACTGCTGAATTCGCGCTATAGCGAACCTGAACAGCTTTCCACGAGTTGGTTTATGAATTTTTCTCGGCCTTTCGTGCGGCCTTCTTTGCTTCTTTTTCGGCCTTTTTTGCTTCTTTCTCAGCCTTTTTTGCGGCTTTTTCGGCTTCTTTGGCTTTTCGTTTAGCTTCCTTTTCAGCTTTACGGGCAGCTTTCTTGGCCTCTTTTTCAGCCTCGCGTTTCTTAAGGCAGTGTGAACGTTAATCTGTCCAACTTTGGGGTGCATATCACCGTCCCATGTTCACAAGGTTTCCAAATGCACGACGGCTGGTTTCAAACCTTCTGAGGAGCATTCCAGTGACAGTTGGCCTGCCGTCTTGATGCTTTGTACCAACACCTGGGCATAGCCGTTGAAGGCTGTGACCTGGAATTCATGACAGTCGCCGCTGACGGGATGGTCGCTGCCTAACCACGACGGATTGCCGTTGCCCACACCGAGAATATGACCTTCGCCCTGCAGACGGAGCGTCAGCGTCGGACAGGCATCGGGTACCACTCTGCCCTTGGTGTCAAGGAGACTGACGGTGACGACACTCACGTCGCGTCCGTCGGCCTTTATCTTCCGGCGGTCGGCTGTGAGTTGCAGACGGGCAGCCTTTCCGGTGGTCTCTATGGTCTGGGTGAGCAGTTTCTTGCCATTCTTGTAGCCCACGGCCTTAAGGTTTCCTGGCTGATAGACGGCCTCCCATTTCAGATGGCCGTTGCGGGGCATCGCCTTGCGGCCCAACGACCGGCCGTTGACTGAAAGTTCCACTTCGTCGCAGTTGCTGTAGGCCCAAACCTCGACGGGTTCTCCCTCGTGTCCCCGCAGGTTCCAATGTGGGAAGATATGGAGGGTGGGTTCATCGGTCCACCACGATTTCAGATACCAGGCTTCGTCTTTCCAGAATCCGCAATAGTCGAGAATGCCGAACTCGGAGATGACGGCGGGATATTTCAGGGGGTTAGGCTCGCCCCGGTAGTCGAAACCAGTCCAATAGAAAATGCCTGAAGCCCAGTCGTGGTCGGCATAGAACTTCCAGCCGCGCTCGATGACGTTTTCGTAGGGATGCTTGTTGTTGGGTGACTGACGATAGTTCATGGAAGGCATTTGGCCTGTCTGTTGCGAATTGTTGAAGTAGATGCCACGGGTGCCGCAACCTGTGGTTTCTTCGGTTCCCACAATCTTCCACTCGGGATGCTCACGGCGACGGTTTTCCACGTCGTTCTGCACAATATAGTTATAACCCACCACATCGAGCGACTTGATGAGTTGCGAGCCTCCGGCATTGGCCACCGTGGAGGGGCGCGTGGGATCCATCAGATGGGTGAAAGTCCGCATGGATGCCGCCACACGCACACCTTGCTCGTTGTTTTCGAGTCCCCACTCTTCGTTGCCGTCACTCCAGAGGATGATGCTGGGATGATTGCGGTCTCTCTTGATCATCCGTTCTAAAAGACGAAGGTGTTCATCGTTGATGCCCATCAGGCGGTTCTCGTCGATGACCAGTATTCCCTCACGGTCGCAGATATCAAGCAAGGCGGGCGTCATCGGATTGTGAGACGAGCGGTAGGCGTTGCAACCGAACGACTTCAACTGTCGGATTCGCCATTCCCATAAGGCTTCGGGGATGGCTGCGCCCACTCCGGCATGATCCTGGTGCATGTTCACACCCTTCAGTTTCAGCGGCTGGCCGTTGAGCAGAAAACCGCGATTGGCATCAAAGGCGATATCGCGAATGCCTGTGGTGGTTGTGTATTGGTCGACGACCTTCCCTTCCGCGCTCACCGTGGTGACCATTTTATACAAATAGGGGCAGTCAGGACTCCAAAGGTTAGGATTCTGAAGAGTCATCGCTTGATGATTTTTGCCTGTCTGCTTAGCCTGCAGCGAAATACTTTGAGCCGATGTCTGAGCCACTTCCTGCCCCTGTGCATCCAGCAACTGATGACGAATTTCCAGGTTTGCTGCCGTCAGGGCGCTGTTAGCCACTTCTGTTTCCACATGGATACGGGCAGACTGATAAGGGGGCTGCAATTCTGCATAGACGAAGGTGCCGAAAGGAGCCACATGTTGCAAGGCCGACTTCTCCAACCACACATCACGGTATATACCAGCACCCTCGTAGAACCATCCCTCTTCGAGTGAAGCGTCTGCCCGCACGCAAATCAGATTGTCGCCGCCATAGTTCACATAGTCGGTCACATCGAACACCTGTGTGGCATAGCCGCTGGGCTCTGTGCCCATATAAAAGCCGTTGAACCAAACGGTGGCATTACGGAAGATACCGTCGAAGCGGAGTATGATGTGCTTGCCAAGGTCTTCCTTGGGGATACTGAACTGCTTGCGGTACCATCCCACGCTATGCTCGGGATAGCGATAGCCCACCGTCTTGTAGCCGTGGGAATGGCTGGCCTTGTCATCGAATCCGAGGGTGGTCACCCAGTCGTGAGGCAGCTGGATGTCCTGCCATTGGGTGTCGTCAAACTTCTTGCTGTAAGGGCCTTCGTTGTGAATGGAATTGGCTTTGGTGAGATAGTTGAAATACTCCGTCGCACAGCCAAAGTCCTTGGCTGCATCAGCGGCATGGCCGAAAGCAAATTTCCAGCCTTCATTCATACGGATGGTCTCACGCACCGACTGTGCCTGAACGGCAACAGGGAAAAGCAGCGCCATAAGCGCCACGACATACTTTAGGTTAATGGTTTTCATGAGTTAGTTTATTTCCTTTGCCTTTCGCTTGGCCTCTTTCTCGGCTTCTCGTGCGGCTTTCTTTGCTTCTTTCTCAGCTTTTTTGGCGGCTTTTTCAGCTTCTTTGGCTGCCTTTTTAGCTTCCTTTTCAGCTTTACGGGCAGCTTTCTTGGCTTCTTTTTCAGCCTCGCGGGCTCTCTTCTTAGCTTCCTTTTGTGCAGCCTTCTCAGCCTTCTTGGCCTCTTTGTAAGCTTTCTTTTCTTCCTTCAGCAGTTTCCTGGGGTCCAGTTCGTCACCCTTTTCAAGCGCTTCGCGGAGCATGTCCTTATCGAAGGTGAAGACTTTCCCGAAGAGTCCCACCGAGAGCGTCTTGTCCTTGCCTTTCAGGTGGACGTACGTGGTGTTGAACAGGAAATAGTCCTCGAGTTGCAGCTTCAGGTCGAAGGCCGTAGAGATAGCGGTCTTCACAAGTCCTTTTCCTAAGTCGGAGATTATTCCGCTACCCATGCCGCGCTCCTCGGCCTCTTCCTCAACATATTCTTTTACGGCTTTCATCATGGCCTCTTTATGGGCTTTCTTGTCGGGCTTGGTGAATACCATCACGGCAGCGATGCCCACCAAAAGAATCAGTAAGAGCAGTTTCTTCATATTTTTTGAGTTTATGAGTTTAACAGATGTAATCGGGGACAAAGATACAAATAATAGCTGAATTATCAGTCGATTTTTGGAGAATTAACGCATTAGGAGGAGTTTGCAATATTTATCATTCTTGTAAAATAACCAGAAAACCACATGGGTAATTATTACTACTTGGATTATTGTTGCAAAAAGAAACTCGTTGATAATCAACAATTTGAAACTATTTTGGATTTAGCCTGCAAATAAAAGTCCTATCCATAGAACGGGATATACGTCATATCGTTTATCCTTCGTGTAGGCGACTGTTTCCTCTTGATTACATATGTCGAACTCATGGTGTTGTCATGCTATACAGCAAAATCAGCCCCCTCGTTAATGTCAACTCGTTTTTGGCGGAGTCTTTGTTCCATCATTTCAATATATTCCTCGTTACTATCACATAATATAGCTGAACGGCGATGCTTTTTTGCAACGCTGCCAGTAGTTCCAGAACCAGCCATCAGGTCAATGATAGTATCACCTTTCTTTGTACTCATTAATATGATTCGCTCAAATACGGCTTCCGGTTTTTGTGAAGGATGGCCAGTACGTTCATTCTTGCCCACAAATCCTACTATTAGCGGGGCTTCTATCACACTTGTCGGGCCAGGAATAAAACGCATCTTGCCCTCATCAAACCTAAGTTCCTGCTCTGGATTGAGAAAGTTCTCTGGATGCAAGCAGGCTCCTTCTTTTGTGAATTGTATACATGCGTTTTGGCTCGATCTCCATCCACGAATAACAGACGGACAATTTTTATAAAACCATGTAAGCCATGCCGTCATTTTGAATTTGTCAGGAGCAAAACGAACGTATGGGCCTATGACTTCTGGGAATCCCCACAAATAAAGAATATCACTCATTATTGCACTCTGATTGAGAAGTGTTCGTATAAATTCATCATACTCGGCATCTGGCAATACTCCACCAATACCCTTATTATACCACGGGTCAAGAATGCTCGTCTTTGCTTTTATGCCATTCTCTATAAGCAACTCCATAGAGTCTTTTACATCCATCGGAGGAAGTATGGCGACTCCTGAATTCTCTATGCTTTCTGCTATTGCTTGCTTTAAGTTCATGTATGTCTTATTTCAATATTACAAATTCGTTGTCAATCAACCACTCAATCTTTTCCAAAATGTCTTTTGCAGACAACTCAATGTCAGGGAATTCTCTGTTGAAAGCTTCTAATAGGTTGGTTTGGCTCATTCCCCAATTATTCGAGAATCCCGGCACATAGAGTATGCCTTTTTCTTTGGTCACATTTATGGAATGGCCAAAATTGGCGATGCAGTCAAGGAGACAGTATTTTATAATGATGTCTCTGCGCTCCTCCTTTATTGCATAATTATCATTGTTAAATGCTAATAGGTTTGCTGCTTTGCAAACACCAAGACTTCTGGAAATCTCTTCCTTGTTGTATCCTTGTTCTTGTAAGAAATCTATTAGTTTTGCTTCATTATTGTTTCCTGCTAATATGGCATGCTCTATTTCAAGAGGTGTCAAGAAATCAATCTCCTGTAGTTCTCGTCTGAATTTCACAGGGGCAGTTCTTACCTGAATGAAAGCCTTGGTTGTCTTCTTTGCCAGCATTTTTTTCAAATCACCGTTCAAAGAAGAGAAATATCCAGCACCATCCAAGTACTCTACAAAAACAGCATTTGGATAAAACTTTAGCGTTTGCTTACGAGAGGCATCTGTCTGATCTACAACTTTATGAGAAACGCTTCCAGAATCGCCAGCGTAGAATTGGCACTGCACAAAAAGTTTCTTTCCTTCCGATTTTGAACGGAAAGGTACAATGAAATCGTATTTACGCGCCTTATCATTCTTTTTCTTTTTAATGCCAAGCAATTCGTAAATATCTATATCGTCATTGTTGTAGTCAGTACCAGCATTTAAGCCCCAATCAGCCATATAGGAACGAAGTTTGTGTTCTGGTTCATGACCAGCTTTAGCCGTAATTGAACCACGCGATTGGAAGATAGCTATTGAAGCCAGAAGATTTGAGCTATGCCCATTATCTTTTAACTTATAATATGACGTGCCAAGAGAGTATAGTTGGGAAACGTATTGCTCATCACTTAGCAACAGGTCAAGATATGATTTCAATTGTGGAGCTAACATATCTTGATAGACTGATAAGGTCTCAAAATGTTTGATGACTTTGTCCAAATCAAAAACACGTGGAATCTTTATAAGTGTCAGTTTTCCGTTCTGACATGCAGGAATCTCTCTACTTTCATAAAGTTTGTTTAATACGAGAGGGTATTGGCATTTCAGATTATTATCAGTCTTTCCAGTAGATAGGAGAATGGCATTGAACACGTTTGCCAAATGACTTTGAATATCATTAACCTGACCAATATGGGAAGTAATGTTCTCAGCGATATGATGCGAAGAGCAAGTCTCTAATGCAGAAAAACCATTTGTGTAATTAGACAAAGAATTAAAGCCATCCTCCAGTTCTGCTAAGACATTTTTGAATTCTATGCGATCCTTAATGTCACCAAGAGAAGGAGTTATCCATTTGTCAAATTCAGACAGTTTCTCTTTTTCTGTAAATATATGCTTATTAAGTTTCATTTGGTATTAATATTTTACGAACTGATAGTATTATCCTTATCTCATCCTTGTTTCTTTCAAGTTTGAGATGACCCTTGTCCTCGCTGGGAGTTATTTACCTGTAACTCTTGATCCATCTGGCCAACGTTGAAGTTATAGTTGTTGACCAAACGGCAGATATACTTCTGACGCACCTTATCCTCTGGCTTCACCTGAAGCCATTTATCCTTGAGGGACGCATATAGTCTGTTTCCTTCTATTTGTATTTCCATAAGATTTTTTGAATTACCCACTTAATGTCTTTGTCCATAATGGATATTCTGTTGTTAATGCTACAAAGTTACTCATTTTTATCCAAACAAAGCATATTGTACCATGATTTTTGCAAATAATCACATTTCATTATTCAAGTAATAACGAAAAAACAATGATTTTTTTGTGTATTATGGGCCTTTACTTTCAAGAAAAACAGTATCTTTGCAACATTGTAGAATCAATTAAGTGTAGGCTAACGTTTTTGATAGATGAGCGAGAGCAACGGAAAAGAACGGTATATCAACTTTGATGAGTACATCCGCCAGGGTGAGCCCTCACAGCGCGAGGCCGCTTACGAATGGAGCACGGCAATAGGTCTTCAGGCTGTTGACGGCCTAAAGACCTCGGACTACCTGAACGAATTGGCACGGCGAAACATTGAGGGCGAAATCACCATCGACGAAGTGGAAGAGTTGCTTAACAGCTATTATGAGGGTAAGACCACGCGAGAAGCCGGTGATGATGACAAGCAGGAGGCCGACAAGGCATCGAAGAATATCAAGAGGATATTGTCCACAAAAACATTCCAGTTCTCTACGAATAACTTCATATCTGTTCATCGCCGTATTTTCGACGGGGTGATGAAGCATGCGGGTGAGTTGCGGAAATATGATATCACTAAACGGGAATGGGTGTTGGAAGGTGACACCGTGAACTATCTGAACTGGGAGGATTTGCGGCGTGCGCTCGACTATGACATTGAGCAGGAGCGTAATTTCAGTTATAAGGGCCTCAGTAGCGATGAAATGGTTGCCCATATCACTAAGTTCGTATCTGGACTATGGCAGATACATGCCTTTGGTGAAGGCAACACGCGTACTACGGCAGTCTTTATCATTCAGTATTTGCGTTCCATAGGATTTGATGTGGAGAACGATCTTTTTGCCAAACACTCTTGGTACTTCCGTAATGCACTGGTGAGAGCCAATTATAAGAATGCTCGCAAGGGCATCGACTACACCCCCGTCTATTTGGAGCGTTTCTTCCGTAATCTGCTGTTAGGCGAGCAATGGGATTTGCGCAACCGCTATCTGCATATAAACCCGACAAAGGAATGGAGCGTTCAGCCAAACTTGGCAGCACCCGAACAAGTTCAAGACCAATCCAAGACAAGTGCCGGAGAAACCACCCGACAAGTTACCCGACAAGCTACCCGACAAGTTACCGACAAGTTCAGAACGAATAATCTGAATATTAAGAAGTTAGTACTGATTGTCGGAAATGAAGAATTGTCAATTAAGGACATGCTTGAAAGATTAGGACTTAAGAACCGAGAGAGTTTTATGGATGTATATCTTAATCCTGCAATCAAAGAAAAATACGTCCGCCAATTATATCCTGACAAGCCCCGCCATCCACGACAGAAATATCTGTTGACGGTAAAGGGAAACTTATTGTATAATGAGTTAACTTCTAATTCCAATTAAATCATGCACGGAATGAAGAAAAAGATATTTGCCCTACTGGCGTTTTGGGTGGTCTTTCTGCCCGTAATGGCCGATGAAGCCATCATCGACACGACCATTATCCATCGCACGGTGATGGACATGCGGCTTGTGCGCCTGAATTTCATCTATACGTCGGTTGGTCCTGATGGTGTCACGCCAACAACACTGTCGGGAGCCATCGTCATGCGTCATTCTATCTTCACGAAAGAGAATACGGCCAACGGACTGATTATCTATAATCATCCCACGACAAGCCTGAAATATGGGTGCCCGTCGCACGACGACAAACTGGATGCCGAGGCGGCCATCTGTTTTACGCACAAATATATTATGGTGGCGGTGGACAACTATGGCTTTGGCATCACCGAAGACAAACCGCAGGCTTACCTGAACCCCGACATCACGGCTCAGGGTGCCGTCGACGGACTGCTGGCTGCCAAGCGGCTGCTGGGGCGAATGGGGTATTACTATGAAGACAGGCTGCTGAACATGGGCTACTCGCAGGGCGCGCATTCTGCAATGGCGGTGCAACGGTTGGTGGACACTCAATACAGCGACCGCCTGAAGATACTGCATACCTACGCTGGCGGCGGACCTTACGACCTGATGGGCATCTACCGCGAAATGAAGAAAACGGGTGTGAGCTATTATCCCTGTGCGTTGCCGCTCATCCTTAGTGGCATCAACGAGACGGAACAACTGGGGCTTACGCCGCACGACATGTTTACCGGCGCCTTGGCCGACCACTATGACGAATGGATTCTCTCGAAAGAATATTCCACCAACGAGATTAACGACATGATTCTCGAGAGCGTCTCGCCCGAAGACGTGGTGCCCGGTGATCCCCGCGACGGCGTAAAACTGTCGGCATTCGTCAATCCCGACATCATGGACGAGCGAACACCGATAGGGCGCCGCATGCTTACGTACTTCAAGAAAAACTCGCTGGTTGGCACTTGGAAGCCTAATCCCCGCACACGCCTCTATCTGTTCCACTCGCGTGCCGATGAGGTGGTGCCCGTGCTCTGCACCGACGGCATGGCTGATTTCATGGAAGGGGAAGGCGTGGAGGTGAAGACCGAATATATCAACGACTGGCCCCACACGCCTGCCGCCTCATACTTCTTCTCGCAGGTGGCTTTGCAGATGGTGCGCGACACCAACAAAGCCACGTTAATAGAAGATGTCACCAATGATGTCATCGATGTGCTCGACAGTCTGTTCCAGGGCGTCAGCAAACTGTTGAGGTGATTTGTTTTGCGGTATCACCGCAAAACACTTAACGGTTTTCGGTTTCGGTATCTTTCACAACCTTGGGACCGCGCACCTTTTCCTTGGCACTGAGTCCTTTCTTGATTTCAATGTTGATGCCATCGCTGAGTCCAGTGATTACTTGGCGCTGCTCGTAAGTCTTTTCCTTGCCTTCACCTTTTACGACATAGACAAAGGTAGAGTCGCCCTTGAACTCGATAGCGCTCTCGGGAACGGTAAGGGCCTTCTCAACATGTGCAAGCTCAATCTCGGCATTTGCACTATATCCAGAGCGGATTTTGCTGCCTTTCAGTACGCGGACGGCGGCCTTGATCTCGAACTGGTTGGCACCATTGCTCTCGACGGCCTTAGGCGAAACATATTCCAGTGCAGCATCGAAAGTGAGGTCTTGCAGCGCACCGACGGTGATTTTCATGGGCATGCCCTGTACGAGCTGTCCCACTTCGGTCTCGTCGATGTTGCCCCGGAAGATGAGGTCGTTCATGTTGGCAACATTGGCGATGGTCGTACCGTCGTTGAACGTATTGCTCAAGATGACCGAGTTACCCACCTTGACGGGAATATCAAGGATAAGGCCGCTGATGGTGGAACGAACAAGGGTGCTTGAAGCCTTGGCATTGCTTTTGGAGACACCGTCGCGAACAACCTGCAGGTTGTCTTCGGCTCCGACTTTTTCCTGCTGGGCCTGTTGCAGCGCCTGACGTTTCTTTTCGAACTCGTCGGCACTAATCAGCTCTTTCTTGAACAGTTCCTCCTCACGCTGGAAGTCAATCTTGGCCTGGGCGAGGTTAATCTGTGCCAATCGCAGGCGGCTCTCGGCCGAGCTGAGCTGTCCCATGTCGGGAATCACCTTCACCTTGGCAATGATTTCTCCGGCCTGCACGTAGTCGCCCGCCTCTTTTAGAAGATGGGTGATGATACCGCTCACCATGGGTTTCACATTCACTTCGTTGCGAGGTTCAATCTTTCCCGTCACGATGGTGGTCTTGCGCACGTCGTCAATCTTCGGGGTGAATTCGTTGTATACCACTTCTTCGGGTTGCGACTTCTGCCACAAGAACACAAATGTCCCAATGAAAATGAGCGCCACGATGGCGGCCACAATCAGTTTGCTGTACTTCTTCATATTTTTTTGTTTTATAGTTTCATTTATTCGTCCCTCATGGCATCGACGGGCTTGATACTCATGGCGCGCCAGGCGGGAGCCAAACCGGCCAGGATGCCCATGATGCTGATGACGGTTACGGCCAGGATGGCGGTCCAGAAATCTATCTGGAAATGGGCGGTGACGATGCCGTCCTCGGTATTGCCCTTTTCGAGCATTTCCAAGATGGCGACGCCCACAAGGATGCCGCTCATACCCGCCACCGACGTCAGGATGATGCTCTCCATCACAATCTGCGAGAGGATGGTGCGCGGCGTGGCTCCTATGGCGCGGCGGATGCCAATCTCGGTGGTGCGCTCGCGCACGGTTACCATCATGATGTTCGACACACCGATGGCACCTGCCAATAACGTGCCCAGTCCGACAAGCCATATCAGGAAGTTGACGCCACGGAAAAGGTTGTCGAGCAACTGAAAGAGAATCTCTGTATTGAATACGGTCACCGCCGTTTCATCAGTAGGGTCAACCAGATGGGCCTTTGCCACGGTCTGGCGTATACGGTCGGAGAGTTGGCTCATCACCACGCCGGGCCTTCCCGTCACGGCAATCATGTCGATGGTATTGCCTCGGTTATAAGTCTGCTGCATCAGTGTCAGTGGCAGTATGACGGTGGTTCCCTCTTCTGCTCCGAAGTTGACTTCACCACTGACATTATAGTCCACGCCCACAATCTGATAATAAACAGAGTCTATACGGATGCTCTTGCCACAGGGGTCTTCACCATTTGTGAAGAGATCCTTGTAGGTTTTCTTTCCGATGACGCACACCTTACGGTGCTGTGCTATGTCCATATCGTTCAGATAGCGGCCAAAATATATCTTCGGCGAGTTCACCTTTGCATATTCCGGCATCGTGCCATTCACGGCAATGGTGGTCTTTTTGTCGTCATAGTAGGCCGTGCCGCCATTGGAAAAAAGCACAGGCGTGACAACTTCCAGTTCGGGCACCTGCTGGCGCAGCCGATCCACGTCCTGATAGACCATCTGCCATTGTCGTCCTTTGCGGAAACCCTTGTAGGCCTTGGTGGTGCGCTGGCTCCAAATCATACCCGTGTTGGTGGCAAATCCCTCAAAGTTGCTGTTCAGCATTTCCTTGAGTCCCTTTCCACCGCCAATCAATACCACGAGCATAAACACACCCCAAAAGACACCGAACCCCGTAAGGAACGACCGGCTCTTGTTGCGCGTCAGCGTGTCAAGAATCTCGCGATATGTATCTATGTCAAATTTCATTCTGCTCTTAACGCTTCAATGGGACGGATGCGGGCGGCTTTCAGCGCCGGGATGAGTCCGGCCAATGTTCCTGCTATGACCATTACCATTGTGGCTTCAACACACACGTCTATACCCACCGTGGGGTCCACGAACATCGTGGTCTGGAAAAGTCCGGTATCGATGACGTCGTGCCCCAAGGTAGCATCCATATATTCGTTGGCGGCCACGCCAAGTACCATTCCGATATATCCGAAGAAAGTGGTGATAATGACGCTCTCGATGATGATGAGTTTCAGGATGGACCACGGTTTGGCACCTATGGCTTTGCGGATACCGAACTCACGGGTGCGCTCTTTCACGGTGATGAGCATGATGTTTGATACCCCCACAATGCCGCTCAACAACGTGAAAAGACCGACTATCCAAAGGGCGGTGCGGATGATGCTCATACCCGTTTCCATCTGCAGGCTCTGCGTAAAGCGATTCCATATCCATAGTGCGCTCTCATCATCGTCAGCCACCTGGTGTGACCTGTTCAATTTGCCGCGATAGGCCTTCTCGAAATCTTCGTTGGCCTCTATCGTGGGCAATCCGTGGAAAGAAAAGACGATTCGCTCCGGCTGATTACTCCTTCCATAAAGTGTCTCCAGTGTAGTGTAGGCCGTCATGGCATCGGCATTGCCATTCTGCGACTCCTTGAAGATACCCACCACACGAAAAGCAAAAGCACCAACCTTGAGATATTTGCCCACCATTGAGGATACGTCACGGGTAAGTTCCTTGGCCTGTTGGTCGCCCAGGACGAGCACTTTGCGTTTCTCCTTCAGGTCAATATTGTTGATAAAACGGCCGTAGAGCATGTCTATCTTGTCTATCTGCTGATGGTTGGGATAGATGCCGCAGAGCCGCGTGCTGATATAATTTTCGCCCATGCTGATAACGGTCTGCTGTGACACTCGTGCCCCCACCTCGTCAATATGCTCCGCAAATTGTGTCTCGGTGATGGCAATATCCTTGTCCCTGAGCGGCACATAGCGCCCTTCCTTCATACCTTTGTGAGGTTTCGAGGTGGTACCGCCAAAGACAGCCATAGAGTTCACGATGAAACGGTCATTGTTTTTCATCAGTGCATGAATGAGACCGTTGCCTGCACCCAACAGCACGATAAGCATGAAGATTCCCCATGCCACGGCAAAGCCTGTCAGTGCAGTGCGCAGTTTATTGCGCCGCGCCGTACTCCATATTTCTGTGATAATGTCTCTCACTATTATTTCATCATGCCATTAATGCCAAAGGGCGATGCCTTGTGGTCTATGTTTTCTTCAATGGTTCCTATCAGGCCGTCCTTGATGTGGATAATCTTGTCGGTCTCGTTGGCCACGCCACTCTCATGCGTCACGACAACAATGGTCATGCCTTCTTCTTTATTGAGTTTTTTCAGCAGTTCCATTACTTCCACCGACGTCTTCGAGTCTAATGCTCCGGTAGGTTCGTCGGCCAGGATAATCTGCGGACGGGTAATCAGTGCCCTGGCGATGGCCACCCTTTGCCGCTGACCGCCCGAGAGTTCGTTGGGATAGTGTTCCGCCCAGTCCTTCAGTCCTAAGCGTTCAAGGTATTCCATTGCCATCTGGTGACGTTTGCGGCGGCTCACCCCCTGATAGAACAGAGGCAGTTCCACATTCTCGACGGCCGTCTTGAAACCAATGAGATTGAAGCTCTGGAAGATGAAACCGATCATGCGGTTGCGGTATTCGGCGGCCTTCGTCTCGCTCAGGTCCTTAATCAGCGTTCCCGACAGATGGTATTCACCCTCGTTGTAGTTGTCGAGAATACCCAGGATGTTCAGCAGCGTTGACTTGCCCGAACCCGAAGCACCCATGATGCTCACCAGTTCGCCTTCTTCTATGTCGAGCGAGATGCCTTTCAGCACATGCAGGGGTTGAGCGCCCTGATATGTCTTGTGGACGTCGCGCAGTTGAATCATGCTCATATCCTATTCGTTACCTAAAAAATCAAATTTTTCCGCAAAAGTAATCATTTTTTTTCATTCTACGTCTATTGGTGTAGAAAAAATATCAAGGCTGTCAGCAAGCCTGCAGGATTGGCACTACCAACCAATCCTGTAACCCGCAATGAGCTGGATGCAATCCACTTTCTGGAACCTGTAGGCTTTGACGTTATAGCCCAGATAGAAGCGGCTACCTGTGAACGGCAGCGAATAGCGCAGTGCTACATGCTGATAGGCCTTGCTCTCGTTGGTGTCGGCCGAGTGTCCTGTTTTCTTTATGAGGCAATAGCCTAAGCCCACGTTTAGCGAAAAGCTGCGGTAGAAAACCTCGTGACGAAGACTGAGTCCGAGTATATGGGGCGAATAATCATAGTTGCTGAAGCCCAGGATGCGGTCGTATTCCTTGATTTTATACACATAGTCGGCGTATGTATAGTCGATGCCGATGCCTGTGGCATGTGCCAGATGATAGTGATACATCGGGGCTATCATCACCGTCGGGAACCCATAGACGGGGTTATGGCTGGAGTGGTGCACGTTGAAACCGTCAATCAGTGCCTTCATACCCAGACCGGCCATGAAGTCGGTGTAGATTTTCTTGTTGAATAGTTTTTGTCCGGTGGACTGACATTGTGCGGCGGGTATTATTCTTTTTTCTTGATCAGGGTTGTCGTCGGTTGTCGGTGGCTGTATGTCGTACTGCAAGGCCAGTGTCGGTCCGATGGCGTTGATGCCAAGGTTAGGCCTGTCGAGTGAACCGTTGCTGTAGTGTTTGAAGTCGATGTTGAGCGCAATGTGCCATCTTCGTGTCATTCGGTATCTGGCATAGAGTCCTAAGTTGACGTAAAGGGAAAAATGTGAGCCTATGATGTTGTTGTCGGCATTGTCGTGTTCGTTATAGGGGTCAGTACAGTAACTGATACCGTTCTGTAGGTCGGCTCCGACACTCCAACGGTCGCCTGCCGCCAGTTCCAACTGCATGCCCCCGTAGAGTGTCCACATTCTGCCAATAGTGGAATGATAGGCCGACTCTTCGCGATAGACCTTTGTCCGGCTGAAGTCGCCCAGCAGTAGTCCGCCCTGAATGATGGGGCGGTTCAGTGCGCGGTCGTAGGGGCTGGTGTTCTCTTTGGCCTGACGCCATTTCAGTCTGATGTCGTAATGGCTTGCCCAGAAGGAGTGCAGTATTGCCTGAATGTCAGGGCCGGCATGAATCATATAGCTGGCCGTTGCCCCGGCCTGTATGGACCAGATGTCGGGAATCTTCCGCTCTTCTCGTGGCACTGTTTCGCTTGAATTCACCATCAGCGAGTCGGCTTCGGTGGTTTCCGGTTCCGTGGAAGCGGCTACTGGCTGGCCAGTGGCGAGCATGAGCAATATCACCGTTGTGAGCCGTTTCAGAGCGTTCTTTGTGGGCGTGAGTCTTTCAGCCATAATTCTTGTCTTTTGGTTTGCAAAGATAGTCTTTATTTTTCAATTTGTACCCTTTGTAGACAAAAATTGGGCATGCCTCTCCTGTTTTGTCTTTTATTTGTCTTTCTGTCCAAACAATTAATGAAAAAAAAGATGCAAATATTTTGAATGGAATGAAAACGGATGTAAATTTGCACGCAGAAAACGCGAATCACAGGTTTTGTCCTGTATGAGCTTTCTAAAAAGGAAATCAATAATTAACAACAATAAAAAAGAAAAAGAAAATGAAAAAGTATTTCGTAATGGTGGTGGCCGCCATGATGGCTACAATGAATGTGAACGCACAGAACGAAGATCTCAAGCACGAGATTGGTGTATCATACGGTGGTGGCATTTCATTAATTGCCGACGGTATTGGCAATGCCGTTGGACGTGGTTTATGGGAAGGCATTACTGGTTATGAGTGGACCAACGACAAGCAGTTCGGCACCCTGGCCGTAGAATATTTCTACCACACCAACGATCCGAAACTGGCTGTCGGCGGTATCGTCACCTACTCCCAGTATGGTGAGGATGTGGTGAAAAAAGACTCCAGACAGGTTACCGGTGAGCGCACACGCCGCTACATCTCGGTGATGCCTTCCGTGAAGTACTATTGGGTCAACAAGAACCACTTCGGCCTGTACACCAAGGTGGCAGCAGGCGCCATGTTGCTCTCCGAAAAGTCGAAAGACAAGGAAATCAACAAGGACGAGAGCAATAGCAAAATATATTTCATGGGACAGTTGTCGCCCGTCGGCGTTGAGTTTGGCGGCAAGTTCCGCGGTTTCGTTGAAGCCGGCTTTGGCGAGCAGGGTATTGTGCTGGCTGGTTTGAAATACAAGTTCTAATAATGCTTAATGCATAATTCTTAATTCATAATTCACAATCGCGAAGCGATAACTCTAAACTCTAAACTCTAAACTCAGTGTAGAAAAGATGAAAAAGACTAGAATCTGGATATTTGCCGCCGTCCTTTCCATTTGCGGCACAACGGCCATCGAAGCTCAGGTAATGAAATCGGCCGACCTGGAGAAATATGCCAAGGAGCGCTACGGCGATAAGTGGCTCGACGCTGCCAAGACCGTCGCCTCGGGACTCGCACTCGACAAGAACGAAAGCCTCACCTACCAGCAGGTCATCGAGGTTCCGGGCAAGACCAAGCAGCAACTCTACTTAGCACTGAACTACTGGGCCACGGCAACCTTCAAGGACAAACAGGCCATCACCCTCAACGACAAAGATGCTGGTTGCATTATCATCTCCTCAACCATCGATGCCATTGCCGACCACACGGGTACACTCAACCGCTACGTGGTGAACATCACCCCGATTATCCGCCTCGACATCAAAGAAGGACGTGTTCGCGTGACCTACACGGTGCAGACCTACGACATACTGAAGGCCGAGGATGCAGGATGGCTGGGAGGTCTGCTCGACACCAGCCGCGACGGTTATCGTAGCGACAATCAGAACATCTACAGCGACGGCAAGCGCATGAAGGGCGACAACACCGACCGCCGGCTCTACGACGAGCAGTGGGAGATAGCCCATCACTATCCCTTCATCGAGAAAGATCCGCAGAAACGCACCTGTGCCAAGGCACTCGTCATGACACACGCCTATTCGAATGCCATCATCGACAAGGTGGAAGAGGCCGTCAAGAACGGAATTGTGGGCAACGAGGACGACGACTGGTAAAAAGTTACTATGATTTCATTCGAATGCGACTATAACAACGGTGCCCACCCGCAAGTGTTGAAACACTTAGCGGATACCAATGCCGAGACGACAGCCACCTATGGCTACGACGTGTATAGCGAACAGGCAAAGCAGAAAATCCGGATGGCATGCGGAACACCCGATGCCGAAATATTCTTCCTGATGGGTGGCACCCAGACAAATGCTACAGTAATCGACGGGATGATGCGCTCCTACGAGGCGGTCATCACCGTCGATTCGGGGCATATTAACGTACACGAGGCAACTGCCATCGAAGCTTCAGGGCATAAGGTCATCGCACTGCCGGCCTACGATGGCAAGCTTGCTCTTGCTGAACTCGACCATTTCATGCGGGCGTTTCAAAGCGACGGCAGCCGCGACCACTGCGCTCAGCCGGGAATGGTCTACGTTTCGTTTCCCACAGAATACGGAACCATCTACTCGAAAACCGAGATTGCACGGCTCTACAGTGCCTGTCAGCAATACGGTCTCCAGCTCTATATTGACGGAGCACGCCTTGGCTATGCCCTGGCCTCACCCGCCAACGACGTCACGTTGCCCTGGCTCGCTGCCCATTGCGATGCCTTCTATATCGGCGGCACCAAGGTGGGTGCTCTTTGCGGCGAGGCTGTGGTATTCCCCCGTGGCAATGCGCCGAAGAATTTTTTCTCCATCATCAAGCGTCACGGAGCACTGCTGGCCAAAGGCCGGCTGGTGGGAATCCAGTTCGATGCCCTGTTTACCGGTAATCTCTATTTCGACATTTCTGCCCATGCCATCCGCATGGCCATGAAGTTGAAACAACTCTTTGCCGACCGCGGCTATCCCTTCTTCCTCGACTCACCCACCAACCAGCAGTTCGTGGTGATACCCAACGGGAAGGTTCGCGAGCTGGAACAGCAAGTGGAATTCATCCACTGGGGAGCCACCGACAGCCACCATACTGTCTGCCGGTTCGTCACCAGTTGGTCAACCACCGAAGCCGATATCCAGCAGTTGGCAGCAATCCTCGGATAATTCCAAACATTTTAGTATCTCTATGGCGCTGGTGAGGCGAAATAACGGCAGCGGAAGCATTGACTGTTAAATAAATTCTGAATTTTTGGGGTCAAAACTCGCGTTTTTGTCACGAAACGCACTTTGGGGCGCAAATACGCGAGTTTTGACCATGTTTTTCGTATGTTGTTGATAATGAATGGGTTTGCAAGAGTTTGAGGGTTTTAAGGAGGTGTTAACAAATCTAAATCGATATGATTTGCCGAGAATTTTTTGATTTTCTCCATGAATTCCTTATCTTTTGCTCTTCAATTCCGTATCTTTTGCTCTTCAATTCCTTATCTTTTGCTCACCAATTCCCTATCTTTTGCTCGGCGGAAGGAAAAAATCGGCTGAAAATCCGCCGTTTTTCCCATTCCGAAATGCAAATTTTATGTTCTTCAGCAGAAAAATTTTCCAGATTGCAAAAACCCGTTGTCAGAAATTAATCAAAAAAAAGTCTCGCCGAAAGGACTAACCCGCCGACGAGACTCCGGTCATTTTTGATCAATAATCAACAACTGTATTTCTCCTTGAGTTTTTTTGTTGAATTTCAGATCCATGTCGAAAGGCTGTCGGATGTCATAACCGTGATGCTACGTGGCGATGCCATTTTGTCCTTTCGGCGGTGCAAAGGTAGGGCAAGAAAAAACGAACTCCAACTTTTCCGATATATTTCTTTTCAAATAGTATGGACTATTAGCCCGATTGTGGACAAATCGGGGAAACGGCCGCGATTTTTGTCTAATCCGCCCCTGCCGGCACGTTGAATGGCTGGCAGGGGCGGAGTGGTTTGCGGCTATGGAAAATAAGTTCTTATCGGATGACAGTTTTGCGGCCGTCGATGATGTAAAGGCCGGGCTTCAGCTTTCCCGAGCCTTGACCATTCGGCGAAATGCCTTCCTGAATTTTGCGGCCGCTGATGTCGTAGCATCCGTTCTTCACCGTATTTTCGGGATGGGTGCTGACTTCCCTGATGCCCGACTCAACGAACGACTTGGCCTGAATCTTGGCCATTCCCACCACGAAATCGGCATTGGCCACGGCATCGGTGTAGATGCTGAATACATATTCGCCCGTCTGAGGAATGTCGAAATTGAAAGTCTGGCCTCTGCCGCCAGGGACTTTGTTGCCTGTGTCGCCGCCAAGGTTGGTGATGGGTGCGAAAGTCTCCGAGGCCACTTCCTGTCCGTTGAGGTCCTCGATGGCGTAGATGACCTGGGTGGCTTGTGGCTGGTTCCAGTTGTACGTCCTGGTCATGAGGGAATAATTTCCCGCATGCAGCGTCATGTGCGAACGGGCGGTATTGTCGCCATATTTTGCCCATGCGACTTTCTCGTTGCCCGAAGGACTCTGCACCAAAAGTCCATATTCAAAGGCTTTTGACTCGTTTGTGAAACGAAGAAGACGACAGCCGGAAGTGAATGGGAGTCCGCCGCCCACACGCTTGTTTTTTCCGTTGCTCACGTACCAGTTTTGTGGCACGACGCCCTCGGTGTTAAAAGTCTGCACCATGTCGTAGTTGCTTGATGCAACGCAGTTCACCGTGCATGAACTTTCCCCCTGCTTGCCATTGGTGTCGGTCACCACGACGCGCAGTTCGTGTTGTCCGGCCTGGGGAGCCGTCAGCGTTGCGGTGAAGGGCTGGGCGGTGAGCGTTTCAATCAGCGTGTTGCCATCGTAGAACTCCACCTTTTCCACCTGTCCATTGGTGGCTTTGGCTTTGGCCTCGATGGTGATGTCGGGGAAAACGGCCTCGCCGTCGGGTGCCATATACAGATAGGTGGTCTCGCCTTCGGGCTGGGTGATTTTCACCTTGGGCTGGTTCAGCGTGAAACGCTTGCAGAAATTCCAGATGAGACGTGGATTAATATCGTTGGGCCAGTGTCCGCCGTTGTTGTAGGAATATAGCCACACTTCGCCGCCGTTAGGGCCGCCGGTCCATTTTTCTAAGTCGCCGTCGAACCAACTGCCGTTGATTCTGTAGCCCGTCGTCTTCGAATAATGGGTGTGGTTGTCGTGCAGGGCGTAGTTTTCGATGTAACCATGAATGCCATACTGTTCGTAGCCGAACACATCGTCGCCGTAGGCTATGCACTCCAGCAGGTTGACGGGCTTCTTGCATTTCTCCCAAGGACTCTCTGAGAACTGGATTCCGCTGGTGGGGGCGAAGGCTGCAATCTTGTCTTGCATATTGGCAATGCAGTGGTGGATGAGCATGGAGCCCATGGAGAAGCCTGACCAATACACGCGGTCTTTGTCGATATCGAAGCGGGTGACCATCTCGTCGATGGTCTTGATGACGAAGTTCTGGTCGTTGGTGCCGCCGGTGTCCCACATGTTGCCGTTGCTGCGCAGGTAGGCAATGACGAATTTCTCGGCGTCAATCAGCTGGTACATCTTGTCGGAGCCATACTGGTATTCGGGGTCTTGGTTCATACCGTGGGTAACGATGAACAGCGGCGACTTGGCGGGCAGCACATCAGGGGTGAATACCACCATGTTTCGCTGCTGGCCGTTCACGGTAATGTTGATCGACTCCTGTTTGTAGGCGTGAACCTGCACGGCAAATAACAGCAGGAGTGAAATGTAAAAAGTGAAAAGTAATGAACGCTTCATGTTTGTTAATAATAAGTTTGAAAATGATTCCGCAAAGGTACGACGTTTTACCGAATTCTGCAAGTTTTATTTGTTTATTATAGAATTTTACACTATCTTTGTCGCCAAATGCAAACAGATTTCGACATCAGACAACAGCAAACCGCTGCCGAAAAGGATTTTGAGAACGCTCTGCGACCCCTCCGCTTTACCGACTTTAGCGGACAGAAGAAGGTGGTGGAGAATCTTGAAGTGTTCGTTGAGGCTGCCAAATACCGTGGAGAGCCGCTCGACCACACGCTCCTTCACGGACCGCCAGGACTGGGAAAGACCACGCTTTCGAACATCATCGCCAACGAACTGGGGGTGGGATTCAAGATTACCAGCGGACCGGTGCTCGACAAACCCGGCGACCTGGCAGGTATTCTGACTTCGCTCGAACCCAACGACGTACTTTTCATCGATGAAATTCACCGGCTGTCACCTGTGGTGGAAGAATATCTCTACTCCGCCATGGAAGACTATCGCATCGACATCATGATTGACAAAGGGCCTTCGGCGAGGAGCATACAGATTGACCTGAATCCCTTCACGCTCGTCGGAGCCACCACACGGAGCGGAATGCTGACGGCTCCACTACGTGCCCGTTTCGGCATCAACATGCACCTGGAGTACTACGAGCCCGATACGCTGAAGAAGATTATCCTACGCTCGGCATCCATCCTGCAGGTTCCCATCGACGATAATGCCGCCGTGGAGATTGCTCGCCGATCGCGCGGAACGCCCCGTATCGCCAACGCCCTGTTGCGCCGAGTGCGCGACTTTGCCCAGGTGAAGGGAAACGGGCGCATCGACCTGAAGATTGCCCACGTGGCACTCGAGGCACTGAACATCGACCAGTATGGTCTGGACGAAATCGACAACAAGATTCTGCTGACCATCATCGACAAGTTCAAGGGCGGCCCCGTGGGACTCACCACCATCGGCACAGCCATCGGCGAGGATGCCGGCACCATCGAGGATGTCTACGAACCGTTCCTCATCATGGAGGGATTTATCAAGCGCACCCCGCGCGGACGCATGGCCACCGAACTGGCCTACAAGCACTTCGGCCGCAATCCCTACAATGGAAACATCATGGAACCCAATTTATTCGAATAACTCGCCATAACGCCATAACGCCATAACGCCATAACGAAAAAAATAAAATAATAAAAATGAAAAAAGTGTTTATCATGCTCGCCCTGATGCTCATGAGTATCGGCGGGTTTGCACAAAGTGCACAGGAGATTATCGACAGTTATAAAAACAACCCTGGCCTGGGCATCATGGAGATGAACAAGATGATGATCAACATGGCCTCGGCTGCCGCCAAGACAGATGCTGAGAAAGAAGCCCTGAAGAATGTGGACAGTATCACCATAGGTATGATCAACTCAGATGAACTGGCTGCTGAAATCGGCACCAAACTGGAAGCACTGAAAGACAATGGCTATGGCATGCTTGACGCCCAGAAGGAAGAAGTGAAAGCCAAGGTATATGCTAAATCAGAAGGCGACATCATCACAGAAATCGTTGTGCTTGCAAAAGCGGAGGGGAACAATATCATCACCCTCATCAAGGGAAAGATTGATCCTGCACAGATAGGGTCGCTGGTAAAATAGCAAAACTAAAGGACAAGAAAGATGCGCATAGCAGCCTTTACTGGTAGTTTCGACCCCTTTACGACAGGGCACGACGACATCGTCAGGCGCGCCCTGCCGCTTTTCGACCGCATCGTCATCGGCGTGGGTTATAATGAACATAAGCAGTATATGGAACCCACCGAAGAACGGTGCCGGAAAATCTGCAGCTACTATAAGGACGAACCGCGGGTGGAGATAGTGGCCTACAACGACCTGACCGTTGACTTCTGCAAGCGCGTCGGGGCCGACTTCATCATCAAGGGCATACGCTCGATGAAAGACTTCGAATATGAGCAGGAAATGGCCGAAATCAACCGCCGACTGAGCGGCGTGGAGACCGTCTGCTTCTTCGCCTCGCCCGAACAGGCACATATCAGTTCGTCGATGGTGCGCGAACTGCGTCACTTCGGCAAAGACATCAGCGCATTCCTGCCCAAAGCCCCATCATCCAACACCTAACACCCATCACCTAACACCCATGATAACCTATCAGTCAGAAAACGTAAAGCTTCCGAAGATCAGGAAAAGGGAGACCACGGCATGGATTAAGGCTGTGGCAGCATCGTACGGCAAGAAGGTGGGCGAAATAGGCTACCTGTTTTGCGACGATGAGAAGATTCTCGAAGTGAACAACGAATACCTCGGCCACGACTATTACACCGACATTATTACCTTCGACTATAACGAGGGCGACACGCTGAACGGCGACCTCGTCATCTCGCTCGACACGATTCGCTCGAATGCCGAACTTTTCCATAAAGACTACGACGAAGAACTGCACCGTGTCATCATCCACGGCGTGCTCCACCTTTGCGGCATCAACGACAAAGGTCCCGGAGAGCGTGAAATCATGGAAGCCGCCGAAAACAAGGCATTATCAATGAGAATTTCGTTATAACGTCATAACGTCATGTCGTCATAACGTCATATCGAAAAAATTCGCAACATCATCATTCCATCGGTTTCCGATTAGCCAGAAACACCCCCAGCAGAATAAGCAAACTGCCGGCGTAGGCCATTGTCGTCATCGGCTCCTGAAGAAACAGGGCCGAGGCAATCACCGTGGTAATGGGATTCAGATAGACATAGTTGCTGGTGCGCAGGGCGCCAATCTTTTTCACGGCCACGCTCCACCACAGAAAACAAAGAAACGATGCCACCACCGAGAGAAACACCAGGTTCATCCAGACTGCCGGCTGAAACATTTTTTCCACGGGATACCGCCATGGGTTGATAAAGAACATGGGCAGGACGGTCACGATGCCATAGAAGAACACTTTCCGCGTGATAAACGTGGCACTATAGCGGCGTGACACCTTCTTGATGACCAGACTATAGACTGCCCAGCAGAAGGCTGCCATGAGAGCGAGGAAATCGCCCAGAGGATTCAGCTTCAGCACAAAATGACCGTTGTAGATGACCATCCCCACTCCCAACAAAGCTATCAGGCTGCCCACCCATCCAAGTAAAGGAACGGGTATGGGTTTCACGCCAAAGAGCGAAAGAATGGGCGATGAGGCCAAAAGTGTAGTTATCAGCGGAGCCGTACAAACGATGAACGACACGTTGTTAACATAGGAGAGTCCGATGGCGGTATTCTCGGTAACGAAATACAATGTACCGCCCACCAGTCCCAAAATTAGGAACAAACATTCGTCTTTCCAGGAATCGCTCAAGAAACGTCGGGGCGAGATGGTCCAAATACAGAGATAGGCCACGATGAAACGGAGCAGGAAAATTTCCATCGGCAACAATCCGTGCTGCAACAGCACCTTGGTGTTGACGAACGTCACACCCCAGATGGCAATGGTCACAATGGCCAGCAAATGGTATCCCAGATTTTTCATGCTTCGCGGAATGAAAAGACGATTATTCGGCAGCCAGACGGCTAAGCAATTCCACAAGCACCTTCCAGATATTCTCTATGGTGGAGATTTCTATGCGCTCGCTGGTGGAATGGGGTTCCAGAATGCGTGGGCCGATTGGGATTATCTGTATGCCGGGGAAACGCTCAACGAAGTAACCCATTTCCATCACGAAGTGCATCTCCACTTTGCGCGGCCTGAATCCGAGCACATCCACGAAGGTCTGCTCCACCAGTTGCATGAAAGGACTGTCGGTGGGTTCCTGCCAGGCAGGTGTTGACATCACCACCTCGGAACTTCCGCCGTTTTCGCTGATGATGCCGGCAATGGCACGACCAGTCTGTATCATGGTCTCATCAATAAACGACCGGGTATGGGTGGTCACATGGAAATGGTCACTTTCGGTACGGATGACACCAATATTGTTGGAGGTCTCCACCGTTCCTTCCATTCGCTCGCTCATCTTGATGACGCCATAAGGAATGGCACCGACGGCGTTCAACAGGGCTTTCACCGACGAAGGAAGGATGATGGTTTCGGGGTTCTCTGTCAAAGCTTGAAACTTAGGTTCTTGTGGGTATGACCTTTTGCCCAGAATAGGAGAAGGATTTTCGGAGTGACGAACTCCGATAACGGCAGAGGCGCGCGAGGGGATGGAAGCATTTGCCTCGCCTGCCGTGATACTGGCTACTGCCATCGACGGGTCGTCTGCCAGCATCTGTTCCAGCAATAGACAGATTTCCTTCACGGCACTTTTTCGCCCTTTGTTGATATCGACTCCCGAATGACCGCCCGGGCCGCTGACAATGCTCACTTTATAATAATCCATTGCCTCGGAGGCTTGGATGCGCTGTAAGGGCAACGAATGGTTCTGCAGATATGCACCGGCAGCACCGGTGGTAATGGTGTCGTAGTCTTCTGAGTCGAGGTCAATCATCCTGCGACCTGTTACGAAGTCGGGCGAAACGTTGGCCGCTCCCGTCATACCGTCTTCCTCGTTGGTGGTGACAAAGAGTTCAAGCGGACCGTGCTCCAGTGTCGTACTCTCCATCACGGCAAGCGCCATACAGAGTCCCATGCCGTTGTCGGCACCCAGCGAAGTGCCACGCGCTTTCATCCATCCATTTTCTATATATGCCTCAATAGGATCGTTGAGGGGATCGAAGGCTTTGCCCTCTTCGGCCACGCAGACCATGTCCATGTGGGCATGAAGCACGGTGATGGGAGCGTTGGAGGAACCTGGCGTACCGGGTTTACTGATGAGCACACAGTTGTGAGCATCGCGCTTATATTTCAGTTGGTGCTTTTCGGCAAACTGACAAAGCCAGTCGGCCACACGTTCTTCATGCCACGAAGGTCGGGGCACTTGGTTCAACTCATGGAATAATCGGAAAACGGATTCTGTCATAGCATTTATGGTTTTTTGAATAATTGTTTCGTAATGAACAACACATGGTCTTTCTCGCCAATCGTGGTTGCGAAAATGTAGGTGTCGCCGCCGTCGGAAAGTTTCAGGCGCTTGCGCAGTTCAGCAACGGAAATCGGGAAGTTCCTGACGGTGATGTTTGCCTTTCGCAGTCCTCCGAGTGCTTGCCTCAGTTCTTTTTTGTTCAATGAGGTGACGCTATCTATATGGAACTTCCTTCCTGGAAAGTCGATGACGAATTCGGAGGAAACGAAAAGATGGCTGCTGTTTCCTATAGGCTGAACACCATATCGGGCCGCAAGCTCGGCAAAACATCCCGCTTTCATCAAAGAGGCGTTGGGCTCGTAGAGATAGAGGCTTTGGGTGATGGGTGTTGGCAGATGGGTGTTGGCGGATGGCGTTGGGAAGTATTCGAAAGTTTCCGCCGTGCCGCCGTGCTTGATGTTTACGCAAACCACGCGCAGGGGAACTGTAGGATTCTTCGTCAGCACCACCAGCAGTTCCTTACATTCGTTATCCACGCTGACGATATGCATCTGGCTCACCTCTCCCAAATCATCAATTGCTTTGTGCCAGTCGAGCATTGGGGAAAGCTTCACCATCACCAACTCAGCCTTCTCCAAAAGCAAGTCTTTCAAAGCCGCCACATCGGGCGTACAGTCACCAATGGCGTATGTCTTCATGCCGTTGACATTGCGGCGGGCAGGATCTAGGTAGATAAGCGAAGCAGGGCGGCGCATGTTTTTCAGATATTCAACGCCATCGCCACAAACCACCTCGGCATGATTTAATCCTAACAGGCGGAAGTTGTGGCGTGCCACTTCACAGAGATGCGGCTGCTGTTCCACATAAACCGCTTTCCGAAAACCACGAGCCATATAAGAGAAATCCACGCCGAAGCCTCCTGTCAGGTCGACGAGACTCCCCTCCCGTAAAGAGGGGGCGGGTATAGTCGTTTTATATTTCGCCGTGGCCTCGCTCGAGCATTGCTCCATGGAAAGGCGGGGCGGATAGAGGATACCGTCGACGGCTGCCCATTCAGGCAACTTCGTGCGAGCTGTCTGCCATCCCGCTATCTGCTGCAAAGTCATGGGCATGTCGATGTCGGGATAGCGGTCGGCCTGCAGGGCCAACTGCCGCACGTCGTCAAGGCGATGCTCAAGTATGAAAGATTCCATTTCCAAGCTTCCTCCAAATCTCGTCATTACGTCATAACGTCATAACGCCATAACACCATCCCGTTTTTATTTCATCTTCATCCCCACATGATACATGATAAAGCCATAGATGTCGGCCTGCTCTTCGAGCTGCTTGCTCAGCGGTTTGCCGCCGCCGTGGCCAGCTTTTGAGTCAATACGTATCAGCACGGGATCTGTTCCGGCCTGACATTCCTGCAGCGTTGCCGCAAACTTAAACGAATGGGCGGGAACCACGCGGTCGTCGTGGTCGGCCGTGGTAACCAGTGTGGCCGGATATTTAGTGCCGGGTTTCAGGTTGTGCAGGGGGGAATATCCACGCAGATATTCGAACATCTCGCGCGAATCTTCCGACGTTCCGTAATCGGGTGCCCAGTTCCAGCCAATGGTGAACTTATGATAACGGAGCATATCCATGACGCCCACTTGGGGAATGCAGACACGGAAAAGGTCGGGGCGCTGCGTCATACATGCACCCACCAGCAGTCCGCCGTTACTACCGCCCACGATAGCCATCTTCTCCTTCGATGAATATCCCTCGCGGATAAGCCATTCTGCAGCAGCGATAAAGTCGTCGAACACATTCTGCTTCTGCATCTTCGTGCCGGCCAGATGCCAAGTCTCACCATACTCCGAACCGCCGCGCAAGTTGGCCTGGGCATAGATGCCGCCAGCTTCCAGGAATGGAATTCGGGAACTTGAGAAATAGGGAGGCATCGAAATGTTAAAACCACCGTATCCATACAGATAGACGGGATTCTTGCCGTTGCGCTTCAGCCCTTTCTTATAGGTGAGGAACATCGGAATGAGCGTACCGTCCTTGCTGGGATAGAACACCTGCTCGCTGACGTATCCGTTCAGGTTGAAGTTCACTTTCGGAGCAGCATACAGCACACTTTTGTTCTGTTCCAAGTCATACTGGTAAATGGTTCCGGGAACAGTGAACGAAGTGAAGGTATAGAAGCACTCCGGTTCTCCCTTCTCGCCGCTGAACCCTACACTGCCCACCGAAGGCAGCTTCACCTCGTGGAGACGCTTGCCCTGGAGCGAATAGACAAACGGATGGTCGGAAGCATCCTTGCTGTAGGTAAGCACCATCTTGTCGGCAATCACCGAAACATCGGTCAGCACATCCTCGCTTTCGCCCACCAGTTCCTTCCAGTCCTTAATGCCCGGATTCTTTATGCTGGCTACCATCAGCCGATTCTTCGGAGCCCCCTCGTTGGTCATGACAAGGATGTCGTCGCCGATAACTTCCACTGGCGAATATTCGTAGTCCATCGAAGAAGTCATCTGGATAAACTGCGAATTCGGCTGGCGAAGGTCTCTCACAAACAGATTGTTGCCCTGACGTTCACCACTCTCGAAGAGAAACATCACCGTCTCTTCCTTGTTCACACTCACGCTGTAAAAACGCTTTGGATACGCTGGATTCTGATAGAACAGCACATCCTCACTCTGTGGCGTTCCCATCTTGTGGTAATAAATCTTCTGAACCTCGTTCACATTCGAGAACTCCTTGCCCGCCACAGGAGCATCATAACTGCTGTAGTAGAAACCATCGCCCTGCCAGGCGGCTCCCGAGAACTTCGCCCATTCTATATGGTCATCCAAGAGTTTGCCCGTTGCCACATCAATCACATAAAACTCCTGCCAGTCGCTGCCCGAACGTGAAATGGCGTATGCCATATAGCGCCCGTCGTGGGAGAAATAGGTTCCTTTCAGGGCAACCGTTCCATCCGCCGACAGCGTGTTCGGGTCAAGGAACACGCGCTGCTCGCCGTCCATCCGGTCCATCGTATAGAGCACGCTCTGGTTCTGCAGTCCGTTGTTCTTGTAGATATACCACCGCCCGTGTTTCTTGAAAGGCGTGCCCACCTTTTCATAGTTGGCCACCTCCTTCAGTCGTTTCAGCAGTTTGTCCCGAAACGGAATCTTCTGCAGGAAAGCATTGGTCACCTCGTTCTCGGCCTCAACCCATTGGGCAGTGAGCGCGGCAGTGTCGTTTTCCAACGGACGGAAGGGGTCTTCCACCTTCACGCCAAAATAATCGTCCACCGTATTGTCCTTAGGGGCAGCCGGGTAGCGAATCTGAGCCTGAGCAGCAAGCGTAGCAAAAGCCATGGCCGTAATCAGCATTTGTTTGTTCATAAATAATAAAGTTGAATATAAAAGTATCGGTAAAAAACATGTATTACACAAAGATAATGATATTCTTATTATTAAGCAAAAAGTGCGTTGTTGTTTTAACATTATTTTTCTACCGAAAAACAAGTCGCTGCGGCAACTGAATGCTGCCACAGCGACTCTATAAGTAACAGAAGATTTTCTAATTGTTATTAGGACTGGCCACAGGGCGGATGGGTAGACCGTTGCAGCGCCATCCCATATCTGCCGAGTTGGCTACATATTGAGTTTGCTGGCTGAACATGAGGATTGTGGCATAACTCTCTTTATAACCAATCGTTGAGGACCAGTAGTAGCCATAATTCCAAGAATTATTTGTAGAATCAAAATAAACTCCGGATGCTGGCAGGAAAATATGTCCGCCGTTTGTTCCTGTTAACGTTAAGCCACCACGATAATCCAAGTAGAACGTCCAGGTTTTATCACAGTTGTGTAACAGTTCATCTAGTTGTACGGCAGTTGGCATTCGCCACTCGCTGCCCCATTTTGTCGTTGCTGCATCATATTGGGTACCTGCAATGATTTTTCCGATATACACTTTATCATCAAATGAACTTCCATAATTATAAGAACCCCAATTATAGGTGTCTTTTGTCCACGTCTCTCCCCAGGCATAATAGCCGCCGTCTTGATACGGTGCACTTGCCCCCACGTTACAGCACGACCAGAGCGTTCCGCTGGGCAGTCCGAGGTCAATCATGTGCGGATGATGGTCGTCGGGACATTCCAGATAGCCTCTTTGCTGGGATTCCTCGCCGACAGGGATAAACTCAGTCATGATGTCGGTGGCGCCTGTCTTGTTCTCCTTGATGTGGAGTGCCACGGCCTTAATGTCGGTCAGCTGAGAAACATTCACCGTGAGGATGCCGTCCTGTGCCGAGTAGTACGTGACGGGGACGCGGTCTACAAAGCCGCTGGTGCCGTCGGTCACCACCAGTTCCATGCTCATCTCGTCCTTTTTGCACTTCTCCTCAATCACGCTTGCCATAGCGGACGGCGACACCAGGCATCTCAGATT
>JAFRPY010000071.1 GCA_017428925.1 Prevotella sp. | reverse complement strand
TCCAAGGCATCGGCCTGCTTTTGCAGTTTATGCTCGTCTGTCCAATAGTCGTCACCCTCACAGAAGGCGACATAGTCTATCTCATCTGCCACTTCCCGAAAATATTTCAGTTTTCGCTTCTTAATGGTGTAATGATTGTATTTCAGCAGATAAACTGCAAAGTAGCAGTTCCTGTTCTCCTGATGGCGAGCCACCGTCAGGTGGTAATCATCGGTTTCCTTTGTCCACTCTGTGTCAAAGTGGTCGTTCAGGTATGCCTCAAGCACCTCTGGTTCCCCGTCCGTGCTGGCATCGTCCATGATGAGACAGACGAAGGGAAAGTTTGTCTGCTGCATGCAGAAGCCGTCCATGGTGTCTTTGATATACGATGTTTGGTTGAATGTGCTGCAATACACACAAACCTTAAAGGGTCTTATAGATGGAACTTGTGCCATTATACTATTTTCTTTTCTTCAGAATATCTATAATCTCTTTATATTCGTTCATCTTGAACAACTTGTAGCAGGCGAAAAACACTGTCGCCCCTACAGCAATTTGCATGGGAAGTACAATCCAGTAGCTCAGTGGCAGGTATTTCAAGAACCATACAGGCAGGGCGACGGCTGTAGCCAAAGCGTAGGAGGGGGCGATGTCGCGCAACTGCATCCAAGAAATGTAGCCTAACAGGCGACCTGAGTAATGTGAGTTGAGGAAGTAGGCTATGATGCCAATCACGGTGTTGGTCAAGAGCATGGGCATGATGCCTACGAAAGCACCGACGAACAAGGGCACCAAGAGGATAATTTTCTTAATGACCTCAAGCCCGAGGAACAGGTCGCTGCGCCCCTGCACCTGCAGCATGTTCAGGTTGATGGCATGTAGCGGATAGAGGCTGTAATTGATGCAGATGATTGGCAGATAGGTGGAAGCCTCATGCCACTTAGGCCCTATCATGCAGTAGATAAGCGGTTCGCTGACAGCACCGAGAGAGAACAAGGCTACGGTAGTGATGAACATACTGGTGCGGATGATGCGACGATAGGCAGAGGTCATACGTTCCTTTTCGTCCTGAATACTACTCAGCACAGGATAGGTGACTCGTTCCACTACGCTTGTCAGGTTTGACGAGAACAGCCCAGCATAGTGCCGTGCCCGGGTATATTGCCCTAACGTTGCAGGGCTGTAGAATTTTCCCACCACCACCTGGTGCAACTCTTTCCACACCGCATCAAGCAATACACTCACCATCATCTTCCACCCAAAGCCGAACAACTCATGGAAACTTTCCATAGAGAATCGCACTCTGGGCATCCACTTATTATAAATATAAAACAGCATGGTAGTCACAACTTGTGAAGTGAGTTGCTGACCCACCAATGCCCAGACGCCGAACCCAGTCAGAGCCATGCCGATGCCCACAATGCCGCTCAAAGCCGTAGCAGCAATCGTAATCTTTGTCTGCGTCTTGAAGTCGATGCGCTTGGTCAGGCGTGTCTGCTGCACCATGCCCAGTGCCCCGATGATTAATCCTAACGAGGATACTCGTACCAGTGGGATGAGTTCTTCACGGTTGAAGAAACCGGCTATCAGGGGCGCACAGATAAATGTCACCCCGTAGAGCAGCAGACTCATCGTGAGGTTGCAGAGGAACACGGTGTTGTAGTCCTCCTCAGTAGCATCCTTCTTGCGTATCAGGGCTGTCGTAAACCCACCATTGACAAGAGCCGTGCATACAACGGTGACGATGCCCACCAGTCCCAACAGCCCATAGTCGTCGGGCGACAGCAGTCGTGCCAACACAATGCCCACGGCAAACTGCATGCCGTAGCGTGCAGCATTGTCCAAGGCCGACCAGCCCAAGCCCTTTACCGTCTTATCTTTTAGTGATTCTGCCATTCCTTTGGGACGTGTTCTTACCAATAACATCCGTTCTCGACCTGCGAGCCGTTCTTGATTTTCTCGTTGTTGTTCGGACGTATCCAATATTCGTTGATCACACTGCTGTACTTAGGCTGCTGGCTGACCCATCGTTCACCGTAAACGCCAAAGAGCATCTGCGTCCATCCTGCGAGGTGGAGTGCCACCTTTCCCCGGCGCTTCACATGCGCTGCCAGGCTCATGCCGTAGGCGCCACATCCGATGATGGCCGCATCGTATTCGCAACGGTCAATCTCATCCTCCATGTAGTGCAGGGCCTCAAACCAATCGCCGAACCGAGATGGCTCGCCTGCCTGCGTCTGTACAGCCTTGATGCAGATAAGCTCCTTGAACTCGGGCAGCACCTCGGGGTTGGTGAACAGCCGCTCGCGGTTATTCTCATATTGGTGCCTGATGCTCTCCACAAAGGGATGAACCACCACGACACGCTTCCCTTTCAGCCATTTCGTCCAAGGATTGCGGAAAAGCCACGGCGCATAAAACGCATCCAGATTCACCTTGACAGCCCCACGCCAGTAGTGCGCCAGATACTGCTCGTTGGGTATATACGATGCAATGATGTCAATCATTTGGCAGTCTTCTAACGCCTGCATCCCGAAGCGGTCGGCTGTTTCTGCGCTTAAAGGAAACACCCCGGCATTGTAGTACAGATAGTGTTTGACCACGGGTTCTGGGATGGGCACCTCGCCGCGAATCATGTCCTTGTAGAGCTTCCATCCCGGCTTATTTCGGCACAGATAGGAACTCAGTGCCTGATTGAACTCTATCGTGCCCCATTTTGACAGCATGAAGCCCGATGTCCCCTTTCTGTTAAGCATTTCCAGAATGAGGTCGTTGCCGTCTTGATTGATTGCATCACAATAGGCCTCCGTCCAATGTTCTGGATGCTTCCTGTTATATAACTTTCGTGCAACCTTCAACATGAATGTCAAGATTGGCTTATTGGCAGGTTCTACGTACATCTGAATTTGATTGATTTTAAGTTACAATAGTGTATTTATTCTTAAACACGTTGGCTATAACTGGCGGCAGAAAATTCTTCAACTTGTTCTGCCATGTATGTGCTTTGCGAAAATACTTTCTCGCAATATACTCAAAGCCATGCTGTTCCAACTCTTCATACACATGGTCTCTTATCTCTGGTCGTTTTAAGGGGAGATAAATATTTCTGTTCCCAGTGGCCTTTACACTCTCTTCGTCCACTTCTATGAAACAGGCACCATGATTTCTTAGTCCATCAATAATCTTTTCTCCTTTAGCACTATTTGAAATAATAAGTGATAAGCCCTTGTCGTGCCTAAGGTCCGGTCGTTTCTTATGATATCCCCAGAAATCACCCAAAGAAATATCTCCCTGCCTGTTCATTGAAGCGAATTGGCAAGTATAGCAGGATTCTCTCTCAATTGCACCGATTTGGAATGCAACAAAATATTCAGACAACCTACCGAGTAAATAATAGTCTTTCCGTTTGCCGTTCGGATATTCCATAGTATATCTTAAGGTTTGAGACCATCCGTTACGCTTCTTATCCCGGAAAATAATGTCTATCAGTTTACCTCTATGCTTTTTTTCCAGGAATGCCACATACGCATCAAACATTTTCTTACTGGGCACCCCATGACAGATCAAATCGGCAGTAAGAAGATTCTCATAGTCTTTCTTTAAGAACAACTTCAATCCCTGCACTTGACAAGGAGTACCTGTAAACAAAACGAGCCTGCCCTCCTGCAGGTCTGCCTGGCATGTCTTATATGTCTCTCTTATTTCGCTTTGAAAGTATTTCGAGTTCTGAAGCTTCCTTATATCTTTAGCTTCAGTTATTTTAATATGATACAAGTCGTGTTCGCCATCAAGATATGCGCCATATACTACGCCACCCTGCTCAATAACCCAACGAGCCAACACCGGGAAAATGCCCCCAGAGGCACTAAATTTGATATCCTCCGGAATGTCACTGTATGCACCATAATACTTATTGCGATAGCTCATCTTCACTTTGTTTTCTATCGGGCACACCTTTGAACACAGGCCACATTCTATACACGCATCCTTGTTGCTAATAAGGGGAACGATAAACCCATCATCATTTTTCCCCATAGTAAGACAGTTCTTAGGGCATATTTCTACACAAGCAGAGCACCCACAGCAATCGCTTTGTACTTGGTTCTCTAAAAATCTGTTCATCTTTCACTCTTAACTCTTAACTTTCACTTTGGCATACCCATCCGCCAACTCAAACTGGGTTCCGTATTGATGATTTGACAGTTTGCAGAAATTGTCGAGAATCTTTCCTGTTTTATCCAGCACCGGCCAGCCACGCTGCGCCCTGCTTTTCTCAAATTCTAAAGAGATGGGCCAGACTCTCACTTCCTTTACTTCATGATCTTTCATGGAAACACTTGCCGCAACAGACTCCCACGCCTTGTGATCGGCACAAAGTCCACGTGTGCCGCCCTTGCTTCTGAGATTCATCCCTAATCCCACATAATCATATTTAGATGGTTCCTGACCAACCCGCTCATAAAACTCGAAAGGTTCCACCTCTTGCATTTCATTATGCATGATGTAGGTGTTGAGACCATAGAAAATGGGAGCGTTCTTGTATATTTCCAATCCCCTTAGCTCATGGGCACCGTGGCCGAATATAACGTTTGCGCCGGCATCAATACAGGCGTGACAAAACTCGACGATAAACGGTGCCGGTTTGTCGGCACTTCCGCTCATCTGATGGGAATGGAAGCTGACCACCACACAGTCCGCCTGAAGGGTTGCTTCCTGAATGGCGTTTTTTATTCTCTCCATGTCGGCTGGATGCGGGTGATTAACCCTTCGGTTGCACCCGCCTTTTACAAACTTCATTTCCCGCAGGAAGAGCTCTTCGCTTTGCTCAGACGCAGGTGAAACTTCACCAGCTTTTCTATAGCCGTAGGCAACCGCCCATTTGTAGCCATCGTTCATGTCCGTCTCTTCAGCAACTTTGCTCAAGGCACGAAAGTTTTCTTCCGTCACCTCATAATACTCAATTCTTCTGAGAGGGTTAATGCCCGGTCGTCCAGGCACAATTCCGCCTTGTGGACCGGCTGCGTCCGTATCATGGTAAGAACTGGTTACGCCAATAAAGGCGACCCTTCCTTCCCGACATTCCACATATTTAGGCAAAGCCGCCTCGGCCAGATTCCTACCTGCCCCTACGTAGGTCATCCCCGCATCCTTCAGGTTGCGGATGGTGGCTTCCAGCCCTTTTTGACAATAATCAAGAGCATGGTTGTTGGCTATGTTCAGCACGTTAAAGCCCTGTTGTTTTAAGTCGTCAAGAACGGCGGGACTGGCCATCGAATACGCACCGCCGGGGAATGCCGACGGATAGCCCTCATTGTCATGGACCGTCGTTTCTAGATTGCCGAAACAGGCATCATGGCTATCTAACAAGTGCTTTATCTCGTCATAGCCGCAGTAGCCTTTTGAGGGCAGTCGCTTTGCTACAATGATGTCTCCAACTCCAAGAATATTCATTTCAGACATGATGCCTCCTATTTTATGTTTTCGAATCTTGAAGGGTATTTGCCCTGCCACCAGTATTCTTTGGTAGGATGGTAGCCGATGAGTTGTTCAAACTCCTCACGCATTCCTCTGTGATGAATCAGCTGGGAACTGCTTATTCCGGCATTTTCATTGCCCTCCATCACAATCCACTCTCCGTCCTTGTCATAGACAAAATCCCAGCCGATG
>JAFRPY010000070.1 GCA_017428925.1 Prevotella sp. | reverse complement strand
GGAATCCTCGGATACCAAATGCAAATAACAGAAAGCTGGAACTAATCATATCATTTATAGTTTGGTCGCTACAAAGATAAGATTTTTCCAGCTATTTCTTTATGTACCAGCTCCACATCACGTCATTTCTCGGATGAACCCCTTTTTCATTTCTGTTCCTCCCATGCTTTTTGTATTTTGTTCATCAAGGTGTTTCAAATGAATTTCTTCATTTCATATACGAGTTTTTTTAGGTGATGATCAGAGTCTCTCTAACACTTTTTTAATGAGTTTTTCGGGTAGCTGCGACTCCTCATCGACGGGGAACAGCTGCCAGCGGACAGTCCAGCTGAGCTGTGATCCGGGCGTGAGCGTGACGTAGGCACCCTGACTCTCTAACTCGATGTAGCTCTTGCCACGGTTGACGTAGACTTGTATCTCGGCCTCGCCGGGAGCCTCGTCGGGAGTGTACCACACGGCATCGTGGGCGCTTTGGAAACTGAGCAGGCTGGAGGGCCACACACTGTCGTTGACGGCTTGGAAAAAGATCAGGCCATCGGTGTTGGGCACTCGGGAGATTTCCCAGGGAGCCACCTGGCGGGCTTCGCTGCCTTCGTTCTTGATGGTGTAGGTCACGAGAAAGGCACCGCCAGACTGGTCGACACAGAACTCCTTGCCGATGCTGAACCCTAAGCGGGCGTTCGGCTGGCTGTGGATAACGAGATGCGACACGGAATTGCCGTCGGGCGCAGTTTCAGCCTGCTCAACGCTATAGGCCTGCTTGTCGAATTCGAGAACTGGAGGCCAGTTCCATTCTTTCTGTGGACTGGTCCAGAAAGTACTTCCAAAGGATTCAGGCCAGCGCGACTGCGAGGGCTATAGTGACACCTTCGTAGGTGGTATCGGTGAGTTGTATAACGGTATTAAGGCCAGCGGTGCCCGCTTTGTGGGAGCTGTAGATACCGACGGCTATACGTTCGACGACTCTGAGGCTGTCGTTGACGGTAAGTTCGTGGGCCTGCCCCTCGACGACGTGAACGAGGACGACAAGACCGACATGCGTATTGATGCCTGGATTGCCGAGATTTCATCAAACCTCTAATGACAACGGACGATGCAGAAGACGATGGAAAGACAGTCGGCTTGCGAGGTTTCCCCCGCAATGAAAGTGCTGATGAACCACATTTATGAATATAAGAAAGGTGTGCGCCGTATGGTGCTCTTTACCTGCAATCGCCGTTTCGAGCAGCAGGCCTGCCATCGCCTGTGCCGCCAGTCGATAGACTACCTGGTACAGTCTGCTGGCAAGGAGAACGTGAACGTCTATTTCGGTCGCCGCGAATGTCTTGAAGCTATCCGTCTTATTGTCAATCGTCCGCTTAACGAACTTTCGCCCGAGGAGGATTTCATCCTCGGGGCCATGCTCGGCTACGATATATGTGCGCAGTGCGAAAGGTACTGTGAGCGAAAAGCTGCGTGTAAGCGAAAGGCATGCAAACTCGCTTGAACATGATTGAACATACTATAAATTATTTGGTACAAGGAATTAATTAAGTGTATTTGTTTAGTTGGGTAGGCTTGCCGGGAGGCAAGTCTTACCATATAAGGATTTTTATCATTAGAAATATGGAAAGAATACAAAAGATTGTGACGCTGTGGCTGATGACCATCTGTGGATTTGCCTGCCACACGTTGACCGATGTGCTGCCAATGTTCTGGGGTATGAACATGGCGGTTGTTGCCTCTGACGGCAACGTGGACTATGGTATGATTGTCTTTATGATGACCTTATCGTTCCTTATTCCCGTCTGCGGGTTGTTCTGTCTGCTGACGGACTGCAAGGCCAAACTGCTGCGGGTAGTGAATGCCGTACTGGCTGCGGTTATCGGGCTGTTCAACGTGGCTCATGCCTGTATGGAACTGCCCTCTGAGAATGCGGGGCAGTACGTCATTATGCCGATGATGATTGTCATCGGCCTTGCGCTTGCCTGGCATTCCGTCAAATATGTTAAGGAGGGATAGACGATGGGACTCATAAAAACGTTTTTCACGAATTGCGTTACACGCCTGAACAATTGAAGTCACTACTCGATGATGCAGGATTCACACAGACGGAAATCCATCGGAAGAAGCCATCGTATGCTACGATTCTTGGTGTGAAACCTTAACAATGCAACCAAGTTGCGACATTTTTGCCGTACCTTTGCACCCAGAAAGCTGTGATTAAGCGAGTGAAGAGCCGAATACAATTCGATCTGTTCCGAGCGGAAGCAGCTTCGAATGAAGTCCAAATCAAATAAAAGAAGTGATATGGCAGATAAGATTAAGAAATCGTACAAGTTTAGCAAAAGTTTCTACGACGATGCGATTACGCAGGGTAAATGGTGGAGTAAGTTGTATTTCAAGCTGCTGTGGGGAGGTGTCGATGACAATGAGATAGCCCGTAGGGTGCTCAGTTGGATTCCCGATGACTTCTCGGGCAAGTTGCTTGATGTTCCCGTTGGGACGGCGGTGTTTACCGCAGCGAAATACCAGCGTCTGACGCAGGCCGACATCACCTGTCTGGACTATAGCCAAGATATGCTGGAACAGGCAGAAAGCAGATTTCGTGGGGCTGGCATTACTAACATCAAGACGATGCAGGGCGATGTCGGAGCACTACCCTTCGAGGACGGGACATTCGACAAGGTGCTCTGCATGAACGGGCTCCACGTATTCCCTAATAAGGAAAAAGCTTATCCTGAAATACTCCGCACGCTGAAACCTGGCGGAGAGTTATTGGCATGCTTCTTACGAAAAGCATCTATCACGCAGAGATATTGTTTGATGGTTTCTTTTTGCGAAGCGGATAATTCAAGAGTTTCATCATTTGCAATGCTCTGAAATGCGCTGTAATTAGGGTCAAAGCCATTCTGCGCCATAAGCTGTTGCAATAGAGATATACGCAGGCTAAAAATCTCGCCACAATAGGCCGTGTAAGGACGTGGCAGATGCTTCCAGTACTTCTCCACTATCTCGTCGAGTGCTGCTTTAGGAAGTTGATGACCGGGCAAATAGTTTGAGGCCTGAGCCAGTTAGGTGCTATCCGTCCAAACAATTCCTGATGTGCCAGATACATGTTCTGAAGCATACTGTTTCTGCCCATGAACAACTCTTGGCCGTTCTTGAAATCGTGTAACAGAAAATAGGTTTCGCCAGCCTCAAAAACGGTAGAGATGCTGGTGGAGCCATGCCTCAGGAAAAGTTCGTGCGAATTGATGACAGGCACTTTTACTATGAAACGTCCGATGGAATCGACTTCACCATATACCATTGTCTGTCCATTCTGATAGATGTTGTTCTGATGGATTTCAAATACGCCTGCCGCCCGTTCTGTCTCAGGCATGTCTTTCAGCCATCCTACGACAGTGACAGTGTCTATGCGGCTGTAACCATTATCAATCAGTTTTGTATCTACATCCGTTTTAGGATAATACGGGATATACTTACTTGTAATGTTTGAATAAGGCTGTGGTTTATTCTGGCCAATTTGTATATTCCTCTTGCCATTCTTTTCCTTGTCTAATTTAACGATTAGCAAATCCTCTCCATTTCTGAGTTTGATTTCGTACTTATCGCCTTTCCCGCTTATACTTTCATAGTTCCAGAACTTACAGTCATACACGGCAAAGTCCTCGAAAAAGCCGATGTCCCAATCTCCTGTGTTTTCATTTCTCCACTTTGTGTCATTCAAACTATCTGACGACAATGCCATTTGTCCGTAGCAGAACAAGGAAGAAATAAATAACAGATGCAATAATAATACTCTTTTCATATTTTCAATGCTAAATTGTGGCACAAAATTACAAAAATTCTGCCAAACAGAGGGGAAAAGATCCAAAAACATTAAATTTTGTGCAATTCTTGGGCAAAGTGAAAGCGGATTGGGGATTTTTGACTATCGTTGCGAGTGATTGGAAACAAAGAGTGGCTGCCCTGATGTTGGTCAGCCACCTTATTGAGACATTGATTTCCCCTCTTCAAGTTAGCCTACAAGAACTCACCACTTTTGCAGAGAACGAATGACCGTTATATACTATTAGGGTCTAAAAGGAAATCCAACAAACTGATAGTGACAATGCCCTGTTCGTCCGTCTTGCGCTTAATATCTTCATCAACAATGATGATCTTACGGAAGTTGTCATTGGTACTCAGCAGTGAGCGCTTCTCCAGTTTCTCTTTTTCATCAGTTGGCATACGGTATGCCGATTGGATATAGATGCGCTCGGCACCTTTATTGACTACAAAATCTATCTCCAACGGCAGCCTCATGGTTTTGTTTTCAGCGTTGGTAGTCCATGTTTCCACCATACCAACATCAACACGGAAGCCACGCATGCGTAACTCATTGTAGATAATATTCTCCATGATGTGCGTTTCTTCCTGTTGCCTCAGGTTCAAAATAGCAGCACGCACGCCCATGTCTGCAAAATAGTATTTTGTTTCTGTGCCTATATATTTCCTGCCTTTCACATCATACCTCAAAGCCTCTTCGATTAAAAATGCATCTTGCAGGTAACCAATATAATCCCTAATGGTGCTGTCCTTTATGCGTACGTTTTCAGCAGACTGGAAGGTGTTGGCTATTCGCTTTGGATTGGTTGGCGAGCCTATACCTGATGCCAATATCCGAATCAAAGTGCGCAGCCCTTCCACATTACGTAGGTGGTTGCGTTCCACGATGTCTTTAAGATAGGTGAGTTCATAAAGGTCTGTCAGATAATTGATTTTTTTCTCCTCATCCTCCATTAATGCCACCTGTGGCAATCCGCCATAAGTGTAATAGTCTTTCCATGCATCGCGTTTGTCGCCACCTATGGCAGCGTAGTATTCACTGAAGGAAAGAGGATGCAAATGTATCTCGTCGCCCCTTCCCCGGAATTCAGTAACGACATCCTTTGACAAGAATTTTGAGTTGGAGCCAGATACATAGACGTCTAGACGCTTGTCCTGCATCAGACTCAGGAGCACCTCCACAAAGTCGTCCACCAGTTGTACCTCATCAAGAATGACGTAGTGAGTCTGTCCGTCAGCCTGCACTTTGCTGTCGATGTAGTCCAATAGCGTGTCGGGCTGTCGGAGGTGTCTGGCTTTCCGATTGTCTAATGAAATCTCGATGATATGATTCTCCTGCAACCCCTTCCCTATGAGGTGCTGATGAAACAGCGTCATCAGCAGGAACGATTTACCCGAACGCCGTATGCCTGTAACAATCTTGACCATCCCGTTGCCCTTTGCGGCTATCAGTTGTCGAAGATATTTCTCGCGAGGTATTATCATTTTAGTGTATTTTTTTGTGGGTTACCACATATTTTCGACCGCAAAGATACATATTTTCTTTCAATTTCGTGCGATTATAGCCAAAAATATTCATTTTGCACCTTTGCAGCCGTGATGAGAATGTTAAGCGAACTAATGGATCGGTTATCGTTCTATAAGGGCAGGTTATTGGAAATACGGCAAGACCTAACATGTTTTCTCCTAATAAATCCCAAAAATCTCTCCCGTATTCATGAAATGCGGGAGATTTTTCGTATCTTTGCAGTCCGAAATCGGACTGCCTTTTTATTATGAGACGTAAAACGAAAGAATATCTGTCAGAGATGAACGCGCAGGAGAAACGCTTCGGCGCGCTGTACCGTCAGGCGGCATTGACGTTCGGTCTGTCGGAGTGTGCGATGTGGGTGCTCTATTTTCTTATTGTGGCCGACAAACAGCTGACACAACAGGAGTTGGGTGAAAAGATGATGTTTCCCAAACAGACCATCAACTCGGCGGTGGCGGGCCTCGTTCAGAAAGGTTTGCTGAAACTACTTCCTGCGCCCAATAGCCGTTCGCGAAAGCAACTACTGCTCACGCCCGACGGTGAAGAACTGGCCCGAAACACCGTGAAGAAGATGCGCACGGCAGAGGAGCGGGCGGTGAAGGCCCTGGGGCAGGAGAAGATAGAGCAATTCATTGCCTTGCACGATGAGTTTCTGACACATTTATACAGCGAATTTGAACTGAAAGGGATCATCACTAACTTAAAAATTGAAAAGATATGATTGACAGACAAAAGGATGAGCAGTATCATGAGATGCTCAACAACGGAGAGATGTACGACAGCGTGGACGACGAGTTCATTGCCTATCAGCACGAGTTGGTGCAGCGGCTGAACGAGTTTAACCGCACGGACGAGACGCCGGAGGGATTGAAGGAGCGCGACGAAATACTGAAGGAGATTTGCGGCACCTACGGCGAAGACCTGTATGTGATTCCGCCCGTGAGTGCCAACTGCGGCCTGCGCCATGTACATTTTGGCAAGCGCGTGGTGGTAAACTTCAGTTGCTGCTTCGTCGATGACGGCGACATCTATATCGGCGACGACACGATGATTGGCCCCAACTGCACGCTGGCCACGAGCATCCACCCCGTCTCGCCCCGTCTGCGCAAGTACAAGATTCAACGCAACAAGCAGATTCACATCGGCCGCAACGTGTGGCTCGGCGCGGGAGCCATCATCCTGCCCGGCGTGACCATCGGCGACAACTCGATTGTAGGTGCTGGCTCTGTGGTGACGAAGGACGTTCCCGAAAACGTCATCGTCGTGGGTAATCCCGCCCGTGTGCTGCGCCAGATTACGGAGGACGATGACCACTTCGAGGGCGGTAAGCCCATCCCACAGACGATGCTCGACAAATATAAATAAACCAATAAAGGAATTTACATGAAACATAAAGTTAAAGTAACTGTTATAGACAAAAAACTCTATTCTGAATTACAGCAACAGTATTGTGCCGATCCTAATTCGGGTATGTGTCCTTGCTACAACGTGGGCGACGAGTTTATTTTTGAGCGTGACGAAGAGAACGACCATTTCTGGCACGGTGGTCTTAATACATTGGTAAAGACAACTGCTGACCCAAATACCGTCGCAGGTGGTCCGAAGATGCCCCATTGCTCAGAGGCATGGGATGCTGTTTCAAGGTATATTTACACAGGCTTGCAAGGTGGTTCCATTATGAAGGGTTGGATGAAACGTGAGAATGAAATGATATGCTGCTGCTCAGATGGTACACGACCTGTTATCTTCAAGGTGGAACGAATAGACGAGGAATAATGTAAATTCCAATTTAGCTATATGGCGGACCCGAAATCCTGGAACCCGTGGCATGGATGCAGACGATACAGCGAGGGCTGCAAGTTCTGCTACATGTTCGTGCTCGACAGGGCGCACCACGTGCCGGAGTCGAGTACGGAGATTGTGCGCACCAAGATGTTCGGCAAGCCGCTGGAGATGACGCGCAAGGGCTGGTACAAGATACCGTCGGGCTATACACTGCGGGTGAACATGACCTCGGACACGTTTCTCGAAGAGGCTGACGAGTGGCGCACAGAAATGTGGCGCATCATCCGTCAGCGGCCCGACGTCATCTTCTACATCCTCACCAAGCGTGTGCCGCGCATCATGGAGTGTTTGCCCGAGGACTGGGGCGAGGGCTACGAGAACGTCGATTTGAACATGACCTGCGAGACACAGCGGGCTTTCGATGAGCGGTGGCCCATCTTCCGCGACATCCCTGCCCGTCACAAGGGCATCAACCTCGCGCCGATGCTTTCCGAGATAGACATCACGCCAGCCCTCACCAGCGGACAGATAGAGAACGTGAACCTTGGCGGCGAGGGTTTCGGCGGCGACCGTCCCTGCCACTACGAGTGGATCAAGCACGTGAGCGACGACTGCCTGAAGTATCGCGTCAACTTCACCGTCAATGCCATAGGCAGCCACTTCGTGAAAGACGGTAGGATGTATCATATCGACTCTCAGGAACTACAAGGCCGCCAGGCCTACCGCTCCGGTTTGAGCCATTTCTTTGGCAAGCCCCAATACAAGCTCTATCATCCTATCGACGGCCATCTGCTGGAGGAGGGAGAGCTGATGGTTCCCCGCTTCAACATCCACCGCTGTTTGGAATGTACCAGCGTTCCCATCTGCATTGGCTGCACCAATTGTGGGGCATGCAAACAAGTGGAGTTGATGAGTATGGAACAACTACTTAATATGAGGAAGTAGTAAATTCCAATTTAACAAAATAAAGAATCAGAAATAATAAACAATTATAATAATGATGAAGAAATTAGCAATTCCAACGCGTGAAGGCATGGTTGATGACCACTTTGGAGCACTTGTAGGGGGCCGGAATGGTACTTGGCATGGTCAACAAGGACAAAGCCAAATCCATGAAGCAGATGCGAGAGATTATGACCAAGTTCCAAGAGAGGAACGGAGCCACTCGATGTAAATTGCTAAAGGGCGTGGGTACAAAGGTGGTACTCAGAGAATGCCCTGACTGCGTAGCCGATGCAGCAGAGTTTCTGGAAGAGTATATCCCTTTGTCAATGGAATAAGAACATATGAACATACTGCTTTTGCCACTCAGAGAAGAAGAGACCGTCGCATTCAAGGAGGAGATGCAGGAGTCATTCCAGCATGGTTTCCAGGCGTATTATAAGGAAGACGAAACCAATCAATGGCAGGTTCTTCCAGACAAGGATTTCTATCAGTCGTTGGAGGCAGAAGGTGCCGAAGCTTACGAAGCCATAGCTGCTGACGGTCGGCGTTTAGGTGGTGCCATCATTGTCATTGATGCAGACGAGCATAGAGGTGAACTGGCATTTCTCTATGTGAAGGTGGATGTTCAGAGCAAAGGAATCGGGAACTGACAGCCGTAGTTCGTTCTCGCCAGCTTCATATCTACCGCAAGGGTAAGAAGGTTCTGGTGTTGGCAGGAAAAGCTTCTCCTAAAATTATTAGAGACGATATAATCTGTGAGATGTTAGCAAAGCAATAATTGGTATGGGCGAGATGTGGAACCCGTGGCATGGCTGCCATAAGAAGAGCGAGGGCTGTCAGCACTGTTATGTGTATCGGCGCGATGCGGAGTTTGAGAAGGACTCCAATGTCGTGACGAAGACTGCCAGCTTCAATCTCCCCATCCGTCAAGACCGACAGGGGAACTGGAAGGTTCCATCCGGCTCGCTCATGTGGACGTGCTTCACTTCAGACTTCTTTATCGAGGATGCTGATGAATGGCGCGAAGACGCATGGCTGATGATCCATCGGAGGAGCGACCTTCATTTCTTCATGATTACCAAACGACCAGAGCGTATCGCCAAATGTCTGCCAGATGACTGGGGCGATGGCTATGAAAACGTCACTATCTGCTGTACGATGGAGAACCAACGGAGAGCAGACGAGCGTCTGCCACTATATCGCGAGCTGCCCATTCGCCACAAGTCCATCATCTGTGAACCATTGCTGGAGGCCATTGATTTCCACGACGCACTCGGCTCCTGGTGTGAGCAAGTGACCGTCGGTGGCGAGTCTGGCCGAGATGCCCGTGTCTGTGATTATGACTGGGTGTTAAACATCCGTGAGCAATGCATCAAGTCAAATGTCGCGTTCCACTTCAAGCAGACTGGAGCACATTTCCGCAAGGATGGCAGATTGTATAACATACCGAGAAACCAGCAGATGGCACAAGCCCATCGTGCCGGAATAGACTTCAAACAATGACAAATTAATCATTGCGACACTTCGCCACCAGCCGTTTGCCCAGTTCGTAGGCATTTTTTAAGTCTTGTGGGAAATGCTCGTCACGATACTTCCGCTTGTCCTCTTCCTTGAATACGGTCATGGCGTAGCGCGAATAGTCGGAGAACTGGTAGGTATTGCAGGCATAGAGCGTCTCACTATGGCCGAAATTCTCACGAAGTTGGTCGGCACAAGAGCCCAGCAGTACGGGGTATTTCCAGTCTTCCATCGCTTCCTCGGGTATGTTCATCGTGAAAATCATGGCTGTCTGCTTCTCGCGGATAGGACGGCGGCGGTTTCCTTGTTCGTCGTAGTCATAGGTGAAGTTCGGGAAGATCAGCCTTTCGAGGAAGGAACGCGTCTCGCCCGTGGGATAACTGAAATAGACTGGCGAGCCAATGACAATCACATCTGCCTCACGTGCTTTTTCGAGCAAAGGGCGCAGACCGTCGCGTATGGCACACACACCATCCGTCTTGGCATTTTTCAACTGACAGGCAAAACAGCTCTTGCAACCCTTATAATTGAGGTCGTAGAGATGAACCAGTTCCGTTTCTGCACCAGCATCCTTTGCGCCCTGCATGGCACTCTCCAGCATCTGTGCAGTATTTTTGTTCTTACGAGGTCCGCCATTGACGAACAAGGCCTTGATAGCTTTCTTTTCCATTTTTATTTGTGATTTGATGATGAGTTCTTTCTGAGATTAAAAATGCACTGATGGCCGGGCGTGCGATAGCAGGTGTTGCACGATACGCAGAGCGAAGGTTTAGTATCGCCATCAAGCCAACGTTGAATCAGGTTTGGTTCTCTGACGAGTGGACGCGAAAGCGAAACGTACTGAATCTGTGTTTCTTCAAGGATTTGGTTAATCATCTCGATGGAGCGCAGACCACCCACCAGCACGACAGGCACATCTACGCGTGCGGCCAGCGACATGGCGGCAGCACGGAAATAGCCTTCGTTCTGTCCTGCCTTGATACCTGTGTGCGACGTTCCGTTGCCGCTCACCTCAATGGCATCGATGCCGGCATCTTCCATCAGTTTGCAAGACACAAGAAAATCCTGTACCGTCAGTCCACCTGGGTATTCATCGGTGGAATTGATCTTCATGGTGATGATGAAATCGTCACTGGTCTTGCTGCGCATGTCCTTCAATATTTCATAGAGGATGCTAGTGCGGCCACGCTGATCACCACCATAGCGGTCCGTTCGGTGGTTGATGAGCGGACTGATGAACTTGCTCAGGTAGAAGAAGTGGGCGGCATGAATCTGTACACCGTCGTAACCAGCCTCTTCCGCACGACGGGCTGCATCGCCGAACAGTCGTACAATTCCTTGCACCTGCTCCGTGGTCAACCCATCCACAGGCCCATCTACGATAGCGGTCTGCATCATTACCAATGCCCCATGTTTATGGATGGCATCAGTCAGTCGCTTATGTCCGGCAATGAAGCGGTCATCATAAAACTTGGCTCCACCGCCAATCTCCGCATCATGCTCAATGATGGAGGTTAGTCCGGTCACAATCATGCCAACACCTCCCTTGGCAAGTTCCTCGTAGGTACGTACAATTTCATCGGTCACATTTCCCTCAGCATCAGCAAGGGCAAGCCATGTGGCAGAGCGCCAGATGCGGTTCTTCAACGTATGGCGGCGCAAGGTAGTGGTATCAAATAATGTCTTCATCATGTTTACCTCCTCCAGTCTAAGATGGTTTGCAATATCTTGTCGGCCAGTTCCTGTTGCTTCTGCTGGTAAGTGTGACCAGTGCGCTCAATGAAGAGCAGGCGGTTCTGGTTGGCTGTTGGTATGTGAGAGTTGATATTTCTTAGAAAGCCCGACGGGTCGCTATCGGTAAAGTTGTCGTAGGTGCCGATAAGCAGGGCACCTGCATGTGTTATCCTGGAAACTTGGCAGAAATCCCCATCGGGCCGTGTATGCACATTATTGAGCAGTCCGCTCCAAACCCAGTCATAGGCGGTGCCCACGGTACACTCTACCCAGCCCATCAGCAGGAAGGGCAGCATCTTATCAGCATCGCCACGCTCATAGAGCTGGCGGATCATCTCACGTTGTTGAGGTGTCACGCTGGAGGTCATATAATCGAGATTGGCAGGCGAGAGCAGCAGGAAATGCTCTACTCGGGGATCATGATGACGTGACAGATAATAAATCACCTTGTTTGCCCCCAGCGAATGCCCTGCCAGTATGATATGCTTGTAGCCTTGTCTTTCTGCATAATCCAGATAGGCAGCAACATCTTCGTCGGTAAGCGCAAACCGCTCGTTCCATGAGCCGATAATCTCTTCTCGTCCCGTCCGTACATTCTGGGTGCGGATAGCCCCGAAAGCATCGTTCGTCTGTGCATAGATGAAGTCGATGCCAGCCGCCGAAAGCGTCTCACCTATATTATAATAGAACGGATTACTGTAGAAGTTGCCGTGAATGCCCGTGATACAGATCAGTACGGTATCGCTGCCTCGTGAGGCAGCAATGCCTGAACTTTTCACCGTATCAGCTTTGACTTCTGTTCCGAACAGCACCCCGTCGAGCAGCGTACCTCTTTTTGTCTCTATTTTTAATGCCTTTGCCATAACAACTGCAATGATGCGATTTAGTGAGCGCAAAGAAAACTCGTTTTCATTTGCCGAACGAGAGCATCTTCGCGGTTTTCAACCGCAAAATTACTGCGAATCAATGAGCCCGCAAAATCCGCGAATACTGATAATTTTCGCACTATCATACTGATAATTTTCACAGTATCGGGAAAAAGCCGTACCTTTGCACACGCAAGCTTGTGCGAAGTTAGGCTGCGCCTTAGCAAAAAGCGAGCTTTGACTTTCCCCTTCGGGCCGTCGAGCTAAACCTTCTGCATTCGGCTTGCACTAACTTTATCATCCGCTATGTACAACAAGAAAATACCTATTGACATCAACTGTGGTTTCCGTATTGCCATCGAAGTGATGGGCGGCAAATGGAAGCCTTACATCATCTACGAACTGCTCGACGGCGCGAAGCGTCCCAGCGAGATTCAACGGCGCATGCCTGAGGCCAGCGAGCGCGTGCTTGCCCAGCAACTGAAGGAACTGGTGGAGTATGGTGTGGTGGAGAAAAAGGTCATCGACCCCGTATGCCGTCATTCCGAATACAACCTAACCGACCTTGGCCGAACCCTCATCCCCATCATCGAGCAGCTGCGCAACTGGGGCAACGACTTCCGTCCAAGGATGGAGGAAATCCTAAAAGAGAAAGAAAGTTGAATGATTATCACTGAGTACAATCATTTCATCAGCAACCTCTAGCAACTTGTCATATCGATTTTGGTACATATTTAATACCCTGTATTATATAAACGTCCAAATTGCTATTTGCAACATATAACTTGTTCTAAAACTGACTATATTCAGGAGGGTAATGTGGCAGTTTGGGTACGGCATATAAATTCGGCAATGAATCTCATTTGTTGCCGAATTTATATGCGAGGGCACATCACTTTCGGTCTATAAGAGGTATTTCGGTAGTTCACCTTGGGTGGATGAAGGAGCAACAGTTACCTTTGCAACCTAATTTCATCGACTCACGAAAGAAAGAACGATAGTGATAATGATGCAAATCTATAATTCTGGAACCAAATATTCAGTAAAAAGAGAAAGAGGATGAACAGGGGGAGGGCATGAAAGGTTTATTTACTGTAAAATAGAAAAGTGGTTTAGTGTAAAACTACAAACTCCTTCAAAAACTGAGCTTAGGTTTATGGTTTACTCATGTATATATACATGTACCTCTAAACTTAAATATTAAACTTTCATTCATCAATTTCGGGTTTAATACATCTTAATTATATATATAAGAACATCTAAACTTAAACCTAAACTTACAAGGTTGATTCCTGCTCTTTTTTGATTGAAATAATAAAGTTCAGATTCCAGTTAGACCTTGTTTTTGTTAAAAGAGACTTATTCTGCACGAAAAATAGGCAAAACGAGTCTGAATCTAAAGAATTTTTTGTATATTTGTAAACAGAATGAGCAGAATGGGCAGAATGAGTCTAAAAAGAGATGCCAGTACTTTACACTAACTCTGTAAGTAGCTGATACTCAGTATCGTCTAGCCGTCGCACAGGCAGCTGTTGAAGAGTAATCCAAAACTCTGAAAAAATCAATTGGGTGCAACACTCTTATTATAAAGGGTTGCACCCAATTCTTTTTTAAGATTCACGATTTTGGCTCTGCGCCTCTAATCAGTATAGCTCCCTTTTCTTTCGTTTTTATGGTATTTACGAGAGGTTTCATGCGTATGGTGAGAACGGTGTCGGAAGGCTGGATGTCACTAATGGTCTCGTAGCCATCACTATAGACTGTGAGCGTTTTGCCAGTGCGAGGTATCCAGAAGATAAAATGACCGGAAGTATCAGTGGCGGTTCCCTGTTCATATTTTGAGAGCGAGACCCAAGCATCAGCCAGCGGCTTGCCGTCATCGCTGGTGACGTAGCCTTCAATACGCCTACGCTGGGTCCGCAAATCTGGGTGCTGCTGCATGTATATCTCGCTTAGCGTGTCGGTCGTGGTCGTTATTTCTATAATGGCGTCGGCAGATGGCAGGAAGCCGTAGCGTGCCTCGAACTGTTTCTTTAGTCTGTCACCCTTATAAATATTAATAGTGTTTATCATCTGTTGTTGCCTATTGATATAAACATACCACATACCAATATTCAGTCCTATGGAGTCAGGAAGGATTTCACCATTGACGACAACGACGATAGAGTCTTTTCGATGTGCATGGCCTGAGCCGGTAATTCGTATGGTATGGGCAGCCCCCAAGTCAGCGGATGAGGGTACGAAGTCAAGTTCAGCAATGTGGTCTTGCAAATATCCCTTGTGTTGTCTCTGGGCAAGGAAAATCTGGCGTTCCTCCTCCGTTGCCAGAAATGGCACAGGAACGCAGTATTTTACGTTCACAGGGTGGCCAAACTGATTTCCCGGAGTCCATTTCGGCATTAGGCTGAGGATGCGAAGGCTCTCTTCACCCAGTTGCTGTTCTATCTGCTGCTTCAGCTGCTGCTGTCTGTCGGCACTCTCTTGGCTCAGGCGTAGGGTATCATAATTCAACTTCATAATCTTAGTAACTTTGTAGTTGGAGGTATAGCCCAGACTGTCGACCGTGAAGGTAGTGATGACGCGCCCTCTTGCGCCATACTCCATGGCCAGGTCGGGATAGCGTATGTTCGACTTGATAAACTCCATCAAGGCACGGTCGCCCCCAGGAAACTGTGGCATTATTTCCCCACAGTCATAGACCTTAGCTTCTGCAGATGGGGGGGGAGCCTGGGCTAGCAATTCTGCCCGCGGCCGCTGCTCAGTCTCCATCCTGACCGGCTCATCCTTCGCAGGCAAAGCGACGGGCTCTTCTGCAGCAACTATGGCCGATTTGTTGTCTGATGCTGTGGGTATTTCTGTTGTATTTGTAGTCTGCTGGGCTATTGCCTGCTGCTTTTCAGCATCGTGGTTCAACAGAAAGATGCCTGTCACCAGTGCGATAGAGGCTGCGATGCCAATGCCCCAGTAGAGCGGTTTCCGCGATGTCGTCTTTTGGTCGATGACCTCGCGTTCAAACTGTGCCCACTCCTTGTCCACGTCGGGCATGCCAATTTTTTTGTCAATATCCTGCTGCTTCATCTTACTTTGCAATTTTAAGGGTTTTACGAATCTTTTCCAGTGAGCGCGTGATGTGCTTGTTCACCGCTGAGGCGCTGATGCCGAGGACGGTGGCCGTCTCTTCGTAGGTCATCTCCTCATCGTAGTGTAGACTCAGCACGCGCCTGTCTTGCTCCGTCAGGTTATTGTCAATGACTTGCTGAAGTTGCTGCAGCAGTTCCTCTCGTTCCTCGCTCTCGCTGGCAGTGATGTCCTGCCGAAGTTCATCCTCCATCTGTCGCTGCAACTGTCGCGAGCGTATCGTGTGCAGACACTGGTTGCGCGTAGCCGCAAGCAGATAACCACGAGTGCTGTCATCGGCCACCTGCGGTTTTCGCCGCCAGATTTGAGCAAACACCTGATGCACCGCATCCTTGGCGTCGTCAGCATTCTCCACCATCGAGAAAGCCAGGCGATACATGTGCGGATAGCTGTCCTTGAACAGGCGTTCAAACTCTTGTTTACTGTAATCCATAAGTGTCTTTTGGCCTTTATTCGTATATAAGACCCTCGGACGTTCAAATCAAATACCCCTCATTGTAAATATTTTTTATTGAAAGCGTGAATTTTTAATCTCTCTTTCCCTCCATCTTATCTATAAATGTCTCGTAGATTAGTGGGTAAGCATCACTTGCATTAAACGATATGCCAGGACGCAATAGAGATTGCATATCATTGGTAAACTCAGGATCTTCCATCTTCTCCAGCATGTTATTGACATACTGCTTGTAAGATGGAGCCTTGTCTACAACAAACTCCATATATTTCTTGTAGCATTGAAGAACTTTATCAACATCTACTTCCTTTCGTTGTAAAGCGATATAAAGGTCAAAGAGGTCACGACCTTTCTTTCGCTGGTAAAGGGCACGAAGTTTAGTGCCCAGCAATTCTTCAAAATGATAGGTGGTTAGTTCGGCTTCACCTGTGAACCAAGAGTTCTCCATGCGGAAAGGAACTTTGGTCAGTCCAAGTACATTGAAATGTTCAAAACAGTTGATTTCTACTTTCAGACGTATCTGAACAGTGGGAGGTATCTCAGATTCGACTCGGAACAACATCGTGTTGTTGTAGCGTTTCTGTTTGGTGACCCTGTCAGGAAGAAAATCGAGCACTTCACCAAGTCGATACATAATTGGCTTGATGGGACCGGAATTGATTTGTACCAAGTCAATGTCCTCGCTATAGCGTGGCTGGGGTGATAGATAGAGCTTGTGCAAGGCTGTTCCACCTCGGAACGCCAGCTGAGACGCAAGAAATTCATCGCTAAAGATGGAAACCAAGGCACGACATATAATCAGGTCTTGCTCAATCTGGGCATTATCAATCCAAGGTGCGTGATTACTCCATTGTTGTATGGCTGTTCTGTTAATCATAAATCATCTTTTTCAATTTGAACGTTTATATTTATCTTCCATCGACTATTTCTTTCGGAAGTATTATCTTCTGCCGATGTACTTAAAGGCATATACATGAGAGAACCTGGCAAGTTTCGTATTTGTTCATACAATTCATCTGCCAGTTCGTTTTCTTCTACTACATGTTCAAGTATGTACCCAAGTCGCTGCCAAGCTACTTTTTTTACAAAGGAAGCAAGTGGAGCAAACTGGCTCCTAATGTCAATCTGTTCTGACAACTCTTCAAGTACCGTTGCTACGCGAGACAATCCTCCTACGTGCTGTTGATATTGTACAAGGTCGGCAGCCGTCAAGAGAGGATTGGAAATACGAATGGTACCAGTTTCTGTGTTTTTTGTTATGAGAGCATCCTCTGGTAGTCCCTCGCGATAGAACCAGTCGATGATGACATTCCGTGTTGAAACGACCCGACGCTTTGGAAATGTGGTCATCACAGAGAATTGCTGTGGACGCTGATGAGCTGCACCGAGCAATTCGGCAGCACTGAGCATACAAACATAATAAGGCTTTTGAAGGTAAGCCATTAACTGGTCAATATAATAGGTAGCAGGAACGGAACCACGTAAAACATATTGAACAGGAATGATAACATAGAAGCCACGATACACACTGGCTATGGTCTTGTTGGAACAGAGTCGGTATAGTTCGTTCTGAAGAATTTGCTCTGAAGAGTACATGCCAGTCTCTCTCACGTCCTCTATAGAAAACGTGGGAAATCCATGAATGGCTCTATCCTTTATCCACTTTTGTAACGTCATATTGAAGGGTTTTGGTGCAAATATAATAATAAATTCATTATAAACGTGCAAATAATTCAAAAAAAAGAACTTTGTTTTATGCTATTTTAATAAAAAACGGCATTTTGTCTCATTGAACTATCTTTTTTGGTGTCCAAAGTAAAGCATCCTCAGATAAAAGAGAAGTGTTTTCAGAAAGTTACTATGTTTGCAACACGAAAAGTTACCACAGAGCGCAGAAGGTGCGCTGGATAAGGTTTCGTTATGCTGACGCCGACGAACCTCTCCGCTTTGCTCCGAGAACCCTCACCGCCATCATAACGATGAAAGGGGC
>JAFRPY010000021.1 GCA_017428925.1 Prevotella sp. | reverse complement strand
GTTATTTGCATTGCTGATTGATTTTTCCTCTCCGCAGGACTCAGACAACCTCGTCGCTACGCTCCGAGAACGTCTGAGTCCTGCGGAGAAGGAGGTCTATTTATGCTCACAAGAAATTGCACTTCTATCTTGAAAGTTTACCATGTTTTTGATAAGTCATCGCAGTCCATTTTTTACATGTCATTAGGTAAAAGTGTACTTTTTACGAAAAAAGTTTGCAAAAAGTTTGTGGATTAGAAAAAAAGATGTAATTTTGCAACCGAAAATTTAAATCAACGAGAAAAATGAAGAAGTTGTTCAATGCATGGTGGTGGCGTTACTCAAGATTGAAAAAGTCGTGAGCAACACAGCCATGTGTATACTTCCCAAAGATACCATAAAGGCCTGCCGTTCTTACGACAGGCCTTTTTAAATACCAAGAAAATAATAACAACAAAACATAAAATACCATTACAATGGAACTGAAGAAAATTTTAAACAGAATGTTGAATCACGAGGAACTTTCCCGTGAGGAGACGAAAGAGATTTTGATTGGTATCACTAAGAGTGAGTTCCCCAACGAGCAGATCACGGCATTGCTCACTGGACTTCAGATGCGCGGCATCACCGTTGATGAACTGCTGGGATTCCGCGACGGCATTCTCGAGACGGGTGTTCCCGTCCCACTGGATTGCGGCCGCTACATCGACGTGGTGGGAACCGGTGGCGACCAGAAGAACACATTCAACATCTCAACGACTGCTTGTTTCGTCATTGCCGGAGCAGGCTACAAGGTGGCCAAGCACGGCAACTACGCGGCTACTAGCGTGAGCGGCGCTTCGAATGTGATTGCCAACCACGGCGTAAAGTTCACCGACGACATCGACAAGCTGAACCGTTGCATCAACGAAGTGGGCATCGTTTATCTGCATGCACAGCTCTTTGCCCGTGCCATGAAATATGTAGGCCCCATCCGTCGTGCCTTGCAGTTCCCCACCTGTTTCAATTTGCTTGGTCCCATTGTCAATCCCTCACAGCCTCAGTGTCAGTTGCTTGGCGTGGCCAATCTCGACCAGATGCGTCTATATAATAATGTATACCAGAAAATTGGAATCGACTATGGCATCGTGAACTCCATGGACGGCTACGACGAGATTTCGCTGACGGGCGATTTCAAGGTGACCACCAACAACTACGAGCGCATCTTCTCGCCCCGCGACTTGGGCTTTGGCATCGCCACGGCCGAGGAATTGAAAGGCGGTGCCACTGAGCTGGAGGCTAAGGAAATCTTCGATGCCGTGCTGGAGAACCGCGCCCTGAAGGCCCAGAAGGAAATCGTGCTGGCCAACGCCGCCTTCGCCATCCAGGTGCTGGAAAAGGGACAGAAGGAAATCAGCGAATGCGTGGAGATTGCCCGCGAGTCCATCGACAGCGGAAAGGCTCTTGCAACGTTCAAGAAATTCGTTGAATTCAACAGCTGATATGAGAGACATCCTTCAAGAAATAGTCGCCCATAAGCGCGTGGAGTTGGAACATCTGAAACAGGCCGTTCCCCCATCAATGATTCATGCCGCCGTCGAGAAGGTGATGGATCGTCCCGTGGCCTCCATGCGCCAAGCGCTGATGGAATCAGAGACAGGCATCATTGCCGAATTCAAGCGCAAGTCGCCCTCGAAGGGATGGATTAAGGAGCAGGGCAAGGCAGAGGAAATTCCACTCAGTTATCAGCAGAACGGTGCCTCGGCACTGAGCATTCTTACCGACGAGATGTATTTCGGCGGCCGCGACGCCTTCATCAAGATGGCGCGTGAGAGTGGTGTGACGTTGCCCATCCTCTACAAGAACTTCGTCGTCGACGAGTACCAGCTCTTTCAGGCGCGTCTTTGTGGTGCGTCAGCCGTGCTGCTCATTGCTGCCGACCTCTCTATGCAGGAATGCCATTCACTTTTAAAGATGGCTCACGAACTGAGATTGGAAGTGCTGTTGGAGATGCATGCTGATTCAGAACTCGATTATGCGGATTTAGAGCCGGATATGTACGGTATAAACAATCGCAATCTGGGCTCTTTCGTCACCGACGTTCATAACTCCTATCGGTTGGCAGAACTACTGCCCAAAGAAGTTTGTAAGGTCAGCGAGAGCGGCATCTCAAATCCCAAGACCGTCAGCGAACTGCGCTTGGCTGGTTTCCGCGGATTCCTCATCGGCGAATGCTTCATGAAGACTGCCGACCCCGGCATTGCCCTGCGCGAATTTATAGACACACTCAACAACTTATAAACTCAATAACTCAAAATATGATCATCAAGGTTTGCGGAATGCGCGAGACGGAGAACATCCGTGAAGTGGCAGCATTAGGAATTGACATGATGGGGTTCATCTTTTGGTCGGACAGCCCCCGTTTTGTGCAGATGATTTCTGCCCGTGCCGGCATTATTCCCGATTATTCAGAAGAGCGGCTGCGCAAGATGCGTAAAGGCACCGAGCCCTTGTCGCCAGAAGTTAACCGTCCGAAGCGGGTGGGTGTCTTCGTCGACGAAATGCCCCAAAGCATCATCACCCGAGTCTATAACTACGAGCTCGACTTCGTACAGTTGCATGGTAACGAGTCGGCGGTGATGATCGAGAACCTGAAGCGCACGCTTATTCCCGACATTGCCCCAGACATCAAGGTCATCAAGGCCCTGACCATTCGCGAGAAAGACGACGTGAAGCGATGGCGTGAGTACGAGGGCGTGGCCGACATGCTGCTTTTCGATACCAGGTGCGAAACCGTGGGTGGCAGCGGCCATCAGTTCGACTGGTCGTTTCTCGACGCTTACGACGGCAACATTCCCTTCCTGCTCAGCGGAGGCATAGGCCCCGACGATGCAGAGCGCGTATTGTCGTTCCGTCATCCGCAGTTCGCGGGCATCGACCTGAACAGTCGTTTCGAGATATCTCCCGCATTGAAGGATGTGGACAAACTCAAGTTATTCATACAAACAATCAGACATTATGAACAAAATCAATAAACTATTTGCCGAGCAGCGCGCAACAGGCCGAAAGCTGCTCTCCATATATTTCTGTGCAGGCTGTCCGACGCTGGAGAGTACTGCCGATGTGATCAAAACACTTGAAAGCCGCGGCATCGACATGATCGAGGTAGGCATTCCCTTCAGCGACCCGTTGGCCGACGGTCCCGTCATTCAGAGTGCCGGAACCTTTGCGCTGAAGAACGGCCAGACGCTGACACACCTTTTCGAGCAGCTCCGCAGCATCAAGGACGAAGTTCAGATTCCGCTCGTTATGATGGGTTATCTGAATGTCATCATGCACTATGGCATCGAGCGCTTCTGCCAGTCGTGTGTCGAGTGCGGCGTCTCGGGAGCCATCATCCCCGACCTTCCCTTCAAGGACTATCTCGACGAGGTGAAGCCCATTGCCGACAAGTACGACCTGCGCATCATCATGATGATTACCCCCGAGACCAGCGAGGAGCGCATCCGTTTTATCGACGACTATACCGACGGTTTCATCTATATGGTCAGTTCGGCAAGTATCACCGGTGCCCAGCAAAGTTTCGATGAGGCCAAGCAGGAATATTTCCGCCACATCAACTCGATGAACCTTCGTAATCCGCGCATGATTGGCTTCGGCATTTCCAACAAGCAGACGCTCGAGTCGGCTCAGCAGAATGCCGCCGGTGCCATCATTGGTTCCAAGTTTGTCACCCTGCTCAACGAAGCCAACGGCGATGCCAATCAGGCCATTGATAACCTTTATGCTGCACTAAGACAATGAAACTGATTGATTTCCTCAACGATAACGACCGCTTTGCCCGCATGATTGGTGCTCAGCTCACCGAGGTGCGCGAGGGCTATGCGCGTGCCGAGATGACCGTTGCCGAGATGCATCTCAACGGCGGCGGCGTTTGTCAGGGTGGTGCCATCTTCACGCTGGCCGACTTGGCCTTTGCTGCTGTCTCCAACAGTCATGGCCTGCTGACCTTTGGCCTTGAGAATAGCATTGCCTTCCTGAAGAGTGCCGTCGAGGGCGACCATCTCGTTGCTGAGGCCGTCGAAACCCTCAACCACCACAAGATTCCCTTCTGCGAGATGAAGGTGCGCAACCAGCGTGGTGAGCTCATTTGCAGCATGACCGGCCTGGCTTTCCGAAAAGACAAGCCAATGCCCAGCGTAGACTAAATACCCAGAATAAAAAAAACAAGATACAAAATGAAAAAAGAAAGTTTTTATGTTGACGAGCGCGGCTATTACGGCGAATTTGGCGGTGCTTACATACCAGAGATACTTTACAAGGTTGTCAAGGACCTCAAGGAGGCCTATCTTCCCATTATCGAGAGCGAGGAGTTCCAGAAGGAATACTGCCAGTTGCTTCGCGACTATGTAGGCCGTCCGTCGCCGCTCTATTATGCAGCCCGCATGAGCGAAAAGTACGGTTGCCGCCTCTATCTGAAGCGCGAGGACCTCAACCATACCGGTGCCCACAAGATCAACAATACCGTCGGTCAGATTCTCATGGCCAAGAAGATGGGCAAGACGCGCATCATTGCCGAGACCGGAGCCGGTCAGCATGGTGTGGCCACGGCCACCGTCTGCGCGCTGATGAACATGAAGTGCGAGGTGTTCATGGGCGCCACCGACGTTGAGCGCCAGCACACCAACGTGGAGCGCATGAAGATGCTCGGTGCCGAGGTTCATCCTGTCACCACGGGCAACATGACGCTCTCCGATGCCTGTTCCGAGGCCATCCGCGACTGGTGTTGCCATCCCAAGGACACGTTCTATATCGTGGGCTCCACCATGGGACCGCATCCTTATCCCGACATCGTCGCCCGCATGCAGAGCATCATCTCCAAGGAACTCAAGGAGCAACTCATGGAGAAGGAGGGGCGCGACTATCCCGACTATCTCGTGGCCTGCGTGGGAGGCGGTTCGAATGCTGCCGGAACGGTCTACCACTATCTCGACGACGAGCGCGTAAAGATTGTCCTCGCCGAGGCTGGCGGTCATGGCGTTGACTCGGGCCATACCGCTGCCACCATGCACTGCGGCACCACCGGAATCCTTCATGGTGCGAAGATGCTCGTCATGCAGACGCCCGACGGACAGATTGAGGAGGCCTTCACCATTTCTGCCGGACTCGACTATCCCGGTGTCGGTCCCATGCATTGTAACATGTTCCAGAAAGGACGCTCAAAGGTGCTGGCCATCAACGACGACGAGGCCATCCGTGGAGGCTACGAACTCACCCGCCTCGAAGGTATCATCCCTGCCATCGAGAGTGCCCATGCCGTGGCTGCACTGTCGAAGTTGACTTTCAAGGCCGACGACGTGGTGGTGCTGACCGTCAGCGGACGCGGCGACAAGGATATCGAGACCTATCTGAAACACAAGGAATGGGCGTAAACTAAAAACACAACGATTATGGACAAGAATACAAAGAAGTGGGCTTACGCGACCTCGTCGCGAACCATCCTGGCCGACCTTTACACCCCCGTGGGCGTCTATATGCACCTGCGCGACATCTATCCCCAGTCGGCATTGATGGAGAGTAGCGACTATCACGACGCCAACAACTCGCGGTCGTTCATCGGCATCAACCCCATCGCATCGGTGGCCATCTCTCATGGCGAGAGCATACTCACGTTCCCCGATGGCTCAGAGCAGCGCCATGTGGTGAACAAGGAATACCGTTCCGACAACGCCATCAATGACTTCTTGAACAGATTCCAGGTAACTGGCGACTTTTCAGATAATTGCGGACTCTATGGATACACTTCGTTTAATGCCGTCCGCTACTTCGAGGACATCCCCGTGAAGGATGAGACACAGGAGAAAAACGATGCCCCCGACATGTACTATCTGCTCTATCGCGACATCATCATCTTCGACCATTTCAACAACAAGATGACCATCGTGACCATCCATGAGCACGATGAGGCACAGGGCGAGCGTGTCGTCGAGGATATTCTCCGTCAGATGAACCGAGCCAATGTGAAGCCCTACGGGTTCCATCCCGTTGGCGAGGTCACTTCGCCGCTCACCGACGATGAGCACAAGGCCAACATCCGCCGTGGCATCCAGCATTGTCTGCGCGGCGACGTGTTCCAGATTGTCATCTCGCGCCGCTTCATCCAGAAGTACGAGGGCGACGACTTCAAGCTCTACCGCGCCCTTCGCAGCATCAATCCCAGTCCCTACCTGTTCTATTTCGATTTCGGCGGTTTCCGCATCTTCGGCTCCAGTCCCGAGACCCATTGCCGCATCGAGGGCCGCAAGGCCTACATCGACCCCATTGCCGGCACCACTAAGCGAACAGGCGATGCCGAGGCCGACCGCAAGAATGCTGAGTACCTGCGCAACGACCCCAAGGAGAATGCCGAGCACGTCATGCTTGTCGATTTGGCACGCAACGACCTCTCGCGCAACTGCCACGACGTGAAGGTAGATTTCTACAAAGACCTTCAGTACTATAGTCACGTCATCCACCTCGTCAGCCGCGTCAGCGGAACCCTCGACGAGGGCGCCGACCCCATCAAGGCCTTCATCGACACCTTCCCGGCTGGTACACTCTCGGGTGCGCCCAAGGTGAGGGCCATGCAACTCATTTCCGAGTACGAGCCTCACAACCGTGGTGCCTATGGCGGCTGCATTGGCTACATCGGCCTGAACGGCTCGTTGAACCAGGCCATCACCATCCGCACATTCGTCTCGCGCAACAACGAACTGTGGTTCCAGGCGGGCGGCGGCATCGTGGCCAAGAGCAACGAGGAATACGAATTACAAGAAGTCAACAACAAGCTCGGTGCATTGCGCCGTGCCATAATTTTAGCGGAGGACATGTAACATGAAGATAGTTATCATTGACAATTACGACTCGTTCACCTACAACCTGAGTCATCTCATCAAGGAACTCGGCGCCGAGGTCACCGTCTTCCGCAACGACCAGTTCCAGTTGCAGCAGTTAGAGGAATTCCACAAGATTGTGCTCTCGCCAGGTCCCGGCATTCCTTCCGAGGCCGGGCTGCTGCTCGACGTCATCCGCACCTATGCCGGGCGGAAGCCCATCTTCGGTGTATGTCTTGGTCATCAGGCCATCGGCGAAGTCTTTGGAGCCCATCTCACCAATCTCTCCGACGTGTTCCATGGCGTAGCCACCGAGGGCACCCAGTTCGGTATCGACCCAGTTTTCGCCGGCCTTCCCCGCCGCATCACCATGGGTCGCTATCATTCGTGGGTAGTGTCGAAGGAAGGTTTCCCCGATTGTCTGGAAATCACCGCCGAGAGCGACGAGGGGCAGATCATGGCCCTGCGCCACAGGGAATTCGACATCCATGGCATCCAGTTCCATCCCGAGAGTGTACTCACGCCAGATGGCCGTCAGATTCTTCAGAACTGGATAGGCTGAATTCTGAAATAATCATTTATCGGATGCGGGGTTTCTACTGATTGGAAACCCCGTTTTCGCTCAGCGGAAAGGAGGCTTCTGCTCAGCGGAAAGGAGGTATTTGCTCAGTGGAAAGTTTATTCAATCTCCACTCCTTAAAACGGAAATGGTTTTCTTTCAAATCAAAGTCTAATTCCATCCCAAATAAAGTCTAAATGCAACGCAATTAAAGTCTAAATGCAATGCAAATAAAGTCTAAATGCAATGCAATCAAAGTCTAAATGCAACGCAATTAAAGTCTAATTGGGGACTAAGAAATAGCATCAGAATTCCGATGTGAAGTGGAAGCGGATATTTTCAAAATCTTGCTGGGCCATTTGGAGCACATAGCCTGAATCGGCAAGGAAGACGTCGCGGCCTTCTTTGTCCTTGGCCATATACTGGTATTTGCGCTTCTTGAAAGCCTCGAGTTCCTTCTCGTCGTCGGCCTCTATCCAGCATGCTTTGTAGAGGTGGACGGGCTCCCAACGGCAACGGGCATTGTACTCGTTCTCCAGACGGTACTGGATGACTTCGAACTGCAGTTGTCCGACGGTGCCGATAATCTTGCGGCCGTTGAACTGGTTGATGAACAACTGTGCCACGCCTTCGTCCATCAACTGGTCGATGCCTTTCTGCAACTGCTTCGACTTCATGGGGTCGTCGTTCTCGATGTATTTGAACATCTCGGGCGAGAAGGAGGGGAGGCCGCGGAAATGAAGCTGTTCGCCCTCGGTGAGGGTGTCGCCAATCTTGAAGATGCCATTGTCGGGCAGTCCCACGATGTCGCCTGGCCATGCTTCCTCGATGGTGCTCTTGCGCTGGGCCATGAACTGGGTGGGGGAGGAGAAGCGCAGCGTCTTGCCCTGGCGCACATGGAGATAGGGCTGGTTGCGCACGAACTTTCCAGAGCATACTTTGCAGAAGGCGATACACGAACGGTGGTTGGGGTCGATGTTGGCCGTTATCTTGAAGATGAATCCCGTGAACTTGGGTTCCTCGGGTTCCACCATGCGCTCCTCGGCCTTTGTGGGACGGGGACTGGGGGCTATCTCGACGAAGCAGTTGAGCAGTTCCTGAACGCCGAAGTTGTTGAGCGCCGAGCCGAAGAAAACGGGTGCCACCTCGGCAGAGCGATAGGTTTCGACGTCGAACGGAGGATAGACACCGTCGATGAGTTCGAGGTCTTCGAGCAGTTTCTCGGCATTCTGCTCACCCACAAAGTCGGCGAGGACAGCGGCATCGTTGATGTCCACCTCTACCTTTTCGGTGACGCGCTGTTTGTCGGGGGTGAAGAGGTCGAGTTTCTGCTCGTAGATATTATAGACGCCCTTGAACTTGGCGCCCTGGTTGATGGGCCATGAGAGCGGGCGCACCTTGATTTCGAGTTCGTTCTCCAACTCGTCGAGCAGGTCGAAGGGGTCGCGGCCTTCGCGGTCCATCTTGTTGATGAAGATGATGACGGGTGTGTTGCGCATGCGGCAGACGTTCATCAGTTTGCGCGTCTGTGCCTCCACGCCCTTGGCTCCGTCGACGACGATGATGGCGGAATCGACGGCCGTCAGGGTGCGGTAGGTGTCCTCGGCAAAGTCCTGGTGTCCCGGGGTGTCGAGGATGTTCACCTTATAGGCCTCCTCCTGCCCCTCAGAAGGAGGGGTGTAATCGAACTCCATAACGGATGTGGAGACGGAGATTCCGCGTTGTTTCTCGATGTCCATCCAGTCGGAAGTAGCCGTCTTCTTGATTTTGTTGCTCTTGACGGCTCCGGCCACCTGAATCTGTCCGCCGAAAAGCAGGAACTTCTCGGTCAGCGTGGTCTTACCGGCATCGGGGTGGCTGATGATGGCAAAGGTGCGTCTTCTTTCTATTTCTTGATTCATAGTTTCTCAATACAGTCTTTGAGGCTTTCTTCCCAGTAGGGGATTTCGATATCGTATGTTTCTTTGATTTTTGTCTTGTCGAGCACGCTGTAGGCGGGACGCTTGGCTGGTGTGGGATATTCGGAGGTGTGAAGCGGACGCACATGGCACGACGAGTTGCCGGCGATGCGGTGGATGGCCTTTGTGAAATCGTACCACGAGATGACTCCCTCGTTCGAGAAGTGGTAGACACCGGGACGGATGCCTTTCTCGATGGCAGTCAAAATGACCTGTGCAAGGTCGCGCGCATAGGTGGGCGTTCCTATCTGGTCGAAGATGACGCCCAGCTCGGGACGCTCGTTGCCCAATCGGATCATTGTCTTCACGAAGTTGTTGCCGAAGGTGGAGTAGAGCCAAGCCGTGCGGATGATCATAGTGTTGCGGCAGAATTTCTGTACGCCGAATTCACCGGCCAGCTTGGTGCTACCATAGACGCTGTCGGGGCATGGGGTGTCGGTCTCCACATAGGGTGTGTGCTTGGAGCCGTCGAACACATAGTCGGTGCTGATTTGTATCATCCATCCTCCGCGCTTCTCGATGGCGGCAGCCAGATAGGCAGGTGCCACGGTGTTGAGCGTGGTGCAGAGTTCCTTGTCGGACTCGGCCTTGTCGACGGCGGTATAGGCCGCGCAGTTGACGATGCCATCAATCTGTTTTTCCTGAATGAACTGCTCGATGGCCAACTGGTCGGTAATGTCGAGTTCGCCGACGTCGGTATTGAACCACTGGTGTTCGCTATGTTCCTTTTCGAGCAACTGAATCTCGTTGCCAAGTTGGCCGTTACAGCCAGTAATTAAAATCTTCATATGTTCGCTACGCGTTTTAATCAGTTGTCATTTAGGACAAGGTCACCGGCCTTGTCCGCTTTGTAGTAGTCGGAGAGCATGCCGATGAAGGTGGTGATTTCCTTGATGGCATGATTGGTGTCGGGACTGATTTCTTTTTTTTGCAGACGGAGGAGCATCGTGCCATAGAGGGCGTTGAAGCAGGTTTCAATCTCGGGTTCATCGGCATTGCCGCGACGGCGCAACTCGACAATATAGGGCAGCACCTTGTAGTATTCGCTGGTGTAGAACGGGAACTTGGTGCTGCTGAGCAGCTGGGCATTGAGTTCCATGAGCTGTTGCATCACCACGCGGTTGATTTGCAGATGGCCTTTTTGGCGACATCCTTCCTGGTTCATCATGCGGATGAGGTCGCCATACCAGTCGGTCATCTCGGCCTTCTGTTCGTCGGTATAGTTGAAGCGGTCGATATATTCGCGCCTGATGTTGCTCAGCGAGCATCCGTAGGCACGAAGAAGGTCTTCGACTTGCCACATATAGAGCAGGTATTCTGCAATGTTTTCCTTGCGAAGTTGTTGGGCTATGTACATGATGAAATAGAAGTAAATATCTATTCGGAGACTCAGAACTCGGGTAATGTGTAAAGGTTAAACATTGTCCCAAAGAGCACAATGAGGGAGAATAGGATGACGACGCTGCCGATCACCTTGTTGATGATAATGATGCCTGAGGTGTCGAAGATGGTGCGCACCTTGTCGATGACCCATGTGAGGCCATACCACCAGAGCAGGGCACCGAAGACGATGCTGAGGTAACCGAAGAACATCTCGAGTGGATGGTTGGGTACGACAAAGGCGAACTGGGCAAAACAACCCATGAAGAGAAAGATGATGAGCGGGTTGGAGAAGGTAACCAGAAAGGCCGTGATGCCATTGTGCCAGAGTGTTCCCTTCTGTTTGCTGCTTACGTGCATGTTCTTCGTGGGGTTGGCGCGGAAGGAGATGATGCCGAAGATAAGGAGAATGATGCTACCAAGAATCTGAAGCAGGAACTTTGTTTCGGCATTGTTGACCAGGTTCATTACGAACGACATACCGAAGCCGGTAATCATGGCGTAGATGATGTCGGAGACAGAAGCACCGACGCCCGTGATAAATCCGTACCATCTTCCCTTGTTGAGCGTACGCTGAACACATAGTACACCAACTGGCCCCATCGGAGCTGAGGCGATGATGCCAATCAAGATACCCTTGAATATCAGATTGACAAAGTCTATTTGAAAAGAAAATGGCATCATATTTGAGTGCAAAGGTAGTAAATTTTCTTGATTTATGTAATTTTATGACATTAAAATTTGTGTCGGTGAGAGTTTTTTCATACCTTTGCCGTGATACACGACTTTTTCTAATAACTAAATAGTAATTTAATTATGACAGAACGACCATCAATTAAGCCATATGTGATTGGCTTGGATTTAGGAGGTACCAACTCGGTGTTTGGAATCGTGGATGCACGTGGCGAGATTAAGGCTACGACGGCTATCAAGACGCAAGGCTATGACAAGGTTGAGGATTATGTCGACGCATGCATAGATGCTCTACAGGTGATTATCGAGCAGGTGGGCGGCATTCAAACGATCAAGGCAATGGGTATCGGAGCTCCTAATGGCAACTACTATACAGGAACCATCGAGTTTGCTCCAAACCTGACTTGGGCACATAACGGCATCGTGCCCCTGGCACAGATGTTCAGCGACAGATTGAGCGGAATCCCCGTAGGACTGACTAACGACGCCAATGCAGCAGCTGTGGGTGAGATGACCTATGGCGTAGCACGCGGCATGAAGAACTTCATCGTTCTCACTCTGGGAACGGGCGTAGGCTCGGGCATCGTCATCAATGGTCAGCTGGTATATGGCTGCGACGGTTTTGCAGGGGAACTTGGCCACGTCACTATGGTTCGCGAGGGTGGAAGAGTTTGCGGATGCGGTCGTCAGGGATGTTTAGAGTGCTATTGCTCTGCCACTGGCGTTGCCCGTTCGGCACGCGAGTTCCTGCAAAAGAGTGACGAACCATCATTGCTCCGTGAGATGGACGCAGAGCAGATTACATCCCTTGACGTCTCGATTGCTGCTGGAAAGGGTGATGCCCTGGCTAAGCGCATTTATGAGTTCACGGGTGACATGCTCGGTAAGGCTTGTGCCGATTTCGCTGCTTTCGCATCTCCCGAGGCATTCATTTTCTTCGGCGGCATGACAAAAGCTGGCGACCTTATCATGAAACCCATCGAGGAAAGCTACAACAAGAACGTGCTGAAGGTGTTCAAGGGCAAGGCAAAGTTCTTGGTCAGCGGTCTCGACGGTTCGTCGGCTGCAGTTCTTGGTGCATCAGCTATTGGTTGGGAACTATAACCATTAACAAATAGCAGACAATCTTTTATACTAATATTATGTACGTGCGTATGCGCGTACATAATTTATTTATTAGAGATACTGTCTAAATTAAATCATCATTAGTTTCGTTTAATCGGATTTTTGTTGTACCTTTGCCCCAACATAATGTTATGATGAACAAGAAAGAAGATATCCAGAATGCTGTGGAAGTGATGCGGAAGGGTGGGGTGATACTATATCCCACCGATACCGTATGGGGTATAGGTTGCGATGCAACCAACGAGGAAGCTGTGGCAAAGGTCTATCGAATCAAGCAGCGCGACGACTCGAAGGCCATGATATGCCTCGTTGATAGCGATGCCCGTCTGCAACGCTACGTCAGGGATGTGCCCAATGTGGCTTGGGACATTTTCGACCTGGCCATCAAGCCGACAACTATTATTCTGGACGGTGCAGTTAACCTGGCTCCCAACCTGATAGCCGAGGATGGAAGTATTGCGATGCGCATTACCAAGGAAGAGTTCTCGAAAGAATTGTGCTACAGATTCCAGAAAGCCATCGTCTCGACGAGTGCCAATATCAGCGGACAACCACCAGCGCAGAATTATGCGGACATTACACCTGAACTGCTTGAGGCTGTTGACTATGTGTGCTTCTCGCGCCGGCAGGAAAAGAAACCGCATGTGCCATCGAGCATCATAAAGCTATCGGTTAACGGCGTGGTTACTATCTTGAGGAAATAACAAGAAGAAGTGAGGGAAAAAATCTTAACATGGCGAGAGCAACATATTACGGATAGGCAATTTACACTTATCCTGAGTTTCATTGTGGGTTTTCTCGTCGCTGTTGCTGCTTTCTCGCTTCATTGGTTTATCAACCAGATTCAGCTGTTACTCACCGAGGGTTTCACGGCCTATTCATTTAACTGGCTATATCTGGTCTATCCCGTCATCGGTATTTACCTTACTTCGCTCTTTGTGCGCTATATTGTCAAAGACAATATCTCTCACGGAATTACTCGCATCCTATATGCCATTAGTACAAAGAAAAGTAGGCTGAAAGGACATAACACGTGGAGCAGCGTGATTGCTTCGGCTATCACCATCGGCTTTGGTGGATCGGTTGGAGCTGAGGCACCGATTGTGCTCACAGGCTCTGCCATTGGAAGTAATTTGGGCCAAGTGTTCAAACTCGACTCAAAAACGCTCATGCTACTTATTGGATGTGGTGCTTCGGCTGCAATCGCAGGCATCTTCAAGGCTCCAATAGCTGGTCTTGTATTCACGCTCGAGGTGCTGATGATTGACTTGACGATGGCTTCGCTGATGCCCATACTGATAGCCTCGGTTACGGCTGTTTGCTTCAGCTACATTTTTACAGGGAGCCAGTCGCTCTTTCATTTCACGATGGCCGGAACATGGCAGATGGACAGAGTGCCGGCCTATATACTATTAGGGGTGTTCGGAGGTCTGCTCAGCCTCTATTTCATCCGTATGATGAATGCCTGCGAGGGCGTATTCAGAAAGATGAGAGATAATCATTATGCCAAGCTTCTACTTGGTGGAGCGATTCTGAGTTTGCTTATTTTCCTTTTCCCGGCTCTCTATGGCGAAGGATACAATAGTATCAATATCCTATTGAACGGAAAGACGGAAGCAGATTGGAATCAGATACTTAACAACTCTTTATTCTATGGAGAGGGCAAATTGCTAATTGTCTATCTGGGACTGGTCCTGCTTACGAAGGTGTTTGCCACATCGGCCACTAACGGTGGAGGAGGTTGCGGCGGAACGTTTGCTCCCTCACTATTCATCGGGGCTTTTGGAGGGTTCTTTTTTGCCAGAGTTTGGAACGTAGAACAAATAGGTGTCTACATTCCAGAGCAAAACTTTACCATGCTCGGAATGGCAGCTGTGATGGCGGGAGTGATGCACGCTCCGCTGACGGGAATATTCCTGATTGCCGAACTGACGGGAGGCTATGAGATGTTTATTCCGTTGATGATAGTCAGCATCTGTGCTTACCTCACCATCAATATCTTTGAGGAACACAGCATCTATGGCATGCGATTGGCTCGTGAAGGCAAACTGATAACCCATCATACCGACCATGCTGTCCTAACGCTGATGAGTCTTGACTCGGTCATTGACCGACATTATACATGGGTTAAGCCAGACATGAAACTCAGTCAGCTCGTGCATGCATTGAGCCGTTCGAAGCAGAGTCTGCTACCTGTACTCGATGAAGCTGGCAATCTGCTGGGCGAGATAGATCTGCAGAAAATACGCAACATCGTGTTCCGCACCGAGTTGTACCATCATTTCACAGTAGTTCAACTGATGAGTCAGCCCGCCGCGCTTCTTGGCGTGAACGACCCGATGGAAGATGTGATGATGACTTTCGACAAAACTGATGCTCAGATGCTGCCTGTAGTGGATGTTGAAGGTAAATTGATAGGCTACATCACACGTTCGCATCTTTATACGCAATACCGTCAGATGGTGGCCGACATGAGTGCTGAATGATGTTGCCGCATGAATGATTGAACTGATATTTTGGGAAAATGCAGAAAGAGGATTTACGCATCGTGTTCATGGGAACACCCGAATTTGCTGTAGGAACGCTGAAGTCGCTCGTTGAGGGAGGCTACAATGTTGTAGCCGTGGTAACTCAACCCGATAAGCCTGTGGGTCGCCATCAAGATACGCTTCAGCCTTCGCTGGTTAAGCAATATGCACTTTCTATGGGGATTCCCGTGCTTCAGCCCGTGAAGATGAAGGACGAGGAGTTTGTGGAAGAACTTCGTTCTTACAAGGCCGACCTTCAGGTTGTTGTGGCATTTCGTATGCTGCCAGAGGTGGTGTGGGCTATGCCTCGTTTCGGTACTTTCAATGTTCATGCTGCATTATTACCACAGTATCGTGGAGCCGCTCCAATCAATTGGGCGGTTATTAATGGCGAAAAACGCACGGGTGTTACGACCTTCTTCCTCGACCATGATATCGACACGGGGCGAATCATTATGCAGAAGCCTTTTGACATCAAGGATGACTATAACGTTGAGAATGTCTACGACGGGCTGATGGCATTGGGCGCAGAGATTGCCTTGGAAACTATTGATAAAATTCTGGAAGGCGATGGGCACGTGGATAGTCTGCCACAGGAAGAAATGATTGCCGAGACAGATGTTCTGCATTTGGCGCCAAAGATATTCAAGGAAACATGTGAGATTAACTGGAACCAGAGTGCGAAGAGCGTATATGACTTTGTGCGTGGGTTGAGTCCTTATCCTGGAGCATGGACAACACTTACTGTCTCGGGTGGCAAACAGACGGTGTTGAAGGTTTTTGAAACCGCTAAGACGGGGAAAGTAGCGGAACATAAACCAGGAGTGCTGGTTCAGAATAAAAACCGCTTGTTTGTCAGTACAGGCGATGGTTTGCTAGAACTAAAGGAAATCCAACTGGCGGGCAAGAAAAGAATGAAAGCCGCTGATTTTCTCAACGGCTTTCGTGACCTGACGGATTGTTTTGTTTGCTGAACTTGTTGAAAACGAAACGGACAATCAGGAAATTACTCGGCACAGCGATGCAGAACATCGGCAGCGGTGCCCATTCCTTAGGAACGCCCAACCAGATGAAAAAGTTGAGCAATCCAATCTGAAGAAAATAATTGAAGAGATGGGCACCGGCAAAACCGATGCCATTCTTCTTGTTGGCGTCTTTGTGAAATGTGAACCGGGAAGTAGCCCAGTAGTTGAAGCAAAAACTGACCACATAGCCAATGGTATAGGAAATGCTTTTGTCGATGTAAGGCAATAGGAGCAGATAGATGGCATAGGTGATGGCAACGGCCGTAATGCCAACCACACAGAACCGGAACAGTTCCCAGAATGTTTCCTTACTGAATAAACTCATTGGCTATATAATTCCAACTTGCTTAGTATTCCAAATTCTCCTTGCCCGTTTTTTCCACTTCGTCGATGACTTTAAGTAAATATTGGCCGTATTGGTTTTTCAGCATTGGCTGGGCAACCTCGCGAAGTTTCTCAGCCGTTATCCAACCCTTGCGATAAGCAATACCTTCCAGACATGCAACTTTAAGGCCTTGGCGCTTCTCGATGACTTCAACAAAAGTGGATGCTTCGGAAAGAGAGTCGTGGGTTCCGGTGTCGAGCCATGCAAAACCTCGACCGAAAGTCTGTACCTTCAACAGCTTGTCTTGCAGGAACTCTTGGTTGACGGTGGTTATTTCCAATTCACCGCGGGCTGACGGCTTGATGTGCTTAGCCACTTCGACAACCTTGTTGGGATAGAAATAGAGGCCCACGACAGCATAGTTGCTCTTTGGCTCTTTGGGCTTCTCTTCAATGGAGAGGCAATTGCCATTAGAGTCGAATTCAGCAACTCCATAGCGTTCGGGATCGCTCACCCAGTAGCCGAAAACAGTGGCCTTATTATTCTGTTCAGCATCAACAACAGCCTGGCGGAGAAGTGAAGAAAGTCCAGCTCCGTGAAAGATGTTGTCACCAAGTACCAGACAGGCAGCATCGTTGCCAATGAATTTCTCGCCTATGATGAATGCCTGTGCCAATCCGTCGGGAGAAGGCTGCTCGGCATACTCAAATTTCACGCCATAGTCACTCCCGTCACCAAGCAGGCGCTGGAAACCTGGCAGATCATGTGGTGTCGAGATGATAAGGATTTCTCTTACTCCGGCAAGCATAAGCACCGAGATAGGATAATAAATCATGGGCTTGTCGAAAATGGGAATCAGTTGTTTACTTATTCCTTTCGTGATAGGGTAGAGGCGTGTTCCACTACCACCAGCTAATACAATACCTTTCATAGTCGTCTTTTTAAAATTTATGGTGCAAAGATAGAAAAATATTCGATTAAATGCAAGCATTTACCTATTTAACTAACTAAATTTCATTAAATTATGAATTTTCATTGGATAAATTTTGTGGATTCAAAAAAAAAACTTATCTTTGCAACGAACTTTATGGCTGTTTGAAACCAAAGGTTGCATACACCTGGCGTTGATGGTGGTCATATATAAGTAAAATCCATGAATACGACAAGTTCAACTGAAATTCTGAACACTTTTACCACCCGCATGAGGCAGATGATTCTCCGTTTTTCCGAAGTGAAGAAGGAGAACGAGGATCTTTATGCCATGGTTGATGAGCGTGATAAGGAAATCGTGCTTCTGAAAGATCAGTTGCAACAAGCGCAGCGTGATTATAACAGTCTGAAAACAGCCCGGATGCTTGAAGTCACTGACGGAGATGTTGAAGGTGCAAAGAAACGGATTGCTGGCCTCATTCGTGAGGTGAACCGGTGTATAACCATGATGAGCGAAAAGTAATATGGCGGAAGAAAACGAAAAACTTAATATAAGATTGCACGTATATGATACGGACATCCCCGTGAAAGTAAATCGCGAGGAGGAGTTCTTCTATCGTGAGGCTGCAAAGCTTATATCAAGTACAGTAAACCGATATGCTGAAAGGTACAAGACCAAGAAAAGCGAGAAGGAAATACTGTACATGGCTATGATTGATATTTCCCTTCGATACGAGAAAGAGAAAGGAAATAACGATACATCTGAGTATGATAATATTCTTTCGTCATTAACAAAAGAGATAGAAAGAGTATTATAAATAACAGATAAAGTATGATAGTAAATTTGATTGTTGCCGTAGCTGCTCTTATTGTAGGTGGGCTATGTGGATACTTGGTATTCCGATATGGATTAACAGGTAAATATAAAAAAATGATGGAGGTTGCCGCCAGGGAAGCCGAAGATTTGAAAAAGGAAAAGCTCTTTGAGGTTAAGGAGAAATTCCTGAACAAGAAGGCCGAACTGGACAAGGAGGTTCAGCAGCGCAACCAGAAAATCCAGCAGAGTGAGAATAAATTGAAGCAACGCGAGATAAGCCTGAATCAGCGTCAGGAAGAAATCGGCCGCCGCAAGCAGGAAGTGGAACAACAGCAACAACGCATTGACAACGAGAAGAAATTGCTCGTAGTGAAGCAGGATGAGCTGGAAAAGATGCAGCAGCAGGAGCGTGTGAAACTTGAAGAACTGTCTGGATTGAGCGCTGAGGAAGCAAAGAACCGGCTGGTGGAAAGCCTGAAGGATGAAGCCAGGACCGATGCCGCCAGCTATATCAACGAGATTATGGATGAGGCTAAGCTTAATGCTAACCAGCAAGCTAAAAAGATTGTGATTCAGACCATCCAGCGTGTTGCTACGGAAACAGCCATAGAAAACTCGGTCAGCGTGTTCCATATTGATAATGATGAGGTGAAAGGCCGCATCATTGGACGTGAAGGCCGTAATATCCGCGCTTTGGAGGCTGCCTGTGGAGTTGAAATTGTTGTAGACGACACTCCCGAGGCAATTGTTATTTCGGCTTTTGACCCTATTCGCAGAGAGGTCTGCCGACTGGCTCTTCATCAGCTCGTTGCCGATGGACGCATCCATCCGGCACGCATCGAGGAAGTGGTGGCCAAAGTGAAGAAACAACTTGACAACGAAATTGTCGAGACAGGTAAGCGCACTGCTATTGACCTTGGTGTACACGGTTTGCATCCAGAACTGATAAGGGTAGTGGGCAAGATGAAGTATCGTTCTTCTTACGGACAGAACTTGTTGCAGCACGCCCGTGAAACAGCAAATCTTTGTGCGGTTATGGCCAGTGAACTCGGGTTGAATCCAAAAAAAGCAAAGCGTGCAGGATTGCTTCATGATATTGGTAAAGTGCCAGATGAAGAAACAGAGCTACCACACGCACTCTATGGCGCGAAACTTGCTGAGAAATATAAGGAAAAACCAGATATTTGCAATGCAATCGGTGCTCACCATGACGAGATGGAAATGCAGACTCTGCTTGCTCCCATTGTACAGGTATGTGATGCCATCTCAGGTGCACGCCCAGGTGCACGCCGCGAAATAGTTGAGGCATATATCAAGCGCCTGAACGATCTGGAAGCTATAGCAATGAGCTATCCGGGTGTTACAAAGACTTATGCCATCCAGGCAGGCCGTGAACTTCGCGTAATCGTGGGTGCCGACAAGATGGACGATGCCGAGAGCATAAAGCTATCGGGCGAGATTGCAACAAAAATACAAAATGAAATGACTTATCCTGGACAGGTGAAAATCACCGTGATACGTGAAACCCGTTCAGTTGCTTATGCAAAATAATTGATTAAGGGCAGGTGGGAACACCTGCCCTTATTATATAAATAGGTGTAGTAAGAAAGGATTTTTATACTATTGGGCCTTTTACAAGTGTATTTCCGCTATGTGTAACACCTGTTTTTGACAAGAGCTGATTAAGGTAAACAACTTGTTTCAAAGTAGTACAAAAGTTCAGTACTACCAGTTTTAGGCTTTAGTACTACCAGTTTTAACCTTTAGAACTATCAGTTTTAGGCTTTAGAACAACCAGTTTTAGCCTTTTGTACTGATTAAAATAACGCAAGCTTGAGGTGGACTTGCTAAACCGATGTATCTGATGCTGAGGTCAAACTCTGTTTTGTTGCCCAATAGATAGGCTGCAAATGCTATATGTTGCTTTATTTTTCTTTTGTTTAATCGATATTTTTATGTGCTTATTATTCAGTTGGATAAGCTTCTGATGCTGTTGTTCTAAGGAAAAATTAACAAAAGTTTTTCCTGTTTTTCTATACGACTTAATTACTTTTTTGTTACCTTTGTGACCGATTTCGAAATTATCAATTCGGAAAACTCTTTAACCCCAAACAATCGAATAAGTTGTCCAAAACGGGAAACTTTTGGCCGACGAAAAAGAAAAAAGTTTCCCAAAAAGTAAAAGTACTAATGGAAATAACAAACTTCTCAATTACCAAAAGAGACGGTACAACCGACCGTTTTAGCCTAGACAAAATCATGAATGCCATCATTAAGGCATTCAATAGTGTTGACGAACCTATAGACTTGGGTTGCATTTCCAAGATTATCAGCCATTTGGACATGCATGAAGGGATAAAGGTTGAAGACATCCAGAATCAGGTTGAAGAAGCTCTGATGCGCGAGGGTTATTATAAGGTCGCCAAGAGTTTCATGCTTTATCGACAGCGCCACACTGAAGATCGCGAAGTGCTGGAGAAGATGCAGTTTCTTTCCGACTATTGTGAAGCTGCCAATGCTGCAACCGGTTCAAAGTATGATGCCAATGCCAATGTTGAACACAAGAATATTGCCACGCTCATCGGTGAACTCCCCAAGTCGAATTTCATACGCTTGAACCGCCGTCTGCTCACTGACCGCATCAAGAAAATGTATGGCAAAGACTTAGCAGACCGTTATATCTATCTGCTTACCCACCACTATATTTATAAGAACGACGAAACTTCGCTGGCCAACTATTGTGCTTCCATCACCATGTACCCATGGCTTATCGGTGGAACGATGAGCATTGGCGGCAACTCAACAGCTCCCACTAACCTCAAGTCGTTCTGTGGCGGATTTGCCAACATGGTATTTATGGTGTCGAGCATGCTCAGCGGAGCTTGTGCTACCCCTGAGTTCCTGATGTATATGAATTATTTTCTGGGCCTTGAATACGGCAAGGACTATTGGAAGGAATCCGACAAGATTGTTGACCTTTCGCTGAAACAACGTACAATCGACAAGGTTATTACAGACTGTTTTGAGCAGATTGTATATACGCTGAACCAGCCAACGGGTGCCCGCAACTATCAGGCTGTGTTCTGGAATATTGCATACTACGACAAGCCTTACTTTGATGCAATGTTTGGCGAGTTCTATTTCCCAGATGGAAGCAAGCCAGACTGGTTCGGATTGAGCTGGCTGCAGAAGCGTTTCATGAAGTGGTTCAACAAAGAGCGTACCAAGACAGTTCTCACTTTCCCTGTAGAAACAATGTCCCTGTTGACCAAAGATGGTGACTGCATTGATAAGGAGTGGGGTGATTTCACAGCGGAAATGTATGCTGAGGGCCATTCGTTCTTTACTTATATGAGTGATAATGCCGATTCTCTGAGTTCTTGCTGCCGTTTGCGTAATGAAATACAGGACAACGGATTCAGTTATACTCTGGGAGCTGGAGGCGTTTCGACAGGTTCGAAGAGCGTGCTCACCATCAACCTGAACCGTTGTATCCAGTATGCCGTGAACAATAACATGGACTACAAGGAGTTCCTTACCGATATCATTGACCTGTGCCATAAAGTACAACTTGCCTATAACGAGAATTTGAAGGAACTCCAGAAGAGTGGAATGCTGCCTCTTTTCGATGCAGGGTATATCAATATCGGCCGTCAGTATCTCACCATAGGAATCAACGGACTTGTGGAAGCTGCCGAGTTTATGGGCATACAGATTACAGATAATCCTGACTATCTGACGTTTGTTCAGACGGTACTTGGTCTTATTGAAAAGAAGAACAAAGAATATAGGACGAAGGATGTGCTGTTCAACTGCGAGATGATTCCTGCAGAGAATGTAGGCGTGAAACACGCCAAATGGGATCGTGAGGATGGTTACTTCGTACCACGTGACTGCTACAACAGCTATTTCTATGTTGTAGAGGACGATTCGCTGAACATCATCGACAAGTTCAAGCTCCACGGCGCTCCTTATATCCAGCATCTCACGGGTGGTTCTGCTCTCCACATGAACCTTGAAGAGCACCTGTCAAAGGCCCAGTATCGCCAGTTGCTAAAAGTGGCTGCCAAGGAGGGATGCAACTACTTTACGTTTAACGTTCCCAATACCATCTGTAATGATTGCGGTTACATAGACAAGCGATACCTGAAAGAATGTCCACATTGTCATTCTAAGAATGTGGACTACATGACACGTATCATCGGCTATCTGAAGCGAGTGAGCAACTTCTCTGCAGCTCGTCAGGAAGAAGCTTCCCGTCGTTATTATGCTGGCACCAAACAGATGGCACAACATTAACAATAACCAGTAGAATGCTTAAATATGTGAATGGAGGCGTCGTCTTTCAGGAAATACCTGACGAGGTGACGCTCTCCATAAATATCAGCAACTGTCCCTGCCATTGTCCGAGCTGCCATAGCCAGTATCTGTGGAAGGACATCGGTGAACCGCTTACTCCTTTTGTGTTGGAGCGTTTCATTGCAGAGTATGGTTCCGATATCACATGTGTTTGTTTTATGGGTGGTGATGCCGAGCCTTCCTATGTAAATGAATTGGCACTGTATATTCACCAGGAACATCCGGAACTGAAAGTCGGATGGTATAGTGGGCGAAGCAGGATTCCCCGGTCGATTAATAAGGTTGATTTCGACTACATTAAGCTGGGGCCGTTCATTAAACATCTTGGCTGCCTGACAGAGCGCACCACAAATCAGCGCCTTTATAAACGCGTTAGCGGTGAGTCTTTCAGTGACATAACCGAACGATTCTGGCGATAAATAGAAAAATGTAGCGGAGGTATTTTGAAATTCCTCCGCTACATTTATTTTTATTCAATTAAGTTCATCAATAATTGCGCGCCTCAATCTGAAAGAAGCTTAGGGGATGATTGCATACAGGACAAATCTGAGGAGCTTTCTTGCCAATCACAATATGGCCGCAATTCGCACATTGCCAGATGACGTCACCATCTCGTGAGAATACGATTTCGTCATTGATGTTTTGGAGCAATTTCCGATAGCGCTCTTCGTGGTGTTTTTCAATTGCACCCACCATTCGCATCTTCGCGGCGATTTCTATGAATCCTTCCTCTTCTGCTTCCTTGGCCATGCGCTCATACATGTCGGTCCACTCGAAGTTCTCACCATCGGCTGCGTCAGACAGGTTCTGTGTCGTTGCTGGTATTTCTCCTCCATGCAGATACTTGAACCATAGTTTGGCGTGCTCCTTTTCATTCAGGGCTGTCTCGATGAACAGATTCGAGATTTGTACATAGCCATCCTTCTTGGCTTTCGATGCATAGTAAAGATACTTGGTGTGCGCCTGGCTTTCACCAGCAAAAGCGTCCATCAAATTCTTTTCGGTTTTTGTTCCTTTTAATTCTTTCATAATTGTAATGTTTTAGTAATAAATAATTCTTTTGTTGTGAGTGCAAATCTAATGTATTTTTCCAAATTATCAAAGGAGATTTTCGAAAATTACGAAGATTTAGTAAATTCACCTCTCATTGGATAGCTCATGTGATTCCTGATGATTTTGTTTTCACTAAAATGAGCTTGCAGATACATCAGTTTCGTAACAGTACTTTCAATGGTTGCATCATGCCCCGAAATGACTCCGGCATTTTTCAGTTGGTAACCGTTGTCGTAACGAGCCATTTCAACTGTTCCAGCTGCGCATTGGGATATATTAACTACGGTGACACCTCGGTCAACCGTTTGTTTTAGCAGGTGAATGAGCCATGGTTGATGAGGGGCATTCCCGCTACCATAAGTACGAATGACAATGGAACGTAACTCTGGAATGTCAAGCATATGCCGTACTGTAGCTTCCTGAATACCTGGGAAGATGGTGAAAACTACTATATTAGGTTCCATTGCAAAATGGGGTGTCATTGGCTTCGTGAAATCAGGCTTCAGAATGAATTCTTCATGATAAACAATGTTTACTCCAGCATCCGCCAGATGAGGATAGTTGAAAGAGTCGAAGGCATCGAATCCGTCAGCATTCATTTTGGTGGAGCGGTTGCCACGGAGAAGTTTCCCGCTAAAGTATATGCAGACTTCGGGAACGATTGGTGTACCATCAGCATGACGGGCTGCAGCAATCTCAATGGAGGTAATCAAGTTCTCTTTACCGTCAGTCCGTAGTTGTCCAATAGGCAATTGCGAACCTGTTAGGATTACGGGTTTAGTAAGGTTTTCCAGCATGAAGGATAGGGCAGAAGCAGTAAATGCCATAGTATCTGTTCCATGTAGGATAACAAAACCATCGTATTCTTCGTATTTAGAAGAAATGACGCGCACAATCTGTCCCCATATCCTCGGATTCATGTCACTGGAATCTATGGGTGACGTGAATGAATATACGTCAACCATGATACTAATATACTTGAATTCAGGCAGATTCTGAATGAGATGATTGAAATCCAAAGGCTCGAAAGCCCCTGTATTCAGATTTCTGCCCATCCCGATAGTGCCGCCCGTATATATGAGCAACACACGGCTGCAATTATTGTACGTCATCGTTTACGTAATTTATTTGTGCAAATATAATTTAATTTTTTCGCTTATCCAAAAATTTGACGTATATTTGCAAAACGAATTCAATAAATACTTAAAAACAAATACAAGCTATGAAGCAATTTATGGATGAAAACTTCCTGCTTGAGACCTCGACGGCGCAGGATCTTTTCCACAATCATGCGGCTAAAATGCCTATCATTGACTATCACTGTCATCTGATTCCTGAAATGGTGGCTAAAGACCACAAGTTCAAGAGTATCACCGAGCTTTGGTTAGGTGGAGACCATTATAAGTGGCGTGCCATGCGCACTAATGGCGTCGATGAGCGCTATTGTACTGGCAAGGACACCTCCGATTGGGAAAAGTTTGAAAAATGGGCAGAGACAGTTCCCTATACTTTCCGTAACCCGCTTTATCATTGGACTCACTTGGAACTAAAGACAGCTTTTGGAATTACCAAGTTGCTCTCTCCGAAAACTGCACGCGAGATATTTGACGAGTGTAACGACAAACTCGCAAATGATCCTGAATTTACCGCTCGTGGTTTCATGCGTCATTATAATGTAGAAACGGTCTGCACGACAGACGATCCTGTTGATGATCTTCACAACCATATTGAGTATGCTAAAAATAAAGGTAAAAATGACCCCAGGATGATTCCTGCATGGCGTCCCGACAAGGCAATGAACATCGAGAAGCCTGACTTTGCTGACTATGTGAATCAGCTTGGAGAGGTTGCAGGTGTCACCATTACCACTTTTAAAGATATGATGGATGCTTTGCAGAAGCGTCACGATTTCTTCCATGAGATGGGCAGCCGCCTGAGTGACCACGGAATCGAAGAGTTCTATGATGAGCCTTATACTGATGCAGAGATTGAGAACATCTTTGCCAAGGCAATGAAGAAAGGGACGCTCACCGAACTGGAAACACGCCAGTATAAGCATTGCTTCCTGAAACTATGTGCTGAAATGGACTATGCCAGCAACTGGACACAGCAGTATCACTATGGTGCTATCCGAGATAACAATACCTTGATGTACAATCAATTGGGCCCAGATACTGGTTTCGATTCTATCGGTGAATTCACTACCGCTAAGGCCATGAGCCATTTCCTCAATGAACTTAATATGGAGAAGAAGCTAACTCGCACCATATTATATACATTGAATCCCTGTGCCAATGAAGTAATTGCCACGATGTTGGGTAATTTCCAGGACGGTTCATGCCCCGGTAAGATTCAGTTTGGTTCTGGCTGGTGGTTCAATGATCAGCTTGATGGAATGGAGCGGCAGATGAATGCCCTTTCTGTTCTAGGTTTGCTGAGTCGTTTCGTGGGTATGCTTACAGACAGCCGTTCGTTCCTCTCTTATCCACGTCATGAATACTTCCGTCGACTGCTTTGCAACTTATTGGGTAATGATGTCGAAAAAGGCTTGATACCAGCCGATATGGATAGTCTATACCGCATGGTTGAAGACATTTCGTATAACAATGCAAAAAACTATTTCAAGTTCTGATAAATTGAATCCCGGTGAAAATCATCGGGTTTTTTTATATTATTTTTCAAAAACTTGCATTTCTCAAAAAATAGATGTACTTTTGCACCCAAATTAACATAAAATAGTTCCATTATGAAAAAAATCATTATCCCGTTTGTGGCGATTGCAGCATTACTATTAACAGGTTGTGCTTCTCCAAAGAAAATTGCATACTTACAGCATGCAGAAGACTACACTTATGATGAAACCCGTTATCAGCATAACATTAAGGTGATGCCGAAGGACAATCTGACCATTTATGTCACCGCAACCGATCAGGAGGCTGTTTCAATTTTTAATAAGCATTATGGTAATAATCGTAATGTATATGAAGGTGGTATTGGTGGTTCGTTGTATTCTTATGCTGTTGATGATGATGGTACTATTAATTTCCCCATAATTGGAAGAATAAAAGTGGAAGGTCTCACACGTTTACAGTGTGAACAGTTGATCGGTGATAAACTTAGGCCATATTTGGCAGAAAGCGAGAATCCTGTTGTTACGGTTCGTATTAACAGTTTTCATTTTACAATGTTGGGTGAGGTGGGATCACCTGGTGTTAAGACTTCCGGACGTGAGAAGTGTAGTCTTCTTGATGCAATAGCAATGGCAGGTGACATTGGCATTCAGGGTAAGCGTGAAAATATTATGCTTATTCGTGAGGCGGCTGACGGTGGTAAGTCTGTGCATCGTCTGAATATTCTCGATCCCAACATCATGAAGTCACCATATTTCTATCTCCAGCAGAATGATGTGATTTACGTAGAGCCCAATAGTATCAAGAAGACCAATGCTTCAATAGGCACGTCAACACACCTCTGGTTCTCATTGGCCAGCGTTTTGGTCTCTTCAGCCACTCTCGTAGTGAATGTGATAAACAAGACCAAATAAATAGCATTACAAACACACAAACACAACAGAGTTAACATTTTATGTGCGGAATAGTAGGATACATCGGTAAGCGTGAGGCTTATCCTATTCTGATAAAAGGACTAAAACGACTCGAATACCGCGGTTATGATAGTGCCGGCGTGGCATTGATTAACGAAAAAGGAGATTTGAGCGTTTATAAGACGAAAGGCAAAGTAAGCGACTTGGAGGCTTATTGTGCCGATAAAGACATCACAGGTAGCCTGGGAATTGCCCACACTCGTTGGGCAACCCACGGCGAGCCTTCTTCACGAAATGCCCATCCTCATTTTTCAGAATCCAAGAATCTTGCATTAATCCATAATGGAATCATCGAGAATTATGCCGACTTGAAGTCTAAACTGAAGGACAAAGGCGTGAGTTTCGTTTCGGATACTGATACTGAAGTGCTGGTTCAGTTCGTGGAGTATGTTATGGTACGCAAGAACCTTGATTTGCTCACAGCAGTTCAATTGGTGCTTCATGAAGTGATTGGAGCTTATGCAATAGCCATCATCGACAAGCGTCAGCCCGATACGATTATTGCGGCCCGAAAGCAGAGCCCCCTTGTGGTAGGTATTGGCGAAGATGAATTCTTCCTGGGGTCCGATGCCAGTCCTATCATCGAGTATACCGATCAGGTGGTATACCTTGAAGACGGAAACATTGCCGTGCTGAAGCGTGGAGAGGATTTGAAGGTTGTCAACATTTACAATAATGAACTTTCACCGGAAATCAAGACCGTAGACATTTCACTTGGACAGATTGAAAAGGGTGGCTATCCGCATTTCATGCTCAAGGAAATCTTCGAGCAACCAGAGTGTATCACCAATTGCATGCGTGGCCGTGTGAATGTTGAAGCCAACCACGTGACGCTTTCTGCCGTAATCGATTACAAGAAACAGCTGCTGAATGCCAAGCGCATTATCATCGTGGCTTGCGGCACATCATGGCACGCTGGCCTGATCGGCAAGCAGATGATAGAGAACCTTTGCCGCATCCCCGTTGAAGTTGAATACGCCTCAGAGTTCCGCTATCGTAATCCGGTAGTGGGAAAGGGCGATTTGGTGATAGCCATTTCGCAAAGCGGTGAGACGGCCGACACCTTGGCTGCTGTTGAGTTGGCCAAGCAAAACGGAGCTTTCATCTATGGTATCTGCAATGCCATTGGCTCCAGCATTCCCCGTTCCACCAATACAGGTTCATATATTCATGTGGGTCCTGAGATTGGTGTGGCTTCAACGAAAGCCTTCACGGGACAGGTGACCGTTCTGACGATGCTTGCTCTCGCATTGGGCAAGGAAAAGGGTACGGTGCCCGAAACTGAATATCAGGAAATCGTGAAGGAACTGAGTCAGATTCCAGACAAGATGCAAGAGGTGTTGAAACTCAACGATCGCATTGCCGACTTGAGCCGCACATTCACCTATGCCCGTAATTTCCTCTATCTCGGCCGTGGATTCAGTTATCCTGTTGCCTTGGAGGGTGCGCTGAAACTGAAGGAAATCTCCTATATCCATGCTGAGGGTTATCCAGCTGCTGAAATGAAGCATGGCCCCATTGCCCTGATTGATTCTGATATGCCTGTGGTTGTCATAGCCACTCATAATAATATGTATGAGAAGGTGCTTTCTAACATTCAGGAAATCAAGGCCCGCAAGGGCAGGGTAATAGCCTTGGTCAGCAAGGGTGACGATACGATTGCCAAGATTGCCGACGAAGTGATTGAGCTTCCTGACACTTTGGAGTGTCTGGAACCGCTCATCGCAACCATTCCGCTTCAGTTGATGGCATACCATGTGGCTGTTTGCAAGGGAAAGAATGTTGACCAGCCTCGCAATCTCGCCAAAAGCGTGACAGTAGAGTAAAATAGCAGCCTATAGCGATTGGATTGCAAACGCAGTCTAATTGCACTTCAAATAGACTTTAATTGCTGGTTAAATAAAGTCTAATTGCTGGTTAAATAAAGTCTAATTGCTGATTAAATAAAGTCTGATTGCAAATGATATATTAGATAATTTTGGGATAATCGATAGATGGAACAACTCAAACATGAATGCGGTGTGGCGATGATTCGCCTGCTGAAACCACTCGAATACTATCAACAGAAATACGGCACGTGGATGTATGGGCTGAACAAACTCTATCTGATGATGGAGAAACAGCACAATCGCGGACAAGAGGGCGCGGGTATGGCATGTGTCAACCTCGAAGCCGTTCCAGGGACTGAATACATGTTCCGCGAACGGGCTGAAGGGAAAGACGCCATCACCCAAATCTTTGCCAATGCTCAAAGTCATTTCAATGGTTTGACGCATGAACAGCTATCTGACGTCAGCTATGCTAAGATGAACTTACCCTTCTGTGGAGAACTTTATATGGGCCACCTCCGGTACTCAACCACCGGCAAGAGTGGCCTTTCTTATGTTCATCCATTTTTGCGCCGTAACAACTGGCGTGCCAAGAATCTTTGCCTTTGCGGTAATTTCAACATGACCAACATCGAAGAGCTTTTCGATAAGATTACCGAACAGGGACAATGCCCCCGAATCTATAGCGATTCCTATATTATGCTTGAACTGATGGGGCATAGGCTCGATCGCGAGGTGGAGCGGAATTTCGTGGAAGCCAAGCAGAGAGGACTCGAAAACAAGGACATTACCCGCTACATTGATGACCACGTCAAGATGCAGAATGTCTTGAAAACCACCATGCCCGACTTTGACGGCGGCTATGTGATGTGCGGCCTGACGGGCAGCGGTGAGATGTTTGCCGTTCGCGATCCGTGGGGTATTCGTCCCGCTTTCTATTACAAGAATGATGAGATTATTGTTTTGGCCAGCGAACGTCCCGTATTGCAGACCACTTTCGACTTGGAGTGTGAAGACATCAGCGAGTTGCCTGCCGGCTGTGCGCTGATTGTCAACAAGAACGGGAACAGTTTCATCGAAGAGATTATTCCGCAGAAAGCTGATGCCAAGTGTTCCTTCGAGCGTATCTATTTCAGTCGTGGTTCCGACCGCGACATTTACCAGGAGCGCAAGAAACTGGGCGAGCAGCTGATGCAACCCATTCACGATGCCATCAATGGTGAAACGCGCGACACGGTGTTCTCTTTCATCCCCAATACGGCTGAAGTGGCCTTCTACGGAATGCTCGATGGATTTAAAAACCATCTGAACGAAAAGAAGGCGGAGCAGATAGCACGCATGGACCATGTGCCCAACGAAGCAGAACTGAAGCAGATTCTCGACACCAAAGTGCGTTCCGAAAAAGTGGCGTGGAAGGACATCAAGCTGCGTACCTTCATCACCGAAGGCAGCTCCAGAAACGACCTTGCCTCGCACGTCTACGACATCACTTACGAAAGCCTGCGACCCTATAAGGACAACCTGGTTATCATCGATGATTCTATCGTGCGCGGAACCACGTTGAAAGAGAGTATCTTCAAGATTCTCGACCGTCTGCACCCCAAGAAGATTGTGATGGTTTCCAGTTCGCCACAGATTCGGTATCCCGATTATTACGGCATCGACATGCCCCGTCTGGAAGAGTTCTGTGCTTTCCGTGCAGTCATCGAACTGCTTAAGGAGCGCGGCCTCCACAAGATTATCGAGGACACCTACGTGGCATGTAAGGAAGAACTGAAGAAGCCCAAAAGCGAGATGCGCAACCGGATGCGAACCGTTTACGAACCATTCTCGGTAAAGGAAATCAACCAGAAGATTGTGGAAATGCTGCGCCCCAAAGGCATGCAGACTCCCGTTGAGATTGTCTATCAAAGCATCGAGGGACTTCACAAGGCTTGCCCAAACCATCGTGGCGACTGGTATTTTACGGGCCACTATCCCACACCTGGCGGCAACCGGCTTGTTAACCAGGCCTTTGTCAACTATGTGGAGAATGTCTATCAATATGAACAAAAGTTTTAAATAAGGATAATGAAGAAAGTAACATTAGTTTTAAGCGACGGGACAACCTTCCATGGCCGTTCGTTCGGTTACGATCGCCCTGTGGCTGGCGAGGTAGTGTTCAACACGGCAATGATGGGCTACCCTGAGAGTTTGACCGACCCTTCCTATGCGGGTCAGATGATCACGTTCACGTATCCGCTGGTGGGCAACTATGGTGTGCCTCCCTTTTCAATCGAAGAGAACGGTATTGCCACGTTTATGGAGAGCGATAAAATCTACGCCTCGGCCATCATCGTCAGCGATTACAGTGAGCAGTATTCCCATTGGAATGCCGTGGAGAGCCTGGGCGACTGGTTGAAGCGTGAGCATGTGCCGGGCATTACGGGTATCGATACGCGCGAACTGACCAAGGTGCTCCGTGAGCACGGCGTGATGATGGGCAAGATTATCTTTGACGACGAGCCTGACAACATACCCGAGGCCGACTATGAAGGCGTGAACTGGGTGGACAAGGTGTCGTGCAAGGAGGTTATCCGCTACAACGAGGGAGCGGGCCGCAAGGTCGTGCTTGTTGATTGCGGCGTGAAGAACAACATCATTCGTTCGCTCATCAATCGCGGCGTTGAGGTGATTCGCGTTCCTTGGAACTATGATTATACGGATATGGATTTCGATGGGCTTTTCCTTGCGAATGGTCCTGGCGATCCTGATATGTGCGAGGAAGCCGTTCAGATTATCCGCCGGCAGATGTCGTTGAGCCGTAAGCCCATCTGTGGTATCTGCATGGGCAATCAGTTGCTCGCCAAGGCTGGTGGTGCTGAAATCTACAAACTGAAATACGGCCACCGTTCGCACAACCAGCCTGTTCGCGAGGTGGGAACCAACCGCTGCTATGTTACGTCACAGAATCACGGCTATGCCGTTGATGCCAAAACGCTCGGCAGCGATTGGCAGGAACTCTTTGTGAACATGAATGACGGTTCAAACGAGGGCATACGCCACAAAGTCAATCCGTGGTTCTCCAGCCAGTTCCATCCCGAAGCCTGTAGCGGCCCCGTGGATACCGAGTTCATGTTCGATAAATTTGTTGAAACCCTGAAGTAAAGACGATAATGAAAGACGAGAGTATAAAGAAAGTATTGCTCCTGGGTTCGGGAGCGTTGAAGATAGGCGAGGCCGGAGAGTTTGACTATAGTGGTTCGCAGGCCTTGAAGGCCCTTCGCGAAGAAGGTGTTAAGACCGTGCTTATCAACCCCAACATTGCCACTGTCCAGACTTCCGAGGGCGTAGCCGATCAGATTTATTTCCTTCCCGTACAGCCCTATTTCGTTGAGCGGGTTATCGAAAAAGAGCGCCCCGACGGCATCCTGCTCTCATTCGGAGGCCAGACGGCTCTGAACTGTGGCGTGGAACTCTACAAAAGTGGCGTGCTCGAAAAATACAACGTAAAGGTGTTGGGAACACCCGTTCAGGCCATCATCGACACCGAAGACCGCGAACTCTTTGTTGAGCGACTGAACGAAATCGGTGTGAAGACCATCAAGAGCGAGGCTTGCGAATCTATTGAGCAGGCCCGTCAAGCCGCTGACGCGCTCGGCTATCCTGTTATCATTCGTGCGGCCTATGCCCTCGGCGGACTGGGTTCAGGCTTTTGCGATAACGAAGAAGAATTGAATCGCCTTGCCGAGAAAGCTTTCTCGTTTTCGTCGCAGGTGTTGGTGGAAAAGTCGTTGAAGGGATGGAAAGAGATTGAATACGAAGTGGTGCGCGACCGTTACGACAACTGCATCACCGTCTGTAACATGGAGAATTTTGACCCGCTTGGCATCCACACCGGCGAGAGCATCGTGATAGCTCCGTCGCAGACCCTCACCAACTCGGAGTATCACAAGCTTCGCGCACTCTCCATCAAGATTATCCGCCACATCGGTATCGTGGGCGAATGCAACGTGCAATATGCCTTCGACCCCCAGAGCGAGGACTATCGCGTTATTGAGGTGAACGCCCGACTGAGCCGTTCGTCGGCATTGGCCAGCAAGGCCACGGGCTATCCCCTGGCTTTCGTGGCTGCCAAGCTGGGTATGGGCTACGGGCTTTTCGAACTGAAGAATTCTGTAACCAAGACGACTTCCGCCTTCTTTGAACCCGCTTTGGACTATGTGGTTTGCAAGATTCCCCGCTGGGACCTCTCCAAGTTCCACGGCGTTGACAAGGAGCTGGGCTCGTCGATGAAGTCCGTTGGCGAGGTGATGGCCATCGGCCGCAACTTCGAGGAGGCTATCCAAAAAGGTCTCCGCATGATTGGCCAGGGCATGCACGGATTCGTGGAGAACAAAGAACTGCAGATACCCGATGTCGACAAAGCTTTGCGCAAGCCTACCGACAAGCGCATCTTCATCATCTCGAAGGCGATGCATCTGCCTCAATACGACATTGACCGCATCCACGAGCTGACGAAGATTGACCGCTGGTTCTTACATAAACTGAAGCACATTATCGACATCGATGAGGCGCTGAAGAAGCAGAATGTGAACACACTCGACCGCAGCCTACTTCTTGAGGCCAAGGTGTATGGATTTACCGATTTCCAAATTGCACGTGCCGTTGGACTTGAACAGGAAATGGGCAGCATGGCCAAGGCCGGACTTGCCATCCGAGCCATCCGCAAGCGCTACGGCATACTCCCCTCGGTAAAGCAGATTGACACCCTTGCCGCCGAATATCCAGCCCACACCAACTACCTCTATCTCACCTACAGCTCTGTAGGCAACGGTTCCGCCGTTGCTCATGATATCCGCTACGAGAACGACAAGCGCTCGGTGGTGGTGCTCGGCTCGGGAGCCTATCGCATTGGCAGTTCCGTTGAATTTGACTGGTGCGGAGTGCAAGCGCTGAACACCATTAGGAAACTCGGTTATCGCTCAGTGATGATCAACTACAATCCTGAGACCATCTCAACCGATTATGACATGTGTGATCGCCTCTATTTCGACGAACTCACCTTCGAACGCGTCATGGACATCATCGAACTTGAGAATCCCCACGGCGTCATCGTTTCAACCGGCGGACAGATACCTAACAATCTGGCCATGCGCCTCGATGAACAGCATGTTCCCATTTTGGGCACATCGGCCTCAGACATCGATGGGGCGGAAGACCGTGCCAAGTTCTCAGCCATGCTTCAGCGCAACGGCATTAACCAGCCCGAATGGAGCGCGCTTACCACGATGGATGACATCAACGCATTCATCGCCGGCGTGGGCTTCCCCGTGCTTGTGCGTCCCAGCTACGTGCTTTCGGGAGCTGCCATGAACGTCTGTTCCAACCAGGAAGAACTCGAGCGCTTCCTCCAGCTTGCGGCCAACGTTTCCGAAGACCACCCCGTGGTAGTGAGCCGTTTCATCGAGCATGCCAAGGAAATCGAGATGGATGCAGTGGCCCGCGATGGCGAGATACTTGCTTATGCCATCAGCGAGCACATAGAATTTGCCGGAGTCCATTCTGGTGATGCCACCATTCAGTTCCCACCGCAGAAACTCTACGTTGAGACCGTGCGCCGCATCAAGCGCATCAGCCGGCAGATAGCCAAGGAACTTCACATTTCGGGTCCCTTCAACATCCAGTTTATGGCTCGCGACAACGATATTCTGGTCATCGAGTGTAACTTGCGTGCCAGCCGCTCGTTTCCTTTTGTCAGCAAAGTCCTAAAGCTCAATCTCATCGACTTGGCCACCAAAGTGATGCTCGACGTACCTGTTGAGAAACCGTCCAAGAACCTGTTCGACCTTGACTACGTTGGCATCAAGGCATCGCAGTTCTCCTTCAACCGCCTGCAGAAGGCAGACCCCGTCTTGGGCGTTGATATGGCCAGCACCGGCGAGGTAGGTTGTATTGGTGAAGACACCAACTGCGCGCTGCTCAAGGCCATGCTCTCCGTAGGCCACCGCATTCCTATGCGTACCGTCGGCTCAGCGCAAGTGCCCGGCAACATCCTGCTTAGCACCGGCTCCGCCAAGCAAAAGGCCGAGATGCTCGATGCAGCCCGCATGCTTGCCGCTCACGGCTTTAAGTTGTTCGCTACGGGCGGCACATCAAAATACCTGACCGAAAACGGAATAGAGAACACCCGCGTGCTCTGGCCCAGCGAGGTCCAGGAGGGAGCAGGGGAGGCCCATGCCAGTGCTCTCGACATGCTTCACGGTCACGAGATAGACATGGTGGTCAACATCCCCAAGAACCTCACCACCCATGAACTCACCAACGGCTACAAGATTCGCCGTGCCGCCATCGACCTGAATGTGCCGCTCATCACCAACAGCCGTTTGGCCAGTGCCTTCATCAACGCCTTCTGCACCATGACGCTAGACGACATCAATATCCGCTCTTGGCAGGAGTATTAGATACACCCAGTCCCCTTCCTGTGAGGGAGGGGACTAAAAAAGCCTCCCCCGAGTGGGTGGTAAGGAGGAGTCTTTTTACGGCTATGGCTTTTGAGAGAGTGGGAGTGAATATTCCACTTATCAACTCTCTTCACCAAATAACGAAAAAACCGCCAGGCCTGAGGCCCAGCGGTCGTTTCTCTCTTTTTTCAATTCGTGCTTTGTATTACTCAGCAACAGTGGTATCGGCAGCAGCAGCGGCGGTATCAGCAGCAGCAGTGTCAACTGTCTCAACAGCAGCGGTGTCCTCTACGGGAGCAGGAGCAGCAGCTTTGTTACCACAAGATGCGAAAGAGATAGCTGCGATAGCTACGAACATAAAAACTAATTTCTTCATTTTCTTTGCTTTTTTAAATCTGTAAAACAATCATTTGTTTATTAAAACGCTGCAAAGGTAAACATTTTTTTGATACGCCGTACATTTTTTTAGATTTTTTTTTAGCCTGTTTTGTAACTTTTTTGCAAGTTATTAATAGTCAGATATTTACGAATATTAAATAAAAGTTAAATATTTCGATGTCAGCAATTTTGCCCCGTTTTTCGTATTTTTGTGTGCGTACACTCTTGTTAAAATGAAAGAAAAATACTACCTTTGCACACAATATAATAAGGTGTATGATTGATACCAGTGCATTACAGGGTAAAACGGCGGCTTACTATACATTGGGTTGCAAGTTGAATTTCTCTGAAACGTCAACCTTTGGTCAGATGTTGCAGCAGATGGGTGTGCGTACGGTGCCGAAAGGTGAGTCTGCCGACATCTGTCTGATTAACACGTGTTCGGTGACCGAGGTGGCTGATCATAAATGCCGGCAGGCCATTCATCGGATGGTGAGGCAGAATCCGGGTGCATTTGTTGTGGTTACTGGTTGCTACGCCCAGCTTGAGGCGGAGACTGTTGCCGACATTGAGGGTGTTGACCTGGTGCTTGGCAGTAACGAGAAGGCTCGCCTTATCCAGTATCTTTCCGAGGAATTCTGCAAAAAGGCTTCTTCGGCTGAGCCCGAAGCCAATCGTATGAGATTCAAGGTTCAGAAGACAAAGGACATCAATAGCTTTGCTCCAAGTTGTTCCAGGGGAAATCGTACGCGTTACTTCCTGAAGGTTCAGGACGGTTGTAGCTATTTCTGCACATATTGCACGATTCCCTATGCCCGCGGCTTTTCTAGGAACCCTTCCGTTCATTCGCTTGTTGAACAGGCCGAGCAGGTTGCGCGTGAGGGTGGCAAGGAGATTGTGCTGACGGGTGTGAACATAGGCGACTTTGGTGAGAGCACGGGTGAACGCTTTTTTGACCTTGTCAAAGCTCTTGATCAGGTTGAGGGTATTAGCCGCTACCGCATTTCATCGCTTGAACCCGATTTGCTTGACGATGAACTGATAGAGTATTGTGCGCGAAGCCGCGCATTTATGCCGCATTTCCATATTCCGCTTCAGAGTGGTTCAGACCATGTGTTGAAATTGATGCACCGGCGGTACGATAAGGCGTTGTTTGCGCATAAGATACGCCTGATTAAAGAAAAAATGCCGCATGCTTTCATCGGTGTCGACGTGATGGTGGGCATGAGGGGAGAGACGCCGGAGTGTTTTGAGGAATGCTATGATTTCCTCAACGGATTGGACATCACCCAGCTGCATGTGTTCCCGTATTCGGAACGTCCGGGAACGGCGGCACTTAAGATTCCGTATATTGTGAGTGACCATGACAAGAAGGTGCGCTCGAAAAGGTTGCTGGAGCTTTCCGACCAGAAGACGCATGGCTTCTATGAGCAATTTATCGGGAAGGAAGCCGAGGTACTGTTTGAGAAGGCACCGCGTGGAAAGGTGATGCATGGGTTTACGAAGAACTATATTCGCGTGGAACTTCCTGCTCTGGAAGCCAGGCAGGAATACGATAATCAGCTGATGAACGTTCGTCTTCTCGATTTCAATCACGATAAGACGGCACTGTGTGTGGAATTGAATCGTCAGAATATATAAACCATTGTGAAGTGAGTAAAATAGCTATCGTCATACTGAACTGGAATGGGTTGAAGATGTTGACAGAATACCTGCCAACCGTCATTCAGCATTCGCGCGAGTTGGCCGAAATTGTTGTTGCCGACAATGCCTCAACGGATGGGAGTGTTGAATATCTGAAGGCTCATTTTCCTGAGGTGAAAGTTATCTGCCTGGATAAGAACTGGGGATTTGCCGAAGGTTATAATCAGGCGCTTAGACAGGTGGAAACCGATTACTACGTGATACTCAACAGCGATGTGGAAGTAACTGACGGATGGCTTTCTCCGCTCGTTCAATACATGGATGCACACGATGAAGTATGTGCCTGCCAGCCCAAGCTGTTGTCCATCCACAACCGCGATTCGTTTGAATATGCGGGAGCCTGTGGAGGGTTTATTGACAAGTTCGGGTACCCGTTCTGCCGCGGGCGCATTTTCGACGTGGTGGAAGCTGACAACGGACAATACGATTCGCCGATGGAGATTTTCTGGGCCACGGGTGCCTGCATGATGATTCGCTCGAAAGACTATTGGAATGTGGGCGGATTCGATGCTGATTTCTTTGCCCATAACGAGGAGATTGACCTTTGTTGGCGCCTTCATCAGCATGGTTGCAAGATTGTATGCCTGCCCGAGAGCCATGTTTATCATGTGGGCGGAGGTACGTTGCCGAAAGGTAATCCCATGAAAACTTTCCTGAATTTCCGCAACAATCTGACGATGCTCTACAAGAACCTGCCTGACGAAGAACTTCGACGTGTGATGCTCTGGCGTTGGTTCCTCGATTATGTGGCCGCATGGCAGACGCTGGTATTTAATCGCAACTGGGGTGATTTCAAGGCTATCTATCGTGCACGAAGGGCTTTTAGGCGATGGCTGCCACAGTATAAAACTGTACGCGCGCGTATAATAGAAAATAGGAAAGTGACGGAGATTCCAGAGAAAAAAGGCTACAGCATCCTCTGGCAGTATTACGCCAGGCGGCGGAAGCGTTTTGGTGAACTCCCTTAATTTGAATCAAATTAGGAAAAAATATCTGCAAAAAAAGACATGACTTTGCAAGATTTTGATGAAAATGAAGTAATTTTGCATCCACAAACGATTATTATACAAAATACATGGGCGGTTTTTTTGGAACTATTGCTGTTAGAGATTGCGTAAACGATTTGTTTTACGGAACCGACTACAATAGTCATCTGGGCACAAAGCGTGCAGGTATTGTCACTTTTGACAAGGAAAAAGGATTCACACGTAGTATTCACTCGCTGGAACGCGATTATTTCCGTAGCCGTTTTGAGGGAGAACTTGAAGGCTTCAAAGGCAATTCGGGATTAGGCATCATCAGCGATACCGATCCGCAGCCGATACTAATTAATTCGCATTTAGGTCGCTATGCCGTTGTTACGGTGGCCAAAATAAACAACCTGCGTGAGATTGCAGACGAACTGCTAGAAAAGCGGATGCATCTATCAGAGATGAGCCAGAACACGATTAATCAGACCGAACTGATTGCCCTGCTCATCAATATGGGAAATACATTTGTCGATGGAATCAACCTGGTTTATAAGAAGATAAAAGGTTCATGTTCTATTCTTATCCTGACCGAAGACGGCATTATTGCCGCCCGTGATGCGTTGGGCCGTACCCCCATCGTCATTGGTAAAAAGGACGGGGCCTACGCTGTAACAAGTGAAAGTACATCGCTGCCGAATCTTGACTATCATCCAATTCGTGACGTTGGTCCAGGCGAGATCGTCAGGCTGTGGGCCGATAAAATGGAGGTTCTTCAAAAGCCTTTCTCGCGTTGCCAAATATGTTCCTTCCTTTGGGTTTATTATGGTTTTCCAGCCAGCGATTATGAGGGAATCAACACCGAATATGTGCGTGAAACCGTAGGAAAGGCGATGGGTCAGGAAGACACGACCGAGGCCGATTGTGTCTGTGGAATACCTGATAGTGGTGTCGGTACGGCACTTGGATATGCCGAGGGTCACAATATCGCCTATAAGCGTGCGGTACTGAAATATACGCCCACATGGCCGCGTTCTTTCACTCCTTCGAAACAGAGCCGTCGTACGCTTGTGGCCAAGATGAAACTGATTCCTAACCGTGCCATCTTGAAAGACCAGCGAGTTGTGTTTTGTGACGATTCTATTGTGCGCGGCACCCAGTTGCGCGACAATGTGAAGATGTTCTTTGACTATGGCGCAAAGGAAGTTCATGCCCGCATTTCGTGTCCACCACTGGTTTACGGATGTCCGTTTATCGGCTTCACGGTTTCCAAGAGCGACATGGAACTGATTACCCGTCAGGTGATTAGGGATTTTGAAGGTGATGATAGCAAGAACCTTGACAAGTATGCCTCAACCGATTCGCCTGAATACACTCGTATGGTTGAAGAAATTGGTCGCCGTTTAGGTCTGACCAGTGTGAAATTCAATAAGATTGAAACGCTTATCGAGGCTATCGGTCTCCCCAAGGAAAAAGTTTGCACGCATTGTTTTGACGGTACAAGTTATAATTTCCAAGACGAATAATCGATGGCAATAGGAAAATGGATAGGAGGTATTCTGGGCTTCATCACAACAGGAAGTCCGTTGGGTGCATTGGCTGGATATGTGCTCGGCTCGTGGTTTGATGCCGCATTGCTGAGTTTTGCTGATGGCAACGACGGTCCCCACACTTTCGAAGATGCTCAGAGACGAAGCGGCAGCAGTTCAACCTATAGCCGCAATACTCGCACGGAATATACCCGTCAGCAGCATTATGAAGGTCAGCGCAACAGTTTCATGTTCTCGCTGCTCGTGCTTGCTTCATACGTGATTAAAGCTGATGGAAAAGTCATGCATTCTGAAATGGAATACGTGCGTAATATGTTGCGCATAAATTTCGGTAATCAGGCTGTTGTTGAGGGCGATGAAATCTTGAAGAAACTCTTTGAGCGCCAGAAGCAGATGGATGCCCAGCGGGCAGGTTCCTATAAGCAGACGGTTTATGAAAGTTGCCGTCAGATTTATTCGAACATGAGCTATGAGCAACGCCTTCAGTTGCTGGCTTTCCTTTGCGAGATTGCGCGTGCCGACGGCAATGTGCCTAAGTCCGAGATTGAGGCGTTGCGCTGGATTGCATCATCTTTGGGACTGAGTTCGAAGGAGGCTGATTCCATGCTGAACCTGGATTCGGGTTCCAATAACCTTGAGGCAGCTTATAAAGTTCTTGAGATTTCGCCCGATGCTACTGATGATGAAGTGCGTAAAGCCTACCGGAAACTGGCGTTGAAGCATCATCCTGACAAGGTGGCAACCTTGGGCGAGGATGTTAGGAAGGCTGCTGAGAAGAAGTTGCAGGAGATAAATGCCGCTAAGGATTTGATTTACAAATCGCGCGGTTTATAATCCAGAAGGCCAGGAGTAACTTCCTGGCTTTAATGTTATCAGGAAGTTTTTGTGGGAAAGCGTGACGATTCCAGGGGCAATTTCCTTTTCAACATGAAGCGAATTCCATCCCAACTTTTCGAGTACGGCAAAGGCTGTTGCACCGCCTTCAATGAGCACATGTGTGGGTGTTTGCCTGTTGGCAAGTATTTGCTTAGCCGCTTCAGCCATTGTCCTTCGCAATCGTGTGGCGTATGCCTTTCCACCTTCTGAACTTTGAGGAATCCGGATAGCCATCGACGGTTCGTTTTTAAAGCATTCTTTCAGTTCTGCAATCCATTTTTGTGGTGAATCGCCATGAAAAACATAATCAGGCATCAGCATCTCTTTCATCCCCTTTCCGAAAGGAGCGCTCTGTGTGCTTCCCTGCAACAACACCGTTTTCCCGATGTTTGCTCGGTTATTTTGCGGCAGGATGGCTTCCGTGTTATTGGTAAATTGCTGAATAAATGCCGTGAATAAATCTGCCGCTCCAGCCAAAAGCGTGTCTTTATCAGCTTTGTTCAGTTGCAGGAAAATATCTTCTTGGCTTGTCGCATCAGCCACGTTGATGCCCTCGCGGATTGGTGAACCGAGAGAAAGATGGTGGGTGTTGGTCAACAACTGGCTTGCTTCTGATGTCCATGCAGGAAATTCCGGGTCATTTCTAAATGGCGTTTCATCAAGCGGAGTGCCGTCAATCTCGTATCTCCCATCTTGAATGACGCGTCCTTTTGAGGGATTTTGTGCCAGTAGCAGCGCCTTATTCATGCCTAATGCCGCCATAAGCGTTTGGAGTTCAGCGACGATATTTCCCCGTAGAGCGCTGTCTGTTTTCTTGAACAGATGCAGATTGCTAAATGTAGGAAAGATAGATTTCAGCTGCGAAACGATTTCCGATGTTGCCTTTGATGCCTCTTCTTCCTGCATTTGACGGGTGTCCGTGGCGATGACAAGCACATCTGACGCCACCATCTTTTGCGGACAGGTCATGTCAATCCTCACGCTTAAACCCATTCTCCAGGCTACTCCTGCTATTTCGGCAGCTCCGGTTAAATCATCGGCAATTACGGCAATCATGTAGTTTTTCTATTTCTTTGATTTGCGGTTGATGGCCATTTTCGTGGCATAATCGATGCTCAGTAATAATGCATCGGGAGCAGCCACGCCCTGACAGGCAACATCGAAGGCGGTGCCATGGTCCACACTTACGCGGATGATGGGCAGTCCTAACGTGATATTCACGCCCTTTGCCGCCTCCATTTTTCCTGTCTCCTTGTTCCATTGGAAACCGCATACCTTGAAGGCAATGTGTCCCTGATCGTGATACATGGCCACGCATCCATCGAACTTGCCGCAACGGGCCTTGGCAAACAATGAGTCAGGTGGTACGGGGCCTTCCACATTGAAGCCTCTTCCCTTCAATTCTTCTACGGCAGGAATGATTTCCTGAGCCTCCTCCCAACCAAACAAACCTCCTTCGCTGGAGTGGGGGTTAAGTCCGGCAATACCGATATGCGGATGCTCAATGCCGAATTGTCGGCAGGCATCATCGATAAGTTCGGTCACTTCGATGATTCGGCTTTTCTTGACGCGGTCACATGCTTCGCGCAAAGATACGTGGGTGGAAACATGAATGATGCGCAGATAGTCATCGGCCAGCAGCATTGCATATTTCTTCGTACCCGTATAATGGGCATAAATCTCCGTATGACCGTCGAAGTTGTGGCCTGCCTTGTGAAGGGCTTCCTTGTTCAAGGGGGCGGTAACGGTTCCGTCAACGTCTCCATTCATCGCCAGTTCGATGGCTTTGGTGACTGAAATGAATGCCGCGTGTCCACATTGCTCCTGAACAACGCCCGGTTTAAACGTACTCATGTCGATACATTCAAGGTCAATCACATCCAATGTTCCCTTTTCGAAGCGAGCTTCTGATACTTCCTTGATGGGGCGGATATTGATGGGATAACCCAGTTTCTGGGCTGTCCATTCCATCACTTTGGCATCACCCGTCACCAATGGGCGGCATTGTTCGTAGGTTTCATCGATGAGGAGCGACTTCAAGATAATCTCTGGTCCGATGCCGGCAGGGTCGCCCATTGTGATGGCAAGTATAGGGAGAAGACCCTCCCCCTTGCCCCTCCCTAAAGGGCGGGGAGTAGATACATTATTCAGGTTGTTTGCTGATTCCATATTATATCATTTAGTTTTGTTGAATATTACACTTATAGAGGTAATAACTCCCTCCCTATAGGGAGGGTGAGGGGTGGGTCTTTTGTTGTTTCCGCTCTTCCAGATAACCATAGACCGTGAGTTCCTTGTCGGCCAACGGAGTCTTGAAACAGAGGCTGGCCAGATAGCCCACGATGAGCACGATGAGATGGCTATAAACACCGAGCATCAGCGTGTGGTGGCTGAAGTTGTAGTCGCCGAGGTCGAGCATCAGTTTCTTGGTGCCGTCAGCGGTTTCGAAAGAGGTGGTGGTCAGGATGGCGTAGGCCGTAAAAATGACCGCACAGGCAATGCCGATATAGACGCCCTGCCAGTTGGCCCTGCGCGAGAACAGTCCGAGCAGGAAGATGCCCACGATGCCAGCCGACACGATGGCATAGAGTCCGAAGAGCGTTCCAAGCACTCCTTCGCCGCCCCATGACACATAAAGCAGCGCAATGAAGATGCTCAGGATGCCGATGACGAGCACCGAGGCGCGTCCCACCAGCAGTTTCTGTTTGTCGGTTGCATTCTTCTTCAGCCGTCCGTAGTAGTCTTCCACGATGACCGCCGAGATGCAGTTCACATCACTGTCGATACTGGAAATGGCACCGGCCACCAGAGCCGCAATGATCAGTCCGCAGATACCGATGGGCAATTCGTTGGCAATGAAGTAGGGGAACACCTGGTCGCTCTTCAGGGCGGCCACCTCGGGAGAGGGATTCAGGTGATAATACACGAACAGGCAGGTGCCCACGAACATGAACAAAGCCCACGCAGGCACGCTCATCAGCACACCCATGTAACTGGCCTTCTTGGCACTCTTCTCATCCTTTGCAGCCAGATAGCGCTGCACGATGCTCTGGTCGGTGCCATACTTCTGTACGGCATAGAAGATACCGTTGACAACAAGCACGATGAACGTACGCTCGTGGAAATCCCAGTCGTAAGGGCCGAGGTCAATCTTATCGTATTCGCCTGCCACCTGGAAGATGGTTGCCGCTCCGCCGTCAGTCAGATAGAACAGGATGCCTATCGTGAGCACACCGCCGAGAATGAGCAGGAAGCCCTGCACCACGTCCATCCAGATGATGGCTTCCATGCCGCCCAGATAGGTGAGCAGGATGATGACGATGCCGATGAACACGATGATATACGTGATGTCCACGCCCGTGAAGGTGGCCATTGCCATACCCATCAGATAGAGGATGGTACCCATCTTGGCGAAGTGCTCCAGCACGAAGGCCAATGAACTGTAATAGCGTGCCAAAGCCCCGAAACGGCGCTCAAAATACTCGTAGGTGGAAAGCCGGATAACGCGGCGGAACAACGGCACGATAAACCAAATCATTCCGACAAGCACGATAGGCACCATCAGGCCCTGAACGAGCAGAATCCAGTTGCCGCCGTAGGCTGCACCCGGATAGGCGAGGAAGGTGACGCTTGAGATGATGGTGGCAAACATAGACATGCCTACCGCCCAGGCGGGCACGCTGCCGTTGGCCGCGAAGTAGGCTTTGGTGGAGTTCTGCTTGCGCGAGAACCAGACGCCAACGCCGACTGCCGCCAGGAGCGACAGTATGACGATGACCATATCAATCCAGTGGAGTTTCATTGTAAGGTTAGGGTTTTGGTTGATTTATGAGTTGCTGTGGCACAGCAAGATACAGTAAATAGGTTAGAGATTATTAACGACGGGGGTAGCCTGCTCGCGGATGCGTGCGGTAATGTCAGGCTGCAGTTCGGTCAGTGGCGGCAGCATGTATTCCTCGCAAAGGCCGCACATCTTCATGATGACTTTCAGGCCAGCCAGACTTTCGCCCAAGGTGAGGCCCGCCGTATTGATCTTGCCGATTTCGATGGTCTCTTGCTGCAGCCGCTCGCATTCAGTCATGTTGCCATTGATGCCGGCCTCGTAGAGATCCTGGTATTTTTTCGGAAGATAGTTGCCCACGCTCGGCACAATGCCGTCGGCACCATTCTTCAGCGAAACGGCAGAATTGGCGGCACATCCGCAGAAGTAAGAGAAGTCTTCGCGGTCGGCAAAGAGTTTCAGGGCTTCTTCCAGCCGGGGCACGTTGTTCTCCGAATCCTTCAGTCCCACGATGTTGGGATGATGGCTCAGGCGCTCAATCACGTTGAGCGGAATGCTCATGTGGGTGGTGATGGTGATGTTGTAGAGCATCAGGGGCACACTCAAGGCATCGGCCAGCGTCAGGTAGTAGTTTTCCATCTGCTGGGGCGTGAGTGCGTAGTAAGAGGGCAGGGTGGCGGCAATCACGTCGGCTCCGGCCTCAATAAAACGCTCGGCAGCAGCCAGTTGTTCACTCACACAATTGCCTGCCAGTCCCGAATAGATGGTGACACGCTCTTTAGCAGCTTTCTTGGCCGAGGCAATCATCTGCACACCGCCCTCGGTGCTTACGGAATTGCCTTCACCGGTTGTTCCCATAATTAGGGGAGCCACTCCATAGCGGGCCATGTTGTCAACGATACGTTCTACGGCGGCAGTATCAATGTTGCCGTTCTCGGTTATTGGAGTTACCATAGGCACCACAACGCCACGGTATTTCTTCAATCTTTTCATTTTGTACGAATATTTTTTGAATTGTCTTATGTATTTTAAATGACGTATTACCTATTAAAATGTAACCAAGTAGTTTGATGCTTTGTTTCCGCTGATTGGAAGGATTGTTTCCACTGATTGGAAACATCGCTTCCGTTCGGTGGAAAGATTGCAGTTAATAAACAAAAAGGAGCAGCTCCTGTTGAGGCTGCTCCCAATAAATAGGTGAATAATAAGTTAGTGTGTTATGCGTCGATGGCTGCCACACCGGGAAGCACCTTGCCCTCGATGGCCTCAAGCAGGGCACCGCCGCCGGTAGAGATGTAACTCACCTGATCGGCCAGACCGAATTTGTTCACACAAGCCACGGAGTCACCACCGCCGATGAGCGAGAAGGCACCTTCCTTTGTAGCCTTGGCAATAGCCTCACCGATGGCGCGGCTTCCGGGAGTGAACTCATCGCACTCGAATACGCCTGCGGGACCGTTCCACAGAATGGTCTTTGCGCCTTCGATAGCCTCGGCAAAAGCCTTCTGGCTCTCGGGACCGGCATCCACGCCCTCGAATCCGTCGGGAACATCGATAGCGGGGCAGGTGATGATTTCAGCACCTTCCTTCACGGTCATCGTACCGAAATCGAGTCCGTTGGTAGCCGTGCAATCGCTGCCGAGCACCAGCTCAACACCGTTCTTCTTGGCCAGTTCCTCAACACCGAGGGCAACGTCCAGTTTGTCCAACTCAACGATTGAGTTACCAATCTTGCCGTCGTGAGCCTTGGCGAAGGTGTAGGTCATACCGCCGCAGAGAATCAGTTTGTCAACCTTGCCGAGCAGGTTCTCGATGATACCGATCTTGGTGGAAACCTTCGAACCGCCCATGATGGCCACGAAGGGGCGCTTGATGTTGCCGAGAACGGCATCAACGGCCTTCACTTCCTTCTCCATCAGATAGCCCAGCATGCGGCTGTCCTTGTCGAAGAACTCGTCGATTACGGCTGTAGAAGCATGCTTGCGGTGAGCAGTTCCGAAAGCATCCATCACGTATGCGTCAGCATAGGAAGCGAGTTTCTTGGCAAATTCCTTCTGGCTGGCCTTCATGGCCTTCTTGGCCTCGTCGAATTCGGGAGTACCTTTCTCAACGCCTACGGGCTTGCCTTCCTCCTCGGGATAGTAGCGCAGGTTCTCCAGCAGCAGGGCCTCGCCCATCTGCAGGGCAGCAGCCTCTTCGGAAGCATTGGCACAATCGGGAGCAAACTTCACGTCAACGCCGAGCGCCTTGCTTACGGCGGGAACGATCTGCTTCAATGACAGTTTGGGATTAACCTTGCCCTTGGGCTTGCCCATGTGAGACATCATGATGACCGCACCACCGTCGGCGAGAATCTTCTTCAGCGTAGGAAGCGCACCGCGGATACGGGTGTCGTCAGTTACATTACCATTTTCATCGAGGGGCACATTGAAGTCCACACGAACGATTGCCTTCTTACCGGCAAAGTTAAATTGATCAATTGTCATAATACTTTATAATTTTATTGAATACAAAATTTACATGCGCAAAATTACAACAAATAGTTGGAATTCGTAAGCGTGAAGTCCATAAATTTCAACTTTTTTGCAGTTCCCGTGGAGAAATGCAAATTGTGGTTTACAATTTCATTGTAATTCGCAAAAATATTGGCTGCTGATTGGCGATTAATGGGTAAGGTCGAGACCCAGACGGATTCCGTCATAGTTCTTTGTCAGCTCGCCCACGCTGCTCAATGTGCTGTTGCCGCTAACTGCCGAAATAGTTTGAAGTACGGAGAGCAGTTTCTTTGACTCGAACAGCAGGGAAATGCCCTGTGGATTTCGGTTTACATAGCCCTTAATAGTAAGCAGGAGCGTCTTCAACTGGATGCTCTGGTCGCTGGTGTTGAATGTATATGTTCCGCTAAGCGGCTGTCCGTCAATCTTTCCGGCAAACTGTCCGTTTTCAGCAAACTGGAAATAAGTGTTGGCCGAAGTGATGCCCAACTTCTGATAGGTGGGAGTCAGGTCTTCTTTTGCCTTGGTGGCTGCAACATGACCACCGGCCTTGGCCAGAAGATTCTCTGAGGTGAATGCGCATCCCGGCTGATAGTATTGCCAGTTGCCGATGAGGTCAGCCTGACTGAGTTTGTTATATCCAATCACGTCGTAGAGGATGTTTCCGATGGTATTAGCGTTGGTAGCCGCACCAAGAATCGACCCCAAAATGTTTCCGGCATTGTTTCCCGTTCCCGTATTGCCAACCATACAGCCGCTGAGAACAAACACAGCACTTGCTGCTAAAAGTGAAATCTTTTTCATTGTCTTGATTTTTAGTTGTTCTTACTGATAAATTTATGCAAAAATACACTTTATTTCTGATAATTCAAAATCATTCCCGTATTTTTCCTCCGTTTTCAAATAATTTGATATATCTTTGCACGGATATTTAATTTAAATGCAAATTTAAGGCTGTCAACATGAAAGACTGTGTGCTGATTCTGAGTGGTGGCATGGATTCCACCACCTTGCTATATGATTACCGCGAGCGGATTGCCCTGGCCGTATCATTCGACTATGGGAGCAACCATAATGGAAAAGAACTGCCCTTCGCCAAATATCATACCAAGAAACTGGGCATTGAACATATCGTTATCCCATTGGCATTCATGCCTGACTATTTCAAGAGTTCGCTTTTGGCGGGAGATGATGCCATTCCCGAAGGCCACTATGCCGACGAAAACATGAAGTCAACGGTGGTTCCGTTCCGTAATGGCATCATGCTGGCTATTGCCGCAGGAATTGCCGAGAGCCGTAATCTGAAGTATGTGATGATGGCCAACCACGGAGGCGACCATACCATCTATCCTGATTGCCGTCCGGAGTTTGTGCGTGCCATGAGCGAGGCTACACGTACCGGCACTTTCCCAGGTATAGAAATCTTTGCGCCCTATACGAATATCACAAAGAGCAAGATTGCAATGCGAGGGAAAGAACTCGGCATTGACTATTCCAAGACATGGAGTTGCTATAAAGGCGGCAGTCATCATTGCGGAAAATGCGGCACCTGCGTGGAGCGAAAGGAGGCTCTGGCCGATGCCGGCATTCCGGATACTACCATTTACGAGGAATAGTCTTCACGCGTAAGTTCCGCCTAAATCTTCAATTTCAGGCCACTTATAAACCAAACGCTAGGTTGTGGCACGTTGCCATAATCCACATAGTCTTTATTGTTTAGGATATTGTTGGCTTCCACGTATGCCTCATATCTCGTGTCGTTCCACGATAACCGGGCGTCTACGATGGAATAGGGGGCATAGTCCTGAACATTATCCTGCTTGTCGGTATAACTTCCGGCTCGGTCTTGAAAGCGGTAACTGATGCCTAAATCCATTCGTTTCAGCAATTGCAACTGCACCGAGGCCACCAGTTTATGCCGCAGGTGCTCAAGTGTGGACAACGTCTTTACATACTTCTCCTGCTCATCTTTCTCACGATTCATATAGCAATATGAAATGTTAAGGTTTTTCAGTACGTTTTGATTCGCTATCCGTTCCTTGAAATCAACGTAAACGGCAGTCTCTAAACCAAGTGTATTCACCCTTGTGTAGTTCATGCTTTTCCAAACGGGGTCAGCCTCGCTGATGTTCATCACCCAGTCTATCATGTTCTTGCAATGATGGTAGAATCCGCTCAAACTGCATTGAACGATACGTGAACGGTATTTAATGCCCGTTTCAATGGCCGAGAGTTCTTCGGGTTTCAGGTATTTGTCGGCTTTACGGTCGCCCACACTATAGTATAGTTCGGTGACCGATGGCATGCGGAGTGAGGTGTTCCAAGAAGCATAAAGCTTCCAGTTCTCGTTGAAACGATAGCTTGCATCAATGCCTGGATAGAGCTTAAAGTCCGATTCATTCCACGTATTCTTAAAGGCAATGAAACCAGCACTTAGCGTAAAATTGTTCAATAGAATGTTGTGCTCCAGATAAAAACTCAGATTCGTGCGGTTAAGTCCATATTCATAGTCTCGTTCAGTTCCGTTGATGTGTTTTGTGTGGTTGAGAGGTTCGCCAAGATTACCGCTGATGACATCTTCGTTTCGGAATTCTGCTCCAAAGGCCGTGCACCCTAAATTCCAGTCGAACCAACTGTTCAAGTTCACGCCGAATACATCGGACCGATGATAGTTGAACGGATACTTGTCTGGTTCGTTGCGGAATAGTTCGAAACGGTCTTCCGAGCGGTTCCAATAAATTGCTGGTCTGAAATGAAGCCAACTGCCCTTTGTCTCTCCCTGAAGGGCCGTAAACCACTTGGTAGTTTTCTCGTATTGATTGTCAAAATTCTTACTATAAAAAGTGTTGCTTCCAAATTCTTTCGTTGAAAGTCCTGCGTGCCAGTTCGCGGTAATGGTATTATCCCGAAATCCACCTTGGTAAAATACTTTGCCGCCACTGTAGTCCATGTTCAGTCCACCAGCCTTGTTTCGGCTGTAGCCGTCGCTTCTTGTATAGGATGCGCTCAGCTGGTTGCTCCAATTTCCACTGGTGATATTTCCGTAGCCGCCTGTCGAAAGATAGCCAAACGAACCGCCTTCCAGATGGAGGCAGGCTTCGCGCGATGCTCCTGATGCTTCGGAATCAGCGGATTTTCCTGAATTTCTTGTAACGATGTTGATGGCACCCATCATGCTTGAAGTGCCAAAGGTCCTTCCTGCCGGGCCTTCTATTACTTCAATGCGCTCAATCTCGCAAATGTCTACAGGAAAATCGAAGGTGTTGTGCCCTGTTTGCGGATCACAAATGTTGATCCCGTTGAGCAAGACGGCCACTTGCTCTTGTGTTCCTCCTCGGATGCCGATGTCTGTCTGCGCTCCAATGGGTCCTCGCTGGCGGACATCCACACCTGCGGCATACTTCAGTAAATCGTTAACACTTTGTACCGGCGCCGCCTGAATGTCCTCGCGGCTCAGTACAGTTACCATTCTCGCCGCCTGTCCTAATGCAAGCGGCGCTCGAGAGCCCGCGACTTCCACGTCGTCGAGCAAGACCTCCCTTTGAGGCTGGTCATTGTCGGCATACTCGGGGTGAGTGCTGATGCCGTCGGCTTTAGCGTTCGTAAGGGTTGCCACGCTCAGTGTGCTTATCACGACCTCTCGTCCAAGACAGCTGAACAGCGCATAGCCTTTGTTTGTGAACTGCTTAAAGCGCAAGACCTCTCGTTTGTTAAAGATGGTTTTGTACATTATTGTGATAGTTTGGTTATAAAAAGTCACCCGTCCTGCATGTGTTGCAAGGCGGATGTGATGATTTTAGCGGGCGGCTACATATTTATGTAGCGTGGCGCGTACGGCTCCCGGTCCGGCATATAGTTCCTTCACCATTCCTTCAATCTGTTCGCCAAGTCCTGCCTCGTAGAGGTCAAGACCGAAGACATCCTTGCGGGAATAAAGTTTCTTCAGGGGACTCCAGTCTTGGTCAGGCTTGCCAATCTCGAGCGGTGCAACGATGGCCTGAAGTTCGGCAAGCATGGGGTCGGGCGACGGCTCAAACGGTTCTCCATTGTCCTTGATGCCCTTCAGGTAGCGGGCATAACCGGCCAGTGTGAGCGGGATGAGCACAAGGTTACTCTTGTCCAGACCACGGGCGATGTATTTCTTCAGGGTTTCGCCAAAACGGATGGGCAGCTTCTGCGAGGTGTCCATAGCGATACGTTGGGGAGCATCGGGCATGAATGGATTGGGCAGACGACGGTCGATGACGGCACCGATAAACTCGTAAGGATTGAGCACTCCCGGGTCTGTCACCACAGGCATCGCTTCGATATAGCCGATTTTCTGGATGAACGGACGAAGGTCTTCGTCGGCCATCTCTGCCGAGATGAGCGTGTAGTCGAGCATGCAACCATAGATGCTCATGGCGGTGTGGAGCGGATTCAGACAGGTGGTCACCTTCATGGTCTCCACTTTGTCAACGGTTTCGCGAGTGGTGTAGAGCGCCCCGCCGAGATGGAGTGGGGGACGGCCGTTGGTGTAGTTGTCCTCGATGACCAGATACTGCACTTCCTCAGCATTCACGAAGGGTGCGGTGAACGTGTGCTTTTCGGTCTCGATATAGTCGTTGTCCTCGAATCCGTCGGCAGCCAGCATTTCCTTCACCTTCTGGTGTGGGCGCGGGGTAATCTTATCAATCATCGACCACGGGAACGTAATCTTGCTCTCATCCTTCAGGTAGTCCACGAAAGCCTGTGGCACAAGTCCGTCTGCAGCCCAGCGTTCGGCGTATGCGAACACACCAGCCTTCACCTTGTCACCGTTGTGCGAGCAGTTGTCCATCGACTGGACAGTGAGGGGCAATTGTCCTGCCTGCCAGCGCTCATAAAGCAATGCGGTCACCTTGCCCAATGCAAACACGGGCTTCAGTCCGCGGGCCAAATCAGCTTCGTTGTAGCTATAGCCCTTTTCGGTGATGGTGAACGAAATCATCTGGAGCGATGGGTTGCGGAAAATCTCCACCAGCCGGTTCCAGTCCTCAAACTGCGGGTCAGCCTTCAGGGCTTCAGTCACGCTAGCGATGACCTTCTTCTCGATGGTGCCGTCGGAGCAGAGGTTCACACAAAGCGAAAGGTTGTTGTAGGGGGCATAGGCCTTGTCGATGACCTCGAAGTCGAAGGTCTCTGCTACGATGACGCCCCGGTCGTACTTGCCCGTGTTTAGCGCATCGTTGAGGATGGCGGCAGGGAAGGCGCGGAAGATGTTACCGCCTCCGAAATGCACCCATGTGGGTTCCTTGGCGGTCTTTTCGCGCAGGGCCTTGATGTCAAACTTAGGGAGTTCATAGCCTTTGGTCTCCCATTCAAGGAGCCTACCCCCTGTCCCCTCCCCAAGGGAGGGGTGTTGTGCTACGTATTCTGAATTAAACTGTATAATATCGTTTAGTCTCATAATATATTATTTTTATTGTCGTTGTAAAAACTCCCCTCCCTTCGGGAGGGGTTGGGGGTGGGTTCTTAATCGTAGAACCCTGGCTGTTTGTAATCTATTCCCAACTCGCGGTCAACGGTGGCAAGGATGCCCTGCACCTGTCCGAGGGCGAACATGCGGCCAAGGAGCGTATAGCCGGCATTATGGCCGTGGCTGCTCTCGTCGAGGATGCCACCAGGCTCGTCGGTGAAGGTCATGCCGTGGTCAACACGCATGGGCAACTCAGGATTCTCCTTCTCGAAGATGCGGCAGAGTTCAATCAGGTCGGCACGTCCGCCTAGGTGGCTGGCCTCGGTGAAGTCGCCATTAGGGAAGATGTGGCACGAGCGCAGGTGAACAAAATGGGTGCGCGAGGCGAATTTCTTGGCCAGTTCAACTACGTTATTATATGCTCCGGCCGAAAGACTTCCTGCACAGAAGGTAAGGCCGTTGTGCTTGTTGGGAACGGCATCAAGGAACCACTGGATATCCTCCTCGGTGCGCACGATGCGCGGCAGTCCGAGAATCTCGATGGGGGGATCGTCGGGATGCACGCACATGTTCATGCCGTATTCCTCGCAAGTGGGCATGATGGCCTCTAGGAAGTACTTCATGTTCGCGCGCAACTGAGCCTTGTCGATGCCCTTGTAGAGGTCGAGGAACTCGCGGAACTTCTGCACGGGAGCCTCGTCGTTCTCGCTGAAATTGCCCGATACGAATCCCTGCGTCTTGATGACGATGTTCTCCACCAGTTTGTGATCCATCTCGGGCGTCATCGTCTTGGCCAGTTCATCGCACTCAGCCAGCACGTTGCGGCCTTCGCCCACGCCTTCGGGGAAGCGGAACTGCGCCCATTCCTCGCGGGCACCCTCACGCTTCAGGATGTAGATGTCGAAATAGGCAAATTCGGCATAGTTGAAGTAGAGGTTCGTGGCACCGTTGGGATTGTTGTGGAACAGGTCGGTGCGGGCCCAGTCGAGCACGGGCATGAAGTTGTAGCAAATGCAGTGGATGCCCTCTGCCGAGAGATTTCTGAGGCTTTCCTTATAGACCTCTATCTGATGGTCACGGTCGGGACCGCCGTACTTGATGGTCTCCACCACGGGCAGGCTCTCCACCACGCTCCATCGCATGCCGTAGGATTCAATATACTCTCGCAGGTCGCGAATTTTCTCACGTGTCCACACTTCGCCGAGCGGCACATCGTGCAGGGCCGTCACGATGCCCTCCACTCCGATTTGTTTCAGCATGGCAAGCGTAATCTTGTCCTTCTTGCCAAACCATCTCCAGGTTCTTTCCAAAGTTTCTCTGTTTTTTGATTAATTATAAAGTTTGTGTTGCAAAGGTATAGATTATTTTCGACAAACCCTTATAAAATAATTCAAAAATTATAAAATTATAAAATTAAAAAATTGGAATATAGAGATAAACCTCACTCATGATGATAGGGCTCACCTTTCAGTATGGTGCAGGCACGATAAATCTGCTCCGTGAACACCAGGCGCACCATCTGATGGCTGAACGTCATGCGCGAGAGCGAAATCTTGTGGTTCGCACGCTGGTAGAGGGCAGGGGAGAAACCGTAGGGGCCGCCGATGATGAATACCAGGCGGCGCGACGAGTTCTGTATTTTCTGCAGCCAACTGGCAAACTCAATGCTGCGCATCTCCGTGCCGTACTCGTCTAAAAGCACCACAGTGTCCGATGCCTGCAGTTGTTTCAGAATCAGTTCCCCCTCCTTTTCCTTCTGCTGCTCTTCCGAGAGCGATTTCGCGTTTTTCAGTTCCGGAATGGTTGTGATGCTGAAAGGCATATAGTGGCCGATGCGTTCAACATAGTCGTTGATGCCCGCCACAAAATGCTTGTTCACCGTCTTGCCTACAAGAATCAAAAGCGTTTTCATCAGTCCTCGTATTCGTGTTTGCGTTTCGGGTTCATCGGGAACCATCCCCTTTTCACCCGCTTTTTCTGAGCAAACAGTTCGCCGATGCTCCAAAGCAGCGACGCACCTACAACGCCCATGATGGCCGAGAGTATGACGTTTTCAATCATGAATGCCCATCCGATGGTGATGATTCCCAAAATCAGGAACACCCACCAATAGCGGGTTCCCGAGTGATATTCCGTCTTGATGACCAGCGGATGGAACATTCCGATAATCAGGAATGTGCTCGCCGCAATGATAACGCCAGTGTAGTGTAATTCCATTATGTTCGTATTGTATTTATATTAATAAGGTACAGGTCAGGTTATGGAATAATGTGTTTTCTGCCATTCTGGATATATACGCCTTTGGGCAGACGTGACATCTGTTGGTCAGGCACTACTCTGCCCGACAAATCGTAGATTCTGCTTCTTGTTTCAGTCCTGCCATTTTTAATTGAAGAAATGGCAGTCAGAGGTATTCCCACCGCCTCCATGGCCTCGTGGATGCCGTCAATCATATACTGGTTGTAGATGGTCAGGTCTTTACGGTTGATAATGGTCATCTGATTGGTTCCCGTACTGTTGGTGTCCCAGGCCATCGGCACGATGCCTCGCTCCATGCACATCTGGTTCATGAACTTATAGTAGTACTTGATAGAGGCGTTGTGCTTCTCCTGACTTTCGTTGGCACCACTGACGGTACGCCAGATGACACCATATTCGCCATTGATTACAGGGATGCCCTTGTCTATAAACTTCGCCTTCAATTGGTTGGCTATTGCTGTCATTTGCGATTCCTCGCCCCATGTGGCATTGTGATTCGAGCCACTTACGTGATTGTCTTTTCCCCAATAATAGAACATGTTACCCCAGTTGGCATCTTCGGTCATGCCCCAGAAGTTCCAGGGGTAGTAGAAGTGAATCTCAACGGCCAGTTTCCCGCTGGGATCTGTCGGTATCTTGTTGGCCAGCCAGTTGCAGGTCTTCTCTGCATCTGTGCTTGGTCCCTGCACCACCAGCAGCCGCTTCTCGTTTTTCCCACCCGTGGCACGTACGGCATCGATGAAGGTCTGCTGATATTCCACCAGCTTGCTGACGTCCGATTCCTTCTCAATGGGCGGCTCGTTTTGCCCGGCAAAGACAAGATGGTCGTCGTAGTCACTGAACTCGTTGGCTATTTGTGTCCAGATGGCGGCAAGCACAGCTTTGTTTTTCTCCTTCTGGGCGCCAGTGGCCGTCAGGTTGTCGTCGAGCCATCCGCCGTCCCAATGGTCGTTCAGCAGTACATAGAGGTCGTTATTGATACAATAGTCCACTATCTCTTTTACTCTGCTCATCCATGCCGCATCGATGGTATAATTGTCTGCATCAGCGATATGTCCCCACACCCAGGCGCATGGGATACGTACTGAGCGGAAGCCCTGCGACTTGACATAGTCTATGACAGCCTGCGTGGTCTTGGTTGGTTGCCAGGCTGTCTCACCGGCCAGTCCGCCATTGTTCTCGAAGAGCTTAGCCGGGTTGCTGCCCCACGACATGTTAGCCTCCATCGTGTTACCTAGGTTCCATCCGGGCATCATGCGCTGGGCCACCTCCTGCGCCGTCAGTTCCATGTTCTGCTGTGCATGCAGTTGCATCAGTGCAAACATGCAAAGAATAGTAGTAAAAAACTTTCTCATATTGTTGTTTATAAGTAATTCATTTTGGGCGCAAAGTTACGAAAAAAGGTTGTAACAAACAACGGATTTGGGAAGATTAACGCAGAATGACCGTAAAATAAAGGCAATACGAGGAAAAACGGGGAATTTAGGAACGAGGTGAAAATGCAACTTGATGCGGATTGGTGCGAGAGTTAGGTCTCTAAATCGTAACCCACGAAACCCGTTTCTGAGAGTTAAACTTTTCTAATTCCAAGGGTACGAAAAAGGAAGAATGACGCAGTTCAAACTGACTGGTTTTCGATTCAACAATCTGCAATGGATTGCCGAAAAAGCAACTCAAAAAATGGTATTATATTTGCAGCCTGAAACGAAAAAGAATTGAAGAGTATGTCAAGAAGCACATTCAAGATTTTGTTCTACGT
>JAFRPY010000020.1 GCA_017428925.1 Prevotella sp. | reverse complement strand
GATGCTGGTCACGTCGTCGCTGAACGTCAACGTCAGCGTGCCGTCCTCAAAGGCGGAAGATTCGAGCGTCTTCACCACGGCATTCTCTAACGGCGTGCCTGTGAAGTCGCTGAGGGCGAACGGCAGGCACAGCGTGTTCCAGTCGCCGTCGCGGTAGAGCGTGCGGCCCGTGAGGGTGACGTTGGCGGCGTAGCCGTCTTTCTCGCTGATGGTGGTGCCGTTGTCGGTGGCGTTGTCGGTCAGGGTGATGGCCTCGGGGGCCACGTAGTACGTGCTGCCGCCGTAGAGCAGGCCGTTCTGGTAGGCCGTGATGTAGCCGTAGTTGCCGTCAGCCACCGCTGCGCCCAGGTTGGCGGGGGCGGCGTAGTAGGCGTAGGCCTGCTGGGCTCCGCTGACGGTGCAGACGTTGCTGGGACTGCCTATCTGGGGCGTCACGTAATAGCAGCCCGTGATGGTGCCGCTGCCGCCCTGCAAGCCCATGGGGTGCATGGAGGCGATGCCGGTGTATGTACCGGCCTCTAAGCAGTACTCAAGCGTGGGCGTGCCGCTGGTGCTCCAGCCCCAGATGCCGCCGATGTTGCTGCGATTGCCGCCCACACCGTTGATGGTGCCGGTGAAGGCACAGCCGCGGATGGTGGTGGTGGAGTTCTGGCCGTGGCCGACGATGCCGCCGGCGTAGTTGCTGCTGACGTTGATGGTGGCGGTGACGGCGCAGCCCTCAATCAGGTTGGTGCCGTCGGCAAAGCCCACGAGGCCCGCGGTGTGGTAACTGGCCGAGGCGATGGTGCCGCCGACGGTCAGGTTCTTGATGGTGGCGTTCTTGATGTAGTGGAACGGGGCCACGCCCTGCTCGTTGACGCCAGTGCCGGTGGTCGTGCTGACGATGTTGGCGGTAATGGTGTGATTGTTGCCGAGGAACGTGCCGCTGAAAGGATTGTCGTCGCGCTGGCCCACCGTCTTAGAAGCCGTGATGTCGTCGGTCAGACTGACGAACTTGCCGCTGTAGTTGTTGCCGTTGTTGACATACGCGGCGAAAGACCTCCATTCGAATTCATTATTGATGAGGTAGGGCTCAGCCTCAGTGCCTTCGCCGCTAAGGGTGGCGGCTTCCTTATAATAATTCCCGTCGCAGAGGATGCCGTTCTGGTATATCGTCAGCGTGCTGTAGGCCTGCACCTGGTCGCCCAGGCCGTCGTCAGTGGCAACGGCGATGGCCTGCGTGGCCTGTGCCGTGCCCATCGGCTCGGTGTAGTAGCAGTTGGTGATGGTGGGGCTGCCGTCGCGCACGAAGGTTGTGCCGGCGTTGATGGCCGACCAGCCCTCGGGTATGCTGCCGCCGGGGGCGTAGAGCGAGTTGCTGATGCTGATGGTGGCGCTGTTGTGCCAGGCCACGAAGCCGCCGCAGTTGTTGGTGCCCGTGGTGGTCAGCAGGCGGCCGGTGTAGGCGCAGCCCTCGATGCTGAGCGTGCCGCCGGGCATGGCGATGATGCCGCCGTGGGTGCCGTCGCCACTGACGGTGCTATAGATGACGGTAGCGACGTGGCAGTTGGTGACGCTCGTCGTGCCGTAACTGTAGGCAATGAGTCCGGCGGCGAACTTCTGCGAGGTGTAGATGTCGCCCGCCACGTTCAGGTCGCGGATGGTGGCTCCCTTGACAAAGCGGAAGGGGGCGCAGTTCTGCTGGCCGAAGGCACTGACCGCCGTGCCCTGCGTGAAGGTCAGCGTGTGGTTGTTGCCCAGGAAGGTGCCCTGGAACGAGTTGGCCTCGCTGGCGCCCATCATCGTCGAGACGCTGATGTCGGCAGCCAGCAGCAGGAACTTGCCGCTATAGTTGTTGCCGGTGTTGACATTGGCGGCGAAGGTGTCCCACTGGCTGGCATCACTGATGATGTAGGGGTCGCCCTCGGTGCCCGCGCCCGTGCTGGTGGACGGGGCGAAGTAGTACTTGCCGTCGAAGAGCAGACCACGCTCGTAGGCCTTCACCATGCCGTAGTCCGCCGTCTGGCTGCCGATGTTGCTCGGGGCCTGGGTCGTGAAGATGGCCTCCGTGCCCTGCGAGAGTGCGTCGGTGGTTTTGTAGCAGTTGCTGACCGTGACGGTGCCGCCGCTCATCTTTGCGAGGTCGAGGCCGTTGGTGTCCTGGCCGTCGGCCATGATGTAGAGGCAGTCGGTGACGCTCTTGGTGCCGCCGTCGTCGCCCCATCCGTAGAAGACGCCCTTGGCCGTAGAGCCGCCCGTCATCTTGCCGCTGAAGGCGCAGCCGCGAATGGTGACGTTGCTGGTGTTGCCGTGAGCCAGGAAGCCGCCCATGTGCGAACTGCTGCAGTTGACGGTGGCCGTGACCGCGCAGCCCTCAACGAGGTTGTCGCCGCTGTTTCCTAATCCTACCAAAAGAGCCGCGGTGTGCTGGCCGCCGCTGATGGTGCCTGCCACCTTCAGGTTCCTGATGGTGCCGCCGCTGATGCTGCGGAAAAGAGCCGTTGGCGAACTACCGCCATTGATGTTGGCGGTGATGGTCTTGCCGCCTCCGTCGAAGATGCCGCTGAAGGCTCCGCCCGCCATCGTCGAGACGGTGATGTCGCTGGTCAGTTTCACGTAGTTGCCGCTGTACGAGCGGCCGAGTTTGACGTTTTGGGCGAAGTTGTTCCAGTCGTCCGCGCTGCTGATGAGGTAGGGGCTGGCTTCGGTGCCTTCGCCCTGCTTGGGCCAGTCGCCCCAGAAGACGACTGTGGCGGTGACGTCGCGCTTCGGCATGACGAACCAGAAGCTCGACCAGTCGTCGGCATGGCCCTGCAGCGCGACGTCGTTGCCGTCGGCATCGGTGATGGTGTAACTATGCATCGAGCCCGACGTCACGTTCAGCGAGAAGGTAGCGGAGGGTTGCACACCCGGCACGTCGTACTCGTCGGCAGACCGGGTGCGGATGGTGCCCGTACCCTCGGTCTTGACGGTGCAGGTGTAGGGGTACTTGATGGCCCTGCGGTACAGGTCCTTGCCGCTGGCAGCGTCGTACTCGCTCTGGTTGAACACGCCGTAGCAGTTTTCCCAATTGACGGAGTTGCCGCTGTAGATGCTTTCCTGGTCGTGGGTGCTGCTGCGCTCGCCGTAGAAGGTGCAGTGCTGGAGGGTGCCGTCATTGCAACCTACCAGTCCGCCCACGTCGGCATCGTCGTTCTGCACGTTGGCGGTCACGCAGCAGTACCGTACCGTGCCGTTGTTCTCGCCGCAGATGCCGCCCACCTTGGCGGTGAAGGCCGAAGACGGTTCTCTCCAGTCGGAGCGCACCGTGCCGCTCACCCAGCAGTTCTCTATGGTGCCGAGGTTCTCGCCGCAGATGCCCCCCACCAGTCGCGATGCGCTGCAATGGATGTCGGCGTCCACGTGGAGGTTCTTCACCGTGGCATTTTCCCCTATTCCATAAAACAGGCCCTGGTAGTTGTCGGTGGCACCGTCAATCTTGATTTTGATGGTGTGGCCATTGCCGTTGCATGTCACATAAAAGCAATGACCTCCATCAACTCCATAATGTTCCGTATTATTTTCACTATATCCAATCAATCGTGCCCAATTAGCTGCAGTCATATCGAAATCGGCATTAATGCTGATATCATATAAACGAGGGTTATCCCAGATATGTCCTAACTCCCCAGAAACGGGAATATATAAACTACCGGCAGTATAGTTATTCATCAGCCAGGCCATCTCAGCAGCCGTGTTAATTTGAATAGCATGATTGGAGTAGCTCGGCTGCGTCGTCGTCGTGCCGTCCCACACGTCGTAGTTCTGCGCCCAAGCCCCCTGCGTCACTGCCATGAGCAGCAGCGCGAGAATAAATAGAATCTTCTGTTTCATAGTGTAATTGTTTTTGTTGTTATTGATATTGTTTGTTTAGTCACGGGGTAAAACACAAGCACGCAGAAAGCGCGTCCCTGCCCCTCTGCGGGACAGAAACGCGCCAAAAGCCTCCGGCACCCCTCGCGCCGTCTTCGTCAAAACCAAGCCATTTACGGCCAGTGGGGGGGGTAATCTTGCCGCCGCCAACACCCCTGCCGCCCGCCGTCGTGCGGGCCGCCTCAAAAGCGTGTATGTAGGTGAGCGGTGGCATAAGTATGATGGGGGGATTATTGGTCTTGTTTCACGCTTTCCAAGTCGAAATAGAGCAAGCGGGTGTCGGAACCCTCGTCAGTCTTGGAGAGCGGCATGAAACCTTGCTTTAAGTAGAAAGGGATGGCATTGATATAAGCATCGACGGTAATAAAGCGACAGCCAGCCTTGTTGTCGCCTCTATATGACTCGATGATGGTATTAAGCATCATGCTTCCGATACCCAGTCCCCGGGCCGACTTGTCTGTGGCCAGGCGACATATCTTCAGTGCCGGGTAGCTCTTGAACATCTTACCCTGGGCGAAGAACTGCTTGCGGAAGCGGTTGTAGGCGGAGTTGCTGGGAAAGTCGGTCAGGGAGATACGGTCGTGAGCGAGGCTGAAATAGCCGGCAGCCTCTCCGGTAATGCCATCTTCCAGCACGTAGCTGGTGGCAAGACGCACGTGATAGTATAACGGCGCATCGGTGAGGATGAAGTCGTTCAGGTCTTCATCGCCACAGTCGAATGCCACCACTTTGTCATTCTCTCCAAGCCGACGCAGCTGCAGGTTTTCCTTGTTCATGTCTTAGAACGTGCAGTTTACACATCTTGAACGCATGAATTCGTAATCGCGCTGCATGCGTTCTACTTGTTCTGCAGGAAGCCTGGGCGGATTCTGCATCCGCAGTTCAAACTTGCGTGCCTCCTTACCGTAGAGGATGGGGGTTTCTTTGATTGGTCGTGCCATAATTATGTTCCTTTCTGTTGAAATATCGTTGCAAAGATACGCAATTATTTTCAATTATTGTGCAATGATGGCGTTAAATATGCGAAAGGGGGGCGAAAAAAGTCTCCTTTTGTCCAAACTCGTTGAGCGGTTCCATGTTATCTTTGTGTTGAGGAAAGAGGAAAGGCTATGGGTAGGCGACCAAAGGTCGGGAATGAGAGCCCCTACACTTTTTTTAAACAAAAATCTTCAATAATCTAACACAAATATTCCCTTTAAGGCTCAAAAGGAACTTTTTTATGAGTTTTTTGTAGATTTTTGTACGTAGAACCAATAGATGCTGAGTAGAATAAAAACCCTATGATTTCGTTTGCAAATCATAGGGTTTTGCTTTATAACTCAGGCAGAGTTGGACCTCAAATCCTTATTTTTTGAGGATGAAAACTCCATTGTTTCGACTCGAATTCCTTATCTTTTGCTTGTAAAATCCTTATCTTTTGCTGAAAAAAACTGGCCGTTCGCTGAATAAATTATGCGGACACCATATTTTATAACTAATTTTACAGCACGAAAATCCAAAATATTACACAAATATGAAAAAAATTGTTTTATTCCTATTGGCCATTACAGGTGCACTGGACGTGCAGGCCGAAGAATTCTCATTCCTGACTTTTGAGACCACGGACGGGGCAAAAGCCTCGGTATCCGTAGCATCACTGACGCTGAACATCAGCGGAACCACGCTGACGGCTGGACAGCAGTCGTTCACCCTCTCGAACCTAAGCAAGATGTACTTCTCGAATACAGACGAGACTTCTGGCATCGAGGAAATCAGCACTGCCACTCTCGACGAAGCCACCGACATCTACGACCTGCAGGGTCACAAGATTCCCAAGTCGCAGATGAGGAAAGGCATTTACATCGTGAAGACGAAACAAGGAACCCATAAAATCACGGTAAAATGAAAAAGGTATATGCACTCCTCACGGCCTTCGTGCTGACGATAGCAGCTATGGGCCAGACACTGAACGTCAAGGTGGGCAACGTGACTTACCAGTTTCCTGCCACTCAGACAGGTGATATGACGTATGCTAACGGAACAGAACTGACAATTATGGGCAAGACATTCACGCTAAGCGAAATCAGCAGCATGACAGTTGATGACACCAGCGTGACTGACGGGGCCATTGCCGTCAGCTATAACGGCACATCGGCAAGCATGACCATAGCAGGAAATGTGGCAAAATATGTCACGCCAACCATCAGCGGCGCACACGTATCGATAGCCCAAAGTGACGACCTCGCCGAGGAAATCACCTACACGCTCAGCGGTACATCGACCGACGGCGAGTTCTATATGTCTGGCGCGTATAAGGCCACGATGGAACTGAACGGACTGACACTGACCAACGCAACGCCCGTGTATAGCGGTGCTGCCATACACATTCAGAACGGTAAACGTATTAAGGTAAAGGTTGTTACAGGCACGACCAACACGCTCAGCGATGCCTCAAGCGGTACACAAAAGGGTTGCCTATACATTAAAGGACACGCCGAGTTTGCACAAAAAGGCACGCTGAACGTTGTTGGCAAGGTGAAACACGGTATCAAGACGGGCGAGTACATGACGCTGAAGAATGCAACCATCAACGTCACTTCGGCAGTGGGCGACGGTATCAACTGTGCCGAGTATTTCCTCATGGAGAGCGGAACAGTGAACATCAGCGGGACAGGCGACGACGGCATACAGTGTGACATCGACGGCGACGCATCCACCGGCGAAACCACCGACCACGAAGACGAGGATACCGGAAACATCTACATCAGCGACGGAACCATCAGCATAACCGTCACGGCCAATGCCGCCAAAGGCATCAAGAGCGAGGGCGACCTCAGGATCAGCGGCGGCGACATCACAGTGAACACGACAGGCGGCGGTGTATGGGACAGCGACGACAAGAAGACGAAAGCCTCGGCCTGTATGGGCGCCGACGGAAATGTCAGCATCAGCGGTGGAAAACTGAACCTGACCAGCACGGGGGCCGGCGGAAAAGGCATCAACGGTGACGGCACCTTCACGGCCTCAGGAGGCGTGCTGACCGTCAAGACATCGGGAAATGCCGTCGTAGCATCTTCCAGCGGTACCCTCTCAACCGTTACTTCGTCACAGCAACTCGACCGCTATGACAGCGACTACAAATCATCTCCAAAGGGCATCAAGATCGACGGAGCCATCCTGATCAGCGATAATAGCGTTATCAGCGTCAACACGACAGGGGCCGGCGGCGAAGGCATCGAAAGCAAGACCTCGATAGAAATCACCGGCGGACAAACCACCGTCGATGCAACTGACGATGCCATCAACTCGTCGTACAACACGTCGACCAACGGCTCTGGCGACCTGACCATCAGCGGCGGCTACGTATATGCCCGCTCCACCAACAACGATGGCCTCGACGCCAACGGCAACTGCTATATCAAGGGTGGACTGGTGTATGCCGTCGGCTGTGGCACGCAGAACACTCCTGAGGTAGCCATTGATGCCAACACCGAGCAACAGAAAAAACTATACGTAACCGGCGGCACCATCATTGCCATGGGAGGACTCGAAAGAGGTTCCAGCCTTACACAGGCGTGCTATTCCACCTCGTCGTGGACAAAAAATAAATGGTACTCCATGACTATAGGCAGCGAAACCATAGCCTTCCTTACACCATCGAGCGGTGGCAGTACGCTTGTCGTTTCCGGTGCATCGAAGCCTACGCTGAAGAGCGATGTCACCGTCAACAGCGGTACGAGCATCTTAGACGGAATCGTCTGTACAGGAGCCACCGTCAGTGGTGGAGCCACAGTCACGCTCTCGCAATACACATCAAGCGGCGGAGGAAGACCATAAAACAATATTTTGCTGACTCTTACGTTACTATCTATGACAAGAAGAACATGGATGAAACAGTCGCGTCAGGAGAATATAACATACCTGGTAGTGTGGGGACTGCTCTTTGCGTCCCCACTACTAAGTCTGTATGTGCGCACTATCAGTGGCCCCAACGACACATTCGACTGGACTGAGATATTCGTCGTATGGCGCAAATTCGCAATCTATCTGCTGCTGTTTCTCGTCCATAATTTCCTGCTGGCTCCGCTGCTGGTGCACAAGCATCGGCACGTGGCGTATTTCACAACCGTTGCCGTAGTCATCGCTGCATTCACGATTTACCAATGCAGCAGCCGGCCCGACAATAAACCCATGGAACATAAACCGCCCATGGAACAGCCAGGTAGTCACCAGCCGCCATCTAACGACAAGCGTCCGATGGAGCCCGACGGCAAACATCCGATGGAGCCCGACGGCAAGCGTCTGCCTTTCGACAAGCCTCACCAGAAGCATCATCACGACGGGCCGCCTCCTATCGTTGGCGAACGCGACATCCTGGCCATTGTGATACTTATACTGATGTTCGGAGCCAACCTCGGACTCAAGGGCTATTCCCACAGCCGCGACGACCACAAGCGACTGGCTGAACTTGAGCGTGAAAACCTGGAGCAGCAGCTTGAATACCTGCGCTACCAGATTAATCCCCACTTCTTCATGAACACGCTCAACAATATCCACGCCCTTGTCGACATCGATCCCGAAAGGGCGAAGGAAACCATTGTCGAGCTGTCAAAAATGATGCGCTTCATACTCTATGAAGGCAACAAGCACGGTGTGCCGCTCACCAAAGAATTTGAGTTCATCAGAACCTATATCCACCTGATGCGGCTACGGTATACCGACCATGTGAACATCACGGCGGTGCTGCCAACGATTACTCCAGACAAATCGATACCTCCACTCATGCTCATTTCGTTCATTGAGAATGCATTCAAGCACGGTATCAGCTACCAGCAAGAATCATTCATCGACGTAAAGGCTGAAATTCAGGAAGACGGAATGCTTCATTTCTGTTGCCACAATTCAAAGGCCGACAAACCCAACCAAGAGAAAGGCGGCGTAGGATTGGCAAATGTCAAGCAACGGCTGAACCTGATATACGAGAAAAACTATGTCCTGGACATCCAAGACCTGCCCGACAGCTATAAAGTAGAACTGATAATACCACTGTTATGATTAAATGTATCGCCATCGACGACGAGCCCCTGGCTCTGCAGCAGATAGCTGCCTACATCAAGAAAATGCCTTTCCTCGAACTGGTTGCACAATGCCAAAGCGCCATTGAGGCAAAGGCTATCCTTGAACAGGAAATGGTTGACGCCATCTTCTGCGACATCAACATGCCCGACCTCAACGGCATGGACTTCGTGAAGTCGCTCTCCGTACCGCCACTCATCGTCTTCACCACAGCATATTCGGAATATGCCGTCGAGGGATTCAAGGTGAATGCCGTCGACTACCTGCTGAAACCCTTTGGGCTGCAAGACTTCCAACGGGCAGCATTGCGTCTGAAAGAAAGATTAGAGAATACCCCGCCTGCCACTCCCCAATCATCGGCTGCCGGTCCAAATTCCGACAACCTTTTCCTCAAGACCGACTATCGGATGGTAAATGTCCACATCAGCGACATCCGTTATGCCGAAGCCATGGGGGAATATCTGAAACTATGGTTAGAGAACGAACCCAAGTCCATCGTCACGTTCCTGTCGATGAAGAAGCTGAAAGAACGTTTGCCCGACCACTTTATGCGCATCCACCGCTCGTATATCGTCAATTTGACAAAAATACGTGAGGTGAACAAAAACCGCGTTATCATGGATTCAGATACTTATCTGCCCATTGGAGATTTGTACAAAGAAGAGTTCCAATCCTATATAGACACCTATTTCTTAGGCAAAAAGAGCTAAGGAATAACTTCATCTTCAACCAATTCTATATAGAAACTGAATGGACGGAAACCATCGTTACAGCTAATCATGGCACTCATCGGGTTCTTCATCCAGCCATCGAAAAAGTTGCCTTCGCCCCTGGCCAAAGATTCCACAAATTCGCGCATCGACGACCATGCTGACAGACACATTCCCTCGGGGCATTGACCGTCGACTGACAACCATTGCTGCCCTTCCCTGATGTCGCAGGTATGCTCGATGGGGTTCTCGTATTTCGACATCAAGTCGGGATAAACCGTCTGGCGAATGGCCGTGATTCTGACTTTACTCATTTTTCCTAAGAAACTGTTCCGCCTGCAAAGATAAGAAAAATAATGAAGAATGAATAGCAAATAAAGAAGATTTTTCTTACCTTTGCACGGTGAAAATGAAAAGACACCTGTCCATCATCTTTTTCCTTCTTGCTGCCATCACTTCAATGGCAGAAGGTGATTCCATTAGACACTGGGGAGCCACGGTCAGCATTATGCCCGGGCGGGCGTTTTCCGTCGACGAATGGCAAAAGAAATGGCAGAAAGGTACGAGCAACTGGGCTGCCGACCTGAAAATCACACGCGCCACATTGCCATCCGACAGCGATGCCTTTGCCAGCAATTACGGCTACCCTACCCTCTCGGCCGGTGTCAGATGGAGTTTCAACCACGGCATTACCACCCACAAGGGCATTGAGTTTTGGGGCGAGAGTGAAAATGCGCTGAAAGAAGTGGATTACGACTCGCACATGGGCAATATCCTCAGCATATACGGAGAGTTCGCTCGCCCACTGATGCGTAGTAGACGATGGGAAATGGACTATACCATCGACATGGGTGTCGGATGGAGTCCGTATATTTATAATAAGGTTGACAACATCGACAACGAACTGATTGGCTCCCACCTGCTTATCTTCTTCGGCGCCGGGGTACATGCCACTTACCACTTCGCTCACGACTGGGGTTTACGGATGGGTGTCGATTTCTATCACCACAGCAATGGAGCCGTCGACCGTCCCAATAAAGGTGCCAACATCATCGCGCCCTCGCTGGGCATCGTCTACCAGCCATACTATGAAGCCTCAGTCAACGAAGGTCCAAAGGCATATTTCCCGTTCGAAAGCTACTGGTATCTTAATTTCGCGGCATCCGTCGGTGTAAGGTCGCTCATAGAAGAATGGCAGCTGACACAGTTCTACACCAATCCCGACGAAGAAAACTACCGTACAGGCGACTTCAAGCACTACATGGCCTACTCGGCCTCAGCCGACGTGATGTATCGCTATGCCCGCAGATGGGCTTCAGGACTTGGCGTCGACGTATTCTATGGCGACTACGACAAACGAGTAAAGGAAATCAGCGTCTTGCGCGGTTACGACGAAACCATCAGCCCCTGGTCGCTGGGCATTGCAGCCAAGCACGAGGTTTTTTACCACCAATTGTCGCTCAACGTCTCACTTGGTTTCTACCTGTACCGCAAGATGGGAACATGGGCAAAAGAATTTGAAACCCCTTACTATGAGCGTGTGGGACTGAACTACTCATTCCCCAAATTCGGCGGACTGAAAATAGGTGTCAATGTGAAGGCTCATAAGACCAAAGCCGACCTCACAGAACTGCTAATTTCCTATCCTACAACATTTTTCACAAAGAAAAATCGAAAAAATCATCAATAAATTTTCGTATCTTCACAAAAAGCAGTATCTTTGCAACCCAAAATTATAAAAACTATATTTAAAATGACAAAAGCAGAGATTATTGAGGATATCGTTCAGAAGACAGGTATCGCTCGCAAGGACGTAGCCACCACGGTGGAAGCGTTTATGGATTCTGTCAAGAACAGTATGCTTGAGAAAAAAGAAAATGTGTATTTGCGTGGTTTTGGAACATTCGTCGTAAAGCACCGTGCAGAAAAGACCGCACGCAATATTTCAAAGAACACCACCATCGTCATCAGTGCCCACGACTTCCCCAGCTTCAAGCCGGCAAAGAGTTTCGTTGCCAAGATGAAAGGTGAGGATGCCAAGATTGAAGACTAAATAGTTTTATCTTTAACATTTAAATAATCAAAAAGTTATGCCAAACGGAAAAAAGAAAAAGGGTCACAAGATGGCCACCCACAAGCGTAAGAAAAGACTGAGAAAGAATCGCCATAAGAGCAAGTAATCACTTGCTCTTATGCTAACCCCCATCAAGAGCAGAAGAAATGACCAGCGAATTAGTAATTGACGTCCAACAGAAGGAGATTTCAATTGCACTGCTGGAAGACAAGAATCTGGTGGAATACCAGACCGAGCCCCGCTCTGCATCTTTCTCCGTTGGAAACATCTACGTGGCCAAAGTGAAAAAACTGATGGCCGGACTAAACGCCAGTTTTGTGAACGTAGGATACGAACGCGACGCCTTTCTTCATTATCTTGACCTGGGAAATCAATTCAACTCTTACGCAAAGTACATCAAACAGGTAGAAAGCGACAGAAAAAAACTCTACCCCTTCCTGAAAGCATCACGCTTACCCGACCTGCCCAAAGACGGCAGCATAGCCACGACACTGGCAAAAGATCAGGAAGTGCTGGTGCAAATCGTAAAAGAACCCATCTCAACCAAAGGTCCACGACTGACAGGTGAATTGTCGTTTGCCGGCCGCTATCTGGTTCTGATTCCATTCGGGGATAAGGTTTCTGTCTCTTCCAAAATCAAAAGCGGCGAGGAGCGAGCACGCCTGAAACAACTCATCCAGAGCATCAAGCCCCGCAATTGCGGAGTAATCGTAAGGACTGTGGCTGAGGGCAAACGGGTGGCCGAACTTGACTCCGAACTGAAAATCCTCTTCAAGCGTTGGGAGGATGCCATTACCAAGGTGCAGAAGAGCACCGAGCGGCCACAGCTCGTCTACGAAGAAGGAAGCCGCGTCGTAGCTATGTTGCGCGACCTTTTCAATCCTTCCTACGAAAACATCTACGTCAACGACGAGCAGGTTTTTCTAGAGGTGAAAGACTACGTAACGCTCATCGCCCCCGAGAAGGCGAACATCGTCAAGCACTACACCGGTAAGGTACCTATCTTTGACAATTTCAACATCACCAAGCAGATCAAGTCGAGTTTCGGCAAGACGGTGAACTACAAGCACGGGGCCTATCTCATCATCGAGCATACGGAGGCTATGCATGTGGTAGACGTGAACAGCGGCAACCGCACAAAGGCGGAAAAAGGACAGGAGGGCAATGCACTCGAAGTGAATCTCGGTGCCGCCGATGAACTGGCACGTCAGCTGCGCCTTCGCGACATGGGAGGTATCATCATCGTAGACTTCATAGACATGAACCTGGCTGAAGACCGCCAGATGCTCTACGAGCGCATGTGCAAGAACATGCAGCAGGACCGTGCACGTCACAACATTCTTCCCCTTTCGAAGTTCGGACTTATGCAAATCACTCGGCAACGTGTCAGACCTGCCATGGATGTTAACGTGGACGAAGAATGTCCCACATGCTTCGGCAGCGGAAAGATCAAGTCAAGCATTCTTTTCACTGACCAGTTGGAGCGTAAGATTGATGCCCTGGTCAACAAGATCGGCGTTAAGAAGTTCTATCTGCATGTCCACCCGTATGTGGCTGCCTACATCAACCAGGGATTCGTCTCCCTGAAAAGGAAATGGCAGATGAAATACGGCATTGGCGTGCACATCATCCCCTCTCAGAAAATGGGTTTCTTGCAATACGAATTCTATGACAGCAAGAAACAGCAAATCGACATGAGGGAGGAACAAGAAACAAAATGAAAAAGGCGGAATTACCCCATTGGTAGTTCCGCTTTTTCGTTATAGCCGCTATTTTTATCCCTGTAAGAACAAAAAAAATGTAAGACTTTTTTGTTCTAAAATCGAAATTTCGTATTTTTGCAATCGTTATGCTAAAAACCTTACTTAAACAAATTGGCTCCTACCGTACAGCAGCCATTCTTACACCATTCTTCACAGGTCTCGAGGTCGTGATGGGCGTGCTCATCCCCTACGTCACCTCATGGATCATCGACCGCGGCATCGCCGTTGGCAACATGCGAAACGTATGCCTCTACGGCGGCCTGATGATTATCCTCGCGGCATTCTCACTGCTCTTCGGCATCCTCTCCGGACGATGCTCGGCAAAGGCCTCCACGGGATTCGCCTATAATCTTCGCGACGCCATGTACCGCAACATTCAGACCTTCTCGTTCTCAAACATCGACAAGTTCTCAACCTCGGGTCTCATCACTCGCCTCACCACCGACGTTTCCAACCTGCAAAACGCCTTCCAGATGCTCATGCGCGTCTCAGTGAGGGCACCGTTCAACATGATTCTATCGGTGCTCATGTGCGTCTTCATCAACTACAAGATGAGCCTCATTTTCCTCGTCGCGCTGGTCATTCTCGGCACAGTGCTCTACTTCATCATTTCACGCACCATGAAGCTCTTCACGCAAGTGTTCCAGAAGTACGACGACCTGAACGGCACCGTCCAGGAGAACATCGCCGCCATCCGCGTGGTCAAGGCATTTGTGCGCGAAGACTTCGAGAACACCAAGTTCCGCCGCGCCGCCGAAGCCCTCTACAAGCTCTTCGTCAAGACCGAAACTCTGCAGGCCATCAATCACCCCATCATGATGCTCGTCGTCTACGGATGCATCATGGCCCTCTCGTGGTTCGGTGCTCACTTTATCGTAGGCGGCGAACTCACCACCGGACAGCTAACGTCGCTCTTCACCTATGTCATGACCATCCTCTCGTCGCTGATGATGCTCTCCATGATATTCGTCACACTTACCATGAGCGCTGCCAGCGGACGCCGTGTGGCCGAGGTCATCGACGAGCGGGCCGACATCACCACGCCCGTCAACGCCCTCCACGTCATCAAGGACGGCAGCATCGACTTCGAGAACGTCAGCTTCAGCTACAATCTTAATCGTACCGGCCAGGGCGAAAACGCCTCCGGTCTCCCCGTCCACGAATACGCCATCAACAACATCTCGCTCCACATCAACTCTGGCGAGACCATCGGCATCATCGGCGGAACAGGTTGCGGAAAGTCAACGCTGGCCACGCTCATCTCGCGACTCTACGATGCCACCGAGGGCTATGTGCGCGTGGGCGGAGTTGACGTGCGCCAATACGACCTCGACACCCTCCGCAACAACGTTTCTATGGTGCTTCAGAACAACGTGCTCTTCTCGGGCACCATCCTCGAAAACCTCCGCTGGGGAAAAGAAGACGCCACATTCGAAGAATGCCAGGAAGCATGCCGACTGGCCAATGCCGACGAGTTCATCGAACAGATGCCCGAGCAGTACAACACCCGCATCGAGCAGAACGGCTCGAATGTCTCGGGAGGCCAGAAGCAGCGCCTCTGCATCGCCCGAGCATTGCTCAAGAAGCCCAAGATACTGATACTCGACGATTCCACCAGCGCCTGCGACACCGCCACCGACGCCCGCATCCGCGAGGCCTTCAGTCGAGCCATTCCAGGCACCACAAAGCTGATTATCGCCCAGCGCGTGATGAGCATGGAACACACCGACCGCATCATCGTCATGGACAACGGCCGGATGGTGGGATTCGACACCCACGAGAATCTTCTCAACAACAACCCCATCTATCAGGAAATCTACCGTCTTCAGACGCAAGACACCGGCGACTTCGACGAATAAAGTCATCACTAAAATAATTCTAAATTCTTAATTTGAATTCTAAATTCTAAACTCAAATAATTCTTCACTCTTCATTCTTAATTCTTAATTCAAGATATGCCCCCATCACTGACACCCACCCGAGGACCACGCGGTCCACGCCATAGCGGAGGAATCAAGCACCTCTCGAAAGAAGGACGACGAACCATCATCCGTCTGCTTCGGATGGTCATCAAAGACTACAAGTGGAGCCTGCTTGTTGTCGTGGCATGCACCTTCATCACGCCCATAGCCACCCTCTCGTCCACCCTGTTCACCAAGACACTCATCGACGACTACATCATCCCACTCACCCAGGCTGCCTCGCCCGACTACACCCCGCTGGCGATGGCCATCGGCAAACTGGCCATTATCCTCACCTTCGGCGCCCTCTGCGCCTACCTGCAAAGCCGGCTGATGATTAACGTCAGCCAAGGCACGCTGCTACGACTCCGCCGCGACACCTTCAGCCACATGCAGCAGCTGCCCATCAACTACTTCGACCAGCATTCACATGGCGACATCATGTCCGTTTACACCAACGACATCGACACCCTGCGCCAGATGATCTCGTCGCTCCCCGGCATCTTCTCGTCCATCGTCACCATCGTCATCACCTTTGCCTCGATGATAGTGCTCTCATGGCCACTGACGCTCCTCACCATCATCATGTCCATCGTCATGATCTACACCACGCGCAAGCTCGGCAACATCTCGGCCTCCCACTTCCGCCAGCAGCAGGAAAGCCTCGGCCAGCTCAACGGATTCGTCGAAGAGATGCTCACCGGCCAGAAAGTGGTCAAGACCTTCTGCCACGAGGAACGTGCCATCCAGCAGTTCAACCGGCTCAACCAGCAACTGCGCGACAACGCCTGCAACGCCAACCGCGTGGCCAACATCGTGATGCCCGTCAACGGAAACCTCTCAAACCTCATCTACGTCATGGCCGCCATCTTCGGAGCCATGCTCGCCCTGAGCTTCGCGAATAATTCTTCACTCATCACTCTTCACTCTTCACTCACCATCGGAACCCTCGTCAGTTTCCTCACGCTCATCAAGAACTTCACGCGCCCCGTCAGCGAAATCTCCAACCAGATCAATAGCGTCATCAACGCCGTGGCAGGTGCCGACCGTGTGTTCAACATCCTCGATGCAGCCGAAGAGAAAGACGACGAGAATGCCGACATCCATCTCGTCCGCGCAGAAATCCGCGACGGAAAGCTTGCTGAAAGCGACGAGAAGACCAACATCTGGGCGTGGAAAGACAGCCAGGGAAAACTCACGCGCCAGCAAGGCGAGGTCGATTTCTTCAACGTCGACTTCGGCTATCCACCGGCACTCGACAGCCCGCAGCAGACGCCCAAGCAAGTGCTCTTCGACATCACCCTCGACACCGATGCCGGGCAGAAGATAGCCATCGTGGGCGGAACGGGCGCAGGCAAGACCACCATCATCAACCTCATCAACCGCTTCTACGACATCCAGGACGGCGTCATCCATTACGACAAACTGCCCATTCGCCGCATCTGCAAGGCCGACCTCCGGCGCTCGCTCGGCATCGTGCTCCAAGAAACCCACCTCTTCACCGGCACCGTCATGGAAAACATCCGATACGGACGGCTCGACGCCACCGACGAAGAATGCATCGCAGCGGCAAAACTCGTCAATGCCGACGACTTCATACGCCGCCTGGCCAACGGCTACCAGACCGTTCTCACCAGCGACGGCGGCAACCTCTCACAGGGAGAGCGCCAGCTGCTGGCCATCGCCCGTGCAGCCGTTGCCAATCCTCCTGCACTCATCCTCGACGAGGCCACCTCGAGCATCGACACCCGTACCGAGCAGATGGTACAGCGAGGCATGGACAGCATCATGGCCGGCCGCTCCACCTTCGTCATCGCCCACCGCCTGAGCACCATCCGCAACGCCGACTCCATCATCGTCATGGACCACGGCCGAATCATCGAACGCGGCACCCACAGCGAGCTCCTTGCCCTCAAAGGCAAATATTACCAGCTATATACGGGAAATCAAATCAATTAGACTGGTGGTTTTGTCGTTTAGTGATTTGGATAGAAAAAGCCTCCCCATGGGGAAGGCTTGTAGGAGGAAGCGTTACTATCCCATGGAATGACAACACGTTTATAGTAATGCTGAAAGGATTACAACGTGCTTAATTGCAGCATGTTCTCGATTTTTCGTCTTGGACAAGTCACTTTTAGCAACAATTTCCCGGGAGTATCTGATGACTTTATAACCACGACCAGCTGGCCGCCGAACAGTTTCATCTTTGGTTTCACGAAGGATTCCAGGCTGGTGGCATCGCCATTACAGATGGCATGAAAACTACCCTCGCCTTCAACAGTTACCTCAATAACATCATCTGAGTGAGGACATAGTGTGCCATTCTCATCAATTAGACTTACCGTGACAAATGCCAAATCGTCTCCATCGGCATTCAAAGTTTTCCTGTCAGCCTCCAGTTTCAATGCTGTCGGCTTTCCAGCGGTTTTAACAATCTGCTCACCTGCGACTTTTCCATCATTGTCGAAAACAACGACTTTCAATTCGCCTGGTTGATATTTCACATTAGGCCAAATCAATCGATAACGGTTTAAGTCGGGTGAAGAAGGTTCCAAAGAAGATACACCTCCACTCTTCTTTGAAATCTTTCCTTGACTGACACCATTGACAAATAGCTCTGCTGTATTGAAATCGGTGTAGCACATCACGGGAGTCACCATTCCCCTTCTTGTAGGCCAAGTCCAATGTGGAAGCAAATGAATGGTATGGTCTTCCTTGTTCCACTGCGAACGGTAAAGATAGTAACGGTCTTTAGGTAATCCTGCCAAATCACAAATGCCAAAATAGCTGCTACGTGAAGGCCAATATTCATCGTAAGGGGTTGGTTCTCCAAGATAATCAAAGCCTGTCCACACGAACTGGCCAATGGTATAGTCGAGGTCATCCATTGCTGCGAAATCGGATTCTGGCAGATTACTCCAGGAACAATACTGCGTGTCGTAACTTGTACATTGACCATCAGGTGACAACTCTTTATCTGTAACTTCTACGGGGAATTTATATACACCTCGAGAACTGACCGTTGAAGCCGTTTCAGACCCCAGCAAGAAACCTTTGGGCAACTGGTCGATACTTTTGGGATATTTAAATACTCGATAGTTGAATCCTGGTACATCCATCACCTGCGCAAATCCACTCTTCAGTGCTGCTTCAGCCTTATCCATACCCTGTGTTACGGGGCGAGTATCATCCAGTTGATGACAAAGATTCTGAAGATGTTCAGATATACTCCTCCCCTCTTCACTCCATTGTTCAGGTATTTCATTGCCAATACTCCACATCACGACACTCGGATGATTGCGGTTAGCACGAACCAGGTTCTCTATATCTCTATCAGCCCATTCTTTGAAAAAGCGGGCATATCCGTTTTTACACTTTGGATAAAGCCACATGTCGAAACTTTCTGCCATCACCATCATGCCCATAGAGTCGCATATTTCCATCTGCCATTGAGAAGGCATATTGTGAGCTGTACGAATAGCGTCGGCTCCCATATCTTTCATCAACCTAATCTGACGAATTAATGCAGCTTTATTAACAGCAGCTCCAAGTGGTCCCAAATCATGATGCAAGCAAACACCTTTTATTTTTCGAGATTGTCCATTCAGTTGGAATCCACCTTCCTTGCCAACCCTGATTGTCCTTATTCCCGTTTTGAACTCTAAACAGTCGATCGTGCGATTGTTTTGCATAAGCCGAATAGATACTTTATACAAGTAAGGTGTTTCGGGCGTCCACAGACGTGGTTTCGAAATAGTCATATTTGTATGGACTTCAGCACCCTGGGCCACATCATTACGGGAAGCCGCCACGGTGTAGCCTTTGTCGTCTATGAGACTTATTTCAACAGAAAGATGATCTTTTTGTCGCTCGTTCCACAAGAAGCCACAATCTACGTCTACTACAGCTTTATCAGATTCGATTGATGAAGTCCTAACAAAAGTAGACCATTCGTCAATACGCGTAAGCGATGAAGAACTAAGCACAACAGGGCGATATAATCCTGCACCAGGGTACCAGCGTGAACTCTCTTCCTTATTGCTCAGCTTCACTACCACCTCGTTATTGCCAACTTTCAGCAAAGGAGCCACATCTACTCGGAAAGTATTATATCCGTAAGCCCATGTGGGAGAGCTGTCATCAGTCTTTGGCAATCCCATAGCATTGACAAAGCGGCCGTTCACGTATACACGGGGTTCGGCCATTGCGCCATCGAAGACCATGATGTGGCTCCTGTCTTCCAGTTGCTCGGCGGTCATATTCAGGCTGGTTCTGTATTCACCGTCTCCTATCCATGGCAAAGCACCCGAACGTCCACTTTTTTCCGTGGCCTTTGTCTCACCGTTCTCCTTTATCGCCACCAGCTGAAGGTCCCATTTCTTGTCGAAAGGTCCGGCAATGGCCCAGTCGTGTGGAATGTTTACGGTCTGCCAATTTTTTCCGTCACGTGAAAAATCCCATTGACGAAGCAACATGTCTCGGCGCTGGGCGTTCACAGGCGTAACTCCCAAAAGTAACAACAGGAGGATGATATGTTTTTTCATACGCACGGTGGGGAAGTCAGATGCTAAGTTCGTCGAGAACCTTGATCAGTTTTTTGTCAAAAGGCTTATCAGAACGAATTGCCTCGCTAAATGGCACATATACCACTTCGTTATAGCGGATGCCAATCATCACATTGCGTTGTCCCTGACGAATAGCCTCGATGGCTCCCACTCCACAGCGGCTGGCCAAGATGCGGTCATGAGCCGTGGGACGACCGCCGCGCTGGAGATGTCCGAGAATAGAAACACGAACATCAAATTCTGGAAATTCTTTTTTCACACGATCGGCATAATACAATGCACCGCACTTAGGACTTTCCGAAACTATAACGATACATGATTTCTTCGATTTGCGAATACCGCGCTCCATAAATCGTGCCAATTGGTCAACATCCGTTGAGTCTTCTGGGATAATGGCTGCCTCTGCACCACAAGCAATGGCAGAGTTCTGAGCCAAGAAGCCAGCATCACGTCCCATCACTTCGACAAAGAATATCCGCTCATGGCTCTGGGCTGTATCACGAATGCGGTCCACACATTCCATGATGGTATTCATGGTCGTGTCATATCCGATTGTTGAGTCAGTTCCATACAAGTCATTATCGATGGTGCCAGGAAGTCCAATGATAGGCACATCATACTCTTCAGCGAAAATCCTTGCACCGGTCAACGAACCATTACCTCCAATCACTACCAGCGCATCGATTTCTTCTTTTTGCATATTCTCAAAAGCCTTATCACGACCTTCTGAGGTCATAAATTCCTTTGAGCGTGCCGTTTTCAGAATTGTACCACCTAAATTGATGATACCTGAAACATTTTCCGTAGTGAAGTTCTTTATTTCACCGTTAATGAGTCCATCCCATCCACGATAAATTCCTTTTATTTTATAACCGTTGTATATACCAGCACGCGTCACGGCACGTATCGCCGCATTCATTCCGGGAGCATCACCACCTGAGGTCATGATTCCGATAGTTTTGATTTTTGCCATATCCTTAGGTTTTATAGTTTGATTATAGAATGATTAATTAATGCATAAAATACATTACCCCAAGACCAATCAGCGATGACGCTATGACTATCCATCCAACATGTCGGAAATACCAGCCAATACGTATGCGCTCCATCTTCATAAGGGCAAGGCCTGCCACAGATCCAATCATTAGCACAGAACCGCCCGCAGCAGTCGTATATGCTATGATTTTCCAATATATGTCATTCTGCGGAAGGTCCTTATAGAATGAAATAAATGATATTGAAGTGGCAAAAGAGTCAAGCATCGTACTTACGAGTCCTGCCAACACGCCCATAATCCAGGGGCTGTCGATATGCTCGCTGCAAAGCTTGGCCAGCCATGCAATAGCACCTGTCTCTTCGACGACACCAACAGCCAGCATGATGCCCATGATGAAGAGCATGAGTTGAATGATGCCATACTGGAGAGCCAGCGGAACGCGTCGCTTTATCATTTTGTCAACATCCATCATACGGCGGTTCATCAATTCATCGACAATCCAGAGGACACTCAGCACACACAAAGCACCGAGGAAGGGTGATAACTTAGTGATGTTGTGGAACGTTGGAATAAACCATAGGCCACCGATACCCACCACAAGCATAATGAATCGTTGCCAAACCTTCAAGTTTGTGTCATCACCTCTATAGGGCATCGTCCTCCACTGAGAATCAATATGCTCGGGCAATGAGCGAGAAAGCCAGATGGTTGGAATTATCCACGAAAAAAGGCATGGAATCAACAGCGACATAGAGAAATTGGTAGCCGTCACCCAGCTGTTTGTCCACAACACAAGTCCCGTTGGGTCACCAATTACCGTAAGAGCCCCGCCAATATTGGCTGCAAGCACTATGGCCGAACCATAAATCATTCGCTGAGAACGGGAGGGAACCATATCGTGCATGATGACAAGCATCATGGTAGTGGTAGTGAGATTATCTAGATTAGCCGAAATGATAAACGTAGTCACAGCCATTATCCATAGCAGTTTCCTACTGTTGCGTGTGCGCATGGTCTGCGTCAGGAAATCGAAGCATCCGTTATTGTTGAGAATCTCCACAATGGTCATCGTTGCCAAAAGGAAGAGAACGATTTCAGCGCCTCGGCCAACGTATTTCAGAAAAATGTTCTTCGCAATATATTGTTTCACGGCCACGCTCGTGGCATTCGCACCCGAAAGCCACTCAATGTATTCTGAAGGATGCTGGTCCATCACGAAATCTGTTCCATAGCAGATATAAAGCACCCATCCACAAGTACCGGCGAACATAGCTATAGCGGCCTTGTTGATACGGGTAATGCTTGATGTGGCTATCAAGAAATATCCCACTAATAATATGGTAACAATAATCAACGTCATAATTAAACGCCTACAAAAATAGGAATTTTATTACTAATTACCTAAGAATCGGCCATATTTTTCAGTTTCTTTTACCTTTTGAATAGTTTAGAGATATTTGATTTCAGTTTTTTCCACAGTGATGTCTTCTTGCGAAGGATGTGTATTGAAATGGCAAGACTGAGAAGCACAAGAACCAAGCCCAGTGACCAATAAGTGATTCCTCCAAGACAGCGTGTGACAGAAAAACCCAAGAATGCCAAAGGCAATTGTAATGCAGCATAGCGCACAACTGAGGTGGAAACCACATAGCCATAATGGTAATGGGCAAAAAGCCAAATGACAATAATGTCGACAAGACCTGTAACGAACAACCCCCATCCTGCGCCTTCAAGTCCCCAGTAATTGTAACCTACAATCACAGATACCACCATGAGTATCGAGCTGTATGCCTCAAGAATAAGGAATATGCGTGAGTCGGCCTTTGCCAGCGTAAGATAGGCTACCGGCAGTTTCATGGCACGCAGATAAAGCGCCAAAATAATGATTTGCGCCATCGGGACACAAGGCATGAAATTGGAGGTATAGAGCAAAGGCACTACCAAAGGCATAAAGACCATGAAAGCCAAAAGCATGGGAGCAACGAGAAGCAATGTAACTTCAATCTGGCGGTTGATCATCAGGTTGCATGCTTCCACATCTTTGTTCACTCCTGATAGACGCGGAAAATAGTCAGTTTCCATCGCAGAAAACACAATGCCGGCGTATGTGGTGGTGAGCATGAATCCTGCATTGAATATGCCTAACACTTCAAGGCTGGCATACTTGCTGAAATAAGAACGAATAATGAAATCGGCACCTGTGGTAAACAGTCCTGAAAGCAGGAAAGCGATTCCCAGGCGCAACATCTCGTTCCCCTCTGAAAATATGCTGCGACTAAACGATACTTTCAGAGGGAACAGTTTCCGCGTATAATGTAGGGTAAGCAGTAGTTGTACCAGCACCATCAACGTAAGTGCCGGAATGATGCCCTTTTGTCCGAAGAAATAATAAATTGGTACCGAAATAATCAGTGCCGCCACCATATTCATCGTTGAGATAATGGCCACTTGCTTCAGTTGTCTGACACTTTTCAGTATAGCCATCTCGCCTCCTATCAGCACCATCATTCCCACGATAGGCGAAAGCATGGCAAAATGAAGCCGATGGGAACCCCATGAAAAAGAGAAAACATCGAAGAGCGAACTAAGCAGCAGGCACACCACGACACCCAAAATAGCAGCCATAAGAGTTAGCGAACGGATAATCCTCACTTTGCGCTGAAGCATATCCTTGTCGCCTTGCTCATAGACCTCTGAAAGCGTCTTCACCGAACTTGTAGGCAAACCGAAATTCGTTCCTGAAGAAATGAAAGAGACCGTCGATGTAAACAGCGAGACCAATCCCATGCCACCAGGACCCAATATCAGTGCAACCAACTTGGTGCGAACAATGCCAATAAGGATATTCAGCCCCTGCATACCGCCAAAAAGACTGGTATACTTTAGAATATGTCCGTAGCTGCTTTGGTACTCTTTGTTTTCCATTTATGAAAATAAAACGCAATTATCGCTCTTTTATTATAAATAAAATCGTATCTTTGCCGTGTGTAAACACGGCGAAAATACTATCGCTCGACAAAAAAAGAGTAAAACTCTTTGTTTTGTGCTCGCTTAATCGTATCTTTGCCACATGAAACTGAGCGTCATGAAACTGAGCGTCATCATTCCCGTTTATCAGGTGGAACAGACATTGGAGCAATGTGTCGGAAGCGTATTGCAACAGGAATTCGAGGATATGGAAATTATCCTCGTTGATGATGCATCACCCGACAAGTGTCCTCAGATATGCGACAAATTACAGCAAGAGCATTCAAACATCCGCACTATTCACCAGCAGAACGGAGGACTTAGTGCTGCACGCAACACAGGCATCAGGGAGGCAAAAGGAGAATTCATCACCTTTGTCGACAGCGATGACTGGCTTGAGCGCGAAACCATCCGTCCATTGATAGATTTCCTCAACGAAAACCCCGACATCGACCTTCTAGAATATCCAGCCGACATCAAGAACAGCATCCGTCTGCAACTGGACGAAAAGGTGTACGACAACGCTATAGACTATTGGAAACAAACCCGTGCCTTCGAGCACACCTATGCCTGGAACAAAGTCTACCGCACCTCATTGTTCAAGGATGTGACTTTCCCTGAGGGCAAGGTGTTCGAAGACGTATGGACACTTCCCCAACTGCTTCAAAAGGCGAACACGGTGGCTACCACTAACCGCGGACTCTATTACTACCGTGACAATCCCTCGGGCATTACGGCAAAAGCCAAGGGAAACGAACTGACCTCGCTCCTCGAAGCTCATCTGAGCAGTCCTTTCCCCACCCCACTCATCCATCTGCTCAACATTCAGCTTGATGTGTACCGCCACACGGGAAAAGTGTTGCTCCCCGACGGACTTCCCATCAATGGAAAATGCAGTTTAACTGACAAGATTAAGTTACTTATATACAAACACTTAGGTATCAACAGACTATGCAAGATGCACAAAATACTCAAAGGCCATTAGTGAGTTTCATCGTAACTTACTACAACGAGCCGCTCAGTTTGCTTCGTGAATGTCTCGACAGCATCCTCTCGCTTTCACTCTCCAGTGAAGAACGGGAAATTCTGTTGATAGACGACGGCTCCGACGAAAGTCCCCTCAACGAGCTCGTCGAGTATCGTGACAATATTATTTATCTGCGCCAGAAAAACAGTGGTGTGTGTGTCGCACGGAACAAGGGCATCACCCTAAGCTCGGGGAAATACCTCCAGTTTGTCGATGCCGACGACTGCGTCATCACTTCGGGCTATGAGCATAGTCTTGACATCGTGAGGACAAAAAACCCTGACATCGTGCTTTTCAACTTCACGAAGGAAGGCACCGAGGTTGATACTCCATATCTCTTCGACGGTCCAGTGTCAGGCAGCGAGTACATGCACAACAACAACCTGAAAGCCTCCGTCTGCTCATACGTTTTCCGCAAAAAAACTCTAGTAGACCTTCGCTTTACTGAAGGTATTGAATATGGTGAGGATGAGGAGTTTACACCGCAGCTCATACTTCGTGCCGACAAGGTCTATTCTACCGACACATGCGCTTATTACTATCGTGAGCGTCAGGACTCCGTAACCAACCGCACCTCTACCCGCTCACTTATCAAGCGACTCAACGACACCGAGCATGTGATTTTCTATCTCGACCATCTTGCCAATACCCTGCCCTCCTCCGAGCGAAATGCTCTCCATCGACGAGTAGCACAACTCAGTATGGACTACCTCTACAACACTATCATGCTGACACGTTCCGAGCGCCAGCTCAATGAACGTCTCGAAAGGCTTACCAAGCAGGGACTCTTCCCATTGCCCCAACGGGATTATACGCAAAAATACAAGTATTTCTCCAAAATGATCAATTCAAAGACAGGACGCAAAATCCTGCTCCGCACGCTCCCCATCATCAACCACCAGCCGTAGAAAACTGCAATGAGAATCCTTCTTTTAGGAGAATACAGCAACGTTCACGCTACACTGGCCGAGGGACTCCGTGCCCTTGGGCATAAAGTGACTGTAGCCAGCAACGGCGACTTCTGGAAAGACTATCCCCGCGATATCGACCTTGCCAGGACTCCTAACCACTGGGGAGGCATTCGTCTGATGGCAAAGGTTGCATCATTGTTGCCCCGATTCCGCAATTACGACGTAGTGCAGCTCATCAATCCCATGTTCCTCGAGCTCAAAGCCCAGCGCCTCAGCCCCATCTACCGATACCTGAGGAAACACAACAAGAAAATGTTCCTCGGCGCCTTCGGCATGGACTACTATTGGGTGAACGAGTGCACCACGCGCAAGCACCTGCGATACAGCGACTTCAATATCGGCAGCCAACTGCGGACAAATCCCGAGGCCGTAAAAGAGCAGGAAGACTGGTTAGGAACCGAAAAAGAACGTCTGAACCGCCTCATTGCCGACGACTGCGACGGCATCATTGCCGGACTCTACGAATACTGGACTTGCTACGAGCCTAACTTCCCCGAAAAGACCACGTACATTCCATTCCCCATCAAGCCGGCAACCAATATCGCTACCGACAACCATCAGAAGGTGCGTATCTTCATCGGCATCAACCGCGAGCGCTCGGCCTACAAGGGAACCGACATCATGCTCGAAGCTGCTCAAGAAGTCTTACGGCGATACCCCGAGCACATGGAACTCGTCATCGCCGAGAGTGTTCCTTTCAGCAAATACACGCTGATGATGGATACCTCCGATGCCATTCTCGACCAGCTGTATGCTTACACACCTTCCATGAATTCCCTGGAAGCCCTGAAAAAAGGCATCATCTGCATCGGCGGCGGAGAACCCGAGAACTATCAGATTATCAACGAGACGGAACTACGCCCAATCATCAACGTGGAGCCCACGAAAGAGAGTGTCATTAAAGAAATGGAACAGCTTGTCCTGCATCCCGAGAGGATACCCCAGCTCAGGCAGCAGAGCATCGAATACATCAACCGCCACCACGACTACCTGAAGGTGGCACAGCGTTACCTAGATTTCTGGAACTCACGCTGACGTCATAAAACAATGAGGGCTGCACCATAAGATGCAGCCCCTTTAGTTTTCTCTTCCAAGAAAAAGCGATTAAGCCTCTGCAGGAGTTTCTGCGGGAGCCTCAGCAGCCTCAGCGGCAGCTTCCTCAGCAGCCTTTGCAGCCTCGGCCTCAGCCTTTGCGGCAGCAGCTGCAGCCTTCTTCTCGGCCACCTTCTTGGCAATAGCTTCATTCACTTTCTTCTCAGCCTCCAGTTCCTTGGCCACGGCTTCCTTCTTAGCCTTGGCTACATCTGCTGCTACAGCATCGAATCCTTTCTGCTTATCAGCTTTCCAGGCATCGAACTTTTTCTGAGCGGCAGCCTCGTCGAAGGCACCCTTCTTCACACCTCCGCGGAGATGCTTCATCAGGTAAACGCCCTCATTCTTGAGGATGTTACGAACTGTGTCTGTGGGCTGTGCACCTGTTTCTACCCAGTAAAGTGCACGGTCGAAATTCAAATCTACTGTGGCGGGATTGGTGTTAGGGTTGTAAGTACCAATCTTCTCAGTAAATTTACCATCACGTGGTGCGCGAGCGTCGGCGATAACGATGCGATAAACTGCATAGCCCTTACGGCCACCGCGCTGCAATCTGATTTTTGTTGCCATTTTTGTTGTAAAATTTTAAATGAGGTTTGAATTTTATGCTCCTATCTCGTAAAAGCGGTGCAAAAGTACTAACTTTTCTATGAAAAGCGGCAAACTGAAGCTGATTTTTTGTTTCCAGAGGGTATTATTTAACTTTTTTTACTTCCAACATACTCAATAGTAGGTATTTTCGCCACTTGCAACTGGGTTGCACGAAAAAAAATAGTATCTTTGCAATCAGAAAACGATAATGTAATGAAACTCTCAGAACTTAAAACCGGGCAAAGCGCTATCATCGTGAAAGTTGCCGGCCACGGAGGATTCCGAAAACGCATCATTGAGATGGGATTCATCAAGGGCAAAAAGGTGAAGTCACTCAGCAACGCTCCGCTTCAGGACCCCGTGAAATATCGTATCATGGGCTACGAAGTGTCACTCCGTCATAGCGAGGCTCAACAAATCGAGGTGGTAGAGGCGAAAAAGGGCAACTACCAAAACGTCGCCCAGCAGTCCATCAATCCCCATTTGGACACATTGGAGACCGACGACGATGAACTTACCCTTTCCGCCAGCATAGAGGCCAAGCGCGAGGCCCTTCGCCGTCGACGTGAAATCAACGTGGCACTCATCGGCAACCCCAACTGCGGCAAAACATCGCTTTTCAACTTTGCCTCGGGTGCTCACGAGCGCGTGGGTAACTATAGTGGTGTGACCGTTGATGCCAAAGAGGGCGTAGCCGAGTTCAAGGGCTATACGTTCCATCTGGTCGACCTCCCCGGCACCTACTCGCTCTCAGCCTACTCGCCCGAAGAATTATATGTGCGTAAGCAGATTGTCGAACATACTCCCGATATCATCATCAATGTCATCGACACCAGCAACCTCGAGCGCAACCTTTACCTAACCACACAGCTCATCGACATGAACCTCCGCATCGTGGGGGCGCTCAACATGTTCGACGAGGCCGAGACACGCGGCGACCAGCTCGACTGCAACAAGCTTGGCCAACTGCTGGGATTTCCTATGGTACCCACGGTGTTCAAGAACGGGCGTGGCGTTGATGAACTCTTCAACACCGTCATTCAGGTCTACGAAGGACGCTTCACTCGCCATCCCATCCGCCACATCCACATCAACCACGGCCACGAGATTGAGCACGGTATCAGCGACATGCAGGAACACCTGAAGCAGAACCGTGAACTCCGCCGCCAGTTCTCCACCCGATACCTCGCCATCAAGCTGCTCGAGCACGATTCCGAGACTGAGAAAATCATTGCCACGCTACCCGACCACGAAGAGATTATCCGCCACCGCGACAATACTGGCCGCCGAATAGAAGAAGAAATGAATACCGACTCCGAGACCGCCATCATGGACGCCAAGTATGGTTTCATCCACGGAGCACTCGAGGAGATTGGCTACAAGGAGGGAAAACGCGACGACACCTACCGCATCACCCACCGACTGGACCGCTTCATCACCCACCGATGGCTGGGATTCCCGCTCTTCTTCCTGTTCATCTTCGTTATGTTCTGGGTGACGTTCTCCCTCGGACAATACCCCATGGACTGGATTGACAGCGGCGTGGGATGGCTTTCCGATAAGCTTAATGACCTGCTTCCTGAAGGTCCCCTGCGCGCAATGATTGTCGACGGAGCCGTGGCAGGCGTGGGTTCAGTCATCGTCTTCCTGCCCCAGATACTCATCCTCTACACGTTCATCTCGTTCATGGAAGACTCCGGCTACATGTCGCGAGCCGCCTTCATCATGGACAGGCTCATGCACTCAATGGGCATTCACGGAAAGTCGTTCATACCGCTTATCATGGGCTTCGGATGCAACGTGCCTGCCGTCATGGCCACACGCACCATCGAGAGCCGCCGCTCGCGTCTCATCACCATGATGATACTCCCCCTAATGAGCTGCTCGGCCCGTCTGCCAATCTATATCACCATCGTGGGCACCTTCTTCGCCGCCCGCTACCAGACGCCCATCATGGTGCTGCTCTATGCCATCGGCATCCTGCTGGCCGTCGTCATGAGCAAGATTTTCAGCCGCTACGTCATCAAGGGCGAAGACACCCCATTCGTCATGGAACTCCCTCCCTACCGCTTCCCCACGGCCAAGGCCATTGCCCGCCACACATGGGAGAAAGGCAAGCAGTATCTCAAGAAGATGGGCGGCATCATCCTCGTCGCATCCATCATCGTATGGGCGTTGGGCTACTTCCCCCACAACGATGCCCTCAACGTCCAGGAACAGCAGGAGCAGAGCTACATCGGGCGCATCGGAAAGACCATCGAGCCCGTGTTACGTCCGCAGGGATTCGACTGGAAGCTCGACGTTTCGCTCATTGCCGGTGTGGGAGCCAAGGAAATCGTAGCCTCCACCATGGGAGTGCTCTATGCCAACGACGAGGAAGTGGGTTCCGACGACGGAGAGAATGTTTCCGACGATCGCTACACCAACCTGCGGCAGAAGATGCAGGCCGACGGCATCACGCCGCTCATCGCCTTTGCCTTCCTGCTCTTCGTGCTCATCTACTTCCCCTGCATCGCCACCATCGCCGCCATCAAGGGCGAGACGGGTTCATGGCGCTGGGCACTCTTAGCGGCTATCTACACCACCGTACTGGCATGGGTAGTCTCGGCTGTGGTCTATCAGGTTGGACTGCAAATTCTATAAACTGCAAATTCTATAGCCCGTCGTGAAATAAAAATACAATTTGTTTTGCCGTTCGCTCGCTTTGTTGTAACTTTGCGCCCAAATCATCAACCATAAAAAAACAAACCATTATGATTGGAGCAATTATCGTAGGTATACTCGCTGGATTCATCGCCAACAGGCTGATGAGAGGCGAAGGTGCAGGATGCGTGTGGAACCTCATTCTCGGCCTTTTCGGCGGAGCACTCGGCGGATGGCTGTTCCCAAAGCTGGGCATCAACGTCGAGCCGACGTTCATCGGTGAAACCATCACCGGCGTGGTTGGTGCCGTCATCATCCTCTGGATTGCATCACTCTTAAAGGGCAAGAAATAATGAGATACGCCATTATCGGAACGGGAGCCATCGGAGGATTCTACGGTGGCCGACTCTGTCAGGCAGGCAACGAAGTACACTTCCTCCTGCATACCGACTTTGACCATAAGTGGAGGCGACGATGCTTTTGTTGAAGAGATGCTCCGCGTTACCGATGCCATGATGCCTTATAAACCCAGTATAAAACTCGACTTCGACACCCACCGCCCGATGGAAATCCCGTATCTCTACACACGCGGAATCAGCGAGGCCTGCAAGGCCGGTTTCGAAATGTAACGCTTAGAAATGCTCGAGCAGCAGCTAAGATTCCTTGAGGCGCATATCGGCGATTAGAAAAAGCGTCCTTTTCACTCAGTGGAAGCGATGTTTCCACTCAGCGGAAGGCCTCCGGCAGCCCGTTGACTTGCGCTAAGAATAAAATTCATGACAATTTGAAAATAGTCAATTGTTACGTTGCTATACTCCTGTACCAAAATTCCATGCTATATTTATACATGCCATATTTATACATAATTAATATATTTATATACTTTTAAAATATATTTGGAGGTTTCCATTTTATTTTGTATCTTTGCATTCGTAAAGAAGACAGTCAGACACGCCATCAACAGACTGGATTCAGAACAAACTCATCAGATTGAAAGACATTATGAAAACAATCAGCAATTTCGGAATACTGCGCGACAGCCTGCTCGGGAAAGAACCAGTAAGAGTGGTGGCCGTAGAAGCTAACGACGAACACTCTCAATGGGCCATCTGCCGGGCCGAAGAAGAGGGATGGGCCAAGGTAACCAACGTGCATTGCGACACCGTTGAGGAATCGGCGGCCAAGGCCGTGCGAATGGTCAGGCAGGGCGAGGCCCAGGCCATTATGAAGGGAATCGTCAACACCGACGTGCTGCTGAAGGCCGTGCTCAACAAAGAGGAAGGGCTGCTGCCCAAGGGAGCCGTCATCTCACATATCTCCGCCATCAAACTGCCCGCTTACCACAAACTGCTCTTCGTCACCGACGTGGCCGTCATCCCTTACCCTACGCTCGAACAACGCCGTACGATGATCCGGTATGCCGTCAATATCTGCAAGGTATATGGCATCACGCAACCCAAGGTGGCACTCATCCATTGCACGGAAAAGATTTCGCCGAAGTTTCCCGTCACCGAGGACTATGCCCAGCTCATTGAAGACTGCCGGAACGGACTGTTCGGAGAAGCCGTCATCGGCGGTCCCATCGACCTGAAATGCGCCATCGACAAGGAGGCTGCCTTGATCAAGAGACTCGACACGCCAGTGGCCGGTGACAGCGATGTGCTGATGATGCCCGACATTCAGGCCGGCAACGTGTTCTACAAGACCGTCACCACTATCACCGACGCAGAAGTGGCTGTAGGACTGCAAGGGGCCGCCTGTCCCATCAGTATCACTTCGCGGAGCGACAGCGAGGTCACGAAATACAACTCCCTGGCTATGGCTTGCGGTCAGGTGGAGAGGTGATTCGTAACTTAAAAATCCACCTTTATGAAAATACTGGCCATCAACCCTGGAATGATTTCCACAAAGATAGGCGTATTCATCGATGAAGACATTGTGATGCACGCCTGTATCAATCACCCTTTCGACGAACTCTGCCGCTACCCCTTCATCATGGACGAGTTCGACTACCGCAAGGAATCAATCGTCAAGGAACTCCAGCAGCAGGGATTCCCGCTCGACGACAGTTACGATGTCATCGTGGGACGCGGCGGACTGATAAAGCCCATCGAAAGCGGTGTCTATGAATTGAACGACAAAGTGATTGAGGATACCCGCCACCCCCGTATCCACCACGCATGCAACCTCGGTTCGCTCATCGCCCTGAGTTTCGCACGCGAACTGGAGTCCGTGCGCAAGGCTCACGGCAAGGAGCCCTGCCGCGCATTCACCGTTGACCCAGGCGTGGTGGACGAGCTCGACCCCGTGGCACGCATCACGGGCATCCCCGAAAAGCCCCACCAGACCATCTGGCACGCCCTGAACCAGCGCGAGATTGCCAAGCGCTACTGCAACGAGCACGGCGTGAAATACGAGGAGCAGGACCTGATAGTCTGTCACCTGGGCAGCGGCATTTCGTTTGCCATGCACCATCACGGACGTGCCATAGAATGCAGCAACGCGCTGAGCGGCGACGGTCCGTTCTCGCCTTCACGCGCCGGAATGCTGTCGCCCGTCGATGTGGTGAACATGTGCTTCAGCGGACAATACACCGAGAAGGAAATGCTGCGCAAAATCAACGGCCACAGCGGACTCACGGCCCATTTGGGAACAAACGATGTGCGCGAGGTGGAGAAACGCATCAAGAACGGCGACGAGCATGCCAAGCTCATCCTCGATGCCATGATCTACCAGACGGCCAGGCGACTTGCATCGCTTGCACCTGCCACCAACGGCCACGTGGACGCCATCATCCTCACGGGTGCCATCTCCCACAGCGAGTATGTGTGCAACGGTCTGAAGGCGCGCCTTTCCTGGATAGCCCCCATCTTCATCTATCCCGGAGAAGACGAACTCACCGCCCTCGCCCACAATTCCTACCGTGCCATGATGGGACAGCAGGAAATCAAGACTTACTGAATGAAGAGTGAAGAATGAAGAATTATAGTGCATACGAGAGCAGAGAGTGAACTCGTTCAAATTATACCGAGTCGTGACGAGAATCGACGTAAAGCGTCAATGGAGAATTAGTGCGAATAAAATTCTTCATTCTTCATTCTTCATTTATTTCTGTACCTTTGCACCCATGATTGGAAAGATGCCTTTGTTAGGACTACGACTCGACGAACTGAAGGAAGTGGCTCGTTCGTTGGGGATGCCTGCCTTTACCGGCGAGCAAATGGCCAAATGGATTTACGGGCAGCGCGTGAAGAGCATCGACGAGATGACCAACATCTCGAAAGCAAACCGTGAGAAGCTGAAGGAGCAATACACCATCGGCTGCATGCCTCCCATCGACAGCCAGCACTCGAAGGACGGCACCATCAAATACTTGTTCCCCGTAAGAACACAGAACTCCCCAAAGACTGAGGAGCAAAGGCACCTTTTCGTGGAAACCGTCTACATCCCCGACGGCAACAGGGCCACGCTTTGCGTCTCGTGCCAAGTGGGCTGCAAGATGAACTGCCTGTTCTGCCAGACGGGAAAGCAGGGGGTTGAGGGAAACCTCACGGTAACCGACATATTGAACCAAATATACGCATTGCCCGAGGCAGAGAAACTGACAAATATCGTCTTCATGGGACAAGGTGAGCCGATGGACAACATCGACGCCGTGATGGGTGCCACGGAGATTCTCACCGCGCACTACGCCTGGGCATGGAGCCCGAAACGCATCACCGTGAGTTCCGTCGGCATAAAGTCGAAACTGAAGCGTTTTCTGGAAGAGAGCGAATGCCACCTGGCCATCAGCCTGCACTCTCCGTTACACGAGCAACGTGCCGAGCTGATGCCATCGGAAAAGGCCATGAGCATCAAGGAAATCATCGAACTGATCAGCAAGTACGACTTCACCCACCAGCGCCGCGTGTCGTTCGAGTACATCGTCTTCGGCGGCACCAACGACTCCCTGGAGCATGCACGTGCCATCGTGGAGTTGCTGCGCCCACTCAACAAGGCCATTGGCGGGAAATGGGACAGCCAGCTGAGGGTGAACCTTATACGCTTCCATCAGATTCCCGACGTGCCGCTGAAAGGCGCAGACGAGAAACGAATGGAGCAGATGCGCGACTATCTGAACAAGCACGGCATCACCACCACCATACGCGCATCGCGCGGACAAGACATCTTTGCGGCATGCGGACTGCTGTCGACGGACAGGAAAAGGCTGAGTAACCGATGAAGAAAAATTGGCTCCACATATTTGTTCTGGCTACCCTGCTGGTGGTGGTGCTGCTGTTCTATAGGCACCAGCCGCAAGTGGACGACAGCCTACAGGACATTCCCAACAAGAAGGCACCGAGCCCGGCTTTCCTCGCCGCCATCCACTTCACGATGGACATTCCCAATGAAATGAGCGCAACGAAGGAAGGCAAGGACTTCTGCTGGATGACCGACAACGGAACAAGCATCATGCGCAACATCTGTGTCTACAGCTATCTGGCCACAAGGCTCGACACGGCGGACATCATTGCGAAGCGCGACAGTGTGATGCGAGAGAACATTCATGGTGAGACCGACGACATGGTCATGGCCACCGACCGCAGGATGCCCGTCAGTCACAGCATTACCCCGAACGGAAGGCTCCGCACCGAAGGCACTTGGGAGATGAATGGCGACATGATGGGAGGGCCATTCGTCAGCCACAGCTTCCTCGACGAGGCCAACGGTCGTGTGATAGTGGCCGAAGGCTTCCTCTTTGCACCCGACCGCGACAAGGCAACGCCCATGAAACGCATTGAGGAAATACTGCTCACCCTCAGGCAGGCGCCATAAGATTGCAAGACATTACATTTTAAACATAAATACGCATATTGTATGAATGAGAAAATGATTCGCGTGGCCATCACGCACGGAGATACCAACGGTATCGGATATGAACTTATTCTTAAAACTTTTCAAGCCAACGAGATGCTGGAGCTATGCACGCCCATCGTCTACGGTGCGCCAAAGGTGGCTGCTTTCCACCGCAACGCCCTCGGCATACAAACGCCTTATACCGTGATTCAAAGGGCGGAGGAGGCCAAGGACGGGCGCATGAACATGCTCTCTGTCATCAACGAGGAAGTAAAGGTGGAGTTCGGCAGCGCAACGGAAGCATCTGACGCCGCTGCCTTGAAAGCGGTGGCAAAAGCCAAGGAGGATGCTGCCAACGGACTCTTCGACGTGCTTGTGAAAGCCCCTGTGGCCGACAAATCGTACGATGCACCGCTGCCCATGCTCATCAGCGACCAGCTGCGCATGGCAATGGTCACCACAGGACTTCCGCTGAAAGACGTGCCACGCGTGGTCACCAAGGAACTCATCGAGCAGAAGGCCCTGCTGCTTCATCAAACTCTACGCCGCGACTTCCGCATTTCGAAACCGCGCATTGCCATCCTGGCCATGAACATCCAGCCAGGCGAGGAAGAGGAGCACATCATCAAGCCGGCCATTGAGGCACTGGGCGAACAGAAGGTGAACGCCTTCGGTCCCTACCCCGCCGACTCCTTCCTGGGCGAGGGAAAGTACAATGCTTTCGATGCCGTGCTGGCACTCTACGACAACCAAGCGCTGTCACCATTCAAGACGCTCGACAACGGCGAAGGCGTGAGCTATGCTGCTGGGCAAGAGCTGATTGAGGCATCACCACTGGCAATGGCCGACTTCAGCAATGCCGGAAAAAACATGGCCGACGAGAACAGCATGAGGCATGCCATCTACCTTGTGCTCGACGTATTCCGCAACCGCATGAACTACGACGAGCCGATGAAGAATCCCCTGAAGAAACTCTATCATGAGAAGAAGGACGAGAGCGAAAAAGTGCGCTTTAACATTCCGAAAGCCAAGGAAAATGTAGAAAAAGAGAAGAAACCCTAAGCACTTCGGACACTCTGTGGGATTGTCTTTTCATTAAAATCCATAAAAAAACTGCCAAAATTGCAGCATTTTGAAAAAATATGCGTAATTTTGTCACCCAATTATGAATACGAACGAATTGCAAAGAATCAAGCAACGCTATAACATCGTTGGCAATAGCGATGCGCTTAACCATGCTCTGGATGTAGCCCTGCAGGTGGCACCCACTGACCTGAGTGTGCTCATTATCGGCGAGAGCGGTGTGGGAAAGGAAATCATCCCGCGCTTGATTCATGACAATTCGCCAAGAAGGCGTGAGAAATATTTCGCCATCAACTGCGGCTCAATTCCCGAGGGAACCATTGACAGCGAACTCTTCGGGCATGAGAAAGGATCGTTCACCGGAGCTATTGGTGAAAGCGAGGGATACTTCGGCGTAGCCAACAAGGGAACCATCTTTCTCGACGAGGTGGGAGAACTGCCAATGGCCACCCAAGCAAGGTTGCTGCGCGTGCTCGAGACGGGAGAATATATCCGCGTTGGCGGCACAACGGTAATGAAGACCGACGTGCGCATCGTTGCTGCCACCAACGTCAACATCCAGAAGGCCATCAGCGAGAGACGCTTCCGCGAAGACCTCTACTACCGACTGAACACCATTCCCATACAGATGCCGTCGCTCCGTGAGAGAGGCAACGACATCGTGCTGCTGTTCAAGCTCTTCGCCATGCAAATGGCAGAGAAATACCGACTGCCAAAAATCACCCTCACCGACGAGGCCAAGGAGGTGTTGCTGAAGTATAAGTGGCCGGGAAATGTGCGCCAGCTGAAAAACATCACGGAACAAATGTCGGTACTTTCTGAGCAACGGGAAATAACAGCCGAGGCTCTGAGGAAATTCATCCCCGAAGACCCCGAGAGCACAATGCTTGCCACCATCAACAACGGCAACAGCGAGCACTCGTACGAAAATGAGCGGGAGATGCTGTTCAAGGTTATCTACGACACTCGAAACAGTCTTGCCGACATGCGCCGTGAGTTATCAGCCATGCGCAAGCAACTCGACGATGCAAATGAGCTGAATAGCAACATCATCGCTCGGACATCTTCCTCTCAGCAGATCCCCGCCGTATATGGTGACGGCAATAACGGGAACATTGCCCCCGGCATTCAAGACGCTGTTGCCGAGGAAATCAAGGAGCCTGAGACGCTCAATCTTGAGGATCTTGGACGGCAGATGATTGAAAAAGCGCTTGAACGCAATGGCGGCAACCGTAAAAAGGCCGCGCAGGAACTGGGAATCTCGGACCGCACCCTCTACAGGAGAATCAAGCAGTACGGGCTGGAGTAACATTAATATCTTTAGTTGAAAAGGACTGAAAAATGAAGACGCTGAAAGAATTTCTGAAACGACGAGTTATTCATCAAGGAGCATTTCGCTTTTTGAGTTTTTTCCTTTTCAGCCTGTTGCTAGTCAGCTGTTCCGTAAGCTATACGTTCAACGGCTCAAGCATCGACTATACCAAGACCAAGACCATTCAGATTGCCGACTTCCCCATCCGCGCAACCTATGTGTGGGGACCCATGGCTGCTATCTTCAATAATGCGCTGAAGGACAAGTTCACCAACCAGACCAAGCTGCAATTAGTTAAGAGGAACGGTGACCTTAAGATTGAAGGACAGATTACGCAATACCAGCAGCGCAACAAATCGGTAAGCGCTGAAGGTTCGTCATCGCAAATTGAGCTGACCATGACGGTAAACGTTATGTTCACCAACAACGTAAAACACGATGAAGACTTCGAGAAGTCATTCTCGTCGTCAAAGGCTTACAATTCCACGCTTAGCCTAAGTGCCGTGCAGGAAGACCTGGTCAACGAAATGACAAAAGACATTGTCGACCAGATATTCAACGCCACCGTTGCCAACTGGTAATACGCCACCACTACAAATAAATATGGATTTACAGAACCTTATAAAACATCCTGAACTGATGGACAAGGAAACGCTCTACGAACTGCGTTCCCTGCTGGCTCTCTATCCATATTTCCAAACGGCGCGCCTGCTCATGCTGCAGAACCTCTACCTGCTTCATGACCCGACTTTCGATGAAGAACTGCGCCGCGCTGCCATTTACATCACCGACCGTAAAGTGGTGTTCAACCTCATTGAGGCTGCACATTATCGTCTGAGTAATTTCAGGAAGACATCACCGGGCAGGTCGCATACTGAGCCTGCCGACAAGGAGAATTCCCGTACAGCAACGCTGATTAATGAGTTCCTCAACAATATTCCCGTTGAAAAAGAGGAGAAAAAGAGCAAGCGAAAGCCTACGCCAAGTGATGCAGCCGTTGACTATGTGGCCTATCTCATAGAAACCGAGGGCGAGGCCTTCAAGGACGAAGAACAGCCACAAATGAGAGGTCAAAATTTGATTGATAATTTCATAAACAACAAAGGCGGAAATTTCGACTTGAAGGAAGTTCCTGAATTTCTCCCGCAACTCGAAGAAAATGAAAAATCTGAAGAAAATGGAGGCGATGAAGGGTATTTTACGGAGACTTTGGCAAGAATTTACATAAAACAAGGCCGATATTCAAAGGCTTTGGAAATTATTAAGCGTTTAAATTTGAATTATCCAAAAAAAAATGCTTACTTTGCAGACCAAATTCGATTCTTAGAGAAATTGATTATAAATAACAATAAAAAATAAAGTAATAAAATGTACACATTTTTCGTAATTTTAATCGTACTTGCAGCACTGCTTATGATTGGCATCGTGCTCATTCAAGAGTCAAAGGGTGGCGGTCTGTCATCCAACTTTTCATCTTCTAATGCCATCATGGGAGTTAGAAAAACCACTGACTTTGTTGAAAAGGCTACATGGGGCCTCGCTATTGCCATGGTAGTACTTAGCGTTCTCTGCGCCTATGTTGCTCCAACCGCAGCTACAGAACAGAGCGTGCTTGAGAATACTGCCACCGAGCAGCAGCAGACTAATCCTAACACCCTGCCTGGCTTTGGTGCTAGCCAGAACGCTGAACAGGCTGCGGCTCCTGCAGATGCTGACGCACAAAAAGCAGCTCCCGCCGAGAATGCTCCTGCTGCTCCTGCAGAAAATGCACCCGCTGCTCCTAAAGCACCTGCGAAATAAACATTAAAAAATATTAGAAAAATTACGGCAATTATTTGGCAATCTCAAATAATTGCCGTATCTTTGCACCCGCAAAACCAACATGGTGCCCGTAGTTCAGTTGGTTAGAGCGTCAGATTGTGGTTCTGAATGTCGTGGGTTCGAGTCCCACCGGGCACCCCGAGAAAACAAGCCCAAACCCGCCGAGCGTGCCGATAAACAAAGCATCCTCGGCGTTTTTTATATGCCTTGCCAATAGCCATTGCCAATTTATACTGGAGCGTTTTTCAGCCTCCATCACCTGCATAATCTCAGGTATGTCAATTCGTTTCGCCTCTCAAATTATTTTCTGTTTATATCCAAAACTCCTTCTCGCCTGTACCTTCCATTTCTCCCTGGCACTTCGGACATGTGTGTTTATTCCATATCCTGATATTATCGCTACCGCATTGCAGACACAAACGGCCAACTTCGCTTCTGTAGGATGGGGCTACGTCAGCGATGATACCGCCAACCACGATATTCTGGATGGTCTTACAGTCTGGGCATGACATGGCTGTTATCTGCTGACGGAACAATCCTCTTCCATCATACACTTCGGCTTCATATCCACAAGCCTTACAGCGATATTTCAGTCTCCAAGCCATCAACCCCGATTTGCTCTTCCAAGAACTCAGCGGCATCAGCTACACAGTCAGGGCATTCACGCAGAACCACTTTTGTTCCAACACCTTTTAGAAGTTTACATTGTGTGGCTCCATTCCTCTCCTGAAACTTGCTCATTATCTGGCGCATCTGTTTCATAGACTTTACTTTGTCCTTGTTGACCAATCCCAAAACAAGTCCAGCCCCAACGAGTGCGCCACACGTTCCTTCCATATTACCCATGCCACCACCGAAGGCTCCGGCAATGTTCATGGCTTCATCCTCACTTATCCCAGCAATGTCGGCGTATGTGTGAAGAATGGCCTGAGCGCAATTATGGCTATTGCATCTCTTTTTCTCAGCAGCTAAATTCTTTCTCGTTTCCATTATTCTTGTTTTTTTCTTGAATTTACTTTTTAATCGCTTGTAACCCTCAACACCCAGAATCGTGAGACCTCCATACTGACAGGTCTTAGCCAGTCCGAAAAGAACAGTCCATAAAATCCCCTTTGCTGCAACACTGATAGGCAACAGCATATGGGCGAAGGACATAATATAAAAGGGGATACAGCACAGCAAAACAATGACACCAGTTCTGAAAGACAACGATGGAGCCAATGTTTGAGTTTTGGGAAAATATGAACGATTGCATCTTTAGGAGAATACTATATCATTCTTGGTCCGACCCAACGCATCACCTCACGAATCTCTTCACGCTCTTTTGGAGCATAACAGTGAGTGGGATAATTCTTACAAGAAGTCTTTTGCTCTCCGTACTTACAATGATCAAGGCGTAGACAAGCATACTCAGCCAGAAGTCGGTATTCCTCTGGCATTGTGTCCTGTTTCAGATGATGACGGCAATAAAGCCCTATCATCTTACGGATGGTCTGCTTCTCTCGCTCTATCCTGTTCATATTTGTCTATTCTTCTACGTCACAATAAATGAATCCCATTTCCTTAGCCTTCTCCTGATTCATCAGAAAGTATATGGCTTCGCCCTCGTTGCAGAGTTCGCCCTTTGAATTGGCTATCTCCGCATTGATATACACCAGATTCCGCACTTGTTTCGATACTTTAGCTCGTATCGTCAATTCTGATTCGGTAGTCGGAATGGCTTTCTTGAACTTTACGTTCAGTTGTACGGTATAGCCACTGGTCTGTAACTTACGTGTGACCACCCATCCGCACACTTCGTCAATCAGTGTACTCAGAATGCCGCCGTGCATGGTGTTTACCCACCCCTGATAGTTCTTTTCGGGATGCCATTTGTCACAATATAGTCACCATCCTCATAGAACTCCATGTGAAGCCCAATGGGATTGTCAGGACAACAGCCAAAGCAATTGTACTCAGTATGGTTGCGCCAAGGATTTATAATCTTCTTCATTATTGCAGGGGCTTTAGGCAGATAGCCCTTCAATACTTCTTTTCGCCGTTCAAGACAAGCATCTTGTCAGCATTAGGCTCTATCTCTGCTGTCTCTACTGTCTCAACCCAATCTTCAGGAGCCACCTCTTCGATGGATATACTAATGGCCTGGGGAGGACAGCCCCAATTATCCACAAAAGCCTTATTGATGGCCTCTACTACCTTCTCTTTTGTTGCCTGATCTTTGGGATAGGCTTTAATTCTAATATACGGCATATCGCTAAATACTATTAAATGAACATGCAAATTTACACAATTTTGCTCGATTGTTCGTATTTTTGCAGTCATATTTAGGAATGTTTATGATTGAGCAAGTAGAGATAACCCTAAAACCTAAGTCTCGCGGATTCCATTTAGTGACCAGCGAGGTACTGAGTCAGTTACCCAAGTTGCCTAAAACGGGCATCATGAATATATTCTGCAAGCATACAAGTTGTGGACTGAGCATCAATGAAAACGCAGATATTGATGTTCGGATAGATATGGAAACCATTTTCAATCGGCTCGTCCCTGAAATGACAAACGAGCGAGAGAAGAGTGGTGCTTGCATCAACTCTTCCGAGCGAGGAGGATTTCGACAAAGTCAGAATCAACCAGAGTATCTACATACCTTGGAGGGTGCCGATGACATGCCGGCTCATGCAAAGTCAACTCTGAGTGGTGTGAGTCTGACCATCCCTATTACCAACGGACACCTGAATATGGGAACCTGGCAGGGCATCTACCTTTGTGAGTATAGGAATTATGGTGGAGCAAGAAAGTTGGTAGTAACAATAATAGGGGAGCCCCATTGCTGAGATTCCCCAGAGTCCTCTTGCGAGGCATATGACAGAGGCTAGGAAACAACCATATCAGTTCCTTCTGCCGAAGCCACCAAATCCGCCGAAGCCTTGCGGCTGGGGAGCGGTTTCTGGAGTGCCGAAATAGGAGGCCTCTGCGTCGCTTTCATTCAGTTTGAACACCATGAAGTTAGGATACTTCTCGGTGCATGGCGCCCACGCACCACCCTTGGGACCGTTGGGGTCGCTGTACTTGGCGAAGTTGGTCCATGCTGTGAGCATCTTCTCAGAGAGGTCCCAGTCGCCCTTCGTCCAGGGGCGCCAGCAATGCTTCAGACTCTTGAACACGAACCAGAGGTCGCTGGAGTGGAAGGCTCCCTTCAGACGCTGAGTCACCTCGGGATGGGAACCATCGTCGGGCAACGGACGGGCAAACTCGTAAGCCCATGCCTTGCCGCCCTTCTGGGCGCGAACCTTGCAGAACTCTGCAATATTGGGTGCCATGTTACCCATATCATTCAGGGTGTAGCCAATCATATAAGGTACGTCGGCCAACGTGCCCCCGCGGGTAGCATCATCGAAACTCTTCACACTGACATAACCGTCGAGCATCGGCATAAAGCCCATTCCCATGCGCATCATGCCCATCATGCCACCACCCTGTGGAGCGGGATTGTTTACCTGCTGATAAATCGTAGGCAACGCAAAGACGGTCTCGGTGCTGGCCTGGCGCATCTTCTGCAGGTCGGTCAGGCCGGCCCAGTCGAACATCTTCTTGGTATTGTTGGCAGCATCCTCAATTGAACCACCACCGTAACGGCCACCCATCATGCCGCTGCCGTTAGGATTGGGAATTGCAAGTCCCTGGGCACTCATGATGACAGCCTTGCGGAACAGACCACGGGCCAGCGGACTCTCACAAAGGGTGCGCACGCTGCCACCACCGGCACTCTGTCCGAAGATGGTTACGTTGTTGGGGTCTCCACCAAACTGGGCGATATTCTTCTTAATCCACTTCAGGGCTTCAATCTGGTCGAGAATACCATAGTTGCCAGAAACCTTGTTGGGACTCTCCTCAGCGAGTGCCGGATGACAGAGGAATCCGAAGATGCCGAGGCGGTAGTTGATGCTGACGAGCACCACGTCCTTGGCACCCCACTCCTGTCCGTCGAACTCAGGCTCGGAACCGAAGCCCTCACGATAACCACCACCGTGAATCCAAAGAGCAACGGGCAGTTTTTTGTTAACCTGTCCGGGAGCCTTGGTCCATACATTCAGATAGAGGCAGTCCTCGCTGAAAGCAGCCTCCTTGCCATAGCCCCACTCTGTGTAGTAGCCACCAGTATATTGGATAGCCTGATAACTGGGACGTCCGAAGGTGTCGCAAATCTTCACTCCCTTCCAAGGCACAACGGGCTGCGGGGCTTTCCAACGATTCTCGCGGATGGGAGGAGCAGCATAGGGAATGCCACGATAGACAAACACGTCGGGATGGTCGTCGGCCAAGATGCCCTGCACCTGACCACCTTCGATAGTTAACACGGGGTTTTCTGCCGCCTGGGCAGATGCTGCCACGAAGAGCAGCAATGGTAATAACAGTTTTTTCATAATAAGTTTGGGTTATAGAAAAATAAATTATAGAATCGATTGATAATAGGTTTGTTACGTAATCATCTGGTCATCCAGCATCTTCTCGGCCAGCGGAACATACCACTTTTTTACTTCTTCGGCCGTAGGGGTGTGGTTACCAGGGAAGTGGAACGAATGGGTGTAGTGCTTAAGGAAAAGCGGCTCGAAATGAGCCAGCGTGTCATGCTCGCCAAACAAGCCCCAGACGTGATTGCTGAAACTGGGAGTGCAGCTGTTGAACTGGATGGCTTCCACCTCGGCGAACTCCTCTATCAGGGCCTCGTCGATGAAAAACGTCTGGTTGCCGTCTTTTCGAGGCGACTTGTACTGGTGCTCACCAATACGCGATTTGAGGAACTCGGTCATCTGAAAATGGGGATTTCCAAGCAAGGCAGGAATGCCCGCAACAGGAGCCACCATCTGGGCGTAGAACGCTCCGCAGCTGTTCCCCACAAGCAGGTCGGGATGCTCTTGGTCGCAAAGCTCACGAATCAGTTCGAGGGCCTTGTGAGGGAGCATCGGCAGGTCGGGCGTTAGCACCTCTGCCTTTCCCATAAAGGCTTCGCGCAATGCCATTGCTGGAATGCACTGGCCACTGGCAAAGAAGCCGTGGAGGAACACTATCTTCTTCATTCTCACCCGTCGGAATACTACTTGAACAAGTACTGGGCAAACTCATGGAGCGACTTACGCCACACCTGCCACTCATGATCACCGGGATAGGAATTGAAACGCACCTCGACGCCACCGTCGTGCATCTTCTTCACAATCTCGCGAGTATAACCGATTCGGGAGTCTTGCTCACCACAACTCAAGAAGAATACGTCGAACTGCTTATTGAAAGTCTTGGTGTCGGTAAGAATGCCGGGGACTTCGGTTTCCAGATCGAATTTGGAAGCGCCACGGATTCCGCCAAACATTCCGGTGGAGAACACGCCGACATTGGCAAACACCTCTGGGTCGCGCAAACCGATGTAGAATGACTGACCACCACCCATCGAGAGCCCACACATGGCCCGGCTCTTGCGGTCGCGCTTGGTGCGATAGTTCTTCTCTACAAACGGCACAACATTCTCAAGAAGCTCGCTACGGAAGGCCTGCATTCCCTGCCAGCTATAGCCGCCGCTAAAGCCGCCATTGCGAGAGCGGACATTGCTATTGGAGCTTACCACTATCATTGGAACCGCCTTGCCGGAGGCTATCAGATTGTCCATAATCTGGGCAGTTCTCCCCTGCTCCATCCAACCGCGATGGTCCTCACCGCCACCATGCTGGATATACACCACGGGATAATCTTGGCTGCCCTCATTATAACCGGCGGGAGTATACACCATCAGCGGGCGCCAAGCCTCCTCAACCTTGGAATAGTAATAGACGGTACGCACATCGCCATGAGGAACTGCTTTCACTTCAAAGTCTTCCATTCCTGCCTCAGGAATCTCGATGGCACTCGACCACCGGCTACAGCCATAAAACGATTGACTGGCTGGATCGGCTACAGAAACGCCATCGACAATCAAGAAATAGTAGTGGAAACCCGGCACTTGCGGCTTAGTAGTTACCTTCCAGGCTCCGTCTTCCGACTTCACCATATCATACTTGACGCCGCCCAAATCAATCTGCACTTGCTGGGCCTGAGGCGCATTCACCCGGAACATCACCGAGTTATCGGAAAGCACACGCGGATAGGAACCGCGGTTAATATTGGTCACCGGGGAGAAGGAGCCATCAGGGAAACTCTCCCTCTGGAACGGCTGAGCCGCAGCCTGAGAGCAGAAAAAGGCCGATAGCATAAAGGCCAGCACGATTCTGGTAGTTTTCATTATCATTGTTGTAGATAAAAAAGAAAGAACGGGACAAAAAGCACAGGGCAACCTTCCCGCCGAGAGAATTAAAACCCTGTGCTTATATACGATACTATAACGGATTATTTCTTGAACAGATGAGGAATGAACTCGTTGAGACCACGACGCCAGGTGAGCCATTCGTGGGCAGTTCCCTCTGACTTCGAGTAATGGGCGTTGATGCCAAGCTCGTTAAGGCTCTGTACGAGTTTCTCCGTACCAAACATCTTGTCCATACCCTCGGTTCCGCTGCTCATAAATAGATAATGTATCTTCTTATTGAATTCCTCGGCATTGGTGAATATGCCATTGTAGGCAGTCTTGACGTCGAGATTGAAGATAGCTCCACTGAAGGTGCCCATGTAGGAGAACTTGTCGAGGTTGTTCAGCACAACGTCGAAAGTCTGATGTCCGCCCCACGAGAGACCTGCCATTGCACGGTTCTCACGATCCGTCTTAGTGCGGAAGTTGGAGTCAATATAAGGAATAAGGTCGTTGAGCAGGACGGGATAGAACGAATTGCCGTAGGTTTCCATCGTCTGGCCTTGTCCGAACGGAGCCTTGATGTCACCACTCTCCATCACCACAATCATCGGAACGGCCTCGCCCTTGGCAATGGCATTGTCCATGATGTGCTGCATGTGACCCTGCTTGCTCCATCCGGTCTCGTCCTCACCCATTCCATGCTGGAGGTAGAGCACGGGATAGCGCTTCTTGACATTCTTCTTCAGGTCGTACTCGGCGGGAGTGTAGACCATGGCGTGGCGCCACTTCTGCTGCTCTTTGCTGAAATAGTAGATGCTACGCACCTGACCTGCTGGAACGCCCTGCTGGGGACGGTAGTAGTCGCCCTCGCTTCCCTCGGGAACTTCAATACCACCTGCCTCGCGGTTGCAACCGAAGAAGGTCTCGGTGGCCGGGTCGATGAAGTTAACACCGCCGATGTTCATGAAATAATAGTGGAAGCCAACCACCAAAGGATCGGTAACGGCTGTCCAACCGCCCTGACCGTCTGACTCCATGTTGTACTTCTTGTCGCAGATATCGAGAATAACGCTCTTAGTCTCGGGAGCCTTCAGGTAGAAATAGCCGCGGCGCTCCTTGTCAAGTTTGGGGAACTGGTTGCCTGGAACGGTGGTTTCTGCAATGTAGGCGTCGGCAGGAACTTCCATCTTCTTGGCGCTTGATTCCATCTTGGGGCGCTTGGGCTCATAACCCAGGTGACGTGCTACGGCCTCGCCATAGCGGCAACCAAGCTCACGATAACCGGCAGCATCGAAATGGAGCCTATCGGGACCATTCGTACAACCGTCGGAGGAAATAACCTGAGCGGTGTGGAGGGTTTGGGGAAGTTCGTCAATCTGTTTCTTACAACCGATACAAACACCCTTTCCATCTGCCTGGACGATGTTTCCGACATAAAGATTCACTTCCTCGGGCTTAAGCTTCAGGTCGCTACAAAGGGAATCGTATACCTTCTGAACCTTCTTTGCCCAATCGGGATCGCCCGTATTCGACTCACCCTGATGCATCAGGATTCCTTTGATGACACCGTCTTTCTGGGCTTTCTTGGCCAAAGTCACCAATCGCTCGTAAGGATTATTGTTGTAAGCCTCGAGCATACCCTTCATCCAACCGGGAGCCTCGTTCTTCACATAGTTGGCAATCTCAGAAGGCATGAAGCCCTCAATCTTGATGCCGCCGATGGCAACATGGATGACACCTATCTTGATGTTTTCAGGAAGCGAAGCCACAAGGGTGCGGCCAAACCAGTCGGCAGGTGTCAGACCAGTGTTTGGACGACAAAGGGGTGCAGAAGCCTCGCACCACTCGCCCATCTTACGGCCTTTGTCGGGGAAATCGACAGCCGGCATAAGCAGGAAACGAGGGCCTGGGCTTTCCAGATCCTGAGCTTCAGGACGGGCATTTCCCTCCATGTTCGATTGTCCAAAACAGAGGAAGATGTAGAAATTAGGATCTACCGCCGCCTTCATTCCTGAAAACGGCAAGGCTAAAAGTGCTGCCAAGAGCACAGTCTTTAATGTTGAATGCATGTTGTTGATAATATTTTTAGTTAATAATGATTTTCTTTTACTTTGACGCTTTCGCGCCGATTCTTCACTCTTCACTATTCGCTCTTCATTACAAAAACGAAACCTCCGCGGGACTTGCAATCAATATGCTGAGGCAAGCGGGATGTGTTCTCGGTGCGGATAATCCAGGGTGAGGCTGTGTCGCCACTATCGGCAAAGGTTGTCAGCTGATATTCACCGTCACCAATGACAGACTGGAGATTAATGTCGATGGCCTTCTCATCGTCGGTTCCGTTGATGCCAGCCACGTACCATGTAGTTCCGCTTCTGCGGGCAATCACGGCATAATCGCCAGGATAACCGGCCACAAGACGTGTTTCGTCCCAAACGGATGGCAATTGTCCAAGGAATTGCTGAACCTCTTTCGGCTGGGCCAAAAAGCTTTCAGGCCTGTCAGCCAGATGCTGAAGTCCCGACTCAAAGAGCACCGTCAGAGCCAGTTCATGGGCATGCGAGGTGATGTGGGGATGCTGAGAGTCAGAGAAAGCGCAAGGTGTATAATCCATCGGCCCAATCACGTTGCGCGTGAAGGGAAGCGTGGCATTATGGCAGGCAGCCTTGTCGGTGAACGTTGGCACGTTGTTATACCATTCGGCGCCATAGACGCCCTCGGTGGAAAGCAGATTCGGATAAGTGCGTTGCCAACCGCGCGGAATAGTGGCACCATGAAAGTTGACCAGCAAATGATGACGGGCCGCACTTTCCATCAGATCAATACAATACTCCATATTCATCTGGTTGTCGCCAGAGAAGAAATCAATCTTCACGCCAGCCACGCCCAGGCTCTCACACCAGACAAACTCTTTTTCGCGGCCTTCGGGTTTGTTCAGGCGGTATTTCGGTGTCGGAGCTCCATCAACCCAACCAACGGATGAGTTATACCAAATCAACGGGCGGATTCCCTTAGATTTCGCATAGTTAACAGCATCTTCAATGGTATAACCGTCTTTCATCGTGTCCCACTCAGCATCAATAAGCACATAGGGAAGCTTGAGCTTGGCGGCCATATCCACATACTTCCGGATAATCTGATAATCGTTTGAACCATGATTGTACGCCCAGTAAATCCACGACACCACACCGGGACGAATCCATCTGGTATCTTCCAGTTTGCAAGGTTCGCTGACATCGGTCACCAACGTCGACTCCACCACGTCCTTCAACTCGCCAACGATGGCCACTCGCCAAGGAGTGTGCCAGCCGGCGCTTGCCACAATCTGGTTATCAGCTGGAACCACCCTGTAGTTTTCCTTGTCGTTCATCAGGCACGAAGCACTCTGACGGCGCTCGATATTGGCTTCGGTAAGCAGAACAAAAACCCCATCGGCAGGTTCCAGCAAAGCCGGATAACCCCAGCGGTTGTTCCACCCCTCTTCGCTCTTAGAGATTCCGCTAAACGAAGGGATTGGCTTTGTCTGATATGATGTGGTCAGCGGGAAAAAGCTCTCATAAGAATCTGTCCATTGCTGCATCCAACGTTTCATGCCTTCAGGAATGCGCCAAGTGGTCAGTTCGCGCGGCAATGGTTTTTCCTCAGCGCCCGTGAACTCATAGCGGAAGGCAATGCCGTCGTTATAGAGCCGCAACTCCATGCGGACGCCCTTTCCCAACTCCATCAAATATTCACGAGCCTCGTTGGTGCACCGCAGACGCTTTCCAGAAACCATAGTGTAATCCTCATTGATGCTTCGGCTGAACACCAACTGGCCGAGCGAAGCAGCCGACTCAAAGCCAACTGAAGGCAATTCTATCACCTGGCGGCCTTGATAATTGACCACAAGACCTTTTTCCTTCTGCTCGACAGACAATTTTCCGTTGGGAGAAACGGCAACCTCGGCACAAGCCGTCGATGCGCAAACAGCCATTACGGCCATCAGCAGCATTCTTTTACTAAGCAACAATTGTTGAAACATTATTAACCTACTATAAAATTGGATTACAAAGGTACAAAAATAAAAAGGTAATTTCGTCTCTCTGCAACTTCTCTTCCGACAATGATACAAATAACTGCATTATTTGTAACAAAAACACTTGTCGACAAAAGGCTTTGGAAGCATCAAATCTTACGATTTACAATTTTGTGGAGCTGGAGGGAGTCGAACCCTCGTCCAAACAGGGAAACCATACGCTTTCTACACGCTTATCCTGGCCTTGATTTTCGTGCTGTGGCAAGACCCAGGCCACCAACCACAGCCTTATCCCCTAAGATTTCACCTACAATGCGAGGCCATTGCCGGCTATTCCCGATATTGCTGCGCCGCTGAATCAGAAAGCCTCGGAAAAACGGCATCTGAGCGACGTCTCGTTCTGTCACCTGGTGGCAGAATTAAGCCAGTGATCTACTGTACTTCGATCAGGCAGCGAGAGCATAGTTGTTGTTGCCAGATAAATTTTGACGACTCGTAGGTTTTAGGAGCCACTAGCCAACGCTCCGCGTGCTTACATACCATCTCGGCCTGCTGTCAAATCCAGTCAACCCCATTAATAGCATGAAAAGTGGGTGCAAAACTAATGTTTTTTTCCGATACATCAAAGAAAAAAGGGAAAAAATATATGCTTTAGCAATAAAATGGCCATTTTGGGGTTATATATTTTAAAAACAATAATGTTGCATTATGAAAAAAATCATCATACTGGCACTGCTTTGTGCTTTCTGCTCAACCCACCTCTTTGCACAGTCTACTATGACAGACGAGCAAGTGATGCAGTTAGTTGTGAAAGAGCATGCGGCAGGAACATCACAAAGACAGATTGTCACAAAACTCATGCAACGCGGGGTTGACATCCAGCAAATCCGCAGAGTGAGAGACAAATATGAGCGAGAGGCAAAGAGCAGCGGTTTGGGGAACATTTCAAACAACACCCAAAATACTGACGACCGCTCAAGACAACCCAACGGAAAGACGCGCGAGGACTATGAAACCACTCAGGACAATACTCCCATGTATCGCATCAAGGACCTCACGCCGAGGACGGGAAGCGTTGTATACGACGAAACCAACGAAGACTGGCTCTTGATGCAACAGGAGCTGAACGGCTTTGTCCCCGATACCACAGCCATGCTTGAACAGCTCATTGCCGAACGCGACAAGAACAAGAAAAAAGTGTTCGGACGGGATATCTTCAACAACAAGGAACTCTCTTTTGAGCCAAACATGAACATTGCCACGCCACAAAACTACCGTCTCGGCCCTGGCGATGCCGTGTTCATCGATATCTATGGTGCTTCTCAGAAGACTGTTCAGAGCACCGTATCACCCGATGGTACAGTCACCATTGAAGGTTATGGACCTGTCAACGTCAGCGGAATGACTGTCAGCCAAGCCAATGCCCACCTGCGCTCAACGCTTGGCAGTCGCTATAGCAGCAGCCAGATTAGATTGACCGTTGGCCAGACTCGCACCATTATGGTTAATGTAATGGGTGAAGTGAAAACGCCCGGTACTTATACCCTTTCGGCTTTCGCCACCGTCTTCCATGCGCTTTATATGGCAGGCGGCACCAACGACCTCGGAACGCTCCGTAACATCAAGGTATACAGAAACAACCAACTGGTTACCGTCGTGGATATCTATGATTATATCTTGAACGGAAAACTTACGGGCAATGTTCGTCTGGCCGACAATGATGTTATTGTGGTCGGTCCTTACGACTGCCTGGTGAATATCTCGGGTAAAGTAAAGCGCCCCATGTTCTACGAAATGCGCAAAAACGAGAGCGTCAGCTCATTGCTCAAATATGCAGGTGGTTTTACTGGTGATGCTTATACCAAGCAAGTGCGCCTTATCCGTAAGACTGGCCGCGAATACTCCGTTCACAGCATCGAGGAGTTTGATTTCAGTTCGTTCCAGCTTTCCGACCAAGACTCTGTTAGCGTCGACTCCATCCTGACACGCTTTTCTAATATGGTGGAGTTGAAAGGCGCCGTATTCCGTCCTGGCAAATATGAGGTGGGCGGACAAATCAACAGCGTTCGCACCTTACTGGAAAGTGCTGAAGGACTGAAAGAAGAGGCATTTACCCCACATGCCGTTATGCACCGTATGCGCCCTGACCGTACACTCGAAGTAATTTCCGTTGATGTTGAAGGAATCCTCAACGGCAATGTGCCCGATGTGCCCATGCAAGCCAATGACGTACTCTTCATCCCCACCAAACAGGAGATGATGGAAGAACAGACCATCACCATCCACGGCGAAGTACACTATCCTGGCATCTACAAATATGCTGCCAACGAAACGCTTGAAGACTTCGTACTCCAGGCTGGAGGACTGAAACAGACGGCCTCGACGGTGAAAGTCGACGTTGCCCGAAGAGTTGTCAATCCATCTGCCACTACAACCGACAGCATCATCGCTCGCACTTATAGCTTCTCGCTCAAAGACGGTTTCGTCATCGATGGTGAAAACGGGTTTAAGCTTCAGCCGTTCGATGAGGTCTACGTCCGCAAAAGTCCTGGTTTCAACAAACAGCAGAATGTTGAAGTAAGGGGCGAGGTGATGTTCGAAGGCACTTACACACTTTCGAAACGCAAGTCACGCCTGAGCGACCTTATTCAGGCTGCTGGTGGTGTGAACGACCTTGCTTATGTGAAAGGAGCCCGTTTGGAGCGCCGCATCAACGAGGCTGAGCGTCTGCGCATGGAAGCCGTATTGAAGAAGCAGCGTGAGGAAGCCGAGAACAACCGACTGAAGGAACTGGCCGCCAGCGCCAATGCTGCTGCACTTAGCCAACTGAACACCACAGCCACCGACATACAGAAGTTCGACATCGGAAGCACCTACTATGTAGGTATTGAACTGGACAAAGCGCTTGCCAATCCTGGTAGCGACGAAGACGTAGAACTACGCGAAGGCGACCGCATCATCGTTCCGCAGTATAACGGAACAGTAAAAATCAACGGCGAGGTTATGTATCCCAACACCGTAGCCTTCGAAAAAGGTAAGAGCACCAGTTACTACATCGACCAGGCCGGCGGATTCTCAAGCGATGCAAAGAAACGCAACGCATACATCATTTACATGAACGGCAAGGTGGCTAAAGTCAGCCATAAGGCCAAGCCCCAGCCCGGTTGCGAAATCGTAGTTCCCCGTAAGTCGCGCACCCGTATGAGTCTTGCCGAAACCATCAGTCTCGGAACCGGTGCCGCCTCTATCGCGACCATGATAGCTACCATTGCCAATGTGCTGAAATAAACGATTATCATTATGAACGAAAATAAAGAACTGGAGGTTATCGACCTTCGTCAGGTATTCTCGAAGATATGGCAGCGGAAGATGCTTTTCGTGAAAGTTCTTCCCATCGTCTTTATCCTCTCGTGCCTGTACATCATCTGCATCCCTCGCACTTATACAACAAATACCAAAATGGCACCAGAACTGGACAACCCCATGTCTGGCGGAACCCTTGGCGACATTGCCTCATCATTGGGTTTCAACATTGGCGACATGCAGACGTCGGATGCCATCACCCCCCTGCTCTACCCCGACTTGATGGAAGACAACAAATTCGTCTGCGACCTATTTAATATTAAAGTAGTAAGCAAAGACGGTGAAATCAAGACCACCTATTATGAATATCTCAAAAAATACCAGAAACGCCCTTGGTGGAACAAAATGATGGCACCCATTAAACAATTACTTGCTCCCAAAGAAGATTCCGTTGTCAAAAAGAGCAAACAATTCAATCCGTACTTACTTTCAAAGAAAGACGATGCCATCGTTGAAGCGATCCGTAACAACATCACACTTAGCACCGACAAGAAGACTGGCGTTATCTCCATCAACACTAAGGCTCAGGACGCGTTAATCTGTAAAACTCTTGCCGATTCAGTACGTACCAAGCTTCAGGCTTTCATCACCGAATACCGTACCAGCAAAGCCAGAACTGATCTTGATTACTACAGAAAACTGATGGAAGATGCAAAATCCAGTTATGAAAGGGCCCGTCGCCTTTATGGCAGTTATGCTGATGCCAACAACGAAGTAATACTGGAAAGCTATCGTGCCAAACAAAACGATTTGGAGAATGACATGCAGCTGAAATACAACAACTACACGGCCATGGTCACCCAATATCAGGCAGCCAAAGCAAAAGTGCAGGAACGCACCCCGGCCTTCACCATGATAAAGGGAGCATCAGTCCCCATCAAGCCATCCGGACCAAAGAGAATGCTTTTTGTGCTTGGCATGACAATTTTGGCATTCTTCACAACCGCATTCTATGTAGTTAGAAAAGATTTGCATTTAACTTTCTAACAAGCCTGATTTTAATGGTGTTCGTTCAAGCATTGTTTAGGCGTCTGAACCTGTCGAAGACCAAAGAAAACATTGTAAAAAATCTCTTTTGGTCGGTACTGGGCAAAATCGTAAACCTGCTCAGTGGTCTGATCGTCGGGATTATTATCGCACGATATTTAGGTCCTGAGCAATATGGCTTGATGAATTATGTCATCAGTTACGTTTTCCTTTTCCAGACATTAGCTATCTTTGGCTTAGATGCCATTGAAGTACGCGAAGAGGCACGAAACCAGACTCCCGTCCACGTCATCATCGGCACGGCCTTTTCTTTGAAAATAATCTTTGGAGCCATTTTCATGTTATTGGCAATCCTGACATCTTGGATAATGGATGCCGACGGCTATACGACGCTTCTCATCGCCATCTATTCATTTTCCATTGTACTTAATTCATTTTCGGTCATCCGTAACTATTTCATGGCTATCGTCGAGAATGAATTAGTTGTCAAAGCAGAAATTGCCAGAACTCTGATAAGCATTGCCATAAAAATCATCCTGCTTATTTTTCAGGCTTCCCTGACCATCTTCATTATTGCCTACCTGTTTGATTTCTCTTTACTTGCAAGCGGATATGTAATGGCCTACCACACAAAGGGTAAGAAAATGCGCGAGTGGAAATTCAGTCTCAAAAGCAGTAAATACCTTCTTAAAGAATCGTTTCCGCTCATGCTGACCAGTGCGGCTGTTATTATATATCAGCGCATTGACCAAGTGATGATCGGGCAAATGATTGACAAGACGGCCGTTGGATTTTTTTCCGTTGCATCCAGGTTTGTGGAAGTGCTCATCTATATCCCCATGATGTTGGCCCAAACCATTACCCCAATACTGGTCAGCACTCGTCAGAAGAGCGAGGCAGACTATATTCGCAAAGGACAGCAGTTTATGAATTTTTCCTTATGGTGTTCATTACTGGCAGCAATCCTGACCTCGCTTTGTGCCTACTGGATAGTACGATTTACATTTGGCACAGCCTACATACCTGCCGTCACCGTGCTCCAAATACTTGCATTCAAGGCCGCAAGTGTTGCCCTTTCTAACACGGCAGGGGCAATGCTTGTCACAGAGGGAATACAGCGCTATGCTATCCTGCGTGACGGATTCGGTTGTATCGTATGCGTCGTCCTCAACTACATACTGCTTCCGCGATACGGTATTATTGCAGCCGCCTTTGTTGCTATTGCCAGTAATGTTGCCGCCGGCTATCTTGCCGATGCGCTCATTCCTGCTTATCGCCATCTCTTTTCCCGCCAGACCAAAGCTCTGCTGTTTGGATGGAAGGACATACTTTCTCTGCGTACTCTATTAAAATCAGAAAGAATCTAAAAGCCATGATAGCCATACCTCTGATATATTTCATATTTCTCCTTGTCTGGTTCTGGAGCAGGCACAGGGTATGGAACATGGACCTTGCGGCCACATCGCTGCTCATCGTAATATCGTTTTGTGCCATCATGATTGATATAAACGACATATACGACGACTATGGCATCAACGAGAAAAACATCACGATACCTACCCTCATACTGTTTTGTTTCCAATGGACACTGGTTCTTATACCTCTACATATATTCTCACGGATTCCATTGCACAAGCATTTTCCCATAAAGGAAAAAATGCTCTATATCTTCTTCATCATCGTAACATTGTCGTCGTTTCTCATGATTCTGGTCAAGGCTGGCGACATCAAGGAAGCCCTCATCATGGACGTTGCTGATGTTCGCGGACAACATTATAAAGACCTTGCAAACGGTAGCGACAGCGGTTCAAATTACCTTCTCCTCCCCGCTAACATTCTGACAACCACTCCATTCCCAACCTTAGCCCTATTCTTCTGGTTTTACATGAAAACCTTTATGAAGAGCTCCGTTTTTCTGCGTGCAGGAATACTGATTGCTTCAATCGTCCAAGCCATCCTCTCCATTGTAATGGCCGGACGTGCAGCCCTGGTATACTGGACTTTCGATTTCTTCCTTTTGTTCAGCTACTTCTACCAGTACCTTCCCAAGGCAACAAAAAGAAAAATACTTCTGATAACAGGCGCATTCGCAAGCCTTGTCGGCTTCATACTCATATACATCACCTTAGCCCGATTCGACGGTTCCGACAGCCACCGGGATCCCTTTGAGTCACTATACGGTTATGCAGGACAGCATGTCAACAACTTCTGCACAATGATTATCCATGGCGGTGATGCTCCCATCACCTTCGACCGCATATTCCCACTATTCTCTAAAATATCAGGCCACACCTTCGACCTCTTCGACCACTACGATGCCATTACCGCTCACCTGTCGAGTAACATCGTCGTCAACGTCTTCGACACATTCGGCGGAGAGATATTTCTCGATCTCGGTTGGTTCGGCTACATTATCTTCTTCATACTCCTCGTTATTGCCACCTTCTATATAAAAAACTATTGGCAAGAAATGAGGTTCAACCGGGTTTTCATTCTCGTCATCATGATATCCTTCTTCACCCGAGGACTCTTCGCATGGCCATTCACAGGCCACTACACCACCATGGCTTTGGCACTCACCCTTTCTTGTTGCTACCTGTTCAAATACGCTTTCAGAATATGAATATATTTGCTATTATAGTCACCTACAACGCCATGAGAAGAAACTGGGCTGAACGCTGTCTGCAAAGTCTGCAGGAAAGCACTGTCCCAGTAACCCCCATTGTGATCGACAACGGGTCAACCGACGGAACACGCGACTATGTCCCCAGTCAGCAACCCACTGTCGTATGGCTGCCGCAGGAAAAGAATTTGGGGTTTGGGCAGGCCAACAACGTGGGAATCCGCTATGCCCTGGAGCATGGTGCCGACTATGTGCTGTTGCTCAACCAAGACGCCACCCTCCACCCCAAGGCACTTGAACGTCTGCTCGAAGCCAGCGACGGGAAATCACTTCTTTCTCCGCTGCAGCTTAACGGCCAAGGGAATGGTCTGGATTTCCTTTTCAAATATGTGCTGTTGCAGGCTAATCACACGGCTATCGACGATGCCCTCGTGGGCAGAGACATGCAAACCTACTACGAAGGGGGAAGATATGCTGCGGCATGCTGGCTGATACCAGCGCTGATATTACGTGAAATCGGCGGGTTCAACCCTCTCTTTTTTCAGTATTCCGAAGACTATAATTATCTGCACAGGCTGACTTACCATAATTACAAGACAAGACTTGCGGCGCAGGCGCACATGTATCACGACCGGAATCAGCATGGAGATGATGCTGTCTTCATGCGCCGTCTGCTTCACCGCGACATGCTTCTGATTGCATGCAACATTAACCTAACTTTCGTGCAATGCTTGTGGCAATGGGGGAAGCTCTTAGTGCTGCGCTACGTTCGAGACTTGCCCAAGAGGCAATATCTACCGGGATCCTTTGTCTATGAAGCGGGATGGCTAATCGCACATGCCGCCAGCATCAGGAAATCGAGAAAAACAGAAAAACAAAAAGGGATGTCATGGCTATAAGCGAAACAACAGGAAATCCAACGCTAACCATCGTAATGCCTTTTTTCAACAAAAAAGAGCTGGTCGCACAGATGATTGACAGCATTCTATCCAACAGTTTCAGTGATTGGGAACTGTTGGCTGTTGACGACGGATCTGCCGAAGACGCCGTCGCTTCGCTGCAAGAACGGTATAAGAACGATTCCCGAATATCGTTCCTGAAAAGGAACGTGCAACCCAAAGGAGCACAGACCTGCCGCAATATAGGATTGGAAAAAGCCCGAGGCAACTATATTGTGTTTTTCGACTCCGACGACTACGTCAAGCCCTTCTGCCTAAAACAAAGAACGGAATTTCTCGACCGTCACCGTGAACTGGATTTTGCCGTATTTCCATCGGGCACGTTAGAGAATAGTGAATTCCGCGAAACAGCCTCAACGTCGGTATATGGCTACCCTGTCTTCCACGACGACATCAAGCAATTTGCTCGCCGCAAACTGCCCTTTATCGTGTGGAACAACATCTACCGCACCGCGTCGCTTCGAAACATGAGGGCCAACTGGGATTCCAACCTGTTGTCACTGCAAGATGCTGATTTTAACATGCAAGCCCTTTTGCATGGACTTAAATACGACTATGCACCCGCCAAGCCTGATTACGGCTACAGGATTGACAGTACAGGAACTTCCATTTCAAAAGAACTATACGAAGAACGTCATTTCAAAAGTCATATATATGCCACAAATAAATACTTTGAGTCAGTTCAAAGTCATTACGGGCACAAGTATGATTACAGTCTCTATTTGGGAACTTTATATATCTATAATAAGATTTTTACCAACGGTATCAACTTCAAGTATGCTCATTTGCTTGCCGACACCGTAAAGAGCCATAGCAATATTTACGGAAACCTGCTGAAGAGCCAGATATTCATCAGCCAGTATCTGGGCAAACTGCTTCCACCGAAGCGAGCCCGCCAAATTCCCATGGCATGCTATCTGGTCTGGCGATATTTCACAGATGTCAGAACCAAGCAATCCATTACGACCTTGATTCGTTATTATGCAAACAAAAACTGACGGGGCTATGAAACGATTAAGTATTATTATTGTCACATATAAATCGGAGAACGACATTTACGATTGTCTGACTTCCATCCGTAACCATAGCGATATCGCCACGGAAGAACTGGAACTGATCATCGTCGATAACAGCCCCGAAAGCGACAAGATGTTCAAAACCGTCAGGCAGCGCTTCGGAGATGACATTCTGCTCATCAAAAACACACGCAACGGAGGCTACGGGCAAGGCAACAACATAGGCATCCGTATGGCCAAAGCTCCCGTCACACTAATAATGAATCCAGATGTTCGCCTAATGGAACCCGTTTTCCTGACAGCCCTGAAAGCTTTCGAAAAAGACAGTCAGCTCAGCATGTACGGCATGAAACAGATGCTCTCGCCCACCGAGCCAAGCACCAACTCCTTCGCCTGCACCAATATGATGAATGGCTACCTTGCAACCATATTGACGGCAATATCCAACCGCATCGACCATTATTTTGCCCGATTCATGTATTTCTCCGGCTCGTGTTTCTTCATTCGTAAACAGATGTTCGAAGAAATCGGACTTTTTGATGATGACATTTTTATGTATGGAGAGGAAGACGATATCCACCACAGAATGAAGAAACGTTTGGGTTGCCACATGACCTATAATCCTCACCTCCACTATATCCACCTGACCAAGGAACGCAAGCCAGATTTGGAATACGAGAAAAGAGTCTTCAACTCCGTTTGCGCTATGTTACAGAAGAAAGAATACCCCAAAGAGTCATTTATTAACAACCGCCTACAGAGCATTAACCTGCAACTGTGGCGCGAACAACTGCGAACAGCAATCGGTAAAGGAAATCCCAGCCTGCTGAATATGCTGAAAGACTTCAGAAAATACCTCAAAACACTTGACTAAATATAATTCAGACATGAAGCCAGAAAGACCTATACTATACATCGACCCACAATCGTCGGGCAACCTTGCCGCCTACGACCACGGTGTGCTCTGCTGCATCGGCGAGCCCGTCGTTTATGCATGCAGTTGCCATTACGACTATGAGCCTATGCCTGAGAACATCCGATCATACCCCATTTTCCGCTACAACAAGATTAAGAATCCCGTAATCAAGTTGTTGAGCTATCTTTGGTCGATGCTCAGTCTTTGGCGGCTGATAGCCCGCGAAAAGCCACGGCTCATTCATGTCCAGTGGCTGCGCATTCCCCATTTCGACTATGCCTTCTATTGGCTGGTGAAAAAACTATACAAGCCTACCCTTCTTTTGACCGCCCACAACGTGCTGCCTCACAACACCGGCAGCCGCTACCGTAGCATTTATGGCAAAGTTTACCAGCTCTTCGACCACATCATCGTGCACGCCGAGGCCACACGCCAGGAAATAGAAAGCGGCTTCAATATCAACGGCACAAAAATAAGCGTCATCCATCATGGTACACTCAAGATGAGCGTCGACCACGATAAACTGAAAGCCCAGCAGGAGGCTTTCATGCAGAAATACCCCGTCGCGGGAAGAATTGTCTTCACCTCGCTCGGCGAGCAGTCTGGCTATAAAGGTATCGACTTGCTGACAGACATTTGGCAGCATACGCCCGAACTAAACACAAACCCCGACATACTGATCATCTTTGCAGGCAAGAGCGTCGGCATCGACTTCTCCCCTATCTCAGGCTACAGCAACGTCATCATCATCGACGAACGCATTTCCAATGAAGAATACCATTTCCTGCTCACCCACACCGATGTCTATTTGCTTCCCTATCGCAAAATTTCCCAAAGCGGAGCTTTGTTTACAGCTATGGAAGAACATATTCCCATGATTGTCAGCGATGCCGGTGGACTGGCTGAGCCCCTTGCCTACGCCAACATCGGGTGGCAGGTGAAGGCAGGCGATAAAGCGTCGCTTCGCCAAACCCTCCTGCATCTGGCAGCACACCCTGATGAGATCAAAAACGTTAGAAACAACACCCAGGGCTGGGCTACGGTTTGCGAAAAGTACAACTGGCACACCATCAGCCAGCAAACAGATGCACTCTATAACGAATATCTCGGATGAAAAAAAAATCGTCATCCCTCAACAGCATGAATAAAAAACTGACTTTCATTCTGTCGCTATTGTTTCTGGGAGCAAACTATGCTTTAGCCCAATATGCCAGTATCCAATCCATACCACAAGCAAAAGACAGCTATTGGCAGATGGAACTGCCCCGACAGTTGAGAAACGACTATATAAAAGAAGCAGAAAAATATCTAAGCACGCCCTGGAAGACGCTGCCAGACAAAGTATTTGCAGAATTCAAGACCAATGGTAACCGAATCAACTACGAAAACATTTATTACGTCCCGCGCCGCCAGTTCGCCAGTCTTGTCATGGCAGAAATCCTGGAACATCGGGGACGGTTCATGAAAGACATCATACAGGGGTTCCATTATTTTATGGAAAAAGAGGTCTGGTGGGGCTTGCCCGCTCACTACCCAACCAGTTTCCCTGAGCGCAGTAATCAAGTGGTTGACCTTTTCAATGCCGAAACAGCAAGCATGATGGCATGGGCCGCATACATGTTGCACGATGAACTGGAAAGTTCAGAGAATGGTTTATGTCGAAAAATCAGAAACGAAATAGAGCGACGCATGCTCATCCCTGTCCTCACCACCGATTACAGTTGGAAGCGGAGCACCAGTAATTGGAACACATGGATATGCTCCAACTGGCTTTCATGCGTGTTATTATGTGAAACGGATGACACCAGACGGCATGCTGCCCTAAACCAGATTCAGCAATGCCTCAATTACTTTTGCGAGGCATACCCCTCCGATGGAGGATGCGATGAGGGTATTAATTACTGGGATCGTGCTGGAGGCTCGCTTATTGACTGTGTTGAATTACTTTCCATCTCGAATGAGAATAACAATTCTTTCACAGACAACCCCAAGTTTAAGGCAATTGGCTCATACGTATACAAAATGTATATAGGAAAAGGAGCCTATATTAACTTTGCCGATGCCAACAGCTACACAAGACCTAACAGCAGTCTGGTCTATCGCTACGGTATATATTCACAAGACACTATCATGACACAGTTTGCCCGCCAGTTGGCAAACGACTTTGACTACCTGAAAAACCGTGCCCGCCTTTTTTCGGAGATGGATTTCCCCTCACTATCACGCGAATTACTTTTTTTTAGACACTACAGCACTTTCACCAAATGCAAACCAGCAGCACCTCTGACACGCGACAATTGGCTGCCTGATCTGCAAGTAGTATCGGCTCGCTCAGCAGAAGGCAGCATCAACGGACTCTACTTCGCAGCCAAGGGCGGACATAACGATGAAAATCACAACCACAACGATGTGGGCAATTTCATCGTATATGGCAACGCCAGACCATTGATTATCGACCTTGGGAAAGGAACCTATACAGCCCAAACCTTCAGCAGCAACCGCTATGAATTAATCAATTGCAGATCAGCCTACCATAACTTACCACTCATCAATGGCATAGAACAGCAACAAGGTCTTCAATACCAAACACATAATGTCAGTTACCGTCAGACTGACAAAAATGTCTACTTCTCGCTCGACATAGCCTCAGCCTATCCCAAAGAAGCCAATGTTAAAACATGGAAGCGTAGTTTTAGTATGCAGCGCGGACACAATATCACAATAGAAGAAGACTATGAACTAAGACGTAGGACGGGCGACACCGAAATCATGCTGATAACCTGCGTAAAGCCCACTATCAAACAAAATGGAACCATCGTCTTACAATCAGACGATGAACAATACCTTCTCAGTTTCTCTGATAAGCAAATCTATCCTATTGTTGAAAAGGTAAATATCAACGACAACTACCTAAGCAAGCAATGGCACCAGAATGTCTGGCGCATCAGACTTCGTGTAAAACAAAGGAAACTAAAAAACACCATACAATACACGTTATCCGCACGCTGACTCGTCTTTTACTTTCCTACCACAGCCAGTCCTCTTCCTCCCCGTCGTAAACCAATGGAGCCGTCCAGCCGTGTTGCTGGCAGACGCGAGCGATATACTGCTGGTCGTCGGGATTGATAAGCACCTGGCCCTTGCGCATCTGGAAATAACGGCTGCGACCGAAATGGGCGATAAGCTCGTTGCGGATGCCGATCTCTATATAGCCCGGCATTTCGTGGTAGAACTGAGTCAGTCCTCGCTTTAACTTCACTCGGACCATCTCACGATATTTCGGACATTTTTCAACACCCATCTGCGGATTGCGGGGGTTGATGGCTGTGTGAGCCATCAACTGCGGATCAACATACTGACCTGTAACCCAGCGCAAGCATGACTGATGCAACGGACAACAGTCGATGAAACACACTAGATAGTGTTCCGCCTTCTCGCGCATGAAGCCGGCCTCCATCTTTGGGCCGACGTTCCTTTCTTTGTTCTTTTCCATAATGCAAAAATACAAATAATTAGTGACTTTTGCCAATAAATTCATTAGTTTTTATTGTTTTTTCAAATATGTGATGCTGATTAACATTCTACTGGATTCAGTTTTGATAAAGAAAACTGGCAGTTTTTCGTTGCAAAACTGAGAGTTTTAAAGGGGAAAACTGATAGTTTTAATCAGCGAAACTACAGAATACTATCGGTAGAGGCAGTGCTGCGCATCTGTACTCCATTAAAAAATGGATGTCAGCAGAGAATACAGATAGCTGCCAAAGGAAACCAGAAGCCAAATCATAAGGGCGATGAGCAGGAGAAGAAGGACAAGGACGACGGCTGATTGCCATGCACGCTGGTTTACCTGCCTGATGACCGCTTCATCACCATCAACGAATCCTTGAATCATCTGCATATTCTGGGTGTTTGCATGGTGGAAAAAATCTATGATGTCACCCACAAAGAACGGTATCATTCCAAGCAGCACATCGCGCAGGGCATTGTTGAGAACGGCCAGCGTCAGCGGGATGCTCTTGATGACACGGAAGGAGAAATAGACGAACGGCACGACGGTAATCAGTGCAATGGCATCGCCCCATCCGGGAATGACTCCGACGAGCGCATCCAGATAGTAACGATCCATGTAGCGCGTCAGGCCTTCCATCGCCTGATAGACTTTGTTGTCCATCAGACGCTGGCGGCGCTGCAGTCTCTTTCCTTCGTTCATATCAGACTATACGAGTTCAGCATAAAGATGGTGCAAATCGAGCGCAAAGAACCACGTTTTTTGCTGAGATTCAGCCCATCTTCGCAACTTTTATTGCAAAAGTACTCATAAATGAGGGAAAATCACTAACTTTGCAGCATGTTTTAACAAACGTTGGAATATCGAAGGCATGAAGGACCAACAGCGCACGTATATCGCCATCGACCTGAAGTCGTTCTACGCTTCGGTGGAGTGTGTGGACAGGGGACTGGACCCGCTGACCACAAATCTGGTGGTGGCCGACGTGGCGCGGACGGAGAAAACCATCTGTCTGGCTGTATCTCCGTCGCTGAAGGCTTACGGTATAGGGGGAAGGGCAAGGCTTTTCGAGGTGGTGCAGCGCGTGCGCGAGGTCAACAATGAACGCAAGCGTGCTGCCGGATGGAAGATGACGGGAAAATCATCGGACGACCTTGAGCTGAAAGCGCATCCCAGCCTTGAACTCGACTATATCGCAGCACCGCCGCGTATGGCACACTATATCGAGGTGAGCACACGGGTGTATGAGACTTACCTGAAATACGTTGCGCCGGAGGATATCCATGTGTATAGTATCGACGAGGTGTTTATGGACGTGACGGATTATCTGGGGAGTTACAAGCTGACTGCTCATCAACTGGCCTTGAAAATAATCCGCGACGTGCTGGCTACGACAGGCATCACGGCAACGGCCGGCATCGGCACGAACATGTATCTGGCGAAGGTGGCAATGGACATCATGGCGAAGAAGGCTACGGCCGATGCCGACGGGGTGAGAATAGCGGAGCTGGACGAGATGACCTACAGGCGCGAGCTGTGGGACTACAGGCCTATCACTAAGTTTTGGCGTGTGGGGCATGGCACGGCAGAGCGGCTGGCTGCCTGTGGCATTGACACGATGGGCAAGTTGGCCCGGATGTCGATACAGAACGAAAGTCTACTCTACCGGCTCTTTGGCGTGAATGCCGAACTGCTGATAGACCATGCCTGGGGCTGGGAACCCTGTACGATAAAGGATGTGAAGGCCTACAGGCCAGAGACCAACTCGTTCAGCAGCGGACAAGTGCTGCAGGAGCCATACACTTTCAAGAAAGCCCGTGTGGTGATACAGGAGATGGCTGATGCCATGGCGCTCCAGCTGGTATCGAAGCGGCTGGTGACCGACCAACTGGTGCTGACCGTAGGCTTCGATGCGGAAAGTCTGACGCGACCTGAAATTCGTGTCAAATATCAAGGGGAGATTACCACAAACTATTATGGAAAGGCCGTGCCCAAGCATGCGCATGGCACACATAACTTCGAGAAGCCTACATCATCGTCGCAGCTCATCATGGAAGCGGCGACAGCGTTGTTCGAGCGCTGCGTGAATCCAGATTTGCTGATACGAAGACTCAACCTCACGACGAACCATGTGGTATCTGAGGCGTCGGTTGCTGCACAGTTGAATGTGCCCCGGCAACTCGACCTTTTCACTGACTACGAGGCGATAGAGAGAAAGCGCCGGAAAGAACAGGCCAGGCTTGACAAAGAGCGCCGGATGCAGCAAGCACGGATAGAGATAAAACAGCGTTTCGGCAAGAACGCCATCCTCAGGGGGCTGAACTTCAAGGAGGGGGCTACGGCCAGGGAACGTAACAAACAGATTGGGGGGCACAAGGCATGACGCACGACTACGACGATATCATCAACCTTCCGCATTACGAGCCGAAGCATCATCCGCGTATGTCGATGTGGAACCGTGCAGCCCAGTTTGCGCCCTTTGCCGCACTGACCGGCTTCAATGCAGCCATTCAGGAGGCAGGCCAAATGTCTGAAATAACAGATAAGATATGATTAGATTTGTTAAATTTCTGCCCGAAGGGCACTAAAAAGGAAAGAATGAATATTTTTGAAGAAATATTGAACGTCGTACTTTTATGGAAAACGTTTACTTTTGCACCCTAAATCATAGACGGAAATGGAAACGTTGACTGGCATAGTGGTTCGCAAGGCGACGGGACGACGGGATATGAACGACTTTGTGCGCCTGCCGCGCACGTTGTATCGCGGCGTGCCTCAGTATGTGCCCGACCTGGAGCGCGACATTGCTAACGTGTTCCGCCGCAGGGGGAACCCAGGACTGGAGTTTTCCGACATACAGCCGTTTGTGGCTTATCGTGACGGTGTTGCCGTGGGGCGCATCGCGGGCATCGTGAACCGCAGGGCCAACGAGCGATGGGGGCAGCAGGTGGTGAGGTTCGGTCTGATAGAGTTTATAGACGACCTGGACGTCAGCCGTGCCCTGCTCGATGCCGTTGGTCAGTGGGGACTGGAGCGAGGTATGGACACGCTGCAGGGTCCGATGGGCATCACCGACTTTGACAAGGAGGGGATGCTGGTTGAGGATTTCCACCTGAGGGGGACGATGAACACGATATGGAACCCTGACTATTATCCGCGCCATCTGGAGGCTCTGGGTTTCAGTAAGGCGGTGGACTGGGTGCAGATTCGCATAGGAATCCCAGGGGAAACACCCCCGCGCTACAGTCGCACGGCGCAGTATGTGCGCGAGCAATTGGGGCTCCGAGTGGTGAAGTTGGGTGACAAGAGCATCGACCGCCGGCGCTATGCAGAGCAAGCATTGCAGATGTTTAACGAGGCTTACGCTCCTATCTTCGGCTTTTCGGCGCTGTCGGAGTCTCAGATTACAGCATTCCTCGACCGTTACTTACCACTGATTGACAGACGGATGGTGCCCATCGTGCTCAACAGTCAGGATGAAGTGGTGGGGGCTGCCGTCACTATCGGCAGTTTGTCGGAAGCGTTGCAGAAGGCAGACGGTCGGCTGTTTCCCACGGGATGGTATCACTTGCTGAAGGCACTGAAATGGAAGCATGAGGATACGGTGGAGATGCTGCTTGTCGGTGTGCGCCCCGATTATCAGGGGATGGGCGTGAACGCCCTGTTCTTCGACGACCTTATACCTATTTATAACCAGTATGGTTTCAAGTGGGCTGAGACGGGACCGCAACTGGAAGATAACGTGAGGGAATTGTCGCAGTGGAAACCACTGAAGCCTGAGTACGTCAAGCGCCGCCGGTGTTATATTAAAAAGGTAAAAAGGTAAAAAAAGTAAAAAGGTAAAAAAGTAAAAATAAATATGGAAAGAAGAGTAGTAATTACGGGTATGGGCATCTGGTCATGTATCGGCACAACGCTCGAAGAGGTGCGCCAGTCGTTGTTCGAAGGAAAGAGCGGCATTGTGTTCAGCCAGGAGCGCCAGGATGCGGGTTTCCGCTCGCCTATCTGCGGCAATGTACCCAAACCCGATTTGAAGAAAGTGTTAAGCCGCAACGTGCGACAGATGATGCCCGAGGAGGCTCAGTACGCCTATGTGGCCACTGTGCAGGCATTGGAGCAGGCACGGTTGACGCAAGACTATATCGACAGCCACGAGGTGGGTGTTATCTATGGCAACGACTCCGTGGCCGAGTCGACGATGGTGGCTATGGACAAGTTCCGCCAGATTGGTTCTACGGCTGCCTGTGGCTCCGGGGCCATATTCCAGTCGATGAACTCGACGGTGACGATGAATTTGGCCACGTTGTTCCACCTGAAGGGTATCAATCTCACTGCTTCGGCGGCCTGTGCCAGCGGTTCGCAGTCGTTAGGCCTGGGCTTCCTGCTCATTAAGAACGGCTTGCAGGACTGCATCGTCTGCGGCGGTGCTGAAGAGAACAATATGTACGGCATCGCTTCGTTCGACGCCCTGCAGACTTTCTCCACCCGTATCGACGAACCCACGAAAGCTAGCCGCCCCTTCGACCGCGACCGCGACGGACTGGTGCCCAGTGGTGGTGCGGCCACACTCATTATCGAGAGTTATGAGCACGCCATACGCCGTGGTGCCCCTATCATGGCCGAAATTCTTGGCTGGGGATTCTCTGGCAATGGCGACCATATCTCCACTCCTAACGTGGAGGGACCAACCCGCTCGCTGCTGCGCTGTATAGAGAGTGCCGGTGTCGAGCCGACTGACATCGGCTATGTCAACGCGCATGCCACCTCTACCCCAATCGGCGACAGCCGTGAGGCCGAGGCCATCGCCCAGGTCTTCGGCGACTATAAGGTTCCTGTTACCTCTACGAAGAGCCTGACGGGCCACGAGATGTGGATGGCAGGTGCTTCGGAGATTGTCTATTCAATGCTGATGATGAAGAACGGCTTCATTGGCGGTTCGCTGAACTTCGAGAATCCAGACGAGGTGACACAACGCATCAACGTCATCCCTGAGACTCGCCAGCAGCATTTCGATATGTTCCTGAGCAACTCGTTCGGCTTCGGCGGCACCAATTCGACATTAATTATTAAAAACTTATAAGTAACAATTATGACAAGACAAGAAATTATTGATCAGGTGAACAGCCTGCTGGAAGAAGAGTTTGAAGTAGAACAGAGTGAGTTTACCCCCGATGCGAACCTGAAGGAGACGCTCAATCTGGACAGTATCAATCTGGTAGACCTCATTGCCCTTGTGCAGATGACCTATAAGATTACCATCCCCGTTGAAGACCTGAAGCAAATCCAGACCTTCAACAATCTGTACGATTACATTGAGCAGCACCTTTGATAAGTGAAGAGCGAAGAATAAGCATTAAGCATTATGCATTATAAAGGTGTCGAAATCTTGCAACTGATTCCACAGCGCAAACCCTTTGTGATGGTGGATGCGCTTGAGGTTGGTGAGGAGTCCACAACGGCAGAGAGCCTGACGGGCACATCCTGTACCACCTCGCTGTCTGTGAGGTTAGACAACTTTTTCATGCAGCCAAGTGGTGAGATGTCAGAGTCGGGACTGATTGAGCATATCGCCCAGTCGGCCTCGGCGCTTGCCGGACATGTGGCAATCCAACAAGGAGCCGTCAATCCTCCTGTGGGGATGATTGCTGAAGTGAAGCATTTCGCATGCCAACGTCGTCCACGTGCCAACGAGCAAATCACGACAACCGTTACGATGGGCTTCTCGTTTGGTTCGATGACGCTCTGTCATGGAAAATCTTGCATTGGCAATGAAACGATTTGCGAAGTTGACTTGAAAATATTTGTAAAATGACAGAACTGTTTGTCCGAATCTATCAGTATTTCCATAGCCATCGGGTAGTCTGCTGGCTCTCTTTGGCATGTCTCTTCGTATTGTTTGGCTATTGCTCCTCGCAAATTCACCTGGAGGAAGACATCAATCAGTTGATGCCATCTTCGAAAAATGAGGATGGCAGCACCAAGCTGGCCTTTGCCGACCTGAAGATCAAGGACAAAGTATTTGTGCTTTTCGAAGGGAGTGACTACCAAGAACTGGCGGCTACCTGCGATGCACTTGCTGACTCCCTTCAACGCGATACGGCCCTGATAGAGAATCTGTTCTACAGGATTGACGAAGAAATGCTGCCCGAGGCTATTGACTACATGACAGCCCACCTGCCGGCCTATATCGATACGGCTGTCTATGTGCATTTCGATTCCTTGCTGACACGAGAACACTTCGCACAGCAGATGCTGCAAAACCGTGACGACCTGCAAGGCGGATTCGGTGAGATGTTCCCCGAGCTGATAGAGCTGGATCCGATAGGCATGCGCAACGTGCTGGCCAAACAGATGACTTCGCTGCTGAACGGTGGCACTTACCAGACTTTGGACAACCATTTCTTCGTGCCCGATACAACGGTGTGTCTGGCATTCCTAACACCGCGGTTCTCGTCAACCAATACTGGTCAGGGCTCAGCACTCTTTGAACGGCTCAACACCGTAATCAGTCAGCTCCGACAGTCGCATCCCGACGTTATCGTTAGCTATCACGGTACACCTGCCAGCGGTTACTACAACTCCACACAGATTAAGCACGACCTGACCACCACCATAGCAGGGGCACTGGCCTTGGTACTGATTTTCCTGCTGCTATGCTTCCGCCGGTGGGACACCATCCCACTGCTCTTATTGCCTGTGGCATTCGGAACACTATTCGGACTGACCATGATGTACTGGATGAAAGGCGAGTTCTCGCTACTGGCTTTGGGAATCGGTGGTGTGGTGCTCGGTGTGGCACTCAGCTATGTGCTCCATGTGATGACTCATCATCAGTATGTCAGCGACCCCGTACAACTGTTGCGCGACCAGGTGAAGCCTGTACTCTTGGGCTGTATCACGACAATCGGATCGTTTTCTGGACTCCTATTCATTCAGACCGACCTGCTGCGCGACTTCGGACTGTTTGCCGCATTTGCCATTCTCGGTGCCACACTGTTCTCACTCGTATGGTTGCCGCAGATGCTAAGGCCAGTCCGGCATGCGCTTCCTGCTTTTGTTGAGCGTATCATCGCTTATCCTTTCGACCGCAAGAAGCCGTTGATTGCCATTATCGTTGTGCTGACAGTCATTGGTGTTGGTGCCTACTTCATTGGTGGAACCCACTTTGATGCCGACATGCACAACTTAGGTTATGACTACCCAATGGTGGAGCACTCCGAGAACTTGCTACGCGAAAAGACGTACACAGGCGATAAGACAAAATATTTTGCCAGTCAGGGACAGACTATGGAGGAAGCCCTCCATCACTTCGGTGTGCTCCGCCATAAACTCGACTCCCTTCAGCATCTTGGACTGGTGAAAAGCTATACTCCCACCAACGAGTTGTTGGTATCACTCGACCGACAGCAACAACGCATCGATGCCTGGTACCGCTATTGGGACGAAAGCCGCCTGGCCACCGTCCGCCAGCTGATTCATGCAACGGCTCCGGCTGCCGACCTGCGTCCCGAAGCCTTTGAGACATTCTTCGAGGCTGCCAAGGCCGACTATGAGGCTGATGCCGTTTACGAAGCCGGATTGATTCCACAGGGCTACCTGTCTACACTGATGGAACAGTCATACGACGGCACCTGGCTCTGCTTCACTTCCGTACGCTGTCAGAACGACTCCGTGCGCAGCAGCGACAGCGACTATATCCGCATCTGCGATGCCATCAGCAGCAATCCACATCTGCTGGTGCTCGACACTTATTATTATACAACAGACACCCTGCTCCAGATGAGCAGCGATTTCGACCGTCTGCAATGGCTGTCTATGGCATTCGTACTGCTGGTACTCTGGCTGTCGTTCCACTTCAACATCAAGCACACCCTGCTGGGCTTTATGCCTATCCTGCTCAGCTGGCTTATCGTGTTGGGTGCTATGAACATCTTCGGCCAGCAGTTTAATCTCATCAGCATCATCATCTCAACCTTTATCTTCGGTATTGGTGTCGACTATAGCATTTTCGTCATGCACGGCCTGATAAACGACGAGCAATCTCTCACCTCTGACCACTCGCCATTCCCGACGACGCGACCACCCGTAGCCCTTCTCACCTCTCACAAGACGGCCATCCTGCTTTCTGCTGTCACCCTGCTCGTCACTGTTGGCAGCATGCTTCTCGCTGTTCATCCCGCCATCCGAAGTGTAGGGTTCTCCACTCTTGTCGGTCTGCTCTCGGCCATTATCCTTTCATACGTAGTTCAACCCGCCATCTATCGTTGGCTCCGCAACGATGGGAAAAGCAAAAAAATTAAAAAGGTAAAAAAGTAAAAAAATAAAAAGAATGATGAGACAGCTATTGATATCTTTATTCTGCATGCTGGCCTTGAGCATTGGTGCGCAGAGCGTTACAAAGACCAGTCATAAACGGGCCGTCAAGACCGATGTTGTCACTACTGGAACGCTGACGATTCGAAAACCAGACTATATCTGTATTTCGACCGATGGCGGCAAAGACCAACTGATCATGGATGGTAGCAAGTTTACGATGACAATGGGCGGACGCCAGCATGTGACCGACAGTCAGAAGAACCCACAGTTTGCCACCTTCCATACAGTGCTGAAGGCGGTCATCAACCGACAGGATATTCCACAAGGCGGCGATATAACCGTGGTGACCAAGGGAAACGCCATCACGGTTACCATTGTTCCGATGGGTAAGAAAAAACGTCAGTTGTTTACTTCTTTTGTCCTGACCGTTAATGCCAAGAGCAAGGCGCTTCGCACACTCCGTATGAATGGGCGAGGAGAAGACTATACTGAATACGTTTTTAAATGACTACAAGACTGAAATACTTTTTGATTTCCCTTGCCTGTGTACTATCTTCACATATCCGTGCACAGCAAATCTACGGCGCCATCACCGATGCCGAGACGGGCGACAGCATACCCTTTGCCAGCGTCATCTACAAAGGGCATCAGCAAGCTGTTGTCTCCGACATCGACGGCAAATACCGGATAGACCGCCACGAGGGCTGGAACCTCACCTTCAGTGCCGTGGGTTACAAGTCACGCATCATGCCTGTCACCAATAAGACAAAGAACAGGCTCAATATCAAGTTGAAACCCGACCAGCAACAATTGGCCGAAGTGACCATCAAGTCCAGTCACGCCAGGTATAGCCGTAAAAACAATCCTGCCGTGGAACTGATGCGCCGCGTAGTAGCTGCCAAGCAGAAGACCGACCTCAGAAAAAACGATTACTATCAGTATAATAAATACGAGAAGATTACCCTCTCGCTCAACGACCTGAAACCCGAGCAACTTGAGCAGGGACCCTTCAAGAAACACCCTTGGCTGGTGGAACAGGTAGAGACCAGCAACGTCACTGGAAAGATGATTCTGCCAGTCAGTGTCGACGAAACGGTTTCGCAGAAGGTTTATCGTCGCGCCCCCCATTCCGAGAAGACCATCATCACCGGCCAAAGCAGCAAGGGCGTGAACGACCTGTTCCAGACAGGCGACATCATCAACACGGTGGTCAAGGACGTGTTCACCGACATCGACCTCTATCAAGACCATATCCGACTGCTCCAGTACCCGTTCATCTCACCCATTTCTAACGAGGGTATCGGCTTCTACCGGTATTACATCGAGGACACGCTGGCCGTCGAACGCGACTCATGTATCCACCTGCATTTTCTGCCCAACAACCAGAACGACATGGGATTCCGCGGCGACCTCTACATCCTGAATGACTCGTCGCTACATGTGCGCCGCTGCGAGATGACCATTCCTAAGCAGTCGAATGTCAACTTCGTGCAGAACGTCAAAATCCTGCAGGACTACGAGCAGCTGCCCAACGGCCAGTGGGTGCTCACCAAGGACGACATGAGTACCGAACTCGAACTCCTGAGTTTCCTCCGTTCTGTGAGCGTTACCCGTACGACGCGAATGAGCGACTACGCCTTCGACCCCATTCCCAACAAACTGTTCAAAGGGATGCGCAATGAGGTGACTGAAGCCGATGCACAGATGCGCGACGAGGAATTCTGGAACCAGTACCGACAGGTGGAACTGACCAAGAGCGAGAGTTCGATGGACAAGTTTATCCATCGCATCGAGAATATCAAGGGCATGAAATATGTCATCTTCTCACTCAAGGCACTCTTCGAGAACTCCGTAGAGACTGGCACACCCAACTATGTCGACATCTGTCCCGTTAACACCATTCTCACCAGAAACTATGTTGACGGATGGCGGTCGCGACTGTCGGCCAAGACCACAGCCAACCTCTCGAAGCATTTTTTCCTGTCAGGCTACTACGGCCACGGATGGGGCTCGAAGAAAGACTATTACAACGCCGAGTTCACCTATTCGCTAAACCCAAAGAAATACCTGCCTCACGAGTTCCCCCGGCGCACCATGACCATTCAGGTCAACAAAGACGTCTGCTCGCCCGGCGACCGCTTCATGGATACCGACAAGGACAACTTCATGGTAGCCCTGAAATGGGCCGAGACCAACAAGATGATGCTCTACAACCGTCAGCAGGTCACCTTTGAGTATGAAACGAACTGGGGATTGAAACTGACCGTTAACGGTAAACTCGAAGAGAATGAAAGTTGTGGTGCCATGACCTTCCAGACGCTCGACAAGCCCAAGCCAACGGAGTTCCTGCGGACGGGCAACGGCGATTTCCTGCGCACCACAGAGGTGACCGGACGTCTGCGCTATGCCCCTGGCGAGACCTATATCAACAACAAGCTGCGCCGGCGCGTCATCAATCTCGACGCTCCAGTGTTCAGCGTGGCTCACACCATGGGATTCGACGGCATCCTGGGCGGCAACTATAACTACAACTACACCGAGGTGGGTATCTTCAAGCGTTTCTGGCTGAGCAGCTGGGGAAAACTCGACATCAGTGCCAAGGGCGGCATACAGTGGAACCAAGTACCCTATCCGCTGCTCATCCTGCCCGCAGCCAACCAGTCATACATCATCGCCCCCGAGACTTTCAACCTGATAAACACGATGGAGTTTCTCAACGACCGCTTTGCCTCGCTGATGGTCTCGTGGGACTTGAATGGCAAGATATTCAACCGTCTGCCGCTGATCAAAAAATTACACTGGCGCGAGTTCGTTGGCGTACGCATGCTTTGGGGAACGCTGACCGACAAGAACAATCCCTACCTGGAGCAGAATCGCGGCAACAGCCGGCTGATGTACTTCCCCGAGGGCTGCCACGTGATGGATTCCCACAGACCATACGCAGAACTGGTATTCGGCATCCACAACATTTTCAAAATCTGGCACGTCGAGTATGTGCGCCGTCTCAGTTACAACGACCTGCCTACCAGTCCGAAGTGGGGAATGCGCTATGTTATCGCCCTTAGTTTCTAACGTATATAAACCATCAGTACAAGAAGTTTTAAATCATTATCTCCTTGCCATTCACAAACAGCCGGTGACCATTGGCATTGATGCGGGATGTGTCGCCATTGAATGATGTGATATAAGTGTCGGCAGTCATCGTCCAGTTGCAGTCATCGCCAAGGGTGACGTTTACCGTACCTGTCTCTTTCGAAACGCAGATACCTTCGGCGTTGGTAATGTTGCCACTGATAGATCCGTTGAAAGTGGAACCATCTGCCAGATTCAGTGTCAGTTCTGAGTCGCTACCCACAAGGATGGTGCCTTCCAACTGCTGATGGCTTGCATTGAGAGTTGCCTTGTTGCTGGCACCCTGCCATCCATCGGCACACACAGACAACAACACTTTGGAAGAATCATCATTCTGCAGTTTCACACCGTTCAGAGATATAAGTGCATTTGTATTGGTCACATGGAACAAATGCCCCTGACGGTTCGTCAGCGAACCACCGTTCATCGTGAAATGCGAGTTGCCGCTGTCGGCATCGCCAGAAAACGACTGATAAATCATGATGGCATCCAAGAACTGCGCATGACCGTTGCGCTGTGTGTTGCTGACAGTCATTTGGCAGTTGTTCAGCGTAATACTGTTCTTGCCCTCGATACAGACACCTTCAGATTTATTCGAGATGAGCGTTGCATCTGACACTGTGACATCTGCCGTAGAGTAGATGACTGGCGAGCCAAGCCCATTGCTGGTATAGCTGCCACCCTCTACAGTCACCTTGCCACCGCCACGGTCGGTACGTATCGGAGCCGATGAACGGCCACTTGTGTTGATGGTCAGGTTCTTGGCTTTTGTTATGCCACCACCCGTAGTCATGATACCACCAGAACCGCCGCCCGTTGTGGTAACCTTGGTATCTTCAATGATGACTGTGGTGCCATCACCCTGACCGCCATTATGTCCACCGTTTCCTCCGTATGAGAACACACCGTTGGCCCCTGTGCCGTCAGTGGTTATCGTACCACCTTTTATTGTCGTGGTACTGCCACCCTTTACAAGCAAGGCCGCATTCACGCCGTAGAAACTGCAGTTGTCACCACCGTCTGAACTGCCCGACTTGTTGACAGTGGGCTCAGAGATAGTCACCGTTTCTTTGGTAGAAATCAGCAGCGCACTCTCATCAGATTTCTCGCTCTGATACGTCTTGCCCGCCTCAGTTGCCGAAGCTGTCAACTCGGTTGCTCCTGCATATTTGATGTCCTTACTACGAGAGCCAGGGCCTCCACGTCTGCCCATGCCATTTGGAGCATTCTGCATCATACCCTGCTTACCACCCAACAAGAACTCTCGGATTCTGCGTTGCGAGGCAAACTGGGGTTTAATCTTTTGATAGCCTTCATATTGCTGCTCAGACAGAATCTTTGCTATAGCCTTGTCGTATTTCTGCTGTTGCTTGTCATAGTCGTAGGTATTCTCAGAGGACTGTCCACTGCCAGGCATTCCCATACCGCCCCCACGGGGACCTCCTTGCATACCATCACCGTGACCACCCATGCCGCCGCCAGGCATACCACCCCAAACACCTCCGGGCTGTCCTCCGCCAGGGCCGCCCATACCGCCACTGGGTCTTTCACCGTTATTTCCATTAGGTCTGCCACCCATTGGAGGCCGATGACCACGCGGCATCTCGCGCTGCTGGCCCTCAATCAGCGTCTTGTACTTCTTGTTGAGTTTGGCCACCTTCTTCTGCTGTTTCTCGTCAAGCTTCAGTTCCTTGACCATCTTTTCCGTCATCTGCTCGTAAGTGATACGATTGTGCCTGGGCATATTTTCCTGTGCCATCAGCGAACCTGATAGCAGAAAAATGCTGATTACCAATAAAACTACTTTTCTCATCATTATTATCTGATTTTATTTAGATGCAAAGTTACTCCTTCCAATTTATTTGGCAAAAAATATTCAGCGAAGCCCATGAATCTTTCAGCAAAGCGATAGATTTGTACGCAAAATGGCGCAAATCCCTTAAAAGTTGTTAAGAAACCGAAGGACAATTAGCATACAACGTATATTATTCGTATATTTGCTACAAATATATAAATATGGATCTACGCAAACTACTATCCTTTAAGGACTGGTTTTCCTACCGTCAGAAAGTGGGGCTGCTGATAGTGGCGGGCGTCATTGTGGGTTTGGGCGGATTGTTCATGTATCTGCTGCGGGCGCATACCTATTTCGTTGGAGATAATCCGTCGGCCTGCGTCAACTGTCACATCATGACACCTTACTATGCCACGTGGAGCCACTCCTCGCATGGGCGCGACGCTACGTGCAACGACTGCCATGTGCCCCACCAAAACCTTGCGCTGAAATATGGTTTCAAGGCGATGGACGGTCTTAAGCATACAGCCTATTTCGTGACTCACGCCGAACGGCAGGCTCCGATGGCAGAGACACTGACCGGTCAGGTGGTGATGGACAACTGCATCCGTTGCCACACCCAACTGAACCAGGAGTTTGTGAAAACGGGACGTATGGGATATATGCAACAACAGGCTCAGGGAGGCAAGGTCTGTTGGGATTGCCACCGCAACGTGCCCCATGGCGGAATGAACTCGCTGATGGCCACACCGAATGCGGAGGGTGTCACGCCGCTGCCGCCGAGCCCGGTTCCTGATTGGCTGCAGAACATGATGAATTAAGAGTTAAAAGTTATGCGGAATAAAAATTCTAAATTCAAAATTGATACTCGCCGTAAGGCGATAACTCTAAATTCTAAAATCTAAAGTCTAAATAAAAAAAAGATTATATTATGGCAAAGACATTAAAGAAATGGCAAGGATGGGCACTTTTCGGAGGCTCAATGATTGTGGTGTTCCTGCTGGGACTGCTCGTTTCGTCGCTCATGGAACGCCGTGCCGAAGTAGCCAGTGTGTTCAACAACAAGCGCGCCGAGTTTACTGACAGTATCGTGGCCCAGAACGAGAAGTTCAAGGCCGACTATCCGCGTGAGTATGAGACGTGGGCGATGACCGAGGACACCACATTCAGGTCGAAGTTTAACGGCTCCCAAGAGACTGACGAATTGGCTGACCGTCCCGAAATGGTGATACTCTGGGCAGGCTATGCTTTCTCACGCCACTACAACACCCCCCGTGGCCACAAGCATTGCATCGAAGACCTGCGCAAAATCCTACGCACAGGTAACCCCGGCATTGACGGTGACGGCGATATGCAGCCCGCCACTTGCTGGACGTGTAAAGGTCCTGACGTTCCTCGTATGATGCGTGAACTGAGTGGTTCGAAGTCGGTGTTCGATCCTGCCAACTACTATGCATACGAAGGAAAGTGGAGCGGACTGGCTGGCGAGATGATGAATACCGTGGGGTGCTCCGACTGTCACGATGCACGCACGATGGACTTACGTCCTGCCCGTCCAGCCCTGTATGAGGCATGGGCACGTGCCGGTAAGGATGTACGCAAGGCCAGCCATCAGGAGATGCGCTCATTAGTGTGCGCCCAGTGCCACACAGAGTACTACTTCATCAAGCCCGACGACCCCAACAATCCGGGCAAGGCCAATTACCTGATGTTCCCGCAGGACAAGGGCCTGACCTGCGAGGCTGCCGAGGAATACTACGACTCAATAGGTTTCTACGACTATATCCATCCGCTGTCGAAAACTCCAATACTGAAGGCTCAGCATCCCGGCTACGAAATGGCTCTGCAGGGTATTCACGGACAGCGTGGCGTGTCATGTGCCGACTGCCACATGCCTTATAAGCAAGAAGGAGGCATAAAGTTCTCAGACCACCGCATCACTTCGCCATTAGCCAATATCGACCGCACATGCCAGACCTGTCACCGTCAAGATGCTGACGTACTGCGGCAGAACGTCTATGAGCGCCAGGCCAAGACACGCGAGAGCCGCACCAAACTGGAGAAGCAGTTGGCCGCAGCCCACATCGATGCCAAGTTTGCCTGGGAGAAGGGTGCCACTGAGGCAGAGATGAAACCCATCCTTCAGTTGATACGTTCGAGCCAGTGGCGTTGGGACTATGCCTTCGCATCGCATGGAGCCTCGTTCCATGCACCTCAGGAGGTACAGCGACTATTCAGCGACGGACTGGTGCAGGTGCAGGATGCCCGTCTGATGCTGTCGAAAGTGTTGGCCAAACATGGCTTCATCGGCGATGTGCCTATGCCCGACATCTCTACCAAGGAGAAGGCGCAAACCTACATAGGTCTTGATATGAAAACGCTGCGTGACAAGAAGCAGCGGTTCCTTGACCAGATTGTCCCCAAGTGGATTGACGAGGCGAAGAAAAATGGTAAGCTCATAGAAATCTGATGTGGACTAAACCCTACGGAATGAAAGAAGGCTTCCTCATCGGAGGAGGCCTTATCTTTGCAGGACTGATGCTGGAACTGAGCGTCGGCCCTGTGGTGTGGGATGCTTTCCGCTGGCCGGCGAGCGGCATCGTGATGGCGGGATTCCTAACCATTATCGGCATCATTTACCTGCTGCAGAAGAAGGTGTACGGCTTTCTGTTTATCGGCACCTATAAGGCCGCGATACCAGCTCTGGTGTATGCCGTCGTGCTCACCATTATCATGGGACTGACGCAACAGACAGTCAACGGAGTATGGCTGAGCAACATGCTCTCGTTCTGGCCCTTCGTGCTGATATATGTCTATATCGCAGTCATTCTGGGAATGATTATCATTCGTCACACTTTGCATTTTCAATGGAAGCGGGATATTCCTTTCCTATTGAACCATCTAGGGCTTTTCCTTGCTATGACAACGGCTACGCTGGGCAATGCCGACATGCAGCGGCTGAAGATGATTACGGTGAAGGGAGAACCGGAATGGAGGGCGATGACACAGGATCAGCAGATTGTGGAGATGCCCATTGCCATCGAACTGAAGCAGTTTATCATGGAAACCTATGATGACGGCTCGCCCCGCCGGTTTGCCTCTGATATCCAGATTCTGACAAAGACGGGCAAGAACATCATGACCACTGTCGAGGTGAACAAGCCGGTGGAAGTGGACGGCTGGAAAATCTACCAGTATGGCTATGACACACAGATGGGAGCCATGAGCCAGACAAGCATCCTAGAACTGGTAAGCGACCCGTGGCTGCCGCTGGTCTATACAGGAATCTACATGATGCTCGCCGGAGCGGTGTGTATGTTCTTGAAAGGTAAAAAGTAAAAAAGGTAAAAAAGTAAAAAGGTAAAAGAGTAAAGATGATGACCTGGGAACAATTTATATATTTCGCAATAGCAGCAGTATTGCTGTGGGCCCTAGGCGCCTGGGCTGCATGGCGTGAAAAGGCGGCAGTGGCCTACACTTCAACCATCATCGGCCTCGCTGTGTTCTTCTGTTTCATCCTGATGATGTGGATTTCGCTTGAGCGTCCGCCCCTGCGTACGATGGGCGAGACACGCCTGTGGTATTCATTCTTCCTTCCGCTTGCAGGTATCATCGTCTATTCGCGCTGGAAATACAAGTGGATACTCTCATTCTCAACGGTGTTGGCGCTGGTGTTCATCTGCGTGAACCTCTTCAAACCGGAAATACACTCCAAGACGCTGATGCCAGCACTGCAGAGTCCCTGGTTCGCCCCTCACGTCATCGTCTATATGTTTGCCTACGCCATTTTTGGCGTAGCCACCCTGATGGCATTGTGGGTGCTCATCAAGAAGCAAACAATCTCTCCTCTCTCCTCTTTCCTCTATCCTCTTGACGATTTAGTCTACGTCGGCCTCGCTTTCATGACCATCGGCATGCTCTTCGGTGCACTCTGGGCCAAAGAAGCATGGGGGCACTATTGGTCGTGGGACCCAAAGGAGACGTGGGCTGCCATCACATGGTTCGCCTATCTCATCTATGTACATTACAGACAATTACCCACCCACAAGCCGAAGCTCGCTCTGTGGGTATTGCTCATTTCGTTCGTGCTGTTACAGGTGTGTTGGTGGGGCATCAATTATTTGCCCTCAGCCCAGGGTTCCAGCGTACATGTCTATAGCATGCCGTCGTAGCCTTATGGAAATCTATATGGGTTGACGCCACCATACCCATAATTTGTTTCTTTATTCCACAAAAGTACTTATTGCCTCCAACCCACGAAGGGGGAAATCGCCTAAAATAGAATAGGGAATTTCCTATTTTATGTTGAGCGGTATTCTTCAACTGTAATGACGGTACTGTAACCTCCAACCATCTGTTCTCCCTCATGGCGGTCTATGCCGGCATAAGTCAGACTGCTGTCTTCATATCGCTTGAATTTATAGACGGCATCGTTCATCAGGGCCTCGTTGAACACATTCAGACTTACCAATAATGCGAAATCCTGTTTGGTAAGACCTGTAACACGCTCAAACAACTTCGGTTCCAATTGCAGAATGACATCTTTCAATGAATATTCACGGAAATCCGTCAGGTACATGAATATTGGAATGCGCGTGGCAAACTTCATCAGTTTCTCCTGTATCTGGCGCCGCTTGCTCTTGATCTCTTTCTCTGAATCAGAGAGTTCTTTCTTCTCTTGCTTAGTCAACCCTTCTTCATTTTCCTTGCGTTTCTTCTTGATGGCATCCGTTTTGTTGATGATGGTCTCTATATCTTGATTCAGCGAGCGGAACCCTTCTATCTTCATCAGGGCTGCCATTGCTGCTTCGTTGTTCATCAACCGCTGGAGGGTGAAGTTATCGACATTTACCAACAAGGCACTCTCCCATCTTCGAGCCAAGAGCGTGGCTGATGTGTTGTTCATGGCCATGTCGAGCACATCACTTGCCGACAAGGCTTTCATCACACCATTTTCATAACAAAGCACGGGCAGGAACTTGATAAAATCATCGACACACTTCTCCGGATTACCCTCTTCCACATTCAACTGGCAAGAATAGTCGGCCACCTTCCTTAATGCCCTGTTAGGTGCGAAGTCGAACACATAGCAAACATGCTTCAGAATCTCCACCCTATTCGGATGAAGTCCGTCGCTGTTGGTAATGGTCCAGGGCGACTGAACCCTGAATGCCGACTGGAAATAGGTTTCGGGCGACGAGGTGTCGCGCAGCATGAAAATACCCGTCCACGGACGTACGGTTACGCCTGTGGTCAGTTTGCCGCAAGTCAGCGTGATTGTTTTACAATGCAGCGGGTCAGGATGCGACATGGCCCGTTCCACAGGTGGCAACGCCTGTTGACCGATGCCGGCACGAGTACCCGCACAAACAATAACCCGATAGTCGTGATAGAACGTATTCTGCAACTCCGTCAGCAGGTTCCTCATGGCAAAGCATGAAGCCACATTGGGCAGGAACCATAGCGTATGGTTCATGTTTGAATACAGGTCACCATTCAAGAACGGCAACGGCGGTTTCCTGTTTCCTGCCTTCAGGTCGTTGACAGACGTTGGCAGATACTGTCCGCGCAGCATGTCGAGCCATTTCTGCACCTCGTCGTGATGCTTGAACACGGCATCCTCACCTTTACCTTCAGCCTCAAAGAATGAGTTCAGGTCAAACTCGTCAAACTCTCCTTCCTCGGCCACTCTCGATATTTCTGTAGGCAACTGATAGGTCAGCAGCACCATCTTGGGCAGCGAGGCGTATGGGTTATCTGGCTTGTCGCCCCATTCTTCTTTTGCACGTTGCTCGTCGCTATAGGTCCAGTTGTATATCTGTTCCTCGATAAACTCTCCCGATGCAATCGCACGGAAAGGGGTGCCCGACAGGTAGAGGTAATGATTTGACGTGATGGGAATCAAATCCTCGTCGAAGTAGTCTGGATTCTCAATCTCGCTGCCCAGGTCCTCACTGACACCAATCAGTTCCTTGGCATTCTCACGCCACGCACCATAGTGGTATTCATCCAGCACGATGCAGTCCCAGTTGAATTCCCGCGCCCATTCATGTTTCAGTTTCATGCCGCCATTGGCCGTGTTCTTTCCGAGAAAGTCCTGAAATGAACCGAACACCACCATCGGTTTCTGCGGGTCAGCATGTTGGAACTGATAGTCGATGCCGGCTTCCGGATTCCTGGCGATGAACTGCCAACCGTCGAAATCCACATGCGTCATCAGGTCCTCTTCCCATGCATGGGCTACGGCAGGCTTAAATGTCAATACCAGCACGCGCGTCCATCCCATACGCTTTGCCAACTGATAGGTGGTAAAGGTCTTTCCGAAACGCATCTTACAGTTCCAGAGGAAGTGTGGTGTGCGGTTTTGCTCGTTGGCATAACTCTCGAAATAGGCAGTCGTCTTGTCTACAGCCTTCTGTTGTTCCGGGCGCATGCCAAAGGTCTTGTCACGATTCCACGCCACGTCGGCCCTTTCTCTGACGGCCACGATGGCAGCCCTGACCTGTTGCGGCGTGCAGCAATACCATTCACCCTCCACGTGCCGGCAACCCATCTTAACCAACATGCGATGCACGTCATGGTCCATAAACGCCGTACCATCCTGACGCATGGCCGATTCTTCCACCAGTATGCGGTATGGTGGTTCGCCTGGGCGCACGATGTTATACTGCTGGCGCACACGTTCCTGCACGCCAATCGTGGTATAGCCCACCTTTAGGATGCCCTTCAGGTTGGGGTCATGCTTATCCTCGTAAGCATAAATCATCGGAGCCGACTCCGACTTCCGTGGGAAATAATTCGTTGTTGCCATAACGTTTTCATTTTATTCTGTTATGGCGCAGAATGACATTAGATGTCGATTAGAAATACAGAATTGGTGCAGTCCATTTTGGCAACACTTTCATATATTGCTTAATAACCTTACCTTCTGTCATGCGGAACAAAATCTTGGCTTCGCTGTTTTCTTTTGTGTTGTCGTAAACATACGTACGATCAGCATACTTCGATGCTTTCATACAGTTTACTATAGACTTATAATAACGCGATATGATTTTCGATATAGGCACATCATGTCCACCTTTCATTACTCTATGCGCAATTCTTGACGCATTAATAGAAGGGTGTTCAGTTGAAACGAAGAAGAGTCTGATAAAAAAACCTGCCTCTTTAGCCCGTTTGATAAAGTCAATCTTATCATCAGCCGAAAGAACTGTTTCAAAGATTAAACTTTGTTTCTTCAGCAAACAATCTTCACGCAGAGATTCACAGTACTTAATAGATTTTAGTACAGCATCTCGTGAATTCCAGTCGCCGAACTTCTCTTGGGCCACAATGTCTGGGTTTATGTATAGAGCACCTTCCAGCCATTCGTGTTTTAGGATTTTTGATGTAATAGTGGTCTTACCCGATCCGTTTGGACCAGCTATCACAATGAGGACTGGCTTATGATCAGTCTTGTTCATACTCCCGCAACTGCTTTTTGTGCTTCAACCATCATCATGTTGAAGTAGTATTCGGTTGCTTCTTCATTAGAAGTCTTAGCATCCTCTGCCGCCTCACGCATCAACTGTCTCAGAACCTCGTCTGTAGGTTCTTCCATACCAGTCAATTTGTATGTATCTATCGTTTGCTTCATATCGTGTGCAAAGATAGCGTCTTTAATTTAAACTTCCAAATTTTGGAGCAGCGAATACAAAGAAATGCTTGCATTTCCTTTGTTGTGTCGCAACAAAATTCGACCGCATGTCAAATAATTCCAATCAGAATCTTGTCAAAGAGCGCCTGTTGTTATTTTGTTTCTTTTATTCCATCGGTCGAATCATCGACTCGATGAACTGGATTTCCTCGTCTGTCAGTCCATACTTCTTATAAAGTTCTTCATCCGTCCAAGGCTTGCTGAAGTCTTGAAGGGGAACGAACATATAACTACCTCTTGAAATATTCTGAGTATTCTTAACCAAAGACATCATGAACCTAAAGAACCTCGTTTTAATATAAGTAATGAGATTTTCTGCTTGTTCTCTTGATGGAACTGTCTTTATGACAAGGTATGTTTCTGTACATACAGAATTAGGCTCAGAAATAATCGGTGCACTAACAATAGAATGTGGATATTCATCTCCACCAGGGCTAGCTTTAGACACCAGAACTTTATAATTTTTTACTATGTTTTGCAATTTTTCTATTTGTTCTATATTCACATAGCCACAATCCCCGAATCGATATAACTTTATATTGAACATTGGAGTTTTTTTAGTTTGGAATCTGTCAAAGTTAGAAGCTAAACCGAATGGTTTTCTTGAACTAACGATTTCTCCAAATGTTTGCTCTTTTTGTGCCTGTATCTTTCTAAGAATGGATATTGCTTGGTTATAACGAATAAAGACGGTGCAATCCTTTTCCAAAAGAGGTCTATTTGAAGAAATTGTAGTGTCTTTGATATGGTTGATAACCTTACAATCTCCCCTGTTATCTCTTTCCCACAAAAAATAACATACACCACCTCTTATATTAAGACCTGGGAAGCAATCTTTTGTTTCAGGGAAATCATGTATTATTCTTATTCTATCATCATTCAGCATTTCATCTCTGAAATCATCAAGACCCTTACCTCCTGAATACCACCTTGCAGGAATAATCATTGTCAAGTAACGTGGATTTAGTTTCTTGGCTTGCAAAATAAACAAATGATAAAGAGAAATAGCTGATGAGTCACGACCTCCACCATCCTCCATTTGATACGGCGGATTGCCAATAATTACATCGAAAGTCATATTATTATATATTGTATTAGGATTATCTGTATGAATAAACTCGTAGGCGTGGGATTCGAGGTCGCCGTCACGGTCATAGACTTCTTGGCTGGCTCCGCAATAGCGGCACTTGCCTTGCACCCACGTGTGCTTGATGTCATCATATCTGATGTTGCCATCCTCATCCTCAAACTTTGAAATACTATACCGTCCGCTGGCATCCTTCGAGCAGTACAGGCTTCGGCGGCTCATCATCGAAGTCAACCGCGTAATGGCAATGCCATAAAGTTGATGATGCATAATATGGTCGATACGCTCCTGAAGGTCAGGAATTTGAGCGGCCAATCCCTCAATCAACCGCTTGGCAATCTCTCGCAGAAAGACACCACTCTTCGTACAAGGGTCGAGAAACTTAGTGTCTGGACTTTGAAACAGTTCCTGCGGCAGCATGTCCAACATCTGGTTAGCCAGCCCAGGAGGCGTAAACACTTCGTCGTTGCTCAGATTAGCCAGACACGACAATACATCTGGATTATAGTTTAATCGGTTATTCATAGTCGGAGAGTTTTAGATAGTCGGTTACTGGATATTCACGCTTGGGCAGGTGTACGAATGTGGGTTCTCCCGTATCGGCAAAGAGAACTCCTTCTTCACCAGGTTTGGGCTTGTCGTACTCCACGTTTCGAAGCAATTCCGCCAATTCAAAGTCGCGACGCTTCACCTTACCTCCTGTGCCGATAAACGTCCATTCACAAAAGGTGATGGGCAGACCGTCGTCTTGAAGCATCGTTAAGGCATCACCGCAAAGAATGTTTTTACGCAAAAGGAATCTGATGGTTTGCTCCAGTTCGGATGAAAGACCCCCTCTAACTCCCCCTATAGGGGGAGGACCGTATAGTTCCTTGTATTTTTCTAACAGCCGCTTGCGGCAGGTTTCCACATTGTCGGGCAACAGTTCAACACCATACATCGAACTGACGGCCTGTGCCGATGCCAGGTCGTACTCATAGCGGTTACGGGAGAATTTTTTCCTAACCGCCTCCATTTTCCTGTTCAGGATTTCCACGAGGAAGTTCCCCGTTCCACAGGCAGGCTCCAGAAACCGGGAGTCTATCCGCTCCGTCTCTTCTTTCACCAAGTCGAGCATCGCGCAGACCTCCCTTTTGGCGGTATATACCTCGCCATGGTCAGCCACACGTTGTCGCGATACTACCTGCTGCTCTTTTTTATCGTCCGTTACGTTCATAATTGGTCGGATTTTTACGTGAAACGATATTCATGTGCAGATACAAAGAAAGTGTACCACGTTCCAAATATGCTTCACGCCAGGTATCCGACCAAGGACCTTGAACGAGACATATATGGAACGGGTACACCTTTATTCAAGGTGTATCCCGATTCCACGAGGCTCGTTCAAATCTGGTCGGATTTCGGCATGAACCTCTATAGAATATAGATACAACGATCTATTTACCCACAAAAATTAGATAAATCGCTAATGCTCGGCCAATTGCAAGTAAACTTGCTTGGCACTTGCGCAACCGCGATTTTCGCACCGCCGCCCTCGCTCGGACATCGTGGCGATGTTCGAGGGCAAAGATACAAATAAACGATTACAATTCAAAATAAATGGCGATTTATTTGTCTTTTTCGTTCATTTGTTGCGCTGTTTATTGTTTCTTTTTCGATGAATTTGCCCTTGGCGAAAGGCTATTATATTTATCAACACCGCCTGTATCGGAGGGATAGATGATAGTATCAATGAAAAACATATTATTCTCATCATCTATCAGTACATTACCATCAACGGCATCAAAAATATCATGCCGCCCGTTAGTATAGTATTCACCATTATCCTCTGGGTGAAAGCCAAGACGTACAAATTCGTCGTGTATTTCCTGCTTTGTTGCAAGGCGTGCTTCAGCTATGAATGGCTGCACAAGCACAGCACAAACTTTACCATCACGATTTTTGGCAAAGCCAATCATGTTATATTTACAATCAGGAAAATAGCTGTTGTGAGCCTTGATGCGTTCAAAGAAGGAAATTAGATTGTCATCAGAGTAACGGAAATCATTTAGTTTGATAATTTCTTTTTGGTCAGACGACAAATAAGTCTCATTCTCTGAACCACGGTCAAAGAAATCACCAAACTGGCTACGGTCATCAAACCAACACCCTTGTTCCTGTGCCCACTTTTTAAGTCTTACCAGTTGGACTGACTTGCAAGCCGTTGTTCCCGCAAGAGCCTCAACCTCCTTAAGGACTCGGTTCGCGAAAGCGGATGCGCTTTCCAGTATGCCACTTTCGTCATCTTGATGGCGTTCGACTTCTTGTGATAATCGTTCAGAATAATCTCCATTCATTGAATCTTTTGGGTTTGACGTTGCATGGAAGGTGCAAGCCGAATGCAATCAAATTTGTTTGAATTGCTGAGGCGCAGCCCGCTCTCGCAACTTTCTGACTGCAAAGATACAAATAAACGATTACAATTCAAAATAAATGGCGATTTATTTGCCATTTTCGTTCATTTTATCTTTGTCTATAGAGTCAACCAGCAAGTGCAAGTAGGCTGCAAAGTTAGGCATAATGTTTGAAAAATGCCTCATTTGGTGTGAGGAAATTTAGTTTTTCTCTCGGTCTTGCATTGATTTTAGCTTGTATTGATGCGATTCTTTTGTC
>JAFRPY010000122.1 GCA_017428925.1 Prevotella sp. | reverse complement strand
TGAGTACGGGGGCGGCGGCAGCGGCCCCGCCCGCGCCCGACAATACAACGCTTGGGAAGATGATAAAGATGAACAGTCTGCCGCGTCAGAAAGACCAAGCAGCCTCATCGACCTGATTACAAGAGAACAAAACGGGCATCAGGAGTGGATATAATCACAGAAATCATGGGGACGGCCGTCCCCATGATTTCTTTTTTCAATATTTTTTTTGTGTGTCCAAACTCACTGGTCGCTTCCAACTTATTTTTGCACAAGATTTACAACGAAAATAGGGCGCATTGTAAGCACCCTATTCCGTGATTCCGTTGGGGTTCGAACCCAAGACCTACTGCTTAGAAGGCAGTTGCTCTAATCCAACTGAGCTACGGAACCCCTTTAAAGCGGTGCAAAATTACATCATTTTATCCTTATTTCCAAATAATTTGGTCAAAAACTTGCCATCTACGAAATTGAAGGACCTCTTTCCGAATCCCTTTACGAATTCATCGAGAGCAGGAATTCTTCGTTGTTCTGGGTCTTTTCCATGCGTGAATGAATCTCGTTCATGGCCTCGATGGAATTCATGTCGGAAATAGCCTTGCGAAGAATCCACATGCGGTCGAGCGTGGTCTTGTCTTGTAGCAAATCGTCGCGACGGGTAGAAGAAGCCACGAGATTGACAGCCGGGAAGATACGCTTGTTGGAGAGCGTACGGTCGAGCTGGAGTTCCATATTACCCGTACCCTTGAATTCCTCGAAGATCACTTCGTCCATCTTTGAACCGGTGTCGATGAGGGCAGTGGCAATGATGGTGAGCGAACCTCCGTCCTCGATGTTACGGGCAGCACCGAAGAAACGCTTGGGTTTCTGCAGGGCATTGGCATCAACACCACCGGTAAGAACCTTGCCCGATGCTGGAGCAACTGTGTTGTAAGCACGGGCCAGACGGGTAATGGAGTCGAGGAAAATGACCACATCGTGGCCGCATTCCACCATGCGTTTTGCTTTTTCGAGAACAATGCCGGCAATCTTTACGTGACGCTCGGCAGGCTCGTCGAAGGTCGATGCGATTACTTCGGCATTAACGGTGCGGGCCATATCGGTGACTTCTTCAGGGCGTTCGTCGATGAGCAGCATCATCAGGTAAGCCTCGGGATGATTGGCGGCGATGGCATTGGCCACATCTTTCATCAAGATGGTCTTACCCGTCTTGGGCTGAGCAACGATGAGTGCACGCTGTCCCTTACCGATAGGAGCGAAGAGGTCAACGATACGCGTGCTGAGGTTTGTTGTGCGCGGGTCGCCACAGAGCGTGTATTTCTCATCGGGGAAGAGTGGGGTGAGATGTTCGAAGGGTATGCGGTCGCGCACTTCATCTGGGCGACGTCCATTGATCTTGTCGATGCTTGTCAGCGGGAAATATTTCTCACCTTCGTGTGGCGGACGAACGTGGCAGAGCACGACGTCGCCTGTCTTCAAACCATAACGCTTGATTTGTTGTACACTTACGTAGACATCATCGGGCGACGAGAGATAGTTGTAGTCGCTTGAACGTAGGAATCCGTAGCCATCGGGCATAACTTCAAGCACACCGTTGGCTGTGATGATGTCGGAGAAATCGTAGGCGACATTTGTGGGCTGGGGTGCAGCGGGTTGCCTGTAGTTGGTCGTTGGCGAGCTGATGGGTGTGGTGGGATTGTCGAACATGTCGTAGTTGGGCAGCACGGAGTGGTCCTCGATGGGCAAATCAACAACCGTTATGAAATCGGTGCCGTCGCCCGGATCGCCTTCCCAAATCCCGTCTTCGATTATTTCTCGCTTTTCGTCGGCCAACTTGTTGTGGTCGTTGACCTTAGCCTGAAGTTGTGCAAGCAGTTCCTGCTTCTCAGCGTCCTTGTCCATATCATCAGCAGGAGTAAACTGAGCTTCTGGAATATAGTCGGCTTCTGTGTTATCTGGTGCTGATTCTGTCTCGGGAACCTCGCTGACAACAGGCTCTTCTTGTGGCTGGCTGACTGTTTCCTGGTTTCCTTCATCTACCATTTCCTCAGCCTTAGCTCTTGCTTCAGCCTCAGCAATGGCAGCCAATTCGGCCTTCGACTTGCGTCCGCGCTTTTTGGGTGCCGGCTTTTCAGGCTCCTCGGCAGGAGCGGCTTCAGCGGTCACCGGCTCGGTTTCTGTCTTCTCAGGAATATCCTTGAAGAGAGGTACAGGTTCAGCGGTAGTCTTGTTTTTCTTCAGGTCAAAGTTCTCGCCTTCTTTTCCGTTGACGGAATAAACCCTGTCGGTATCTTTTTTTGTTATCCTGGTGCGCTTGCGTTTTGTGCCCATGGGGTTCTTGCTTGCATAATCGATGGCCTGTGCCTCGATGATGTCATACACAATATCCTCCATGCTCTGACCAGACTTGATCTTTACATTCAGTCCTTTAGCAATATCTTCCAGTTCGGAGATACTTTTTGATAATAGTTCTTCTTTGTTGTACATATAATAAATATGAGGGAATTTTGATAAAATGTTGTTGTTTCACGGACGGAAACAGCATGTATGTTCTTCTTAACGGGTGCAAAGGTACTACTTTTCAAGAAGAATGAAGAATGTTGGGCGAATAATCTGTTGAGAGTTTAACAGAATTTAATATTAATACGCTGGTTTTTCAGTTTTCTATTTCCGAAAGTTCCAGCCAGCGCATGCTCTTTTCGTCGAGTTCATCCTTCAGCAGGGGCAGTCTTTTGCTTTTTTCGGTGAGTTCTTCTACCGAAAGCGTACCGCTGCAAAGGGCTTCTTCCAGTTGTTTCTGTTCGTTTTCCAAAGCTTCGATTTCTTTCTCCAACTGTTCGAATTCACGCTTTTCTTTATAGCTCATGCGGCGGCGCGTTTCGTTGCGATACGACTTCTTGGGCGCCGGTTGATTTTTTGTGCTTTTCTCATCAACGTCTGATTTCTCAGCCAGTTGTGACCATTCACGGAATTGCGTGTAGTTGCCGGGGAAGTCCTTGATGACGCCCTGTCCCTTGAAAACGAGCAAGTGGTCGATGACCTTGTCCATAAAATATCTGTCGTGGCTCACGACGATGACACAGCCAGGGAAGTCTTGAAGGTACTCTTCCAAAATCTGAAGCGTCTGAATGTCGAGGTCGTTGGTAGGTTCATCGAGAATCAGGAAGTTCGGGTTCTTCATCAGCACCGTGCACAAATACAGCTTTCGTTTTTCACCACCCGAGAGTTTATAGACATAGTTGTGCTGTTGTTCGGGCGTAAAGAGAAAATGCTGAAGGAATTGTGAAGCCGTCAGATGGCGTCCTCCGCCAAGGTCGATGTATTCGGCTATGTCGGTGATAACGTCGATAACCTTCTGGCTTTCGTTGAACTTTAGTCCTTCTTGTGAGAAATAGCCGAACCGTACGGTGTCTCCGATGTCGAATTTACCGCTGTCGGGCATTACTTCTCCGAGCAGGAGCTTGATGAAAGTCGATTTTCCCGTTCCGTTGTTGCCAACTATACCCATCTTCTCGAATCGGGCAAAGTTGTAGTAGAAATTGTTAAGGATAACGATGTCTTCCTGTTCTTTTCCTGGTTCCGCCTCAATTTCATACTTTTTCGACACATACTGGCATTCGAAAATTTTGGAGCCGATATAGATGTTCGAGGATTTCAGCCTCATCTGGCGGTCCTCAATTCTCTGCTTGGCAACCTTCTCAAGTTCGTAGAATGCCTCTTCGCGATATCGGGCCTTATGGCCTCTTGCCTGAGGTTGGCGGCGCATCCACTCGAGTTCTCTTCGGTAGAGGTTATTGGCACGGGCTATCTCAGCGCGAGTGTTGTCAATGCGTTCTTGGTGCTTGTCCAGATAGTAAGAATAATTCCCACGGTAAGTGTAAAGGCTCCGGTTGTCGAGTTCCAGGATTAGCGAGCATACACGGTCGAGGAAGAAGCGGTCGTGAGTAACCATCAACAGCGTTCGGTTGCCTCGGTTCAGATAACCTTCCAGCCATTCAATCATTTCCAAATCGAGATGATTGGTTGGCTCGTCGAGGATGATGAAGTCGGGTTCTGTAATAAGAACGTTCGCCAGAGCGACACGCTTCTGCTGACCTCCCGACAATTGTCCCATCGGTTGGTTGAGGTCTCTGATTTTGAGTTGAGTGAGTATTTGCTTGGCTCTCAGAATCTTCTCGTTTTCTCCCTGATGGTTGAAACATGCATCGAGTACACTTTCTTCAGGGTCGAAGACGGGCGTCTGTTCAAGCATACCGACACGAAGGTCGCGGCGGTAGATGATGGTTCCCTGGTCGTAGCCTTCCTTCCCAGTAAGCACGGAGAGCAAGGTGGACTTTCCCGTTCCGTTTCGGGCGATGAGCCCCACTTTCTGTCCTTCTGCTATTGAGAAAGAAATGTTCTCAAACAGGACTTGTGCACCAAACGATTTCGTCAGGTTCTGGACATCTACGACAGGAACGGCCATAATTTAATGTTATAAATCCTTCAGCGATTTGTTGATTGATTCGATGTAACCCAACACGTCTTCACGCCCTAGCTTGCTTTCTGCCGAAGTGATGAAGTAGGGGGGAAGCTCTTCCCATGTGTCGAGCATCTTCTCCATCCACGCCTTTGCTGCCGGTTCCACTTTCGTCTTGGCCAGTTTGTCGGCTTTTGTGAATACGATGCAGAAGGGGATTTGGCTCTTTCCAAGCCAGTCGATGAATTCGCGGTCGATGGTCTGCGGGTCGTGGCGTATGTCAATCAGAACGAAAACATTGGTCAGTTGCTGGCGCTGAAGAATGTATTGCGCAATCATCTGTTCCAGTTTGTCGCGCTGAGTCTTCGATCGTTTGGCATATCCATATCCGGGGAGGTCGACGAGATACCATTCCTTGTTGATGATGAAATGGTTGATGAGCAGCGTCTTTCCCGGTGTGGATGATGTCTTGGCCAGTCCTTTGTGGTTGCAGAGCATGTTGATAAGACTCGATTTCCCCACATTGCTTCGTCCGATGAAAGCATATTCGGGCTTGGTGTCCTTGGGACACATGCCGACCGTTGGACTTGAAATTGAATATTCTGAACTGTTGATTTCCATGTTTTTTTATTTTTTCGGATGCAAAGGTACATAAAATTCCAGAAAAAACGTTACCTTTGCCCCGAAAATGAATCAGCAATACCCATCACAGTTGTTGGAGAAGGCAGTATCGGAATTCTCGAAACTTCCTGGAATAGGGCGTAAGACGGCTCTCCGTCTTGTGCTCCATCTGCTCCGTCAGACGGAAGATGACGTTGAGCAGTTTGCCAATTCTGTATCGAGAATGAAGAAAGAAGTGAGGTATTGCCGTCGTTGTCATAACATCAGCGACACCGAGATATGCCCGGTATGCTCCGATTCCCGGCGTGATGCTTCCACAATTTGCGTGGTCGAGAACGTGCAGGACGTGATGGCTATCGAAAATACCCAGCAGTATCACGGGCTTTATCATGTGCTGGGCGGCATCATCTCTCCGATGGATGGAATTGGTCCTTCCGATATAGAAATTGACTCACTCGTAAAACGTGTCGAGTCCGGTGGAGTTTCCGAGGTTATTCTTGCTTTGAGTAGTACGATGGAAGGCGACACAACGAATTTCTATATTTCCCGGAAGCTGCAGGGATGCGATGTGAAACTGAGTGTTATAGCCCGCGGAATATCCGTAGGTGACGAACTTGAATATACGGACGAGGTGACTCTTGGCCGTTCAATCTTAAACCGCACACCATTTGATGGAAAGAGTAAGTAAGTCTTTGAAAAGTGTTTTCCTCGGTCTTATCGGCCTGGGACTCCTGATGGTTATCATATTCGAGACGGGACTCATCATCCCAGGAGGTTGGGAAAGCGACAAAACCGCCGAGTTCCCTGTGCTTACCGTTATGGAACTGCTCACCGTAGCACTCATCCCATTGGCACTCTATCTCTTCAGGATTCCTTTGGTTCATCGTGAATTGATGGGTTCCCCCGAGACTTCCTTGCGCAAATGGGGATTGGTAAGAATGCTGATGATTGGTGTGTTGATGGTCGCCAACACCTTATTCTATTATTTATTTATGAATGCTTCGTTCGGCTATTTGGCCATAATCTGCCTGATCACGATGGCCTTTGTATATCCGTCGCTACAACGTTGCAAGCAGGAAACCACCGAAGAGGAACCGCAGGGAGAATGAAACTAAACGTCGTCATCGTAAACTACAACGTCAGGCACTATCTTGAACAATGTCTACTGAGCCTACAGAAAGCCTTGGAAAATATCGAGGCTGAGGTTTACGTGGTCGACAATCATTCTAAAGACGGCTCTGTGGAACAGTTGCAGCCTCGCTTTCCATCCGTTAAATTCATCACGAGCCAGCATAATCTGGGGTTCGCCCGGGCCAATAATGTTGCAATCCGTCAGGGTGAAAGTGAGTATGTGCTGTTGTTGAATCCTGACACCATAGTGACATCCGATGCCATCATGCACAGCGTTGAGTTTATGGATGCTCATCCGGAGGCCGGTGCCCTCGGGTTGAAAATGCTTCGTGCAGACGGCAGCCCGGCAAAAGAGAGCAGGAGAGGGCTGCCCACTCCGCTGACGGCATTCTACAAGATGACCGGTCTGTGCGAACGTTTCCCGAACCATCGCAAACTGGGTAAATATTATATGGGCTATTTGCCCTGGGATGCTCCTTGTGAGATAGAGGTGGTTAGCGGTGCTTTTTGCATGCTCCGGCGTGAAGCCCTTAATCAGGTGGGCTTGCTCGACGAGGATTATTTCATGTATGGTGAGGACATCGACCTCTCATACCGCATTCTGAAAGCGGGCTGGAAAAACTGGTATATCCCCGAGCACATCCTTCACTATAAGGGTGAGAGCACCCAGAAGTCGTCTTTCCGCTATGTGCATGTGTTCTATGGTTCAATGCTCATCTTCTTCCGCAAGCATTACAACCATCTGAGCTGGCTAATCTCGTTGCCCGTGAAATTGGCTATCTTCATGAAAGCCTTCCTTGCTTCGGTCCACATGATTGGTGGAAAGTTGCGCAAGTCGCTTGGTTTCTTCACCAGACAGAACACCGATGTTCCGTTCTATCTCTTTATAGGTACTGAGCAATCAATCAGCCAATGCCGCGAGATTGCCGCGAAGAATGCGCTAAATGCCGATTTCGTGGTGGGCACCGAGCAATCGCTGCCCGATGGTCATCTTGCGCTTGCCGACCGACTGAAGAGTGGAACCACCAATTATGTTGTCTACGATATGTCGGCCTATAGTTTCGACACCACGCTCTCCATCTTGGAACGCAAACCCGACAACAAGATTCTCATCGGAACCTATTATCCACAAAGTGCAAAAATCATCACCGACAGGGAGGTTATCAAATGAACGAGTCAATTGTGCGGCTAAGGGCTTTGGAACCCGAAGATTTGGAAATGCTCTACCAGATTGAGAACGATCGGGAGCTTTGGAACGTAGGAGTCACCAACGTTCCCTATTCAAGATATACGCTTCACGACTATATTGCTTCGCAAAAAGGCGATATCTATGTTGACCGTCAGGTGAGGATGATGATTGAGAACGGTGCGGGAGAGACCGTAGGAATTGCCGACATCGTTAATTTTGACCCTCAACACAGGAAGGCCGAAATAGGAATCATCGTGGTAAACGGCCAGCGCCGCCAGGGATTTGCACTCGAGGCATTGCGCCAATTGGCCGATTATGCCACGACTACACTTCACCTTCACCAGCTCTATGCTTATGTGGACGTTGAGAATGAACCTTCGCTGATGCTCTTCAAGAAAGCAGGTTACTCTGGTCAGGCTGTTCTTGCCCAGTGGCTCTTTGATGGAAAGAACTATCACGACGTTGTGCTCATGCAATATTTTTTGTGAAAAAGTTCTTTGAAAGTTTTGGTAATTCAATTTTTCTTTTTACCTTTGCAACCGCTTAACCGAAAGGGTGCGTTAGTTCAGCTGGTTAGAATGCCTGCCTGTCACGCAGGAGGTCACGGGTTCGAGTCCCGTACGCACCGCAAAGATGGCTAAGCAATATAAATACGGAAGGTGCGTTAGTTCAGCTGGTTAGAATGCCTGCCTGTCACGCAGGAGGTCACGGGTTCGAGTCCCGTACGCACCGCAGAAGTTCCCGAACGATTGGAACTTTTTTTTACCCCCTTTACCACTTTTCAATTAAAGTCTGATTGGCTTCCAATTAAAGTCTGTTTGCCATTCAATTAAAGTCTGGATGAATCGCAATTAAAGTCTAATTGAATTCCTTCCAATGGGTGGAAGCATCGTTTCCGCTGATTAGAAACATTGCTTCCGCTGATTAGAAATAAATGAAAAAAAATACCCTGAAAATCTCGTTTTCAGGGTAAATCATTTTACTTGATGTTGGGTTCTTCGAGTCCCAAGCCTTTCTTCTTGTCTACGACCTTAAGGACGAGGCCGAGAATGAGGGCGGCGACACCCAGGCCAGCCAGCATTACGAGCGGTGCTGTATAGTCGTAACTGACGGCAGCCTGATCAGCCGTGATTGTCTTATTGGCCAGTCCGTTGACAATCTCCGGGTTGGTCATGTCAAGCACCTTGCCGATGAGCAGCGGGAAGAGCCACAATCCAATATTCTGAATCCAGAAGATGAGGGCGTAGGCAGAACCGATGATCTTCGGTTCCACCAGCTTTGGCACAGAAGGCCAAAGTGAGGCAGGCACCAATGAGAACGATGCACCCAGCACGAGGATGGTGATATAGGCCACAATGACGCCTCCGGCTGCATTTCCCTTGAAGGCAGGAAGGATGAAGGCGAAGGTGAGGTGACAGGCGATGAGCAGCAGGGAGCCGAGAACCAGCATGGATGCTGCCTTTCCCTTATGGTCCACATAACTGCCGAGAATCGGGGTGATGAGTACGGCCAGCAAGGGGAATACGGCGAAGATCGACTCAGCCGACTGGCGCATGTAACCCATATAGCAATAGGTAATCAGCGCAATAATCGAAATAGCCAAAAGCAGGTACTGGTTGTTCTTTTTCTTTTGGAAGTTGCTGGCGAAGCCGGCGGCAGCCACCACGAGCATGATGATGTACTGGATGATTGTCACGGAACTGCCTGACCAGAATGAATTGGCATCAGGAGCGGTCAGCGTCAGGTTACATTGCAGCATATTCACGGCATACTTCTGGAAGGGGAAGATGGCCGAGTAGTAGAGCACGCAGAGTAGGGCCACGAGCCAGAAGCCGCTGGAGGTAAGAATCTGACCGAGATCGCTGATCTTGAACGGATCGTCCTTCTCTTCGGCTTCACCCGTCTGGGCATCAAGTTTCTTGTCCATGAAGAAGTAAACGATGAACATGATGAGCGCGATGCAGAGCAATACGACACCAAAGGCAACGGAACGGCTCACGCTGACGGCACCGCCTAACTTGGCGAAGAACGGCGAGAAAATCATACAGGTGGCCACACCCAGACGGGCCAATGCCATCTCGGAACCCATAGCCAATGCCATTTCGCGGCCCTTGAACCATTTCACGATACCACGACTCACGGTGATACCTGCCATCTCAACGCCGCAGCCGAAGATCATGAAGCCCACGGCAGCAAACTTGGCCGAGGCAGGCATTCCCTGATAGAAGGGTGATACACCGAGTTCATCGAAGATGGGGATGTAGTTCAGGTTGTTGGTGAACCAAGTCTCCAGACCGCTTCCTGCGAAACTGTCGGTCACCGCATACCACTTGATGATGGCACCGATGAGCATGACAGCACCAGACAGAACGGCCGTGAAGCGCACGCCCATCTTGTCGAGGATGATACCTGCAAAGATGAGGAAGAAGACGAATACGTTGAGGAAGGTCTCTGCTCCCTGCATCGTACCGAAGGCCGTGGAATCCCATCCGCGCTCTGAGAGCATCAGGTCTTTGATGGGTGAAAGAATGTCCATAAAAATGTATGAACAGAACATGGCGAGTGCCAGCAGCAACAGCGCTGTCCATCTCATGGCAGCAGAGTCACGGAGCGTTTTTTGTTGTGTCATTGTTGTTGTTTCGTTATGTCGTTATTACGTTATGTCGTTATTTTAGCCAACGGTCGAGCCAGTTGAAAAATGTGCGTTGCCAGAGAATGCCGTTCTGTGGTTTCAGCACCCAGTGGTTCTCGTCGGGGAAGATGAGCAGTTCGGCTGGAATTCCCCTCAGGCGTGCGGCATTGAATGCGCCCATACCTTGGTTGTAGTTAATGCGGTAGTCCTTTTCGCCGTGAATGCAGAGAATCGGGGTGTCCCATTTGTCAACAAACTTGTGCGGAGAGTTTTCGTAGGTGCGCTTGGCATTCTCTGTCTGGTCCTTGTTCCAGAAAGCATCGTCGTATTCCCAGTTTGAGAACCAAGCCTCTTCTGTATCGGTGTACATTGATTCGAGGTTAAAGGCGCCGTCGTGGGAAATGAAACACTTGAATCGTTTCTCATGATGTCCAGCGAGATAGTAAACGGAGAAGCCTCCGAACGAAGCTCCCACAGCTCCCATGCGGTCTTTGTCCACATACGGCAAATTCTCAGCAGCATCATCGATAGCTGAAAGATAGTCTTTCATGCACTGACCTGTCCAGTCGCCAGAGATTTCTTCCAGCCATTCCTGTCCGAATCCAGGAAGTCCACGGCGGTTTGGAGCCACAACGACATATCCCTGAGAGGCCATAATCATGAAGTTCCAACGATAGCTCCAGAACTGGCTGACGGGACTTTGGGGGCCACCCTCACAAAACAGCAAGGTGGGATATTTCTTGGTCTCGTCGAAATTAGGAGGAAGGATAATCCAATAAAGGAGTTGCTTGCCGTCAGTTGTCTGAGCCCAACGCTGCTGGATTTTCGGTTTGTCTAACTGAGAGAGGATGTGCTCGTTCTCCTGGGTAATCATCTTCACCTCGGCAGCACTGGCACCCTTCTTCGCCTTCTTCGGGGTAATCACGTAAAGGTCGGCGGGAGCCGTATAGCAGTGACGCTCGGCCAGAATCTGCTTGCCGTTGTTCATCATCTGCAGGCTTCCGAAGTCGGCCCAGTTGTCGGTGAGCTGTTTGATTTCACCCTTCCAGTTGATGGAATAGAGATTCTCTGTTGCGTGCCAAACGCCGATGAAATAGATAAGGGCGTCTTTGGTATCGCTCCAGCAATAGTCGTCAACATTGGAATCGAATGATTCTGTAACGTATTTCTTTTCGCCTGATTCCAAGTTGTAGATGCAGAGACGCTGGCGGTCGCTTTCATAGCCGTTGCGAGCCATTGATGTCCATGCAAGGTATTTGCCGTCGGGCGAGAACTTCGGATTCTGGTCGTAACCTGGGTTGTTCTTCAGGTTTTCGGTGGAATTCACGGCCTGCGTCTTCATTGTCTTTGTGGGGTCGATTTTGGGCTCCACATATCCGGCAGGCTTGCAAAGGTTTTTGGTCTCTCGCGTACCTATATTATATAAATAGATATCGGTGTCAGTTGAGATGGCATAGTCAACGCCCGATTTCTTGCGCGATGTATATGCAATGTATTTTGAATCAGCACTCCAGTCGAGCTGCTCGATACCACCGAAAGGTTTCACAGGGCATTCGTATGGTTCACCTTCCATAATGTCGACGGCATTTTTGATGCCGTCAGGAGTGACATCAGCCACAAAGGGGTGGGGGATACTTTCAACATATTCGTCCCAATGACGATAATTAAGGTCGGTGACTAATCGTCCCGTAGCCTTGGGCAAGTCGTCAGGATTCTTTTTAATACTTTCATGAAAAGGTATCTGCTTGATGAGAATGACGTGTTTGCCATCGGGAGAGAACTTGTAGTCGTCGATACCTTCTGAATCATTGGTCAGTTGGCGACGATCGGTACCATCGGGAAGCATGCTCCAAACTTGACCACCGGAGAGGAATGCGATGCGATTCCCGTTTTGAATCCAAGTTGGAGAAACCTCGCTTTTGGCTGAAGTGGTGAGTTTGCGCTGGTTCTTTCCATCAGCATCCATCACGTAGAGAATCTGATGGCTCTTGTTTTGCTTCACGCTGTAGTAGCCTACTTGATAAACTATCTGTTTTCCGTCGGGTGATGCCTGATAGCTACCAATGCGTCCCATTGCCCAAAGGGCTTCGGGAGTCATCAGCTTGCTGGTGAGTTTAACGTTGTTTTTGCCTATCACTTCGGTCTCTGTTTGTGAGCTGGCAGGCAATGCAAAAAACAATGCAACCGCCAGCAATAGGTTAGTCTTGTTCATAAGTTATTTGTTTTTCTTCATTTGTTCTTGCTGCATACGCATCTTCCTCAATTCCTCGGTTTGTTTCTGCATCTTCTCAATGCGTGCAGCCATTCCACTGACCTTCTTTGGGTTGGCTTGATTTTCCTTGTATTTCTTTTCGAGGATGGCAAGCAGTTTCTCTTCGTTTGTCGTCTTGCGAAGTGTCCACATGATGGCGGCAGAGATAAACAAGCTGACGAAATAGTAGAAATTCAGTCCTGAAGAATAGTCGTTGAACATGAAGAAGAACATCACGGGCATGAGATACATCATCCATTGCATGTACTTCATCTGCTCGGCTTGCTGACCAACCATCTGGTCTTTCTGCTGTCGCATGCTCATCCAAGAATAAAGCAAGTTAGCCACACAGAACAGAATACACGTCAGCGAAAGATGGTCACCAATTAACCAGAGATTGGATTTCCACTCAAGAATTGGGTCGTAGGTTGAAAGGTCCTTAATCCAGAGGAAGCTTTCGCGACGAAGTTGGATGGCGTTGGGCACGAAGTTGAACATTGCAATCCAGATAGGCGCCTGAATGAGCATGGGCAAACAGCCAGAGAGTGGCGACACACCATATTTCGAATATTCCGACATCATGGCTTGTTGCTTCATCATCTGGTCTTCGGGCTTGTCGTACTGCTTGGTGGCTTCTTCGAGTTTCGGCTTCAGCACACGCATCTTTGCGCTTGACATATAGCTTTTCTTCACCATAGGATAGGTGATTAACTTCAGCAGCAACGTGATGAGGATAAGCACGATACCCATGTTGATGTTTAGTTTGGTAAGCCAGTCAAACACGTAAAGCGTGAACCAACGGTTGATAATGCGGAAAAGCGGCCATCCTAAGAATACCAGTCGCTCCAACTGTAAATCCTTTCCGAAAGTGCTCTGCTTTTCAACGCGCTGAAGCAAACGGAAGTCGTTAGGGCCATAATAGAATTCAAATTCTGTCGGTTTCTTGCCAGAAGGATCGAAAGCTGCCTTGAGTTTGACGCCGTATTCTTTCAAATAGTAAGTTCCTTTCTCTTGGGGAATGCTGGTCATGAGATTGTCTTTCCCAAATCCGTCCTTGGCAATCATCACAGCCGAGAAGAACTGATTCTTGAAGGAAACCCAGTCGATTTCGTCTCCTACTTTCTCGTCGATATATTCCTTTGCTTCGTTTAGATAGTCGGTACCACCATCAACCTCGTGCCAAGTGAGCGAAGCATAGCGGTTTTCGAAGGTGAAACCCTTTTCCTGCTGACGGCATTTGTCAGTCCATTCGATGGCCATTTCCTTTTTCTGGGGCGAGAATAATCCTTCCATTCCTAAAGCCTGAACTGAGGCATGAAGCATATAGTCTTGTCCGAGCAAGTATTTCACGACAAGCTGTTTACCAGACGAGGCTTCTGCCGTGAAAGTTACAGTAGAGTCAGTCTGGTCGGATGGCTGGAAATACAGTTCGCTTGAGTTGATGTTGATTTCCTTTCCTTCCAGAATAAACTTCATCTGCTGGTCTTTTTCGTCGAAAAGAGTCAAATCGGGATTGTCTACGCGGTCTTCAAATCCCTTGATTGTTGCTTTCTGAATGGTTGCACCTTTTGTACTGAAAACAAGTTCCAGTTTCGAGTTTTTCAGTACGATGTCCTGGGCGCTTCCATTCTGGGCTTTGTAAAACAGAGCCGTTGTGTCTTGGGCGTTTTCTGCCAGCTGGCTGGCTTTTTCGGCTTTTTTAGCTTCTTCCGATGCCTTTTTGGTTTCTTCTGCCTTTTGTTTTTCAACGGCAGCGATTGAATCTTGTTTGCGAAATTCCGCAATCTGTTCTTCCGAAGGTTGATTCCACCAACTGAAAACAATCAGTATTGCAGCAATCAGGATAAATCCGGTAATCGTGTTTTTGTCCATTATAATGATTTTTTATTATTTTCTATTATTAATAATAGGTGCAAAGGTAGTAATAATTTAGAACATGGCAAAATTTTAACCTTTTATTCATTCTGATTATGAATACAAACTAAATTAAGTCTACTTTATCCGCTTATAATTTGGAAATTCTGATTATAATCACTATCTTTGCACTTGTTAATAGACTTTAAGCATTTGTTAATTAATTTAGAATAAAATGGTAAATTTTAATTTTAGATGGGTGGCTGTCGCTTTATTGACAATAGTGACTATGCACGTTTCGGCTACCGTGAGACCAGCAGTCAAAGACACTGCTCTCGTGAAAATGTATAGGGATTCTCTTGCCTATTATAAGGCACAGTTGGATTCTGCCCGTACATTGAACAGTGCCTATACGGCTTTCGACAAATACAAATTGTTTACCAGCAGCACATTCTATAACGATGTGGTTCAGCAAAAACTAGGTCTTGACGGTGCAACCAAAGACTCTGTGAACCAAGAGATAGACAATGCCTTGATGAATATCTATTTGAGACATCCGGAACTTGTAAAGGTGTCGGAAACGGAATTGGAAGAGGCTGGAGCGGTGAAGCAGGCCATAACTGAACCTATTGAGAACAAGGAAACCATCGTGGAAAAAGTTGCTGATAAGGCGGTTGATGCTGTGGCAGCTCCAGAGCCAGAGGTTGTAGTTAAGAAACCTAATTTCTGGACATTCAAAGGCGACTACAACCTGCAGTTCCTTCAGAACTATTTCTCGGGTAATTGGCATAAAGGCGGTGAAAGCAACTATTCAATGTTGGGAGCTGCGGTGATGGAGGCCAATTATAATAACAAGTCGAAAGTGAAATGGGACAATAAGTTGGAAATGAAGATTGGCTTCATGACATCGAGAAGTGACTCCCTGCATGAATTCAAGACAACGGAAGATCTGATGCGACTGACTTCCATGCTTGGACTTCAAGCTACTAAGAAGTGGTACTATACTCTTCAGGTAATTGCCGAGACGCAGTTCTCAAAGGGCTATAAGAGCAATGACATGATGGTATATAGCGACTTCTTCTCACCTTTCAAACTGAGTGTATCACTTGGTATGACTTACAATGTGGAATGGTTGAACAAAAAACTGACGGGAACCATTAACCTGTCGCCTGCAGCCTATAATTACCGCTATGTAGGGCGCATCGACCTGGCACCTCGCTTTGGTTTGGAGGAAGGACACCATTCATTACATGACTTTGGTTCTTCACTCACCGCCGACCTAACTTGGCAGATTGCTGAAAACATCAAGTGGAAAAGCCGTTTATATGGTTTTACATCCTATAAACGAGCTGAAATTGAATGGGAAAATACGCTTTCTTTCCAGTTCAATAAATACATCTCTACCAACCTCTTCGTATATCCTCGATTCGATGATGCTTCTTCTGTGAAAGACAGCAATACGGGTTATTGGCAGTTGATGGAATATTTTTCACTGGGATTCAACTATTCGTTCTAAAAGCAAAGAACAATATAAATGAGGGGATGTGTCGAACAACACATCCCCTCGTCTATAAGTTAATTCTTTGAATATTATTTTGCCTCGGTCATGGTTCCCTCAATATATATACGGGTTACGGGATATATACCATTTGTACGAATCGTAATAGACTTCTTAAAGTGACCGGGGAACTTACCTTTTCCGTTGTATGTAACTTCTACAGTTCCTTTTCCTCCTGGAGGAATGGGAGTCTTGGTGTATTCAGGAACGGTGCATCCGCAACTGGCAACAGCCTGATTGATAACCAGCGGCTGGTCACCCACATTGGTGAATTTGAACACACACTTCTGGATGGGTTGAGTTTCAGGGAACGTACCAAAATTGTGGAGAATCTCGTCAAACTTAATCTTGGAGGACGGCTCCTGCGCGAACGTTACCGTTGCTGCGCAAAGCAGCAATGCTGTTAATACAATTATCTTTTTCATTATTCAATAATTTTATTTGTTTTTTTTCTTTTTCGACGTGCAAATGTACTAATAGTTTATCAATATGACGTGTTCTTTTTGTACAAATTAACTATTTCTGGTATTTTCAACTGAATAATTTGTGCATATCATGGAAAATATGTACCTTTGCGACCACAAAAAACAAATAAAATGTATAGAACAAATACTTGTGGAGAGCTTCGTCTCCAGGATGCCGGCAAGCAGGTGACGTTGGCCGGATGGGTGCAGCGTACCCGAAAAATGGGAGGTATGACTTTTGTGGATCTGCGCGACCGTTATGGAATCACTCAGATCGTTTTTGATGAGTCGAAAGACGCCGATCTCTGTGCCCGTGCCAATAAGCTTGGCCGTGAGTTTTGTGTTCAGGTCAAGGGTGAAGTGAGTGAGCGAGAGTCGAAGAATTCAAAGATTCCAACTGGCGACATCGAAATTCTGGCTTCAGAACTCAATATTCTTTCGGAAAGTATAACGCCTCCGTTCACTATTGAGGATAATAGTGATGGTGGTGACGACATACGAATGAAGTATCGTTATCTGGATTTGCGCCGTATGCCAGTACGAAAAAACATGGAATTGCGCCATCGCATGACCATTCTCATCCGTAACTTCCTTGATTCTAAGCAGTTTATTGAGGTGGAAACTCCTATCCTTATTGGTTCAACGCCTGAGGGCGCACGTGATTTCGTGGTGCCTTCGCGCATGAATCCCGGACAGTTTTATGCCTTGCCACAAAGTCCCCAGACGCTGAAACAACTTTTGATGGTGAGCGGTTTCGACCGTTATTTCCAGATTGCGAAATGTTTCCGCGACGAGGATTTGCGTGCCGACCGTCAGCCGGAGTTCACTCAAATTGACTGTGAAATGTCGTTTGTTGACCAAGATGACGTTATTGATTTGTTTGAAGACATGGCCCGCCATCTGTTTAAGGAGGTACGCGGAGTGGAATTGCCCGCCAAACTGACGCAGATGTCTTGGCATGAAGCCATGAGGCGTTTCGGAAGCGACAAACCCGATTTGCGCTTTGGAATGGAATTAGTGGAACTGATGGACACTTTGAAGAAGGGTACCTTTGCCGTGTTCGATCAGGCTCAGTATATCGGAGGAATTTGTGTGCCGGGCTGTGCCGCATATACGCGCAAACAACTTGACCAACTTACTGATTTCGTGAAATCTCAGCAGGTGGGTGCCAAGGGTTTGGTTTACGTTAAATATAATGAGGATGGAACGGTTAAGTCATCAATTGACAAGTTCTATACTCCTGAAGACTGGGCTGTTTTGAAGGAAAAGATGGGCGCCAACGATGGTGACCTCGTTCTGATTCTGAGTGGTGACAATGCGAACAAAACTCGCGTTCAGCTCTGTGCACTTCGTTTGGAGATGGCAGAGAGGTTAGGTCTGCGCGACAAGAACAGGTTTGAATGTCTTTGGATTGTTGATTTCCCGCTATTTGAATGGAGCGATGAAGAACAGCGCCTGATGGCCACTCACCATCCGTTCACTATGCCTAACCCCGACGACATTCCGTTGCTCGATGAATATCCGGAAAAGGTTAGGGCAAAGGCTTACGATTTTGTCTGTAACGGCATCGAAGTGGGCGGTGGCTCTCTCCGTATCCACGACGGCAAATTGCAGGAAAAGATGTTCAAGATTCTTGGATTTACGCCCGAGAAGGCAATGGCTCAGTTCGGCTTTCTCATCAACGCGTTCAAGTATGGTGCTCCTCCTCACGCAGGTCTTGCTTTTGGACTTGATCGCTTTGTCAGCATCATGGCAGGACTCGACAGCATTCGCGATTGTATTGCGTTCCCGAAAAACAATTCCGGTCGCGATGTGATGCTTGATGCTCCAGGCTTCCTTGACCCCAAGCAACTTGAGGAATTACAATTGAAACTCGACTTAAAGGAAGAATAGATTTGATTTAAGTCAAGAAAATAGCTAAAATGCTGATATTCAGTACAGGAAAGTTCTCTATTTGGACAGAAATGAATACTTTTGCACTCGAATTAATAAAAGGTTGAATTTTCAATCAGGATTTATAAATTATTACTTAAAAATGGCAGAAAAGAAAGCAACAAAGGCAGCTACAACAAAGAAGGCAGCTGCAGAGAAAAAGGAAACAGTGAAGAAGGCCGCTCCTAAGGCAGCAGCTAAGAAGGCAACTCTCGTTATTAACGCTGAGAACGCAGGTTTCAAGGCTGGTGACGTTTACAATGCCCTGGCTACCGCTCAGAAGGCTCTTACCGTAGCTGAGATTGCTAAGGCAGCTAAGATCAGCAATGAGGAAGTTATCCTCGGCGCAGGTTGGTTGCTCAAGGAAGGCAAGATTGCTGAGACTGAAGGAAAAATTGTTTTGGCCTAATAGCTTCTAAGACAATAGTTAAAGGGCGGATGCTTCTGCATGCCGCTCTTTTTTGTTATTCATCGTATTTCTTTTCCATCTTGGATATCGACAATAAGATATTGCGTTTTCTCACGGAGGCTGGTGACGATGGTCTTAGCGTGCAAAAAATCTCGCGCCATGTCTTTAACGAGTGCAACACATTCTTCGAGACTATCCTTTTCGAAGATGTTCATCGTTATGTGCAGTCTTTCTTATTGCGAAACTCGAAAAATCCGGATTCAATGATAGAGAAAACTGGGGAACGCGGATACTATCGCCTAAATCCAGATAATAAGGAATCACGACAACTGATACTTCTTTTTCGTGACGACACCCCTGAAGAGACTTCCAAGCCGCAAGAAGACCTTTCGCTTTCTCTTTTTTAAGCTTATTTCATCAGATTATTACTTGTAGTTGACAACCTGTATAATCCATGTAATCTCTTATACCAAACTCTATATTTCATATTTTTTTATTACCTTTGCAGCCGTAAGAAAAATTGTATTGGATTATGTTGGAGAACTGTTCTTTTTATATTATCGCACTGATTGTGATTGTTGTCACTTTCGTGCTGCTGAAGAAGGTGGTGAGCTGCCTGTTGAAGTCGGTCATCATGATTGTAGTGATTGCCATCCTGGCCTTCATCTACTACACGTATTACTTGGCGTAAGGGAGTAGCAGTTTACGACGTCTCTTCCTCGAAAAGGCGGTCGAAGACTTTGCGCAGTTCCTGGGGTTGTGCGATAAGGCTGCGGATGGCATTGAGCTTTTCCTCATTGGGAGAGTTGGGCATCCACAGGCGTATGTAGCCGTTGACGGAATATTTCTCGTCCATGTGGTCCATGAAGCGCTGCCAGTGCTCTTCGGTTGTCTTCTCGGGATAGTGGGAGAGTCCGTACTGGATGGTGCGGCGGAAGACGCTCTCGGGCTCAAGGTCGCGGTCGGCCTCAGCCACAATTTTTCCGTAGATGTTTCGCGGGGAATGGCTTGCCGAGGCGCGGTGGTCTTCGACGGCTTCCTTCATGATTTTCAGCTGCTCGGGCGAGAACCATCGCTTCAGACGGGCATCGGTCATGAGTATCTTGCCACTCGTCAGGTGGTGGATGGCCCGTGGCCCTTCGAGCCCCAAGTCGTGGTAGGCGGCGATGGTGTAGGCCATATCAAGGTCGGCACCAGCCCTTCGGGCAATGATGAGCGAGCGGCGAATCACTCCGGTTACATGCTCCATAGAATGGGCTTTGTCGAATTCGGCATAGCGGGGCAGTATCTGCTGCTCTATGAATTCCATCAAGTCGAGGCTTACATTGTTTTCCATACGTTTATCCTTTTAGTGTCTGCAAATATACGCATTAATCTGCAAGTTTGCAAATTTTCTCGCTGATCATTCATCGAAACTGGACAAAGAAAAAGGGACCGTACCTTGATGCGGTACAGTCCCCTATGATATGTTCTTGATTCAAGTTGCTTAGAAGAAGAGGTAGCGGTTGTCAACCACGTCGGCCTTCTGGTAGAGGTCGCGCATGTACTGGCTGGCGCTCTGGAGCACTTTCTGCTTGAGGGCCTTCTCAGCCTCTTTCTCGTCGTACTTGACGTCGCGAGTTTTCTTGTCGATAACCTGGAACACATAGAGTCCCTGATTGCCCTTGACTGGTGTGCTGACTTTTCCCTTTGCGGTGGCAAATACGGCACCGCTCAGAGCTGGCTCACTGGCACCTGTCTCGGGGATGAACACGGGAGCGTCGAAGGTCACCTGCTTGATGGTATCAATCTTGGCACCGAGTTTCTGGGCGGCAGCCAGGTCTGTAGCGGTCTTGGCCTTTTTCATCAGCACCTCAGCCTTCTTGTCGCTCATGACGCGCTGCTGAATAAAATCCTTCACGCTTGGATTGTCGAGCGTCTGGATGCCCTTCTTGTTGATGTTGGTCACAGCCACAACGAGGAGCTGGTCGTTGTTTCCGCACTCATAGAGAGGAGAAACTTCGCCTTTCTTAGCATCGAAAATCCATTTCAGTGCATCGCGTGTGGAAGAAATGTTGGCCACATAGTGCTCTGCATTGCTCATGCTCTTTCGCTCCTGAACGGTGAAACCATACTTCTGGGCATTCTTCTCCATAGCCTCGATGGTCTGGTTCTCGCTGACGAACTGAGAGAACTTGTTGTAGGCAGAGCTGTAGGTGGTCTTCGAGAAGTCGATGGGCTTCTTGATGACTGCGGCCAGATACTTGGTGACCATCGCGCGACGGTCGAGCACCTGAAGAATCATGTTGCCGCCAGCAAAGGGCAGGTTGGTGTAGCTGCCAGTGGGAGCGGTGTTGAGGATGTCGAGATACTTCTTGGTGTCTTTGTCCAACGAGGGAGCGTTTTGATACTGCTCGCTGGTGAGCCAGATCTTCTCACCAGTCTGTCCGTATTTCTTGGCAAGAGCCTCAAAGTCGGCACCAGCCTTGAGGGCTGTATAGATGCTGTCGGCAGTCTTGGCAGAAGAACCGTCGGCACCAGGAACCTGAATGGCGCGATACTGGATGGAGTCGGGCATCTGCTGCTTAGAGATGAGGCGTGTCACGTTGAACGTGTGATCCTTCAAGTTCTCACCAACAGGAGTTGTTGAACCCACAGCCATTGAATCGAGACGATCCTGAATGTCTTTGGGGAAGAATGCCTTGGTCTGAGGAATGCCGATGTAGGCGATAAGGCTGTTGGCTTTGCGTACAACCTCGGTGGGGTCTTCGGCTGTTGCCAGCTTGGTGCGCTCTTCCTCGACTTGTTTGAAGAGTGTGTTGCGGTCTTCGCTTGAGGGCTGAACCTGGAACTGGACATACTTGATATCACGTGTCTCAGCCAACTGTCTGAACTGTGATTTCAGCTCATCATACTTTGCCTTGAGGTCGGCATCGGAGATTTTGACATCCTTGTCCTCGACAGAACTGTAGGGGAAAGTGGCGAGAAGAATGTCGCTTTCCTCGTTCTGGTTACGGAAGGCCTGCTGGGCATTTGCCGGGTTAGTGAGCAGACAACCGGCGAGCAGCTCCTGATATTTGCGAAGGAGCGTCTGCTTGCGGAGGTTCTTCTCGATAAACTGCCAGTACTTGTATAATTTGCCGTACTGTTCGAGCACCTGGGTGTTGTTGAGTTCCTGAGCCTTTTTGTATTCAGCGAGGAAGTTCTTCAGCGTGTTGGCATCGAAGCGACCTGTCTGCTGGTTGACGAATGGAGACTGAAGGAGAACGGGGTCACTGCCTTCGTTGAGCATGTTCTGCAGCTCCTGATCGGTAACGGTGAGACCGAGTTTCTCAGCCTCGTTGTCGATGATGGCCTCCTGGATGTAGTTCTGCCAAACCATGTCCTTGATTTGGTTCATTTCCTGGTCGGTGAGGTTCTCACGTCCCTGGGTCATCTTCATCACCTCTGAGTACTCATCGAAGAGCTTCTGATACTCCTGATAGTCAATTTTCTTTCCTAACACTTCGCCTACCTGCTGACGCTGCTGGTTGCGGGTTGATTCGCAAGAGCGGAAAGCCTCTTCGGCGATGAAAGCAAACAAGGCCAAACCAATCACTGTTGCGAGGATGGGGCCCCAACTTCTAATTTTTCCAATTGCTGCCATTTGTTGTTTTTTATTTATTATTATTATCTATTTTTTCGGATTTTTCCAATCAAGGTGCAAAATTACAAAAAAGATAACAATTAACCGCAATTTTCTTGCAAAAAGTTTATTTATTCATTGACTTTCAGCTTTACGAGTTCGATTTTGGTCATTGTATTCTTGATGATTCTGAACTCGAAATGCCCGATGGTCACTACTTCGTTGAGTTTCGGGAAACTCTGATAATAGTGAAGGATTAGGCCGCCGAGCGTCATATATTCTTCGCTTTCGGGCAGGTCAAGGTCGAACATTTCGTTGATTTTGTCTATTTCGAGTCGGGCCGACAACATATATTCGCCGTCGGGTAGCTGCTTGGCAATGTAGTTGGAGGAATCGTGCTCGTCTTCAATCTCTCCGAAGATTTCCTCGACGATGTCCTCGAGTGATACGATGCCGCTGGTTCCGCCGAATTCATCGATGACTACGGCGAGCGACTTCTTTTTCTGCAGGAACGTCTGCATCAGCTTTTGGGCGGTCATGGTCTCGGGCACGTAGGGCATCTTCTGGATATTGTTGCGCCATTCCTTGGGAGCGCGGAACATTTCGGAAGAGTGTATGTATCCGGTGATATGGTCTATGTCGTCGTGATAAACGATGATTTTCGACTTCCCGCTTTCCACGAAGACGTTCATCAGTTCATCAAGCGAACAGTTGTCTTCCACGGCCCTGATCTCTGTTCTCGGCACCATACAGTCGCGCACTTTAGTGTCGGCAAAGTCGAGGGCGTTCTGGAAAATCTTCACCTCGTCTTCTATATCGTCTTCGTTTTCAGCATTGTCGATGCTCGTCTGTACCAAGTGGTCGAGGTCTATCTTCGTAAAGCCGTCATCGGCATTCTCCTTTATCGATTTTATTCCAAAGATTCTCAGGAAGATACGCGATAGCCAAGTACTGAACCGCGAGATGGGCCAGAGCAGGATATAGCAGATGTATGCCGGGAAGGCGAAGATGGTGAGCAGCCGGTTGGGATTGCTCTTGAAAAGCGTCTTCGGCATGAACTCGCCCGTGAAGAGTACGATGACCGTGGAGAGTATCGTATCGGCAGGAACCGTGAAAGCGGCATCCATGCCTTTGAAGATGGTGTTGTCGAAGAGGCTTGCGATGAGTATGCCGTATACCACGAGTGCGATATTGTTGCCCACGAGCATGGTGCTTACAAAATTGTTGGGGTGGCTATAGAACACTTCGAGCGGGTGGCTGGAGAGTCGCTGCTTGTCTTTGTCCATCTCGGCACGCATCCTGTTGCTCGACACGAAGGCAATCTCCATGCCCGAGAAAAAGGCTGAAAAGACCATCGCGACAAGTATTCCGACGATAAGTGGTAGGTCTACTTCTGACATCTGTCTGTTTTACTCGTTTCTAAAAATTATTCTATTCGCTGGATTTTCTTCTTGGGCGACGTGGGGGTGCGTTTCATCGACTTCACGCTGTCGGGTGCGCTGAGTATGGAGTCGCCCTTGTTGGTACCCATTCCGTCGGTTCCCCTGACGAACGAACCTTTGGAATTGCTGACGGTATAGTGGCTGAAGTGCTCGTCGCTGATGAAATAGGTGCCTTGCATCTCGCGCTCAGGACTGACTACCCTCGAGAAGCGATGGCTGTAGAGTTCGTGCTTGTTCTGGTCCCAGAAGAGTTCCTCGCTGCTGAAACGCAGCCCGTCGTTGGTCTTCACGCGCACGCGACCCCTAAGTTCCCAGAGTTTTTTCTGGTCATAATAGTAGGCCGTGTCGGCCTGTATATAAGCCTGTATGTGGAATTTCTCGTCGAACTGTTCCAGGAAAAGTCCCTTGTCGAATGTCCACCTCGGTGGATTCTTCACGGTGTTCACGTCCCATTTTTCGGTGACGATGCGGTATTTTATGACGCCAGAGTCGCTGACAAGCGTGTTGACGCCATAGGTGGTCATCATTGATACGGAGTCGCGGTCGTTGATGGCCGGAGCTGTATGCTCGATGGTTTCATCACACGAATTCGTGAAGATGATCAGGGGCGAGACGGTAATTGTGAGGAAAAGCATTCTCCTCAGTTTCCTCAAACCATTTATAATCTGGGGCAGACGGGCTGTTTCCTGCATGTTCATAATGCTGTTTCCAATCATTCCACCTTCCACTTCTGGAACCAGCGTTCGTTGAAGGTGATGCCGAGGTTGATGCGGAAAGAGTTGACGTCAATCATTCCTGCCGATGCCTTCTGGTTCACCCATTGTGCAGAGATATTGATAAAGCTGCGGTTGTTGTGTTCGTTGATGATGGGGATGCCCACACCGGCACTGACGGAGATTTCCTTTGGCCCGTTGTATCCGTTTATTTTTAAATAAGGTGTAGTGTAGGAAGCGCCCAGACGGTAGCGCATGCGGCTCATTCTGGAGCGCCCGTTCTCGTCTTTGCAGTATTCGCCGCCCACCGTGAAACGGTGTCTGTCGCTAAAATAGTTGTTGTTTATTTCATATGATGGATTGTCGTTGACGACGGAATAGTCGGGGAATCCTATTTCTCCCCATCGCTGCAGTTGATAGTCGGCACCCACTTTCAGCGAGTTGCCGTGGTTGAAACAGATACCTCCGCCGATGGTCATGGGCAGCTTCAGCCCCTTGGATACTTTATAGCTGACGGTGTCGGTCACTCCCGTCGGCGAGTTCGTTGAGAGCACCATACATTCGGGATTAGCGTTAAGGTCTTGCTTGGGGCTGAACACCGCACCCACCGTGATACTGTTGTTCTTGTTGATGGGCAGTGTGTATTGTATGCCGAAGTCCAGCGTAAAGTAGCTCACCTCGGCGGTGTAGTACTTGCTGATGGTGTTGATATACGAGTCGCTGTAGGAATTTGTGATGGCACGCTCATAGTCGCCCCAGATGTAGGAGATGTCGGCACCGATGGAAAGGTTCTTCACAACCTCCCATCCTGCTCCGAGAAAAACTTGGCGGAAACCTCCGCTTCCCCTGTATGTGTTAGTGTAAGTCACAGTATTCAAGTCGTTTACGTATCCCGTGTTAGAGTATTTGTAACCGATATTGGAGTAGGGGAACAGGCCTACGCTCACGCCAACGCCCTTGAATGCACGGAAGGCCGCCACCACGTAGTCGAAGTCTGCGTTCTTGGCGTTGCGCTTCTTGTTACCTTCCTTGAAGTTGGTCAGTTGGCCTGTCATTCCGGCATCGAAAAGAAACGTCAGGGAATCCAGTGCGGAATATGCTGCAGGGTTCTTGTGGTTCACCTGGTTGTGCTCACGGAATCCATAGCCAACGCCGTTCATGCCGCGGTTGAATCCGCTTGCCTGGTCGGCAAGTTCGCCTAATCCATATTGAGAGTATGGCGAATTCGTGCCACTATACGAGATGTTGTTGTCGTTTGCGGACTGCCCGTTCGCCGTCAGTGTCAATGCTGCCATGAGGGCAATGCTACATATTCTTCTCATTATATTTTAATATTCTGTTTAATCCTTTCGGCACGATGTAATCGTCGGCAAGGATTGGAAATTTCTCTTTGAAACGCATGCTTAGATGCACGCCGCCCGTCAGGTAGACGATAAGGTCGGGATATTTCTCCCGAAACCGGCGTACGTATCCTTCTATTTCGTATTCTGCCCCAAGTATCACTCCGCTGCGGATGGCCGTTTCCGTGGTGTCGCCCATAGTGGGCGTAGGGCCTTCGCGGTCGACTAGTAGCAGCCTCGACGTGAATTGCTTGAGCGCACGGAAGCGGATATCGGGACCTGGCGAGATGTTGCCGCCACGGTATTCTCCCTTGGCGTTCACGAAGTCGTAGGTGATGCACGTGCCGATGTCGACGATCAGGACGTTGCGTCCCGGTTGCAGCCAAGCCGCAGCAACGGCGGCAGCCAGCCTGTCGGCACCAAGCGACTTCGGTGTATGGTATTTGTTGACGATAGGCACTGGCGTGATGCCGCTCTCCATTCTGAGCATCGGGAACGGAAGTCTTGCCACCTGCTCGTCGAAATCCTGCGGTATGTCGGCAACCGTGCCCAAGATTCCTTTCTCGAAATTGAACTTTTCGCAGAACCTTTCCAGCAGTCTTGTCTCGCCTCTGCCGATGCGCTGTTCCTCAACGACGGTATCATCGTCGAAGCACACCAGCTTCGTACACGTATTGCCTATGTCAATAATAAGATTCACACGCGATTTCTTATTTTAGGATGCAAAATTAGTGGAAATCGTACATAAAACAAAGAATTTTATTCTTTTTTTGTTTCACTACTGTCTAATTTCGCAATTTTTTGGAATTGGGGCTGTGTATGGCTGCTTTTTGGCCAGTGTCGCGTTGCGCCTACTCATGGCTGTCGGGAATGATTGCCTGAGGATAGGATAAAATCAGTTCGTTTGTCAAGATAATTCCTATTTTACCCCACTTGAGACTTCGTTCTGGTTCAGCAAACCGACAGTTGCTCGAAAATACGCGATTTTCAGGCAATTCCTTAACTTGTTGGTAATCAGCGGTTTGGTTTTTTCTGCTTGTTGTTACGCCTCTTTCTAAACGGTGGAAAGGGCGTTTCCACCCTTTAAAAAGCTTGTAAACAAAGTCTGTTTGGCTTTGAATTAGACTTTAATTCCAAGTCAATCAGACTTTAATTTGAGTCGAATCAAAGTCAGTTTGCATCAGATGCACCGTTTGGCGACGTTAAAGGTGCAGTCTGGAAGCATTTCGGAATCGTAGATTCAGATTTTCCGGGAACTTTTTCTGTAAAGTAATTTCACGCCAGCATGCTTGTTTCCCAAATCTGTTGATTTTGCTAAAAAACAGCTTTTTTCACGAATATTATTGTTTAGTACACCTTAATTAAAAATAAAAAGTGTACCTTTGCGCCGTGAAATTCGAAAATACATTCCTGCGCATCGTTTTGCCTGAAATGCTCCTGCTCATCCTGAATGGGGCAAACAGTCGTGCTGACAACACCTTGCGCGCCGATTATTTACAGCACATCGACTCCGTTGTCAGCGTGGGTTTCGTCACTTGTGGCCCAGGCAACGAAGTGTATTCGCTCTATGGTCATACCGCCCTCCACTACAAAGATACCGAGCGCGGCACCGACGTGGCCGTCAACTGGGGAATTTTCTCGTTTTCGAAGCCTAATTTCGTTACACGCTTCGTCTTCGGGCTGACCGACTACGAGATAGGCATTCAGGACTTTCGAGATTTCTGCGAGCTGTACCGCTACGAACAGCGGTGGGTTAAGGAGCAGCAGCTCAGTCTCACGGCCGAGGAGAAACTCCAAATTGCCGATGCCATCGAGGAAAACTACCGCCCTGAGAACCGCGAGTACCGCTACAATTATTTCTACGACAACTGCACCACCCGTGCACGCGATATGATTGTCGACCACCTCTCAGGTAAGATTAGCTATGCCGCCTCTCCCCACGAGGGGCTTTCCTTCCGTCAGCTCATTCACCTGTATTGTGAGGGCTATCCCTGGGTGCGCTTCGGAAACGACATGCTCCTTGGACTTCAGGCCGACTCTAAGACCACAACCAGTGAGCGGCAGTTCCTTCCCCAAGAGACGATGGACGACCTCGGCTGGGCTGTCGTGGCCAACGGCCGTCGCCTTGTAACAGGCACTACCACGCTCGTGGATGTTCCGCAGATACCCGTCGATAGCAGTTTCCCACTGTCGCCCCGCTCTTGTGCGCTCATCCTGTTGGCACTGGTTATTGTCATCACCTTGTGCGAGGTGTATTCCCGTAAGCAGTTCCGCTGGTTCGATGCACTCTTGATGGTGCTTTGCGGCCTCAGCGGCATCATTCTTTTCCTGATGCTCTTCTCCCAGCATCCCACGGTGCGGCTCAATCTGCAGCTGCTCCTGCTCAATCCGCTGCCCCTTTTCTTCGTCTGGGCTATGCTTCGCCGCCATTGCCGCTGGCAGTATAAGATGTGGATTGTGCTCCTCTGTCTGTTCCTTGCCGGGGCGATTTTCCAGCACTATGCCGAGGGGACGATGCTCGTGGCATCATCTTTGTTAATTAGAAACATCAAATTGTTGTATAGTGAGAAATAAATACATCATAGCTACGCTTCTGGCCCTACTGGCATCCGAGATGCCGGCACAGCGTCTCTTTGTGAGCGTCACGGTCGATAACCTGAACTCCGATAAGATGATTGCCGTCGGACAGAAGTCTACCAGTCAGGGATTCAAGAAGCTGCTTGAGCGCGCGCTGATTTATCAGAATGCCTCTTATCCTTTCTCGCCCGTAGATCGTGCGTCGGCAATTGCTGCCATCATGACAGGCGCAACGCCTTACTACAACGGCATCACTGGAGTGAAATGGCTCGACACCAGCACTTTGCGACCCGCTTCTTGCGTGGCAGGAGATAATCCTGGCAACTTGCTCAGTTCCACTTTCACCGACGAATTGAAGGTCGGCACCGAGGGGCAGTCGCTGGTATTTTCCATTGCCAACCACAAGGATGCAGCTATCCTTTCGGCAGGCCATGCCGCCGATGCCGCCTTTTGGCGCGACGAGCACACCCACCGTTGGAAGACCTCAAACTATTACTCCAAGACAGGCTTCAAGTGGCTTAGCGCCTTCGATGCGCTGAATGCTGACGAGGGTAACTTCAACGTTACGAAGCTCGCCCTGCAGTGTATTGACTCCCACCTGATGGGCAGCGACGCCAACTGCGACATTCTGGCAGTACATTACGATGCCGACAACTACGAGAACCTTGACCGCTGCATAGGCAGCCTTATCAGCGGAATCGAGACCAAGGTGGGCGCGCAGAACGTGCTTTTCAGCATTGTGGGCACGCAAGACACCGATGAGTCGTTTAGCGAGGTCTACGAGCGCTTCCGCGTTCCCTCGGGCACATTCTACATTAACCGCACGGGCAACCTGCTCAACATGTATCTCGGCGCGCTCTACGGACGCAACAAATACATCGAGGGCTACTATCGCAACCAGATATTCTTCAACAAGAAGCTCATCGAGCAGCGCCGTATCAACAAGGTTGAGCTCCGCGACCATTGCCGCTCGTTCCTCATGGACTGCGACGGCGTTAAGGACGTCAAGACCGCTGCCGACGTGCTGCCGCCCCATTCTGGTGACCTCGTTGTCGAGATTATGCCCGGCTGGAACCTTTATAACGAAGAGTCGGGCGAGCGCTACCAGCAGCGTGCAGGCTTTGCGCCCGTCCCCATCATCTTCTATGGCGCCGGCATTAAGCCGAATCGTGTGCAGACACCCGTCACCGTCGACCGCGTTGCGCCCACCATTGCCAACACCATCCACATCCGCGCGCCGAATGCCTGCGGTGCACAGCCGCTGTTCTGAGCGGTATTCCGAGAGATGTGTGAACAGGATATCAACGAAGAAAATTTAAAAATCAAATAATAAAAAATGGGAATAAACAGTTTTTTGAAGTCATTGTTCGGCGATAAGTCAAGCCGCGATATGAAACTCATCCAGCCCATCGTGGAGAAGGTGAAGAAGGCATATCCCGAGATTGAGTCACTCGACAACGACCAGTTGCGCGCCAAGACCAAGGAAATCCAGGCTTACGTGCAGAATGCGGCCCGCGAGCAGAACGAGCAGATTGCAGCTCTCAAGGCCAAGATTGAAGACACTCCTCTCGACGAGCGAGAGGAAATCTTCAACGAGATTGACAAACTCGACAAACAGGCACTCGACAATATGGAAGAGGCACTCACCGAGGTGCTCCCCGTGGCCTTCAGCATCGTCAAGGAGACCGCCCGCCGCTTCGCCGAGAACGAGGAAGTGGTCGTCGTAGCCAACGATTTCGACCGTGAGCTTGCCGCCACCAAGGACTTTGTGCATATCGACGGCGACAAGGCCATCTATCACAACCATTGGATGGCCGGCGGTAACGACCTGAAGTGGGACATGATTCACTACGATGTACAGCTCTTCGGCGGCGCAGTACTCCATCAGGGAAAGATTGCCGAGATGGCTACCGGTGAAGGTAAGACCCTTGTGGCCACCTTACCCGTATTCCTCAACGCTCTCACCGGTAACGGCGTTCACGTTGTCACCGTCAACGACTATCTGGCCAAGCGTGACTCCGAGTGGATGGGACCGCTTTATATGTTCAATGGTCTTTCCGTCGACTGCATCGACAAGCACCGTCCAAACTCTCCCGAGCGCCGCAAGGCTTACCAGGCAGACATCACGTTTGGTACTAACAACGAGTTCGGCTTCGACTACCTTCGTGACAACATGGCCATATTGCCAGCTGACCTTGTGCAGCGCCGTCACAATTACGCCATCGTCGACGAGGTCGACTCCGTGTTGATTGACGATGCCCGTACTCCGCTGATTATTTCCGGCCCTGTGCCCAATGGCGACGACCAGATGTTTGAAGAATACCAGCCCCTCGTCGAGAAACTCGTGGGCGTTCAGCGTCAGCTGGCCACACAGTTCCTCTCCGATGCTAAGACCAAGATTGCCGAGGGCAACAAACTGATGGAGGAGGGCAAGAAGAAGGAAGGACAGGAACTGCTTGATGCCGGATTCCTTTCGCTCTACCGCTCGCATAAGTCGCTTCCAAAGAACAAGCCGCTCATCAAGTTCCTCTCCGAGGAGGGCATCAAGGCTGGAATGCTGCGCACCGAGGAAATCTACATGGAGAACAACAACCGCCGCATGCCCGAGGCCGTTGAGCCTCTCTATTTCGTTGTCGACGAGAAGCTCAACTCTGTCGACCTTACCGACAAGGGTACCGACTGGCTCTCCAAGCAGGTGAACGACAAGACGCTCTTCGTGCTCCCTGACATTACTTCCGAACTGTCTGCACTTGAGAACGAAGGTCTTTCAGAGGAAGAAAAGGTTGAGAAGAAAGACCAGCTGATGAGCCACTACGCTGTTCAGAGCGAGCGTGCCCACACCCTCCAGCAGCTGCTCAAGGCCTACACCATGTTCAACCGCGACGACGAGTATGTCGTCATGGACGGTGAAGTGAAGATTGTGGACGAGCAGACCGGTCGTATTATGGAGGGCCGACAGTGGAGCGACGGACTCCATCAGGCCATCGAGGCCAAAGAGCACGTTGCCGTGAAAGAGGCTACGCAGACCTTCGCTACTATTACCCTGCAGAACTATTTCCGCATGTACCATAAGCTCGCTGGCATGACCGGTACCGCATCCACTGAGGCAGGTGAGTTCTGGGATATTTACAAACTCGACGTTGTCGAGATTCCTACTAATAAGCCCGTTGTGCGCAACGACCAAGACGACCGCGTCTATAAGACCGCACGCGAGAAGTACAACGCCGTCATCGACGAGATTGTCGCCATGCGCGAGAGTGGACGTCCGACGCTTGTCGGTACCACCTCCGTCGAGATTTCCGAGCTCCTCAGCCGAATGCTCAACATGCGCAAGATTCCCCATAACGTGCTCAACGCCAAGCTCCACCAGCGCGAGGCCGACATCGTGGCACAGGCTGGTCAGTCCACCAATGGACTCGGCGCTGTTACCATCGCCACCAACATGGCCGGTCGTGGTACCGACATCAAGCTCTCCGACCAGGTTAAAGCTGCCGGAGGTCTTGCCATCATTGGTACCGAGCGACATGAGAGCCGCCGCGTCGACCGCCAGTTGCGCGGACGTGCCGGCCGTCAGGGCGACCCCGGTAGCTCCGTCTTCTACGTGTCGCTCGAAGATAAGCTTATGCGTCTCTTCGCTTCTGAGCGCATCGCCAAGGTCATGGACCGTCTTGGTTTCTCCGAGGGCGAGCGTATTGAGAGTCCCATGATTTCGAAGAGCATCGAGCGCGCCCAGAAGAAAGTCGAGGAGAACAACTTCGGCATCCGTAAGCGACTGCTCGAGTATGACGATGTCATGAACAAACAGCGTACCGTCGTATATGAGAAGCGCCGTCACGCCCTTATGGGCGAGCGCATCGGCATGGACATCGCCAACATCCTCTGGGACCGCGTCTGTGACATCATCGAAAAGAACGATTACGAGGGTTGCAAGGAAGCCTTCATCAAGGTCTTCTCCCTCGAGTGCCCCTTCACCGAGCAGCAGCTCATCGAGGAAGACAAAGGAAAGCTCGAGGATGAGGCCTATGAGCTCGTCATGCAGAACTTCACCCGCCGCACCGAGCGCATTCGCGAAGTCGCCAATCCCGTCATCAAACAAGTCTACGAGAACCAGGGCGCGATGTACGAGCGCATTATGGTTCCCGTCACAGACGGCAAGCGCGTTTACAACATCCCCTGCGAGCTAAAGACCGCCTACGAGACTGAGTCGAAGGATGTTGTAAAGCAATTCGAGAAGAATATCCTTCTCCATATCATCGACGACTGCTGGAAAGAGAACTTGCGCGCCCTCGATGAACTTAAGCACTCTGTGCAGAATGCCTCCTACGAGCAGAAAGACCCGCTCGTTATCTTCAAACTTGAGAGCGCCAAGCTCTTCGACGACATGGTCAACGATATGAACAACCGCATCTCGTCCATCCTCATGCGTGCCCAGATTCCTGAGATACAGCAGAGTGAGGTTCGCGAGGCTGCTCCTGAGCAGCGTTCACAGCGTTACAACGAGCAAAAGCAGGAACTCAATGCCGACGGCGAACCATTGGTCGACCCCGGTCAGGCCCGTGCCGCCAGCACCGATACCCGTGCACAGGCCAGTCAGGTCAACCGTACGCCCATCGTTAAAGAGAAACTGCCCGGCCGCAACGACCCCTGTCCTTGTGGCAGCGGTAAGAAATTCAAGAACTGCCACGGCCGTGGTCTTCTATAAAAAAAAGTCCCCGAACTCGGGGACCTTTTTTTATGATGCTTAAATATTAGTGGTGCGATAAATTTTAATTAATTGATATAAATCCCTTTATTAATAAGGGTTGTAGAGCGTTCTTTGATTTTTTGATTTGAAACTGACTGAGTAATTTTGCAGCCAAAAACTGCAAGATTATGAATCTCGGTCGTTATATTTTTGCCCAAGTCGTGG
>JAFRPY010000069.1 GCA_017428925.1 Prevotella sp. | reverse complement strand
TTCGTCTTCAGTTCTAATGAAGTTCGAGCGGATTTCTTCAGGCAGTTTCTTCCATTCCTTATGGGAAAGTTCCTTCGACTTGTCATCCTTATGTACATACTTGGCAGATGCACGTCCTCTGGCTTTTGTCTTGGCAACAGGAATGGTTTGGATCTGGATGTGTGGTGTGGTCTCGTCAAGATGGACGTCGAAGCCGATGATGTTCTCAGCTCCCCAACGGTCACATGCCCAATGGTAGGTGTCCATTGCCCAGTCTTTAATACCTTGTTTTAGCACGACATGGGCATTGCTTCTTTGAAGCATGAAATCCACATCTTGGTCACCGAAGGCAAGTCGGGTCAGCACATCATGGTCACCACTGACGATGATGCCGACTGTGCAGTTCGGACTGTTATCGGAGATGCCCAAAGGGTTGTTCTTGTCCATGTATGGTTTGAATTCAAGTTCATCTAAGCGTTTCTGCAAACGCTCATGAAGTGGCACGGGATTGGAACCAAGGGGAACGATTTCGCCTTTGCCGTTAATCTCAAAGTTAAGATGCTTGCGTGAGAAATCGTAATGGTTGTTTGTGTCCTGGTTCTTCAAGCGATAGGTGTTTTCGTCCCATCCGCGACGCTCAGGCTCATAGCCTTCCGCAGCAGAAAAGGACTTTGCCGGTGCGCCGACATGGATGGCGGCACGGGGAATGTTGTTTCTGGATTTACTCATTTTGTTTTATTGTTTTGAAGTTAATGTATAATTGTTTATCGGGTCTCGGGTGAAATCAGAGTGGAGGGTTGAGGGAGAGAGTCACTCCCTCACAGATGCAGTTTGCTTCTGGCTTGTGCCACATGCGGCAACACTGCTGTATAGCGGCGCTCTAACCCTCGGAGAGCATAATGGGACTTTTTAAGGGAGCACGGCGAATCTAAAAGTCCATATTATGTTATGGGATTATTCGGTAATCCCTCTCGGCGTAGCATTTACTCAGGAGGCATCTCGGCTTCTATGCCGCAGTCACCCTTTCCGTACTCGACATAGCGGTGAAGCTTGCCACAATAGGTGCCGTTAATACCCTCATGTGAGAACTTGCACTTGTGGCATTCTGGGTTCCTGCCATGCCATCGTTCTTCCTGAGCCAATAGGATTGATTGCATGACAGCATCCTCTTTCGGCTCTTTCGAAACAGGCTCCGTTTTTGGCGTTTCATCCTTGGGAATGTCGCTGGTGGGTAAAATGCCCACCACCTCCAATCTGAGTGCTTTGACGAGTAATGCGATGTTAGGATTGGCATCTTCCATCCGCATCAGAGCAGCTTCCGCCTCGGTCGGTCGCAAGGGTTGCTGACTGAGAACCATCTGGGCAATGGTGTAGCAATCGCCTTGCACTTTCTCCATTACGTCTGAGACATGAAACTGGAGGTTGGGAACCGCTTGCAGCGTTTCTTGCCATTTGCTGTACTCGCCCTTGTTTGGGAACACGACCACAGATTTTCCAACGAGTGGAAGCAAATCGGTGGGCGTCGCTTTCTCTTTTCCAGTTGCAAGCCAAACGTATGGTGTGGGGAAGCAACTCATAACGGCAGCGGTCATTTCATCCGTCACCAATGCAACCGTCTGGGTGGGAAAGGTATCGAGCTAATAATCACCAAACAAGCAAGTCGGTCGCTTGTCTTGGTAATACCAACTGTCATCATAGACTTTGCCTGTTTCGCTGTCCATTGTCAAGATGCGCCCGTTGGTAATCTTATGCTCCGAATTGATATGCCAGAATATCGGTTCGCCTTGCTCGGTTGCCCCGATAGGATATCGCTTTATTAGGGCCTCCAGTCGTTCTTGGTCAAACCAGACGAAGCCACAGAGGTATTCAAAGAATGAACTGTTGAAGCTCGTTATCTCCGATTTCATAGACTACCCTCCTTCCAGTTGATTCCATGCAGCGAACAGATATGGAAGAACGTACCGATGTTGATACTGCTGACATTGCGCAGAAGGTTGTCAAACTTCTTGTCTGTCTCAGTTGCTTTGTACTTCGCATTTTGCGAGCTGACCACATGGAACAGGCTACGCCCACGTTCACCAAGTGATGCCAAGGCTGCACCAACATGGAACCAGTCATCGTAGGTGGCCGTGATGTCGATGCCTCTGTCGGCAATGATACGGCAGCATCGCTCTACCTGTTCCATGTCGCCACCACTATATGTACAGGAACTGTGGTATGCTGGCTTCGGCTCCACCCATACCTTAGTATATAATGTAGCATCCTCATTCACATACGGCTCTGGGTCGTAGGAGATGAAGCGCATCCTGTTCACATTCTTGCATGCTTTGTCAATGATTAGTCCGCTGTTGGCGAAGTCACGTTTCAGCGCTTCGAACTGAGCCTCATGCTTATCAGGATAGGCAATGCGGAAGATGGCAAACCAGCCTTTGCCACGGATGCTACGGCCCGCATAGAGTATCTGGGGGATGTTATGCCACTCATGCTTCATGTCATCGAACCAGTCAACATCCAAGTTATCTTTCTTGTCGATGTCGATACAGAGAAGGTTCGAGTGGGCCACGAGGTTTTCCGCTTTACATGTAGGAGCAAATGTGCCTGAGATGGTTGCCACAGGCAGTTGCAACTTCAGGCGCTTTTGCACATCTTCATCTGATATGGATCGGATATGCTCTATCTGTTCCTTGTACTTGTCACAGAAGAGGAAGTCGCGCAGGGAGATTTCCGTACCGACATTATCTTCTACGTTTCTATAATAGCTAATCTTTGTATCAAATAGACTTTTCATTGTTACTCTATTTTTAAGTTCGTTGTTGTAGTTGTAATTGGGGCGAAATCCTTGACTTATAAGGCATTGACGTTACAACTTGGGTACAACCATGAGGATGTGAGTCCATGATGGAGAGGTGTGTACCTTGGTTGTAGGGTGGTTGTATGCTTATGCCCTTTATCCACAGGCTATTACTGACATCTACAACTACAACCATCATTGTTCCTTTAGTATTTTATTGACATACTGCTGAGAAACGCCGAGAACTTCGGCAAGGGCATTCTGCGACTTGATTGTGAACTGACGATTGACGGCACGTAGCAAGTCAGCGTTGGTCATCGGACGCTGTGTGGCTGCCGAGCCTCGTAACAAAGGATATATGCGCTCGATATGGATGCGGGTGAAGTAGTCAGCCATGCGGATGGCATGTCCCATTCCTTCAGCCGTGATAAAGGGCTCGTTCCAATGGTCGGACAGCAGGTGTGCCATGATAGCCAGACGCAGCACATGAATGTTCATCTTCTGCCTCACACCACCGATGTAGTCATCCTCTTCCGCATCAGCCTTCATGTCGTTGGC
>JAFRPY010000121.1 GCA_017428925.1 Prevotella sp. | reverse complement strand
GTGGGGAAAAGCAACATCCAATAACGCGGCACGCCGCGTCCCTACATCGAACCCTTTTATTCTTCTTTCTTCTTTCCGAATTCCGGGTCAATCTTGAGGAAGCTGGTGACGAGGAATGTCACGGCGCAGCAGATCATGACGATGATGAAGAACGAGCGGTAGCCGACGGCTTCCTGCAAGGCTCCGGCGAAAAGACCAGGAATCATCATCGAGAGTGCCATGAAGGCTGTGCAGAGTGCATAGTGACTGGTCTTGAACTCGCCCTGGCTATATAAAATAAGGTATAGCATGTAGGCGGTGAAGCCAAAGCCGTAGCCGAACTGCTCAATAAAGACGCAAACGTTGATGACGAACAGGCTGTCGGGTAGGGCATAGGAGAGGTAGACGTAGACCAGGTCGGGTAGGGTGATGGCGCATACCATCGGCCACAGCCAACGCTTCAAGCCGTCGCGACCGGCGCAGATGCCACCGAGGATGCCGCCAAGGGTAAGACCGATGACGCCTACGGTGCCTTGTACGAGTCCGTACTCTTGTGGTGAGAGTCCCAGGCCGCCGTTGTGGCCGGCATCAATCAGGAACAGGGCCGATACCTTGGCAAGCAGACCTTCCGGCATGCGATAGAGCAGCATGAACAGAATGCCCACCAGCACCTGCTTCTTCTGGAAGAACGTGATGATGGTATGCACGAACTCGCTCCAGATGGTGCTGGCGTTGATGTCCTTGCGTGGCTGGTCGTCTTTCGGGCGAGGCAGGATGTAGCTATGCCAGAGCCATAGGCCGATGAACAATCCCGTGACGCCATAGAACATCAGACTCCACGAGAATGCTATGCTGTTGCGATAGATGACCTGCAGGTTGCCGGCAATCATTACGAGGATGCCTTGTCCGAAGATGGTGGCGAGTCGGTAGAACGTAGAGCGAATGCCAACGAACCACGCCTGGTTGTGTTCGTCGAGGCCGAGCATGTAGAAGCCGTCGGCGGCGATGTCGTGCGTGGCACTCGAGAATGCCATCACCCAGAAGAAGAACAGCGACCCCTGCAGCCAGAAATGAGTGGGCAGCGTAAATGCTACACCACCGAAGGCTGCGCCGATGAGCAGCTGCATGGCTGTTATCCACCAGCGCTTGGTTTTGATAAGGTCGATGAACGGACTCCACAACGGCTTGATGACCCACGGCAGATAGAGCCACGAGGTGTAGAATGTGATTTCGGCATTCGACAGTCCGAGCTGTTTGTAGAGCACGATGGAGATGGTCATCACCGCCACATAGGGCAGGCCCTCGGCGAAATAGAGCGAGGGAACCCATGCCCAGGGAGAAACTCCCGCAGGCTTAGTAGGTCTTTCTGATGTCTGCATTTTTATAATAATGTGTTAAGATTTCGTGATAGTCTTTTCCTGATTCACCCATGACGGCGGCTCCAATCTGGCAGAGACCAACGCCGTGACCCCAGCCGCGACCGTGCAGAACAAAGGTGATGTCATCGGCATCGTGTTCCTCGGCGGCAGCCTCCACCGACGGCGGCAGCTTGTCGACCAGTTTCTCCACATCGAAGCAGCTGCTCTTCAGATGAGTGGGCGAGAGCACACGGCGTATCTCAAGCTCCTTGCCGATGGTGTAGGTGCCCTGTGTGCCCACGAACTTCAGTTTCCAGATGCGACCGCTCTTGCCGCGCTCCACAGGAACGAGGTCTTGAATGGCACCCAGGTCGATGCCGAGCTTGCTCTGCAGCCACTCGCCAATCTGCTTCGCGCTGATGGTCTCCGTCCACTCGTAGAAGTCGACGGTTTCTTGGTCATAGTCGTTGAGCACCTGTCGGATGATATGCTCGTCGTGCGTGTTGCACCACGGACAATCCACCGACTGCAGATACGGCTTTGTGATGTTCTCCCAGCAATACTGATATTCCTCAGTTCGACCGCCGCAGCACTTCGAGAAACGGGTGTCGCACACCTGACCGTCGGACATCAGCACCTGACCCTTCGTCGCCTTGATGGCTTCTGCCACATGCGGGTTGGCGGCACGCGTGATGCCTTGATAGCGCTGACAGTGGTCGTCGGCGCAGACGTCGAAGATGGTGTGCTCCTCGCGGTCGTACCAACGGATGAGTTCATCGTCCTTCTTGATGAATGAGAAGAAGTTGTCGCGGCGGTCGCTGTTCTCCTCGCGCTTCTTCATCTGTGCCAGTAGCCACGAGCGCGAAACGACCGCATGCGCTTTCAGCAACTCGAGCGACGAGGTGCCGCTCATCTCGCTGGAGATGACGCTCTCAAGATATTGTTCGACGGGCAGCTCGTTGATGGCGCAAATCTGGTCGGCTTCCACCACCAGATGCAGCGAGCCGCGGAAGGTCTGCGTCTCCTTGCGCTCCCAGTGGAAACCTACGCCGATGACCACGTCCTCAAGCGAGAACGATGCGTCGGTGCGCTTCGGCCGGAAGTGCAGCTCGCGATATTGGTTGCCATTCCAGAGAATGCCACCCTCGGCAAACTCCACCACCTGCGTGCCTGTGATGTCGACACCTTTTGCGGTGTACGGCTTGTTCAGCGTGAACCGTATCTGCTGTGCACTCACAATGCCCACGGTGACATTTGGTTCCTCGCCATGCTCCTCCTGTTCCTGGTTCTTGGCCTTGAGGAGCTCGCTCCCCGTCTGCCGCAGTTGGTCGGCGAGACGCTGCATGGCATCGTCGTCGAGGCTGCATTCGCGCAGAATGGCTGTGGCCTCTTCGGCTGTGAGACGTTCGAAGTCGTCTTGTCGCGGGGTGATGATGAGTCCCGACATATCGAGTGCACCAGGACTGACAAGCCGTTGCGAGGCGTCGTTGGCGAAATAGCAGTCGGGCCGGTGCTTCCGGCGTGGGAATACCACCGAGACAAGCGTCTCCTCTTGTCGCCAAGCCACGATGTTCATCATAGGTTCAGCGCTATCAGTGTTCTCTTCCGCATCCAGCATATGATAAAGAATCTCGAATAGCCGTGCATCGTCGGCTTGGTCTTTGCTGCGCAGTACGAATGCCGGACACACGAAGTCGCGCAGGAGCGAGATGCCGGCATCGTCGTTCAGGCTGAACACCTCTTCGAGGTTCCGGCTCAGTCGGGGCCAGCTCTGCTGCAACGGGATGACGCCGTTGGTGCCTGCCTGCAGATGCATGTGGTCGGGGGCAGAGGCACCGCAGCGAGGACCGTTGTAGAACACCATCATATCAGGATAGCGATTCGTCAACTGGTGCATCATCGGATAATGGCCGCTGATGCGTTGGGGCTCATGACTCGTCAGCGGAATCGTGAAATGCATGGGCAGGATGGGGTAGGGGTTCACGAGCAGTTCATAGCTATGCTTGCCGTCGCTGCTCGTCATCGTCCGTGAGAACTGCTCCGTGGGACGGTTCTTCGCACAGAGGAAGCATGGGCGCTCGCCGATGGTCTTCTGGTCTATCTTCGCACCCGTCGACACCATGCGTGCTGGATTCCATTGGATGCGCAGCGTTGTATCGCTTGCCGAGAGCTCACGCGTCTGCACATTCGACAGGTCGCGATAGCGTCGGTTGGCATCGCCCCATTTCTCCAACTGTCGGTCGAAGAAGCGGGTCAGCGGTGTCTCGCGATTCGGGTTCTCCTCCATCTGGCGTGCGTGGAGTTCCATCGTGCGCAGACGGTCTTTATAGAGGTTGTTGGCATTCTGTTTCTCGATGGAGAGGGCGGCATCGCTGTTTCCCTCCCAGCGGCGGCAGAGATACAGCTCGTCGTAGATGCGGCCGATGCGCCACTGGCGGCTGAAGGCCAGTCCCATCGCATAGTCTTCGCCATAGCTGGTGTTGGGGAACTGCAACTGCCGGACCAGCGGTGTGAAGAAGGCGCGCGGTGCTCCGAGTCCGTTGATGCGCAGCGCATTGTTCGGGCCGTTGCCATCGGTCCACTCGCGGTGGTCGATGAGTCCTGGCGGAAGTGTCTCCAGTTGGAAGTTACACATGCGGTATGAGCCCACAATCATCGCTGCCCGCTGCTCGTAGAACGCGTCGACGATGTGCTGCAGCGTCTGTGGCGACGAATAGAGGTCGTCGCTGTCGAGTTGTATGGCAAAGCGTCCGCAGCGTTCATCGTTGATGGCCACGTTCCAGCAACCTCCGATGCCTAGGTCGTTGCGCTCGGGAGTGATGACGATGAGTCGCTCTTGGGCTTCCTCTGAGTCCGCCTTGAACTTGGCAAGAATCTCGCCTGTTCCGTCGGTGGAGTGGTTGTCGACCACGATGACGTTGAACGCAAATTGTGTCTGCTGAGACAGTGCACTCTCTACAGCATCGCGAATGGTCTTTGCACGATTGAAGACGGGAATCACCACCGATGCCTCAACGGCAAAATCCTGCTCGTCGAAGTCGATGTCAGCATATGAGGTGGTGTCAACCAGCGCATGTACTGCTTCCAGATGCTGCGTGCACGCCGTCTCCATCTCGATCTGCACGTCGCGGTTGCGTGGGTTCACATAGTCAAACTGCCGCTCGCCGCTCTTGCGCGTGTCGAGTTCTATGGTGGTGTAGAGCAACTCGTTCAGATGGAACAACTGCTGCTGGCGACTGAGGAAGAGGCGCAGGTCGTACCAACCGGCAAAGCGGTATACGTGGCGTGTGTCGCCATTCTGCTCTTGCGCATCGGTGGCCTTCGCCCAAGCTTTCGCCAGCGAGGTGCGCAGCAATACCAATGGTCCGAAGTCGAAGTCATCGCGCAGCGAACCTTCCTGATAGTCGATGACGGGATGCTTGACGACTCGCTTCTCGCTGCCCACCGACTGTTCTTCCAGATAGTCACTGTAGACCATTGCTGCCTGCGTCTCGTCAGCAGCCCTTGTCATGCGGGCCAGTGCATTGGCTCCCGGCATCACGGGCGGCGTCTTCAGGTTGAGCAGGATGTAGTCGGCGGCAGCTGTCGTGCTGACGAGCCGCATGGTTTCCGTGGAGAGCAGGTCGCCGACGACGAGCGTCTGGCAGCCTTCTGCGGCTACGGCATGTTTTTCAAAATCAGGTTCTACGAGTAGGAATATCTTTCTCACATCTTTGTTCTGCCGCAACGCTTCGACCATTGGGCCGACGGCTTCGAGATCGTTGCAAGGCAGGAAACAATCTATGCGTTCTCTCATTTTTATTTTGGTTTTTATGAAATATTAGGTGCAAATATACAAAAAAAAGTCGAAGAATGCTCAAATGAAGGGAAAAAATTGTAACTTTGCAGGTTGAAAGTGGCTAAATGCATCATGGATTCCACAAAACAGCGCCTTTTAGGCATGACATTGGCCGAACTGAAAGATGTGGCAAAATCGTTGGGCATGCCTGCCTTCACGGGGGGGCAGATAGCTCAGTGGCTCTATGTGAAGCATGTGAAGAGCATCGACGAGATGACCAATCTCTCCAAGCAGAACCGCGAGCGTCTGAAGGAAGCCTACGAAGTTGGCTGCATGCCGCCTGCCGACAGTCAGCACAGCGTTGACGGCACGGTGAAATACTTGTTGCCCGTGCGTTGCGCCGACGATGCTCACCGAGAGGAAGAGCGGTTCGTCGAAACCGTGTTCATTCCCGACGGCGAGCGTGCCACGCTGTGTGTGTCGTGCCAGGTGGGCTGCAAGATGAACTGCCTGTTCTGCCAGACTGGTAAGCAAGGGTGGCACGGTAACCTCACCGCTGCCGACATCTTGAATCAGATCTATGCCATTCCCGAGTGTGAGCAGCTCACGAACATCGTTTTCATGGGACAGGGTGAGCCGATGGACAATCTCGATGCCGTGTTGCGAGCCACCGAGGTGCTTACCGCCGACTGGGGATGGGCGTGGAGCCCGAAGCGCATCACGGTGAGCTCCGTTGGCGTGCGCGGGAAGCTCAAGCGATTCCTCGACGAGAGCCCTTGCCACGTCGCCATCAGCCTGCATTCGCCACTTCACGAGCAGCGCGCACAGCTCATGCCTTCCGAGAAGGCGATGAGCATCAGCGAGGTCGTGGAGCTGCTGCGAGGCTATGACTTCGCTCACCAGCGCCGCCTGTCGTTCGAGTATATCGTGTTCGGCGGACTCAACGATTCCATGGCTCACGCCAAAGCCATCGTCGACCTCTTGCGCGGTCTCGACTGCCGTATCAACCTGATACGCTTCCACCAGATTCCCGGTGTGCCTCTCCACGGTGCCGACGAGCAGACGATGCTGCGCTTCCGCGACTACCTCACGGCTCATGGTGTGTTCACCACTATCCGTGCTTCGCGTGGCCAGGACATCTATGCCGCCTGCGGCCTGCTCAGCACCGCCCGTCAGCAGGGTGAGCCGCGCTGATTGCCTATGTAGGAAAAATGTTATACAAAAAATTAAGATAATGGAAGAAAAGAAAATCCGCGTCGCCATCACGCATGGCAATACCAATGGTATTGGATATGAACTGATTTTTAAAACCTTTGCCGAGCCGGAGATGCTGGAACTCTGCACGCCCGTCATCTATGGTTCGCCGAAGCTCGCCACCTATCACCGCAAGGCGCTGGGCACGGAGACGATGTTTAGCATCATCAGCTCTGCCGACGAGGTGCGCGACGGTCGCATCAACCTCATCACTTGTTTCGATGAGGAAGTGAAAGTGGAGCTGGGTAACGCCACCGATGAAGCCCGCAAGGCAGGCGACAAAGCCTTGGGTAAGGCGGTTGCCGACATGAAGAACGGAGCTTACGATGCGCTCCTGCTCGGTCCGCTTGAGACCAATGCCAGCCTGGAGGCTACAGGCCTGCAGCTGCTCATGGCCGAGCCGCTGCGTGTGGCTGTGGCAACCAGCGGAATGTCGATGAAGGACGTCGTAGCACAGCTCTCCACCGACCTGATCATCCGCAAGGCCGAAATGCTCTTCGCGATGCTGAAGCGCGACCTCCGAGTGGGCAATCCGCGCGTGGCTGTCCTCGCCCTCAACTCCAATGCTGATGGGGTAGAGGAGCGCGAGATCATCACGCCTGCCATCCAGAAACTCGTGGCATCGGGTAAGCAGACCTATGGTCCGTTTGCTGCCAGCGACTTCTTCGGCACCGAGAAGTATCATTCGTTCGACGCCGTGTTGGCGATGTACTACGATCAGGGTGTGGCACCCTTGAAGGCGCTCTCTGCTGCCGACAACATCGTCTATGTGGCAGGCCTACTCGTGCCGTGTGCTGCTTCGTGCTACGGTCCGTCGTTCGAGCTTGCCGGACACAACGAGGTTGATGAGGCTCCGTTCCGTCAGGCTCTCTACGCCGTCATCGATGCTGCCCGCAACCGTAAGAACTACGACGCGCCGTTGGCAAATCCGCTGCCGAAGCTCTATCACGAGAAGCGCGATGAGAGCGAGAAGGTGCGTTTCGCCATCCCCAAGAAGCGCGAGGGACGCGAGAACGAGAAGAACGATCAACAAGAGCAACCGAAAGAGCCGAAAGCTGAGGCATAACTCGGCTCTTAACCCGGTTTATTACCCCAGCCTCTTAACCCGTTCTCATAACCCGGCTGCATAATACCCCCGCCTCGGCGGTGAATCTATGAAGAAGAAATATCAAAACGGCTTTTTTGCCTTCGGACTGCTGGTGCTCATCGTGATGGTTACCCAGCTCGACTTCGCTCAAGTCTGGAGCGGACTGAAGCATGCTGGCTACTGGTTCTTTGCAGTAGTGGCACTATGGACTGTTTTGTATGTTTTCAATGCGGCGGCGTGGTTTGTCATCATCAAGGCGCAGGTGCCCAATGAGGAGCTCGCAAGGTTGTCGAAGGAGTCGGGAAAGCCCGTCTCGGCAACGCCGTTCTCCTTCTGGTGGCTCTATAAGGTCACGGTCAGCGGCTTCGCCCTGAACTACGCCACACCCGGCGGCCTCATGGGCGGCGAGCCCTATAGAGTGATGGAGCTGGCGCCGAAGATAGGTACCGCGCGTGCCTCGTCGTCGGTCATCCTCTATGCGATGACTCACATCTTCAGCCACTTCTGGTTCTGGTTCATCTCCATCTTCCTCTATATCCTCACACGGCCCGTGAACGTCTTCATGGGAACCGTCCTAACCATCGTTGGCTCGTTCTGCATCCTTGGCCTGTGGTTTTTCATGGTGGGCTATCGGAAGGGTTTGGCAGTCAGGGCGATGAAAATCCTCCGACATGTTCCCTTCGTGAAGCGCTGGGCACGTGGCTTCATCGAGGTGCACCGCGAGCAACTCGACACCGTCGACCAGCAGATAGCAGCACTCCACAACCAGAATCCGAAGAGTTTCGTGCTGGCCGTTGTGTTGGAACTGCTGTGCCGCTTCGGAGCTGCCCTCGAGGTGTTCTTCGTGTTGCTCATCCTCATGCCTTCGGTGAACTACATCCAGTGTGTGCTCATCCTGGCTTTCACGTCGCTGTTTGCCAATTTGCTCTTCTTCATGCCGCTGCAGTTGGGTGGTCGCGAAGGCGGCTTCCTGATGTCGGTCAACGGACTTGGAATGACGGCCAGCGCCGGAACCTTCGTCGCACTTATCGTGCGCATCAGGGAACTCATTTGGACCGGAATTGGGCTTCTGCTTATTAAAATTGACAAGCAGAATCCCAAGAAATGATAAAAAAACTGCCAAAATTGCAGATATCTCGAATTAATTGTGTAATTTTGTCACCCCAAAATGGATAGTAGTAGACTACAAACGGTGAAAAGTCGGTACAACATCGTAGGAAATTGCGATGCGTTGAACCATGCTTTGGATGTCGCCCTGCAGGTGGCACCCACCGATTTGAGCGTGCTCATCGTGGGCGAGAGTGGAGTAGGTAAGGAGATCATCCCACGCGTCATCCACGACAACTCACCCCGTCGGCGCGAGAAGTTCTTTGCCATCAACTGCGGCTCCATTCCTGAAGGCACCATCGATAGCGAGCTGTTCGGTCATGAGAAGGGATCTTACACCGGAGCCATCGGTGAGAGCGAAGGTTATTTCGGCGTGGCGAACAAAGGCACTATCTTCCTCGACGAGGTTGGCGAACTGCCGCTCGCCACTCAGGCACGACTTTTGCGAGTGCTCGAAACGGGTGAGTACATCCGTGTGGGCGGACAAAAGATCATGAAGACCGACGTCCGCATCGTCGCTGCAACCAATGTCAACCTGACGAAGGCCATCAGCGAGGGACGCTTCCGCGAAGACCTGTACTATCGTCTGAACACCATCCCCATCCAGATGCCTGCCTTGCGCGACCGCGGCGAGGATATCCTCATGCTGTTCCGCCTCTTCGCCAGTCAGATGGCCGAGAAATACCACCTGCCGAAGATCACGCTCTCCGAAGATGCCAAGCGCCTCATGCTGCAATACAAGTGGCCAGGCAACGTGCGTCAGCTGAAGAACATCACCGAGCAGATGTCGGTGCTCAGCGAGAAGCGCGAAATCGATGTGGAGACACTCCTGAAGTACATTCCAAAAGACCCAGAGAGCATGCAGCTCGCCGTTATTGGCGACAAGGGCTCGCATTCCTACGAGAGCGAGCGCGAGCTGCTCTATAAGATTCTCTACGAGTTGCGCGGCAACGTCAGCGACCTGCGTCGCGACATGAACAGCCTGCGCAAGCAACTCGACGAGGCCCGCGGGCTCAACGGCGCCGTGGGATTCCAACACCCCATACAGGCTGTCGACCTCTCGGGAATGACTGTAGCGCCCGTCGCCGGCAATAGTGGCATGTCGTCGTCGCTCCCCCTGGAGGATGCCGAAGCCGAGGAAATCAAAGAGCCGGAGAGCCTGAACCTCACCGACCTCAGCCGACAGATGCTCGAGAAGGCTCTCGAGCGCAACGGCGGCAATCGCAAACGTGCTGCGCAGGAGCTGGGCATCAGCGACCGCACGCTCTATCGCCGGTTGAAGCAGTTCGGCCTCGAAAAGGAGAAATAAGATTGCGGGGAGAAAAGTAACAATAGCCTCGCCCCTATAAAGGCTTCGCATTGCCCATTCAACAAGAAACAAAATATATGAAGAAAGTCTTTCGCCAACACATCGCCAGTCGCGCCACGAGTCTCCGCTTGTGGCTGTTGCTGCTATGGCTGCCGTTAGGCTGCTTCATGCAGACCTCCTGCGTGCCCCACTACAGCTTCAACGGTGCCAGCATCGACTACAGCACGACGAAGACCATCGAGATAGTGGACTTCCCCATTCGCGCCAGCTATGTGTGGGGACCCATGGGACCGCTCTTCAACAACCAGCTGAAGGATATCTACGCCAACCACACTAAGCTTATACAGGTGAAGCGCAATGGCGACCTGAAGATTGAGGGCGAGATCACGCAGTACACGCAGCGCAACAAGTCGGTGTCGAGCGAAGGCTATTCGGCACAGGTGGAGCTGTCGATGACCGTCAATGTGCGGTTTACCAACAACAAGAAGCACTCCGACGACTTCGAGCGCTCCTTCACGGCAACCTCGGCGTATGAGTCCACGCAGTCGCTCAATTCCGTGCAGGAAGAACTTGTCACGCAGATGGTGAAGGAAATCACCGACCAGATTTTCAACGCCACCGTTGCCAACTGGTAGAACCCGTTTCAGATAGTAAGGAATATATGGAACTCACCACACTCATCAAGCACCCCGAAAGGTTCGACAAGGAGACGCTCTACGATCTCCGCTCGCTCCTTGCGCTCCATCCTTACTACCAGCCCGCTCGGCTGCTCTTGCTGAAGAACCTCTATCTGCTGCACGATGCATCGTTCGACGAGGAGCTGCGACGCGCGGCCATCTACCTCACCGACCGCAGCAAGCTCTTCCAACTCGTCGAGGCAGGACACTATCAGCTGGCACCCGCCGCCAAGGAGAAAGCCGCCGTTTCGGAAAAGCGCCAGGAACAGCCTGCCGCCGACCGCACCGCTGCCCTCATCGACAACTTCCTCGACTCCATCCCCAAGGACGAAGACGAGCAACCCGTGGCGCGGCGCAAGCCCACCCCTGCCGATGCGGCCGTCGACTATGTAGCATACCTGCTCGACATCGAGGACGAGCTGAATCAGGAACCGTCCTCTGAGCCAGCACCCGAGATGAAGGGTCAGGACCTCATCGACAACTTCATCGAGAACGAGGGCGGCAAGATACAGCTCAAGGACGAAATCGACTTCACACCAGAAGTGCAAATGCTCACCGATGGTGACGAAAACGACGACGATGATGGCTATTTTACCGAGACTTTAGCCAAAATTTACATAAAACAAGGGCGATATAGCAAAGCTTTAGAAATTATTCAGCGTTTAAATTTGAATTATCCAAAAAAAAATGCTTACTTTGCAGACCAAATTCGATTCCTTGAGAAATTGATATTGAATAACAAACAAAACAACAAACAAAAATAATTAAAAAATGGTTTACACATTATTCGTAATTCTTATCGTTATCGCAGCACTGCTGATGATCGGCATCGTGCTCATTCAAGAGTCTAAGGGCGGTGGTCTTTCTTCGAATTTCTCCGCCTCAAACCAAATCATGGGTGTCCGCAAGACCACCGATGTCATCGAGAAGGCCACATGGAGCCTCGCCGCTGCAATGGTGATCTTCAGCGTCATCTGCGCTTACGTCGCACCGAAGTCGGTCACAGAGCAGAGCGTGCTCGAGAACGTAGCCACTGAGACCCAGACCACCAATCCTACCAATACACAGGGATTCGGTGCTGGTCAGCAGGCCGCTCCCGCTGCTAAGGATGCCGCCGCCAAGGAGGCTGCTCCCGCTGCCGCTAAGGAAGCTGCTCCCGCTGCCGCTAAGGAGGCTGCACCTGCTGCTGCTAAGGAGGCTGCACCTGCTGCTGCCAAGGAAGCTGCTCCCGCTGCTCCTGCAAAGGCTCAGTAATCTTCCTGCTCTGCCGAAGGCTTTGCACTTTGAACGCGCGAAGCGCTTTGCACCGCTGCGAAGCAGCTTTACCCGTCCGCAGGACTAGAAAAAGGGCATAAAAAGCAAAAGATTCACATCTACAAGCAAAAAAGTTCGGGATTTGTTTGGTTATTCCAAATAAATCCCGTATCTTTGCACTCGCTTTTGAAAAGAAGCGCAACCAAAACCAACATGGTGCCCGTAGTTCAGTTGGTTAGAGCGTCAGATTGTGGTTCTGAATGTCGTGGGTTCGAGTCCCACCGGGCACCCTTCAAGATAAATCCCTGTAAGTCAAGCACTTACGGGGATTTAATTTTTTGAAATATACAAAGTTGTGCTGATTTTGAGCTGTTTTTTTTCAAAAATAAAAAAGCGCAAAGATGCATTAGGTTTTGTTAACAGATAATTCACATTTGGTAATGGCAATTTTTTATACAATAATTATTGTTTTATTACAGATTTTAAGAATTAGGAATTTGCGGATTCTCACTGACGTTCCATTTCAATCAGTGTTTATTTTCCAGATTCGCACCATTGGATTTTTCAGTGAGGAATCCGCAATTATTATTCAAAGGAATCCTGCTCTACATCTCTTTTGCTTCTACTAATTGGTGGTTGAATAGACCACCCAAACACTTTTAAATTCTCTTTCAATGCATAATCAATGATATTGTTACGCTTGTATTGTCTCGTCCCCTTGGAGAACTTTGGTTGGTTCTCCTTCTCCTGCAAGATTTGTACAACTTGAATATAGCTGTCCTTATGCTGCCGTGATTCCTTTTGAATTTCCATCATATAGTAAGCGACCTCCCTCTTAGTAAGATAGCGAGACAGCATCTGCCTGACTACAATATCAAGGTTTTCACTACCATACCAGATGTTGGAATGTAACTTTTGATAAGGAGTTTTCCTTTCTTCTACCGATGCTACCGTTTCAAATGGAATAAGAGGATCATCGCCCTTTTTCCATGGACGTTGCTCCCCTACTTTAGGATGCTCTCGTGAGTAAATATAAATGAAGATGGAGGAAACTCTCCCTCCTTTACCAGTCTTTGGCCCTGGTTGAAAATCAAACCACAAATTAGACTCACCGATCATATACAATGCTAACAATTCTCTTTGAGAAGACTCTAGAATATACCTACGAATATCTGTGTAGTCTGTATATGAAGAGCACCTGATACTTTTCCCCGTTCTCAGGTCCCGTTCTTCATTTAAACTGAAAAGAGTTCTGAAGGAATCTATATGCAAAGGTACAACACGCTCTTTATATGTATTACCCAACTGATATTCTGTATTATCATAAAACCTAAAATTACCACCAAACTCACTACACAGTTCGTACATTTTCTGGGTAAAACGTGATTTCAATCTCATAGCAGTTCCAAGGTCAAATGACGTAAAATCTCGAGTAAGATTGATTAAATACCTCATTATCTCGGGTGAAACCCTGACAGCATAGAGATTTCTCTCTTTGTCATAGAAGAAAGAGTCAATCCAGTGAATCTTACCTACGACAATATTACCTTCTTCATTTTTGTACTTTACAGGGTAAAACTTTCCACCAAGGGCACTGAGTGTCTCATAGGTACGTGGAACATTCTTTTTCCCTCCAATAATACCAAGATCCTTGTCCTGAAGGTAGAATACTAGGTCTTTCCAATTCTCTGGTATGCCCAGTCCCTTTTCTAAGAACTTCTTTTTTACCTGGCCTGTCAAGAAATACATCACCCTTCTTTCCAGTAGGGTGTAACACATCGGGGAGTTGATGAGATTATTGCTCCACCTAATCTGCTCATGACAGATATGGGTGAAACTTAAAGGGTATATTATTTCGTTCTGATGCAGTTGCATACGTTCCAAATGCTCACATGACACGCTGTGATGCTTTACGATTATTCAGACGGACGTGCCCAACTGAGGGTTCCATACCAACAGTTACCGCCTGGCTTATTGATATATGTGCTATCTAAGCACAGCAAAGTTACTTTTTCTTGTTTAAAGTTCCAAAAATACAGTATTGTTAAATCCTTTAACATTTTAATGCGCAATTTCTCGGAAGTTCAGCGCATTTTCTCGGAAGTTCGTGCGCATTTTCTCGGAAGTTCAGCGCATTTTCTCGGAAGTTAATCTTGAAATGCCTTTTGAAAACCGTTTGTTGACGCCTTCCATAAATAAAGCTTTAAAAATAATAAATAAATAAAGCTTTATGAAACTTCGGACTTTTTGGGAAAAGAATACGCCTTTTGGACAATTATTCACCCGTTGTCCCAAGTCTGTATTGGCCAAAGGACACCTTCGACACAAATTTTTACGCCGCAAAGGTACAGTCTTGGCACTATCCGACAAGCACCGTTCCCTCTATTTGCCGAGAAAAGTCATGGAAGCCTTCCACAGATTGTAAATCTGGGTATTCCTTGGCTTTTCTCACAAATTACTTGTCTTCATAGCTTATCAAGCCTGTTTTCATTGCTATGTAAAATCTTATCCCGAAGTTGAGCCAGATGGCTAAAACAAAAGGGAATAAGAATAAGGCAAGGGAACGGCGGCCTAACCAACTGCCACAAACAGACTGAATATGTATTTAGAGACAGACTGCACATCCATCGGCATCGACAGGTGGAATGAACTGATGAAAGGCGCGAGAAAAGCAAATTACGAGCTTCTCATCAAGAAAATCAAAAAAGAGTTGCCGGACTTATATCATGGGCTCTCGCTCGACTTCTACAATCCGTGGAGCGACCAATGTAAGCAAACACGGACACACTTTATCCTCGTACATAGTGCAATAGAATATTTCATCAAAAAATAGGAGACTTGAATATGAAACTTGTAAATGAAGAAACCAAGAAATTATTGGAAAGCCATCCCCTTTATTCCCAGGAGGAATGTGGAATGAACGCAGAAGCCATAGTGAAGTTCTTTCTTCCCCTTGGTGCATGGACATGGTATGTTACAGAAGCAAGAGAAGATGCTGATTTCGGCTATCTGTTCTTTGGGCTGGTCATTAACGGTGCCGGTGAAGGGGAACTCGGTTACTTCACTTTGAAGGAGTTAGAAGAAATTGCAGTACCCTTCAACGTGAACATGGGAGGTAAGAAGGTAACATTGGGAACAGTCTGTATCGAGCGCGACGAGTATTTCACTCCAACGTCCTTGAAAGACATTGATTGTCCCTATGTTCAGGACTACGTCAGTAACTTCAACGATCACTAATGGTCTAACGGAGGGGTGAAACAATCCCCTCCACAGACAAAAATCTATGCATGAACGGATGTTATTTGTATATGCCAGGCATGGTCGACAGCTGACGAAGCATGATTTGAAATAAATGAGAAAGAACTATGAACATGCTATGAAGCTCATTGTAAAGCAGTTTGAGAAGAACGCCATACAAACCGACTAAAGAGCAGATAGCCATCGTACTTCAGAGACGATGACTATCTGCTTTTTGATGACCATATCCGGTTACGTATAACAATACTTTACCGACTGTTTTCAAAGTGGCAGCCACCAGCAATAGCACTCCTCTGCAGATGCTATAAACGAGCGTAAAAAAGAATCCAAATACCATCATACACAAACTAAATTTTATCTTGTACATCTGTTTTATTATCTTACAAAGATACAAAAAAAATCGAAATATACAAGTTTTTCAATGCCAAACATTTGACTAAAGACAATGACTCACAATGATATATGCGAACTTATTAGAGCTTTGCCAGATAATGCTTTTATGAGTGAAGAATGACTGCACTCTTGTCATTTACCTTTGCAGAATTAATGTTTATGCTGGACCAGGTAAAATGGCCAGTACCGGATGCCAGGACTTTCCACATGCCACAAAGTATGATGAAGAGAATTTGCTATCTGGGTCTTTTTTGCTCCCAATGTTGGACTTGGAAAAGAGAATTGAGACTAAATCATTATATATGCCTGATAATAAGAATTTTTGCCTGAGAGTCAAAGCACTCGATGGCCTACTTAGAAAGAGAGAAGGAGTAACAATTCATGAAATGCTCCATGTTGTAAACGAAAGTCTGGAAGAAAGGGGAATATGCCCAGTCAAAACGAAGGACACTATTCTGAAAGACTTGACAGAAATCGCGAACGAATACCATATAAGGATCCAGAGAATGAGAGATACGAAAGATTCACGTGTTATCAGATACAGATATGAGAAAACTGATTTCTCCATATTTGATACTGGCTTGAGCGAGGAACAAAGTTGGGAACTTAGATATGCCCTGCGGATGCTTACACGGTGTAAGGGTTTCCCTAAAGTAAAATGGATCCAGATGCTTTGCTCGTCTATGGATGTTCCTTTGAAGGATGGTTCAAAGACTATCCTTGAATTTGATGTGGCCATAGGAAAGATCAGCCAAAAATGTTTTCAGGGATTATTCCTTGCCATCATGGAGAAAAAAACTATAGAAATAAATTACTTGGATAACGATTCCATATCGGTCCAGGTGATGGTGTTTCCTTACTACTTGAAGCAGTTTGCGCAGAAATGGTATCTGGTAGCCGTATTGATGACAAAAGGAGAGGTATTGCAGTTCATCGAACTAGAAAGAATACGTAAAGTCTATTTTACAGAGGAAACGTACGAACCTACGGAAATCGATTTGGATGCGCACTTTAGTGACATTTATGGTATACATAGAGAAATAGGAAAAAATCCCGTAACCATCAAATTTCAGGTTTCCCATAGATATATACGTACCTTCATTGACGATCCAATTCACCATAGTCAGGTTTTGGTTTGCCGCGAACATGAGTGTGCAATCTTTTCCATAAGGGTAGTCCCCAACAAAGAACTTGTTCATAAGTTTTTGTCTTATGGTGACGCTGTTACCATCCTGACTGATTGCGAACTTAGGGACGAAATCGTAAAAAAACTCAAAAGATCAATGAGAAATTACGAATTGTCGACATAGAGTCGACGAAGATTGATATATTGTGGTCAACTAATTTGAACAAAATGGAGACCAAAAAATCAAATGCGATGCCCTGTAACGCTGAGGGCTGGAACTCAGAACAGAATGTGGATTGGATAAAACCAATCCACAAAGAGAGAATAACGTCAACAATGACTAAGTATTTCAGAAAAGTCAACCCTCTATGGGAGGATGCTGATTCCAAGAAAGTTGTAAACGTCATTGAAAAACTCATATATAGAGCTATCGATGTTGACAAGTTGAAAAGATTAAGCATGTCCAAAGAAGGATTTACAATGAGCTTTAATGTCGTCCAAAACATGTATAGTGATGAACTGCTCGATCTTCTGATGGAATACCACACAGACAAATGGCATTTCGTCCAGGATGTGTTTATGAAGGATGGACTTGTGAAGCTCGTCTATGAGGACAGGTATTTGAACAGTCCCGTTGGATGCCTAATCCTGGCACAGTTTATCAGAAGAATGAAGGATCTGTTCAAACTGCAGTACCAGTCAATAGAAATCAATTTGTCGAGGAAGGATTTCCGGATCATGTTTGATGATAAGACACTGAAGATTGATCGCAAATTCTCTTTTCCAGAACATAGAGATGATTTCCTTCGATTGTGTATGGACTAGATTGTTGGTGACAAATACTCCTTAAACGTCGGGAACACAAAGCATGCAAGGACATTTTCCCTGAGGAACAGTAGTTATGAGTTGTTAATCAGTCCGGATGGAGGAATCTCACATGGGTAGGGCATCGAGAATGGACCACACTCAAACCTTACAGTAGATCTCCTAAGGGAGAATCTTGACGTGAACATACATTGTTTTAACAGGCCAGCCTATTCCTTTGACAGGAAAGGAATACCTTATGTAGTGAGGCTAAGCCCTATCCATTCCATAAAAGACGAAAGAAGATGAACAATTTACAGTTTTTCATGTGATTATTAGTGTTTTACGATGTTTTTTCGTAATTTTGCACCTGATTGGGGGTGCGCTGTTGCCTCCAGTCCTGAGAAGAAGTGCTTTCTTTCCCGAAACCGGCCAGTTTCAACATATACGAAAGCACAGCAAACAGCCCATACCGTGGGCTGCTTTACTGTGTGTATATGTGCGTCGGGCCGGACGTAGGGAAAGCATGGTGGGCAGTCCACTTTTTATGCCTTTTTCCCAGCTGTTTATAAGAACATCATATTGCTAAGAGAAATTCTTAGTATCAGGCAGAGTGCTACAGATCGTGAGATTAGTAGCACTCGTTATATTATTATACCAAAAGAAGTTTGCTATATTATAATAAAACATTATTAATAAATTATTATAACAGTGTTTTTGTCCTTTACCATAAAACATTATTAGTTGAACAATATTTTTGTTGATTATTGTTTTTTTGCAATAATCATTTATCTTATTATCTAATTAGTCTATTAGTTTTTTATACTAATACACATTTATAATAATATTCAGTTAACGAAATGAATGTCAAGATTTTAGCCAATAAAAAAGTGGACTTAAAAAGTTCGACTTTCAAGATATATTCTTAACTTTGCATGTGGTTCCAGAATTATATATGGAGTATTCCAAGCAAGTTGTACTTTTGTGCGGACAAACTTCGTTTCCCTTTCAAAAGTCACCTTGCCAACTTAGAAAGTTGGGGATTCTTTACCTCGCGACTCGGTAAAAAGATTAGATAATATGGATAACAAAACAAAAAGATTATGGGTCAGGCTGTCGCCTGAAGACGAACGACTGTTTAAGGAAAAAGCATCTAAGTACCATAGTGTAAGTGCTATGGTGAGGGATGCGGTACGGCAATTCAACGACATTGCCACAGTAGGAAAAATTGATGCGCTGAATGATATGGTCAGTCTATACAGGAAATATCAGCAAGAACTGAGCTGGTTGGGTGGTAACTTCAACCAGGCAATGAAGAGAGCAAATGAATTGGCGATAGGAGGAATGCTCGACAAGCTGTATTATGAACGAGTAATCCTTCCGCAATGCAATAAGATTATTGACTTTCTCGAAGATATAAAACGTGAGCAACATGCTATCGCCAAGAAAATAGTAAAGCTGTAATCCTGTTTTAATGTAATAGCATAAATAACGTGAGTTCGACGAATTCAGAATAATGCAAGCTGTGTGTCTAATGTTCTTTGAACATTGATGCACGGCTTTTTCGGAAAACAACAATATGCTGCTAATGCCCCCAGCATGTTAACGACGAAGTTGTCAAAGCATCTGTGCCTGGAGTGCTCGATCTGTGCGATGTTCTTCAACTCGTCATTGACGGTCTCTATGATGGCCCTCTTCCTGAGCAGCAGTTTGTCAGAGACGCTCATCAGCGCGCCTTTCATGTTGTCCCTCAGCTTCGTGATGAGCTGTATGCCGTCGACGAAAAGCCTTTCAAAGAGGTTCTTGCCGATATATCCCTTGTCTGCGACGAGTTTCCCGTAGATGAACTCCACGAAAGCCTTGTATTCGAGAGGCTTCCTGTCATCCACATCTCCCGGCGTTATCATGAAGTTGAGCAGCTCTCCCTTCTCGTTGCAGATAAGGTGCAGCTTAAACCCGAAGAACCAGCCCATGGAACACTTGCCCCTTTGGGCGATTCCCCTGAAGACCTTGTGCATGTGGATTCTCTGGTTCCTGCACACCCGGAGCGGTGTGCTGTCAACGAAACTCACGCCCGTACACTTGCCAAGCAGCACTTTCTTGACGAACAGCGCCAACGGAACGGCCACATCGCGCTCCAGCTCCACAAACCGGTTGTATGAGACAACGCGAGGGAACAGATGGCGCATGTGCTTGCAGACAGATTCCAGATAGAAGTGCTTCAGGCAGCGGTAGCCGGAGTCGTGGAAAAGTATCATGATGAGCATCACTTCCGACTTCGACAGCGTCGAATCACGGTGATAATTGCGCTTTTTAGCCTCCTTTATGGTATATTTTTCCATCATGGCATCAAAAAACTTGCAGAAATCGTCGGCAATACAAAATAATTCCGTAACTTTGTCCTCGGTGATTATAGCGATTATTGTTTGTGAAACTTTTGATTTGCACTATAAAGTTACAACAATTTTCGCTAATCACCAAATTTTTCAGACAGTTATATTTCGTCGAACTCACGTTAAGATATCTTGTTTAAGGATTTGAGTAGTAATATTTGCCATCGGAGTATCCTTGATAAAAAGTGTACGACGTGCTGTAACTCTTTGGTTCCTTGAATGAATTGTAGTCATAGCATAGCAGGTAGATATTGATTTCGCCGTCACTAAAGGGGTATCTCAGGTCAATATCGGGATAGTCGGCTGTTACATACAGATTGATTTGACCATCTATGCTTTCGTAGATTTCTATGTAATCCCTTCTATAATCGTCCCATGGGTGAGATTGAAGGACGGCCGAAATATGTCCCACCTTTGTGACGGTCTTTGGCAGGAAGATGTTCACGTTCTGTTTTGATTTATCCACGTTCATCAATATCAATTCGTTGACCGTGTACGATGTCCCTTCTACATTGATGGTTTCCGGAATAACACATCGGGTGAGCTTGTAGTCCATTTCGTAAATGGCTGCGGTGTGATTCGACTCGTCTAAATAGTAGCCGACATCATCGATTTCTACAAACGTTGATGTGGGCTTCTCTGGGAAAAAAGCCCACACGTTAGCGGTACTGACGATGGCCAGCAGCGTGGCCAGGAGGACACGGAGCGTGTAGCTCTCCCTTCGTTCCTCGCGGGGGGATGCTATTGCTTTGATGCTTAATCATATTTTTCAATTCAAAAGTTTTTGTTTTCTATTTTTTGAAGTTTCGGAAGCATGTTAACTTCCTGCAGAAGCGCCCCAAAGGGGCAGTAAGCACATAGCCCAGGGCAGCGCCCTGGGTAACACGCAAACAAAGAATATTCGCCCTGAAAGGGCAAAAGCTTTGTCGCACAGGAAATGCTTTTGCCCTTACTTTAACTTTGCAGCCAGAAATAAGAGTTCTCAAAACTCTTAAAATAAAAAACGTTCAATACACGAAGAAAAGACGAGATATGCGAGTTATTCCTTACCTTTGTTGTAGAAAGGAAGGATTGACTGCCGGAGGTCACCCTAATTGCCCTTGAAAGCCATGAGCTCAAGCCCTGTTGCAGGCCCTCCGGATTTCCAGCTGCAAATGCCAAATAGGAAGGTAGGCTCGGAGCCTAATTAAAGTAATAGTCACAGACAGCTTTCCTTCAGTCAATCGCTTCCTGTAATTAAGAACGGTGCAAAGGTATGAAAAAAATCATCATCGGCATCGATATTTCCAAAGAAAAGATCGATGCAAGCGCAATTGACGTGCAGAATGCGCTGCAGGGCGTCCAGAAACTGGGCTACGAAACATTCGAGAACCGCCCGATGGGCTTCCGCCGTATGCTTGTGTGGGCGCGTCACCTGATAAAAGGGGTGACGCTGGATGATGTCCTGTTCTGCTGCGAGACCACGGGCGGATACGACCGCTGCCTGTGCGACTACATCTATGCCAAGGATCTTGACATCTGGCGCGAGAGTGCACTGCAGATCAAGCGCAGCATGGGCGTGCGAAAGGGTAAGGATGACAAGTCCGACTCGCTGATGATTGCCGAGTATGCCATGCGGCACATGGACAAGGCCGTCATCTACGAGACACCCTGCGACACCGTGCGCGAGTTGAAGGCGATGCTGCAGTACCGCCACAAGCTGGTACAGGAGAAGACGGAGAAGAAGGTCCGCATGTCGCATCTGGGTGACACGGCGGCCAAAAGCAAGTCCGTGAGCTTCATCCTGCGAGATGACCGCAAGAGCATCAGGGCGCTCGAAAAGAGCATCAAGGAGTGTGAACGGCAGATTCTCGAACTGATCAAGGGGGACGAGGAACTGGCCAGGAACTACAGGCATATCACATCTGTCAGCGGAATGGGAATCGTCAACGCCACGGCGCTCATCGCCTACAGTAACAACTTCAAGGGGATTACTACGGCAAACAGGATGGCATCCTACTACGGCATCGCAGCCTTCAGGGACACATCAGGAACCAGCGTGGACAAGAAGGCACACGTCAAATGCTATTCCAACTCATTGCTCAAGGCTTACCTCACACAGGCGGCTGAATGGACGCTCAGGGAAAATGGTATATACCACGCCTACTACCTCAGATTGAAAGACAAGGGAAAGCCATACGGCATCATCATCAACAATGCAAGGAACAAGCTCATACACCTCGTCTTCTCACTCATTCATAACGACATGGATTATGAACAGGATCATGAGTACATCAGAACCATGGGAAGAGCTATGACGGAGATTCAATTGAATTAATGATTATTAACTAAAAATGTTTGGATAGAATCATAGGAAGCAGGGCGCGTCGATGGTCGTACCCAATACCCAGGGCAACGCCCTGGGCTAAGTGCTTGCTGGCCTTGCAGGCCGTATATATTCTGGGTGTTCATGACATTCGAGAGTTGATTTATCTTCTTTAAAACCAATAAGTTAGGTCCTTATCATCAGCACTGGCTCTCAACTCTTCGCTCAACATTAGTACTCGGCGTAGTTGTCGGGCTCGAAGCTGACGGAGTCGAGCTGCAGCGTGTACTCAGGCTGCTGCCAGGCGGGGATGTAGCTGTTCTCCTTGCTATCACTAAAGTCATAGTCGGACTGAATGGTCTGCTCATAATCAGCATAAAACTTTGCCTCGCTCCAGTCAGACTTGTTGTTGTCCTTGGCGAAGACGAAAGGTTTCAACCAAATTTTAATCTTTGATTTTTTTGTATCTTTAACAGACCAATGATGAATGTATCGCCCACTTTTTAAAGTTGCTGATTTCGAGTAATGAGCTCTTGTATTTTCATTATTATCGTGCATATCCATAATGCCCCATTCCGAGACGTTGCGCGAGCCCACAACGCTGGTATAAGTATCGAATTTATACGTATAGTAGGTGTCAGTGATGTTGCCTTCGCTGTCGTATTTGCTGTTCTGAGTGTTCTGCGTTACTACAAAATCAGTAATTGACAGTGATGGGGTTACGGTCGAGAAGGTGATTCCTTTGTCCCATATATTGGGACGCTCCTCACCCTTCAGCATGTAGCATGGTATACACGTATAGCTCATGTTTTCAGATAGACCGTTTAGCCACATGGAGTAGCGTTTACCTTTACTCTTGAAAGCAGGAATTGCTTCGTCGAGCTGAAACAGGCCGATTTCCTCATTGCCATACTTGACAAGAAAGCATGGATATATGTCGCGAACCATGGAGAACAACCCTGGGTCGTCAAGGATATACTCCGCCTTGAAAACAAGTTGGTCCTGTGTCTGGTTCCAAACTCGTCCAACTCGGAATGAGCCTGATTGGATACGAGGGAAGAGATACCGTTCGAAATAAGGATTGAACTTCAACAATTCAGGATAGAACGGGCCTAGGCGAAGTACACATTCTTTTTCCCTGTCTTCGTCACTCATTACATGAGTTGGATGTTCTGTATCCTCAGTTGTTGGCAGATTCTCTACTTCCTGAGCTTTCTGCTCAATCAATACATCAAGTAATGATGAACGTGCTTCACCAGTAGTACCTCCTAATTGTTTCTCGATTTCTTCTAAAACTTCTGGACGGATATCTCCTAATTTGCCATTTTTGAAATCTAACAACTCTGACCACATTGGTCCATTAGCATAATTCTCAAGTTTAGTACGAGCTTCGGAAACTTTTTTGACACTTTCTTTTACCTTGTCAAGAACTGCCGAAATAAGTCTACCCTTACCTACAAGAGCTAAAGCGAATCCAATTTCAACATGACAGGTGAGTTTTGGCTCAAGTTGTATGTCAATATCTCCTTTTGTCAGATTATGAGTGCCACTGGCCAGACCCGTCTTGATAACATTTTGTATATAAAGTTCCGCTCGTAGAGATAGATCAGAGGTGAACAATCCAAAGCCTACACTGATTTTTACGATTGGCAGACTGGCTGTTGCATTTGCTTCGAATTTCGCCTCAAACTCGCCTTCACCAGAGTCATTTGAAGCAGAAAAATCCCCATCTTTGAAACCTACCGAGAACTCAAATGGTTTCTTATACGATATTGAAGTCGAAAGCGTACCGTTGAGTTTGAAATTGAAAGAGAAACCAAAAACAGGCACAATGACAATGGGTCCCGCCGTTATTTTTACCCGTCCATTAAGCAAGTCGTCATTACCAAACATCTTCTTGGACTCAGTCATTCCCAATGTTACAGTGATGTCAACTCCTATCTCAAAGGCACCGTCTTTCAGTTTAAGATCAAAGTAAAAGCCTTCGTCCCAATCAAAGTCTGCCTCAAAATAAACCTTTCCAGTGATTCCGCCTATAATTTTTGCCTCTACACGTTCATTGTCTTTAGCTCCGAATCTTTTAAGAGTCGGTATTATCTTATCATTTGGAATGTCGAAAGGAATATTCACATTCAAGTGGTCGTCATCAGCGTCATCGGCCGCCATCACCTTTGCCGGACCGTTATTACGAGCGGTTGCAGGTTTGCGGTTGTCAACATGCATAATGAAATTTCCTTCATCATCGTAAACGTCGTATTCATCAAGATACTTTCCTACAGGTACGTTTGCTTTGAACTTTAAGTATTCAAAGGCGTCCTTTACGTCAGTATGCTTGCTAAGTACATAGTAGCGGCCATCCTTCTTCTTTGAGATACCTACCATGTCACAAAGACCATATTTAAATCTTTCGGTATTATTACTGACAATGCACTGGCCTACCCTCGGAATAAGATGTTCCGGGGTGTTACCATCGAAATAGAGTCTATGAGCACCTGAGGAATCTATTTCCTCTACTTCCACGAGATATTTCATCAACTCGTCATCCGTATTCAGGGTCATTGTGGTTTCTTTGTACTGATAGGTAACCTCAAAGTCTTCAGTCTTTTGTGTTACTCTTTCGTCATACCCCGTACCCTCGTAGGTGGGCAGTTCTTCCGGCAGGTCCTCTTCGTCGATGAAGAGGGTGCAGGCCGTCAACGACAAAGTAACAAGGTAACAAAGCACCAGGGTGATGTTCTTTGTCACGCGTACGGATATTTTAGCCATCTTTTTCATATGATAAATTATCAATTATCAATTATCAACTTCCCACCGCTTCCTGTTCTTCGTCCTCGTCGTAGGTGCTTTCGCCCATCTCGTAGCCGAAGGAGTACTCCTCGGCATTGTCGTCGAGCACGAGGGGGTAGAGGTTCGAGAGGGTGCCGTGGGCCATGCCGTCGAACACCATCTGGTCGGGGAACAGCTCCACGAGGGCGCGTCCGCGGTAGATGCACATCAGGTCGATGAAGTCGCCGTATTCGAACGGGCTCCAGATGCGCAGCTCCAGGTAGTCGCGTCCCTGCCACTGCCGCATCTTGCCGATGCCGCGCAGCTCGGTCTCGTTGTAGGCCGCGATGATCATCTGCTCCTCATCGTCCTTGGTGTACTTCTTGCCGTGAATGGTCACGTCGGCATAGATCACCATGTCGTAGGGGTACTGCCGTGGGTTCAGGTAGGCCTCCGGAATGACGTTCACCAGACAGGAGTCCTGCAGTCGGTCGTTCACGCTCATGGCGTAGGCCAGGGTGACGCCCTCACTGATGCCGGTGACGACGTTGTCCTTCACCGATGCCACGTCGGGATACTGCATCTGCCACCACACGGCGTTGTTGGTCAGGTCGTCGGGGTTGAAGACCACGGGTATCTGGTACTGGTCGCCCACCATCATGTTGACCACGCGTCGTGGCAGGTGCATGGTGCGGGCCGGCAGCGGGTCGCCCCCCTCCCAGTAGTCGCCGCAGGACGTAAGCCCTCCCCCGACCCCTCCGAGGAGAAGTGCCACGAGCTGGATGATTCGTATGCCTATTCGTTTCATATCGTTATTATTTTTTGCCCACAGATTACATAGATTACACTGATATATTTTAAATACGGATCAACAATTTAATAGAATCACGGATGTCGACGGATGTTTCAACCATGTAAAGGTAATCATAATAATCAATTATCAATTGTCAATTGCGAAGCTCCTACTTTTACAATGTTCGAGATGTTGCTCTGGCGGCCGTCGCGCCACTGCAACTGCAGGTAGTACTCCGCCTGTTCGCCCTTGCGCAGCAGGCGGTCGGTGTACTCGGCGTCGGTCTTCGGCACGCTCACCACGAACTCGAAGTCGGCCTGCCCCGGTCCCTTGCGGTAGATGCAGTAGTAGTAATCAATGCCGTCGAGTTCCTTCGGCAGCTGGCCGCGCTCCCACACCAGGCGTGTCACGCCCGTCTTCTCATCGTAGTTGCCGAACAGCTTCAGGTCCACCGGCCACACCTTCGGTCCGCGGTGCAGCCAGCTGATGGCGAGGCTGTTGGTGGTGAAGGGCGACTGGTTGTGCGACACCACATAGTAGTAGTAGCGCTGCTCGCGGTCGAAGGGAGGGTTGTCGTCGATCACGATGCGATAGCCCACCTGCCGCAGCGAGTCTTGGTCGTAGCGGCCTATGAGCTGCCACTCGCCCTCGTCGCCCACGCGGCGGAACGCCTCGTGGTAGGTCATGTCGGCATCCGTACCCACTATCCACTCCATGTGCATGCCCTTCTCGTCGGAGTGGCTCGAGTTGTCGATGTGAGGCTCGGTGGGTGGCGTCACGTGTGGTCGGGCCACCTCTATCCACGGACTCCACGGGCCGACGTTCGTTGAGTAGTCGACGGCGCGCACCTGATAGTAGACGTACTGCTGGTTGGCGTCGAGCGCCAGCGAGTCGACGAACGCCGTCTCGCGGATGCCGCCCTCGTTGCGTACCACAAACGTGTGGGTGGTGTCGTTGGCGAAGGCGATGTCGTAGTAGTCGATGTCGTCGTCGGGGCAAGGCTTCCAGCGCAGGATGACGTAGGCATGCTTCGTGCTCATGGCCTGCAGCGTGTCGATCTCAGGCAGCTGGACGGTGGCCGTCAGCGAGTCGGGCACGTCGGGTGCCTTCCAGTCGCGCAGTGCTATCTGCTGCACGAACGACCGGCTCTCGTTGCCCGAGTCGTCGAAGGCAGAGATGTAGATAAAGCCCGTCGAGCGTCCCGTCATGTCGACGGTGAACAGCGTGTCTTGCGGAGCAATCATGTCGTCGTTGAGCAGTGTCCACTGGCCGCCCGTGGAGCGCGTGCTCTGGTAGTTCACGCAGTAGCCCACGAGGTCGTCCTCCAGCACCGCCTTCTCCCAGATGACGTGGGCGATGACCTTTGCCATCGGGTCGTCATCGTCGGGACGCTCCAGCACAATCTGCTTCAGCACCGGTGCCGACGGCGCCTCGACGTCGCGCACGACGACGCGGTGTCCCTGCGTAGGTGCCGAGAGGTCGGCAAAGGCGTCGTAGCCCAGGATGCGGTATTCGTAGATTCCCAGTTCCGGCACCGAGTCGGCTATGAGGCAGTAGTCCTCGCCCTCGGGCTGCTCAACCATCGGCACGTAAGGCTTCGTCGTGATGCGCTGCCACTGTCCGTTGCGCGGCTCGCCTTTCAGCGTGCTCACCATGCGGCGCTCCACCTCGTAGCTCGAGTGCTCATGATCCCACCAGCCCAGGGTCAGCGTGTAGGGGTTCGACAGCGAGTCGGCCATGACGGGGTCGAAGGCCTTGGGCACGTACGGCTCGTTCTTCACCCCCTCGGCCACACCCGGCTCGAAGATCAGGCGGCCGCCGTTCTCCCAGACGGTGGGCTGTATGTAGTAGTCGTAGGTCATGCCCGGCTCGACGTTGCGGTCGGTCAGGCGCAGCGCCATGTCCTCGGCCAGGTCCTTGCGCCACTCCGCCACGAGCATCGCGAAGCCGTACGACAGGTCCTGGTCGGCATTGTACTCGGTGGTGCGGCCCATGACGCTCTCGTTATACTTATGGCGGTTCTCGGCCTCGCCGTAGAGCACGCCCTGCGGCACCAGTGCTGCTGAGTCGGTCGGCGGATACTTCGCCCGGAACTCGTCGAGCGTCAGCGGCTTCAGCGCGTAGGCCAGCGTGTCGATGGTCAGTCCGCCGCGTGCGTCGTGCGGCACGCGCAGCACGTTCACGCCGTACTGTGCGAGGTATTTATACGACACGTAGTCCTCGGCTGCCCAGCGCAGCACGATGCTGTCGCCGTAGGTGCGGGTGAGCAGTTTGATCTTCGTGGTCACCAGCGGCACCACGCGCTCCCGCTTCACCGTGGTGTGCGGGTTGGGCGTCGTCGCGTTGTTGTTCACCACCGTGGTGTCGGCCACCTGTGCGCCGGCCGTCATCGTGAAAGCCAGCAGCAGTGCGATGCTTATAATAACTGACGTATATCTCATTTCCGTTATCGTTTAGTAGTAATTTACGTTAGTTCTTGAATCTGTTGTCTCTGAGCATCCACTTAATCCCAGTTTCTTCAACTGTTCCTCGCGTATCGTCCAAAGGTTGTCAACAACATAATCAGTTGCAGATTTATAGAAATTATTACCACGCCAACGTATTTCTAAATTCTCAGGCTCTACGTTCGTGAAGCAATTCGAATAATTCGTTACGTTCAAAGTGCTAAAGCTATCACCTAAATAGATGTGAGACAGACTGGTGCATCCATAGAACAATTGTCCCATATCCGTAACATTCCATGTCTTGAAACTACTCAGGATAACATCCTTAAGCGAGCTGCAATTACGGAACATTTGGTACATAGAGGTGAGGTTCTCTGTGTTGACATTACATATAGCTGTCTTCAAAGAAGTACAATTAAGGAACATGGCATTCATCATTTTTACCATCTTAGTGTCCAATTCGGATATGTTGATTTCAACAAAGCCTGTATTCCTGAACATCGAAGAGGTGTTGTTTGTATGCAAGTTCTTTAGCCCTTGAATAGAGGTTAATTTCGTGCAATCCATGAACCACCCTGAGGTGTTATGTACAGACACATTCACATATGAGTCATCTATAACTACTTTCGTCAGATAGTCCTTCACTTCTGCCCTCCATTTACTTGCATTGGATGGGTTGGCATTGGAAGTCCAAACATTGGTAATAGTCGCTCCCTTATACTTATCGCCAGACTTATACTGATAACCATACAGGAAGGTCATAGTGCCATTTTCTTTTGTCCAGACAGCCTGAGCACACTTGATGTCTGAGGTAAGTATACGACCTGTGGTCCCATCAACAAAGCCAAGTTTGTTGATGAAAGCATCCTTTACTGTTGACAGAGCGGATGTCGGTTTCACCATCACATAGATAAAGTTTGCACCAGTGAAGACTTTGCTGTTTGTCCTGGTGAGCTTGTTGAAGGTGAAGTTGCTGCCTACAATCAACATCTCCAGCTGGGTACAGTTCTTGAACATGCTGGTGGTGCTGGACTCTACATTCGTATCGAAACTGCTGAGATCCAACTCCTTCAACGAACTACAATCGGCAAACATACCGTTCATGGCGGTCACCTTGGCGGTATTCCATCCCGAGAGGTTGACCTTCACCAGTGAACTGCATCCAGAGAACAGGTTAGACATCGATGTCACTTCTCCAGTCTTGAGATGCGACAGGTCAATCTCCTTCAGCGACGAGCAGCCTTTGAATAGACTTCCCATGGCCATTCCCTTCAGATTCTGTGGATTGAACTTGGACAAGTCAATGGTCTGCAACGACGGGCAGTCTTCAAACAAGCTACTAATCGATTCCAGGCTGGACGTGTTGATATTCTCGAGCCCATTGATTTCTGTCAGACTGCTAAATCCTCTGAACCAGTTGTCCATGGATGTGAGTTTGACATTCGCGAACGATTTGTCAATTTCAACAGTCAGCACCTGAGATGCTATGCCGTCAGTCTTGTTGCGCCATGCATCAGAAGAATATTGCTTGTCGGTCACCACAGAGCCGCTCCACACCTTCGTGACCGTATTGCCACCGTAAGTGCCGCCTTCTTTGCGCAGCGGGCCGTAGTAGAAGTTAAGCCTTCGGCCCGTAAGGATGGCCTGCGCAACATTCTCGGGTGCTTCTTTCTTCTCGTCATTCGACATGACGAACCAACCAGTGTCGCCCTCAATGAAGCCCAGTTTGGAAACAAACTGCTCGCGGAGCACTGACTGCTTGGTAATCGGCAATTCAACGGCAACATCACGAACACCCAAGAAGGCTTTCTCTTGTTTCCCCTTCAGTTGGCTTAGGTTAAGTCCGTTGCCAAACTTCAGGCTCCGCAATGACTTACAGTTCCAGAATAATCCACTTACATCCTGCAGATCTTTCGTCTCCCATCCCGAGAAATCAAATTCCGTCAATAATCTACACTCGAGGAACATTTCCTTCATGGTTGTAACATTGACGGGATTCCAGTTGGCCAAACCCAATGTAGTAAGACGATAGCACCCTGAGAACATGCCTTCCATGTCGCGTACGTTGGAGACATTCCACTTGCTGACATTCAAAACTGTCAGATTTTGGCAGAATGAGAACATGTGGTTCATGCTCTCAACAGCCGCCGTGTTGAAGTTGGATACGTCAGCAGCCGAAAGCTTCTGGCATAACCGGAACATATTCGTCATGTTCTTGACCTTTCCTGTGTTCAGCGTATTCAGGTAGGGCAGTGATTCGAGCTTGCTGCATCCCTCAAACATGCCATACATTGACGTAACCTCTGAGGTGTTCAGATATTGCAATCCTTCAACCTTCGTCAGGTTTGTAAGACCATTGAACCAATAGGTGGTATTCGTCGGGCTTACCTGGGCGAAGGATGGATCGAATACGACGCTTGAGATCTCCGTTCCGTCCTTTCTTGTCCAATTATGGTTTTCAAGTGCGCGCATACCAGAATAGACGCCAACAATCTTATGACCATTCCACATGCCTCCATCATTATATGTGGAGTTAGAAGCAAGGAACACCAGTTTCTTGGAGTTTCCATCCTCCACTTTGAGTACCCAGACAGGATATACCAGCTTCAGGTTGACGTAAACACTCTTGGGTAGCATCGTCTTCATGTTCGTCGTGCCTTCGTAGGTGGAAGCCAGCATCTCGATGTAGCAATCGGTCGGGACAGCATTGAACATTTTGTTGTTGTCAACGATGCTTTCCAGCGTCATGTGGTCGAGAATCAGCTTCTGCAGCGAACTACATTCACTGAACATATAGGCCGTGCGCTTGGCTTTACCCATATTGAACTGCGAAAGGTTGAGCTCCTTCAGACTGCTGCACCTTGAGAACATGTACTCCAGGATTTCTGCATTGTCGGTTCTGAAGTAGCCGCTGCTGTTGTCGATACGCTCAAGCTGAGTACAGCCACCGAACATAGTTCTCATCGTTGTGGCACGACGTGAATCGAAGGTAGCTCCAATCTTGAGCTGTTTCAGGCTCTTGCAGTTATAGAACATATAGCTCATGTCTTCAATGGGCATCTCTATCAAGTCAAAGTTACGATCTGTCATACCTTCGTAGAGATTGTTGAAAAGCTCTATGCTGGCCAGATTCTCACAATCGCGGAACATGCTGCTCATGGTCTTCACCTTGCTGTGATTGAAACGACTGACATCGATAGACTTCAAGGCTTTACAACCGCGGAACATTTCCGACATGTCTTCCACATTCTTTGTTTGCAGATCCTTGACATTCAGTTCCTGCACCTTCTCGCAGTTGAGGAACATCTTGTTCATGTTCTTCACTTCCTCTGTATTGAGGTTCTCCAAGCCCTGTATCTCGGTCAGACTGGTAAATCCGGCAAACCACTGCTTGGTGGTCTGTGGCGAGGCGATGAATGACTTGTCGATAATAACCTTTTCGATCTTCGAAGCAACATCAGCCCATCCGGGTTTGTCGCCGGTATTGGTCACTTGCTCGGCAGTCCACACATCTTTCACCGTCGCATTTCTGTAAGTGACTCCGTTTGCCGTGATGTTATAATTCTGGCTCTTCCTGAAGTCGGTGCTGTTTCTAACGAACATCAGCTGGTGGGTGCGATCGACGGTTTGTACATATACAGCCTTGTATGGATTGCTGCCAACCACCAGTTTAGCTCCAGATGGGAACTGGTCGCGTATGCGCTTGTCCAAATCGTAAGCATAGTGGATAGTTATGTTGCTTGGCACGTCAACAAACATGTTGGCATAGCGTCTCACATTGTTGGGCGAGAAGTTGTCAATGTGAAGTGTCGTCAGACTCTTGCAACCTTCGAACATGCCATAAGTGTTTGTGACATCATAGCCTCCAACATCAGCCATGTCAATAGTCTTTAGTGACCCGCAGCGATAGAACATGTTCTCCATATTCGTTACCTTTGGCAGGCTGAAACCAAGTTTCAGAGTCTCCAATTTCTCGCAGAATGAGAACATATATCCTGTATTCGTCACGTTCTGCGTGTCAAACGATGTGAGGTCAAGTGACTGCAACGAGAAGTTACCCGCAAACATTTCCGACATGTCTGTGACGGCAGAGGTGTTCAGATTACTGATACCCTCTATAGTCGTGAGGTTATTGAAACCTCGGAACCAGCTTGCCGTGGATTTCACCCGTGCATCAGCAAACGACTTGTCGATAATCACCTTCGTGGCATCCGCATAATGGCCTTTACTCTTGTTTTCGGCTGACATGAAGTCGTCGCCAGAAGAAACAGCCGTGATATACTTGCCGTCGTAGTACTGATTGGCCTTGTAAATCTTCGTTGAATATACAAGTTTCAGCACCATCCCATCGCTCGTCCTTGACATAAGTGCCTGTGTGACGGGCTTGTCGAAGTTGTTCTGCTCTGTTGAACGGATTGTGGCACTGGCATCATAGGCATCGGCCAAATTCTTGTAAACGCCGCCAGAACCAATCTGCATTTCATTTTTCCACGGTCCGCCACCACGATTGAGCATCCTATATTCACCCGTTGTCAGGTCATAGGAATCAACTCGATAGGAGGATGCCTTGAAACCGGTCACCTTACTTAATGATTCCTTTACGTCAAATACGTCGCGATCCACAACATACTGGTTGTCAGAGTTCCAGGGGTTGGGATAACTGTTGGCGTATTGCCCTGAGAATCTGTTGAAAGCCAGGGGCTTCAAAGGTAGTACGGTGTTAAAATTAGGAATAGGCTCGCTACCCAGCAGTCGGAAGAACAGCAGGTTGGATGCATAAGGTATCCAGCGGTATTCGCCATCCTTGACGTTCGCCTTCATCTCCTTGGCGCCAATTGACGAAGCAAAGCCTCGTCTCGAATAATTCAGACTGTGATCCTGATATGAAGCAGATGGCCATCCGCTTGAACCAAAGCATCCGCCAAAAATCAGTGGTAGCTGGTAATACGGGACGCGGACCATCACGTCACCCTTCTTCACCTCCAGATACTGGCCACGGTGCAGACGGTTGTATGACTTCATATAGTCGTTGAACCGGTCGTCATTGAACGTGGCAAGTTTGAAATAATTCCACATGAATTCTTCACCGATTAAATTGGGTCAAAACAGACCGAAACAAACCTTAAATCAAATCGCGTAAAACACTGTTACACAATTAACTCCGCTTAACTAACCTTATTCTTCGCCTATTGCAGATTTGCCCCGATTAGAGTAATTTTGTACCGCCATTGTACCTCGGGTGGATGAGCAGGGGGTTCGTAGGGTGTTCCCTTAAATCACCTTATTTCCCCTTAAATCCGCTTAATTGGTTTCCGTCAGGGACCATCCCCCGAGAAACGGCAGAATTTGACAAAATTACTCGATATGGGCAAGAAACAAACTTCACAAATCCGCGAGTCAGCGAGAGCCATGAGAACTTGTTCTCGGATGGCCGAGCGAGAGCGGATTATCCAAATCCCTAACATCCTTCTGTCCGTGAAGGATGCCTCCGTCGCCATCAGTGTCAGCACTAAGATGGTGCGATTGCTTATTGCCTCCGGCAGACTGAAAGCCGTCAACCTCGGCAAGCGGATGACACGCATCAGCCTACAGGAACTTACAGACTTTGCCCAAAGGCAAGGTGGTAATGTCGTGCTACCTTCTTCATCCCTTCCTTCTAACAATAACAAAAGGGAAAAGAAGAAGAGTATAACTACTGCCAAGCCAGAGACGGGCAACGTGAACAAGAGAGCCAAGTGCCGCATGACACCAGCCAGTGAGAAAGCCCCTGAAGGTGTTACTCACAAAACCCATTATACAATGGCAGAGGTGATGAGCAAGTTCAACATCAAGTATGGTCGCCTTTATGAGATACGTAACCGCTATCAGTTGGCATCCGTCCATGCCTGGGGTACGAC
>JAFRPY010000120.1 GCA_017428925.1 Prevotella sp. | reverse complement strand
GGTATTTGTTGGAAGGCAGGCTGGGTGCTTGCACACAAGCAGAATTACAACAAATGGCGTTAATACTCTGACAAGAGTATCTTTCTCAGCAAGGGGTTTTCAAGGTTTTTGTTCAAAATCAACAACCGAAACTTAAATAAGGAATTCATGGAAAAATTTCAGCAAAAAATAAGGATTTAGGTTTGTTAACATCTCTTTGAAACCCCGAAATTCTCGAAAACGCACTCATTATCAATGGTTTACATGAAAAACGCTCAAAATTCGCGTATTTGCACCCCGTTGGACGTTTTGTGACGAATACGCGAGTTTTGCACCCAAAAACTCAGAATTTATTTGACATGTCCTAACCACCCAAATCATAGGGTCGTAAAAAGATGCAGAATTATTTGGAATTTTCGGAATTAGTTTGTATTTTTGCCATCGAACAGGTGGCATAATGCCATCATTATGTATAAAAGAAAGGTCAGAATTATGGCACAGTCGGCAATAACAGTAAGAATAGACTCGGAGATGAAGTCGCAGTTCGATGAACTCTGCGAGCAGTTTGGCATGAGTGCTAACACGGCGTTCAACATCTTTGTGAAAGCAGTCATCAGAAGTCGCAGCATCCCGTTTACCATCAGGGGGGCAAGGATGGCCCAGCCCAGTGCGCTTGACTTGTTTATGCAGCAACGTAAGGCTGCAGAGGCCAGCCAGGAGCCAGAGATGACACTGGAAGAAATCAATGCGGAGATTCGTGCAGCAAGGGAAGAGAGGCAACGGGTAGGCGACGGAACGTCGGGAATGTGACGTAAAAAGAAGCAGACGGTATGATTTACGCTGTGATAGATACCAATGTACTGGTGTCGGCATTGATTACGCACAACCCAGAAGCCGCCACAGCCAAAGTGGTGAGGCTATTGCTGGAGCAAGAGTTTGTCATGTTGTACGACGCTGACATCATCGCCGAGTATAAGGATGTGCTGCATCGCACGAAGTTTCCTATTCTTAAGGAAACGGCAGATGCGCTTATATCATTCATTGTTGAGAATGGCATAGAGGCATCAAGGGTCATTTTTGATGAGCCGATGACTGACGAGGATGACCGTATGTTCTATGAAATCTCGCTGAGCCAAGAGGACTCGTTTCTTGTGACAGGAAACTTGAAGCATTATCCTGCATCACCCCATGTAATCACTCCAGCACAGTTTCTGGAAATCTTATAACCCCATTGACGATGTATTAGTTTTTTCCAGCCCGTCGAACGAGTCGTTGCGCTCGGCCATCAACGAGTTTACATCTTCAAGTGTCGTCTTGTCTTTTTCTTTATCGATATTTAATAGGTGAGCCCAAACTGCCAAAGCGGAATGATGTTGCCGTAGTCTGTTTCAATGTCATCCTTCACGACATAGCCTTGCTCGGCACTGTAACTACTCAGCACCCCTACACTTTCTTAAACAAAATCTTCAATAATCTGACACAAATATTCCCTTTAGGGCTCAAAAGGAACTTTTTTATGAGATTTTTGAAGATTTTTGAAGATTTTTGTACGTAGAATCAATAGGTGCTAAGTAGTTACTCGGCACTTTGTATCTGCAAATAATTATAAAAATTACACTGAAAAATGTGCGAAATAAAGAAACATCTGCATCTTATACAGTGCAAAAGTGTGAACGGAGGACTGTGAACAGAGTGCGGTTAGCGTTCTGCGTTCATTTTTGTCTAAAAGATTTGGAGGTCTTTGAAATATGTTGTACTTTTGCATGTGAGGATGAAATACAACAGATTAATCCGGATGACTGTCTTTGCCACGGCTCTGCTGCTCATCACCGGCTGCACCCGTCAGGAACAGCAGCCAGGAAGCATTATCCCCACCGGCAACCATTATGAGCGGGCGATGCAACTCTGCGAGAGGAACCACTATGCCGAGGCCGAACTCATTCTGAAGGAAGGGGAACTGGCTGCAGCGGCTACCGACAACGAACTCGAACTCCGGAAATGTCAGGAAACCCGCTATCTGGTGGCCCGAATCCTGAATGCCACCATTCAGCAACACGATTTCGAACTGCTCCACGACCACGAAAAGGCCGCCGACATGGCTCAGTTCGCCACCTTAGCCAAAGATCTTCTCCAGCACACTTACGAACAGGAAAAAATTGCCGACTTGCAGCACCAGTATGAGCAGCAGGCCGCCGACCGCCGCCACTACCAATTGCTCGCCTATCTCTTCGGGCTCCTTCTGCTGGCCATCCTCATGGTGCTGGTCATCCAACACTTCAACCGCCGGCGCATGGAGCAATACGACAGCATTCTCGACCTGAATGCCCAAACCATCGAGCGGGCCCAGCAGCGCATCGAGGTATTGTCATTAGAAAGCGAGGCCCACGACAAGGAAATCAACCGACTGAACGACAAAATCACCTCCGTGCGCCGTTCCACCCATGAGCGTCTGGGCCGGGGCAAGGAAGTCTTCGATATTATTTCGGCTGGTGGCAAACTGCCCCCGTCGGCCGACGACGAGAACAGCCTCATCGAATACTATTCCGTCAGCAACTACGCCACCTTCCACGAATGGACCACTGGCTACGACCACCTCACCGCCCGCCTCTACACCTACCTAATATTGCAGCACATGGGAAAGCAAGACGACGACATCGCCCAGATTCTCTGCATCAGCCCCTCAGCCGTCCGCTCCATCAAGTCGAGGGTAAAGGCGCGGAAGAAGAGTTAGTCGTTTGGTGGTTTAGTCGTTTGGTGGTTTAGGCGTTTGGTGGTTTAGGCGTTTGGTGGTTTAGTCGTTTGGTGGTTTGGCTTCCTAAACGACCAAACGACCAGTTTCCCAAACGACTAATTGTTGCAATTACGGGTTCCAAATTCATTCCAAAATTAAATTAACTCATTCATTTTCAATAGCTTGCAAAGAAACGGGCTTTGCAACACGCGCCGAAAATAAATCCCCGAAAATTTGCACCCTTCCAGTTCGTATTCTAATTTTGCCAGTGAGAAATTCACATTATTACGAACCTTTTAATAAAATAACAACTATGGCAAAGTTAGATTTGATATCACTGGAATGGACCGACCTCGTGTTTGAAGGACGCAACCAGGCCTATGGGGCCTACCAACTTCGCAAGGGAACATCCAAGCGAAACATCTGGTCCATTATTATTGTAGCCCTCGCGGCAGTGCTCCTCTACCTTGGACTAACGCTCCACCACATGGCCGAGGCCAACCGAACCGTTGAAAACACACAGGCCATTGAACTCACCAACCTTGAGACCAAGAAGAAGGAGGCCAAGGTGGAAAAGAAAGAACCCATCAAGGTGGAACCCGAGAAAATCGTGGAGAAGGTCAAGTCGTCAGTGAAATTCACCGCCCCTGTCATCAAAAAGGACGAACTGGTGAAGGAAGAGGACGAAATCAAACTCGACGAAATCGAGAAGAGCACCAAGGCCATCGGTGCCCTGACCGTTGAAGGCAACGACGAGGTAGGCGGCGAAGTGCTCAAGATAAAGGAAGAGATTGCAGCACCAGAGCCTCCTAAACCTGCTGAAGAGAACAAGATTCACGACTTTGTGGAACAGATGCCTTCCTTCCCGGGAGGTATGGGTGCCCTGATGTCGTGGCTCAGCCAGAACATCAAGTATCCCGTCATTGCCGCAGAGAATGGCGTTGAGGGGCGTGTGACAGTTCAGTTCGTGGTGGAAAAAGACGGTTCCATCACAGATGTGAAAGTGGCCAAAAGCGTAGATCCTTTACTCGACAAGGAAGCAACCCGCGTCATCAAGAGCATGCCCCATTGGACGCCAGGCCGTCAGAACGGTTCGCCTGTGCGCGTGAAGTACACTGTACCCGTTACCTTCAAACTCCAATAGTCCCCTAATTATTCCTGCAAAAATTTGCATTTGTGCTCGCTTATACGTACCTTTAGATAAGGTACTTTCGCTCGACAAAGCAAACAAAAACAAGTTTTCATTTGCATTCTTCTAATTTTGTCACGACTCAACAGATAAAAATCATTTTTCTGTTTTCGCTGCTCCAAAATTTGCATTTGTGCTCGCTTATACGTACCTTTGCAACTCATAAACTCAAAAACTTATATATGAAGAATCTGATTATAACAGTAATGACGATGCTCCTGATGGGTGGAACGGCTGCCAATGCACAAACGATGAACGAGAAACAGGCTGCCAAGATGGACAGCATGGCCGTGGCCCTCTTCAAGAACGGGAACTTCAAGAAGAGCATCGAACTGATGAACAAATGGCTGGCCGACAGGCTGCAGGCTAAGGGCGAGCAGGATTCGCTCTACATCCAGCGAACAGGCCTGCTGGCAAAGGCTTACTTCAGAGACGAGCAGACAGACCAAGCCATCTGCAGCATCGACAAGGCAATCAACCTCTATGGCAAATACAAAAGCAACAACGACACGCTCTACGCCTTCTATTTAGACAACAAGGCTCTCTACCTGAACGCAAAGAAAGACTACAAGGCGGCTTTGCCACTGGTCAGAAAGGCACTCGACATCTACGAACCCCTTCATAAGCGCGATTTCGACATGGCCATGATTCTCATCCACATGGCCGAAGCCTGTCATTTCAATGACCTCCACCAGGATGCCATCAGGTACGAACTGCGGGGACTCGACCTATACAAAGAACTCTTCGGCGAAGAAACGGAGACCTATCTTTCGGAACTGAACTACCTGAAACAATATTACGAAGGGGCCGGAGAGGCGCAGAAGGCCCGCCAGTTGGAAACCCAGATGAATCAGTTGGCCGCTAAGATCAAGGAGAAAGACAGCGGCGTGAAGTATGCCCAGTTTGCCACGGCAGAGGAATGCCGCGAGCACAATGCCGACGCACTTACCGCCGCCAAAACCTACCTGAGCGGAAGAATCGACGAGCAGAAATCTGTGAAAGCCGCCGCCTACGTGATGGGATGGACACAGGCCTCGCCAGACATCAACGTAGTGATTGCCGACGAGAATATGTACTACTTAGGCAACCAGTGGCAGATGCTGGCCTACTTCTGCGGCTGCACCGAGTACGCCCTGGAGCAGCAGAAGAAGGATTTCTCGCCCGAAATGCACATCGCTGCCATGAAGCGCACGCTGGAACACTACAAAGCCAACCGTCAGCTGACCGGCATTGTCGCCGAAATGGAAACCCTCTCCAATCTCGAAAAGAACGACAAACTGGAAGAAACGCTCCGCAAAGATGCCGAAAAGATTCTTCAGAACATGGAGAAAGCAAAAAAAAAGGAATGAAGAACCATGAAACAATTGGGATTAATCATATTTGCAGCCCTTTTATTGCAGGGCTGTGGCAACAGCGGAAAGCCAAAAAACGAAGTGGCTGAGAATGTTGTCAAGAAAGTAAAAGTTGAAAGGGCTTTTCATACAGGCAAGAAGATAGGCATTGGTGGAGAAATTTCGCCTCAATGGAAGAAATCTGACAGTCTCTGTGCCCATGTCTCTACCGATGAATTGATTAAGCTGGCTTATAAGCATGAAGACAAAATCGAACGCTTAATTGCTTTTCACGCCCTTCTGATGAAAAATCCACATGAAGCTGTTAACGTGGCTATTGCTGAAGTAGAAGACACAACAATAGTTCATATCTCAAGTGGTTGCTGCGGATCAGAAGACATGGCGTCTAATATCAGGGTTGAAATGATACAATACAACAGGGAGCATTACAAAGTTTCCAAAGAGGATTCTGTTCGACTTGACAGTGCTATCCTTTTCTCTTCAAATGGCTCGAAGTTCTACTATTCGAATTGCCTTTACCATAGATTACCGGCAAAGCCTGAATACGAGAACCGACTTTGGCAATTATACGAACAAACACCCTATGCATTAATTCCTTTGGCAAGATATCATAGAGAGGAGGTAAAAAAAGTAATTACTCAACTACTCACGGAAATAGAAAATAAGGACCTTTGGCCTTATCGTGACACTATTAGGTCTGTGTTAGATGCAGTCGTGGTCTGGCCATCGCCCTCATATAAACGACAAGTACGACTTATATGTCGAAAGGTTCTTAACAATAAAGACAGAGTTGGTTTTACCAATTATGCCTTTGGAGCATTAATGGCTTATAATGATCAGTGGAGTTACAATTGCATAGATAAGGCTTTATCGGTTTCTAAACAAAGAGACAAACTATATTACAACGATTGTTGGAGTTTCCATGAAGCGTATGAGGACAATCCTCAGCCGTTATTTAAGCCACTGATAAAGAAATATCCATTAGAATAGAGAATGTTTAGAAATGAAACAAAGGACGGTTCCGAATGGGTAGCAACCCACTGAAACCGTCCCTTGTTATATCTGTGTGCCGTTAGTCTATCAACTATTCATGGCAGCAAAGCCCACTCCAATTAATACAAATAAAATAACAAATGCATAGATTACCAAGATAATAATGGTAATGATACCCAAGAACTGGGTGAGCGAACTCAGTCCCTTTATTCCGCGAGCCAGTTCATTCTCATCATCAGAGAGGCAGGCTGCCTTGGCGCCGTTAGCAAACAGGAAGCCCTTCATTAGGGGATAAATATATAAAACGGCAATAATCAAGTACAAAATACCCATGAAAACTCCTCCATGCGGAAAGTCAGGAAACATTGTAGATGCCAAAGAACTTGCACCCATTAAGAAGATGGCAAAAATCACAATAAATGCCAATCCTATGCAACCGACAACACACAGGAACTTTGACCATTTTGCAGCAGTAAGCAAATCGGCCTTAGCACTCTCTGTCACTCTCAGTCCTGTAGTTTCAGGAATTTTCATTTCTTCTTCAATTCTCAATTCTTCTTCCATAGTAGTTTAATTAAAAGTTCAAAAAAATTATTGTTTCAGTTCATGCAAAGGTAATAATAACATCTGATGTACGCAAATACGAAAACTGTTTTTTTCCTCAAATGAATAATCCTGTCTATTTTATATAATTTTAATACTGATAATTGTACGTGTAACAATTATTTTTGTATCTTTGCATAAAAAATAAACAAACGACTTTTTAACTTTATGAACAAAACTTCTTTTTTCTCGCTTTTATTGGGCGCAATGGCAGCTGTCGGCCAGGTAGCTGTTGCCCAGAGTAGTCATCAGTATGTGGTGCAGGCCAACAATCCGGGTGCCATCATCCAGCCAACGATGTACGGCGTGTTTTTCGAGGACATCAACTACGGTGCCGACGGCGGCCTGTATGCCGACTTGGTGGAAAATCGCTCGTTCGAATTCCCCCAGCGGCTGATGGGATGGCAGACCTTCGGCAACGTGGAGGTGGAGGACGATGATCCTGCCTTCGAGCGTAATCCCCACTATATCCGCTTGAAGGATGACGGCCACACCGACAAGTGGACGGGTATAGAAAACCGCGGATATTTTGGGATGGGCCTGAAAAAAGGGCTCAGCTATAAGTTCAGCGTCTATGCACGCACGAAGGGCAATGCCAAAATCCGCGTGGAACTGGTCAGTTCGCATAACGAGGTCATCGCCAACAAAGGACTGGACGTGAGTGGAAACGACTGGAAAAAATACACTGTTGAGCTGAAACCGTCGAAAACCGACGCCCACGGACTGCTGCGCATCTTCCTGGAGAGCAAGGACGGACTGGACATGGACCATCTGTCACTCTTCCCCGGTGATGCCTGGAAGGGACTGCTGCGGGCCGACCTCGTGAAAGACCTGAAGGACCTGAAGCCCGGCGTGTTCCGATTCCCCGGCGGTTGCATCGTAGAGGGAACCGACCTGGATTCGCGCTATCAGTGGAAAAATTCGGTAGGCCCCGTTGAGAACCGCCCGCTGAACGAGAACCGCTGGAACTATACCTTTCCCCACCGCATGTATCCCAACTATTTCCAGAGCTATGGCCTGGGATTCTATGAATTTTTCCTGCTCTCCGAGGAAATCGGTGCCGCCCCGCTGCCCGTGGTCAGCGTTGGACTGGCCTGCCAGTTCCAGAACAATGGTGAGCAGTTCCATGTGGCTGTCGACGACCTTCAGCCCTATATCGACGATGCCCTCGACCTGATTGAGTTTGCCAATGGCGGCACCGACACCAAATGGGGAAAACTGCGTGCCGACATGGGCCATCCCACCCCATTCAACCTGAAACACATCGGTGTGGGCAACGAGCAATGGGGCTCTCTCTACCCTGTACGTTTAGAAAAATTCGTCAAAGCCATCCGTGCAAAATATCCTGATATTCAGATTGTTGGCACCAGTGGACCGTCGCCCGACGACAACGACGGCAAGGAATTCAGCTATGGATGGAAAGAGATGACGCGACTGAAGGCCGACCTCGTGGACGAGCATTTCTACCGCGACCAGGAATGGTTCCTCTCGCAAGCCACTCGTTACGATGGCTACAACCGTAAAGGCCCGAAGGTTTTTGCCGGAGAATATGCCTGTCATATCAAGGGTGGCGACCAGAACGTTCCTGCAGATGTGCCTACCGGAAAAAACACCTTCGAGGCTGCCCTCTGTGAGGCTGCATTCATGACCGGACTGGAGCGCAATGCCGACATCGTTTGGATGGCTACGCCCGCTCCGCTGTTTGCCCATGTGGACGGTTGGCAGTGGCGCCCCGACGAAATTTGGATGGACAACCTGAGCACCATGCGCACACCGACTTACTGGGTGCAGCAGATGTACGGCGTGAATGCCGGCACCAACGTGCTGAAGATGACCGAGGGAAAAAGTGCCATCGCAGGACAGGACGGCATGTATGCCACAGCCTGCTATGACAAAAATACGCGACAATATATCCTGAAGATTGCCAATACCAACGCCGAGGCCCGCGAAATCAGCGTGACCTTCAAGGGCATCAAGAGTTTGCCCGACGGCAAGGTGACCACGCTTCACCACGACAACCCCGATGCCATCAACACGCTGGAGAACAAGAACGTGGTGGTTCCGCAGACGGGAAGCGTGAAGGCTGAAGGGAATGTGCTGAAAGTGAGCGTCCCAGGGAAGACGTTTGCCGTGTATCGTTTTTAGGATTTCCTAGGATTTCTAGGATTTCCTAGGATTTTCTAGGTTTTTCTAGGGAATTGGAATAATTAAAAAGAATCATGAAAAAACTGTTCTTTTGCGGACTATTTGCACTGCTGTGCACGGCTCAAGCCGATGCACAGCAGCGCAGAGAATGGCCGCAAACACCTTTCACCACAGACACACTGATGGTTCACGACCCGGTGATGGCCTTTGAAGACGGAACCTATTACCTATATTCCACCGGAATGGGTATCGGGATGGCCACCTCGAAAGACCGAAAAATGTGGACGGTATATCCCAAAGGTGTGCTAAAAGACAGCATACCAGCATGGACACACGACTCCGTCCCCGGTTTCAGGCGACACATTTGGGCTCCCGACATCATCCGGTGGCACGGACGCTGGTGGATGATGTACAGCTGTTCGACCTTCGGAAAGAACGGCTCGGCCATCGGATTGCTCACCAACAAGACACTGAATCCCGAATCTGAGGACTACCGGTGGGAAGATCGCGGTGCCGTGGTAGTTTCGAAAGAAAACCGCGACGACTGGAACGCCATCGACCCGAATATCGTTATCGACGACGAAGACCAGCCCTGGATGGTATGGGGTTCGTTTTGGGACGGCATCCAGCTGGCTCGCCTCGACACCACCATGCATCAGGCATCGAAACCAGTTACCATAGCCCGCAGGTACGCTCCCGGATACAAGGACGCAGAACCTAACCCCACTTCGAAATATGCCGGAACCAACGCCATCGAGGCACCGTTCATCATGAAACACGGGGGATGGTACTATTTGTTTGTATCGTGGGACTACTGCTGCCGCGGAGAGAAGAGCAACTACCGGGTTGCCGTAGGGCACAGCAAGAAGATGGACGGACCCTATATGGACCAAGACGGTAAGTCCATGCGCGATGGTGGAGGCACCCTTATCGCAGCGGGAGACCACAAGGTTTTCGAAGCCATGGGGCATTGTGCAGCCTATCACATGAACGGCAAGGATCTTTTTATTTGCCACGGATATAGCGTTCCATTGTCAGGACAATCCATCCTGGTACAGAAAGAAATTAGCTGGACAGAAGACGGATGGCCAGTTTTAAGCGAGGAGTGACAAACGATAAGTGAGGAGACTGAGTTTACTTTTGACAGGGTGGATGCTGGCTGCCATTTCCATAGCCGCACCATTTACAGGTAAGCACTACAACATGACTTACCTGGACATGAGGAATGGACTGCCGGGCAACTACGTCTCCGACATCCATCTCGACAGTTATGGCTTTATCTGGATGGCCACCAGCGGCAGCGGTCTGGTGAAATACGACGGCTACAATTACTATTCGCCCAGCAGCATCAACATGGGTTTCACCCCAAGAAGCAATTCGTGCCGCAACATTGCCGAAGACAAGTTTCACCGGTTGTGGGTGACCTACGACGAAGGCACCGACATCATCGACCTCCGCACCATGCACAACTGGAAGCCGCGTGGCGACAGCCTCATCCGAAAAGCCCTTTCGCAGGGTGCACTGACCGTGTGCCGCGACTCAAGGGACTGCATCTGGCTTGTCGCCCGCACCCATATCTATTATATCCAGATGGACGACCAGGGCGACATCCAGCAAGTGATTCCCTTCCGATATAGCAGTAACCGTCTTAACATCTCCATCAGCGACATGCAGCACGACGGCTCGGTATGGGCAAGCATCGAGGGTGGTCTCTACCGGTTACGGGTAATGAACGGGAAAATCGTCAGGGAATCCATCTCACAGTCTATCCGCGACATCCATTATGCCAATATCGGGGAATTCATCTGGAAAGACAGCGAACTGTGGATATCTTCCGACAGAGGACTGTTCAGGTTCGACAAGTCGTACCAATTGCTCGGCCACTACCAGAAAGGCGACGGCAAAGGACTGCTGCACAACCACGTCACCCGACTGGCCATGGGTCCTGGCGGCACACTGATTGTGGGAACCTTGGGCGGCATCAACATCTATGACACGTCAACCGACAGCTTCCGCCAATGGAGCACCCTCAGCGCCGAAATGCCGCTGAGCAGCGACTTCATCAGTTGCATAAAATACCTTCAGGGACTGCTGTGGATAGGTACCGAGACGGGAGGAGTGATGAAACTCTCGCCGCGCGAGCTGCAACTCACCAACTATGTCCACACAGCTGCCCCCGGCAGCCTGTCGCCCAATGCCGTCAATGCCATGTATGCCGAAGACGACGGCACGTTATGGGTGGGAACCGTCGAGGGCGGACTGAACCGGAAAGAACCCGGGAAAGAGACATTCGAGCACTTTACCAAAACCAACTCAGCGCTTCCCCACGATGCCGTGTCGACGCTGACAGCCGACAACCGCCGCCAACTTTGGATAGGAACATGGGGCGGAGGCCTCAGCATCATTAACATGGACAATCCGCGGCAAATCGTCCCATTGGCCACCGACGCCCAACACACGCCGTTACTCACCTTCATCGGAGCCTTGCAATACGACGCCATCAACGACCTGATGTGGATAGGAACCAACAACGGAATCTACTACTACGACTACAAGACAGCCCAAATCCGAGAACCCTTCCGCGGATGCAATGCCATCAGGGGATGTATCGGCAGCATCATCGACCGCAAGGGTTGGCTTTGGATGGGATACCTTGAGGGAGGACTGCGCGTCAACCTGCGTAGCCGCGGTCACGACACAAAAGGCAACGAATTCCAATACGAACTGCTGAACTACAAACCCGATAATCCACAGACAAAGATTATTGAGAAGATGAGCTGTTTCTGCGAGACACGAGACGGCAGCCTATGGATAGGCAGCAACGAATACGGACTCTACCGACTCACAAATGACAGCAAGGGGAAACCACACTACCAGAACTTCAACATCCAGCACGGACTGGCCAACAACGGCGTAAAGGGTATCGTGGAAGACAAAAACGGCATTCTCTGGATTACCACCCGAAACGGCCTCTCGCAGTTCAATCCCCAGACGGGAGTGTTCAACAACTACACAGAAGACGACGGCCTGCCCACGTCGCAATTCTACTGGAATTCGGCCATCATCAACCGTCAGGGCATCATCTACCTCGGTTCCAATGGCGGACTCAGCGAACTCTACGGCACAGACATCGAGAACGCATACCGCGGACATCTGCGCTTCACCCATCTGAACATCGACAACCACGACATCACAGCCGACGGGCACTACTTAGACGAAGACATCTCGCTGGCAAGAAAACTGACGCTACACGAAAGCAACAAGGCCCTGAACATCGAATTCTCGGCCCTGAACTACGGCAACGAGCGCAACGGCATATACAGCTACCGAATGAAAGGATTTGAAGACGAATGGATAAAGTTGCCCATGGGCCAGCACTCCATTCGCTACACATCACTTCCCGGAGGAGACTATACCTTAGAAGTGAAATACGCATCAGCCCTGTCAAACAATGAGGAAATCATACAAATCGACTTGGAGGTTGTGTCTTATTTCTGGAAACGCTGGTGGTTTATGAGCGGAGTAATCATTCTGCTCTCTCTAACCGGAGCATGGCTCTACCGCAAACGCATGGAACAGGTCAGAAGGAAAACCCGCGAACAAGAGGCCGAGAAAGTCATGGCACCCATCGTGAAGGCCCTGAACGAGTCGCAAGACCCCAAACAGTTGCAACAACGCATTGAAAGCATCCTCCACATCCAAAAACAATACGAAGACAGTTTCAGCAAGAGTGCCGCCGAAGACAAAGAATACACGAAAGCGAAGAGTAAACCTTTCATGGAAAAGGTTATCCATATATTAGAACAAAACTACAAAAACTCGGAATTCGGTGTTACCGAACTCTGTGAGGCCATGAACATGAGCCGTCCGCTGCTGTCGAAACGACTGAACGAAGAAGCCGGACTGCCCACCACACAATTCATCAGAAACTACCGACTGAATATTGCCCATCAGTTATTGCAAGAGTCAGGTGGACGAAACATCACGGAAATTGCCTACAGCGTAGGTTTCAATGATCCAAAATATTTCACCCGCTGCTTTACAAAGCTCTATGGAATGAGCCCAAGTGCCATCTAAGAACCGTCTAAGTTGAACGATTATACCTTAATTTCATTTTGTCCACCTTATATTTCGTTTTGTCCACCATACGAAGACATCTTTTATTTAATTTTGCACAAAAATAAGGCCTAAATACGCAAATACAAAAGCTACTTAAACCATCTTTTTAAACAAACATCAATTTGCATCCAATATACCTATTTAATATTAATAACTAAAAACAATGAAAATGAGGAAACAACTATTCTCAGTGATGCTTACGCTGAGCGTCGTGGGGGGACTAACTTTCAGTTCAGCTCCCGCTAAGGCTTCAGTGGAACAAGCACAGACCATCAAGGTCAGCGGTCAGGTTGTCGACCAAGACGGTGAACCTCTGATTGGTGCAACTGTTAGGGTGAAGGGTTCTCAGACAGGAAGCGTTACCGACATTGACGGAAACTTCCAGCTGGATGCTCCTTCCAATGCTACGCTCGTGGTAAGTTATGTAGGCTTCAAAGACAGAGAGATTGCTGTTCGTGGCCGTGCCATCATCGAAAAAATCGAGATGGAATCCGACGCACAGACGCTCGACCAAGTTGTCGTTGTGGGTTATGGTACTCAGAAGAAGGCCGACCTTACGGGTTCGGTGTCTATCGTAAATGCCGACGAACTGAAACGAGTATCCAACTCCAACATCTCTACCATGCTTGAGGGTAAGGTTGCTGGCGTGCAAATCACATCAGACGGTCAGCCTGGTGCCGACCCACTGGTGCGCATCCGTGGTATCGGTACCTTGAACGGTAACCAAGCTCCACTCTATGTGATTGACGGTGTTCCCATGGGAACAACCATCCGCGACTTCTCTCCGAACGACATCGAGACCATCCAAGTGCTGAAGGATGCATCGGCAGGTGCCATCTACGGTTCTCGTGCCGCCAACGGTGTGGTTATCATCACAACCAAGGGTGGAAAAAAAGACCAGCCGCTGAAAGTGGACTACAAGGGTTACTTCGGTGTTGACTGGGTTTCGAACGATAAGTACGATTTGATGAATGCCGACCAGTACAGCAATTATCTCGGCGTCGCTGCAGCAAATTCTGGTACTCCGCTTCCTGGTGGATACAGCTACAATACTGAGACTGGTCGCTACCAGTTCCAGGACAACACCAATACAGACTGGTTCAAGGAGGCATTCAAGACGGGTATCCGTCAGAACCACAACGTGAACTTGAGCGGTGGTGGAGCCCACAACACTTATAACATTGGTCTTGACTTCTATGACCAGAAGGGTACGATAGAAGGTGCCGGCCCTGACTTCAGGCGTTACACAGCCCGCGTGAACAACACGATGGAAACCAAGTTCATCAAGTTCCGCACAGGTCTTGTATATTCACACTCCGACCAGAATGTGATGTCGATTGGTAACGACAATCCTTATATCCAAGGCCTTTATGGTAACCTGGGCAACGTGCTTGCCGGTGTGCTGAACATGCAGCCCACGATTAAGGCATACGACCAGTCTACATGGGTGCTCGATGACAAGGTCGGTTCTGCAAATGGCTGGAAATACGATGCTTATGGCTATGGCGTTTATTATGATACCGTTCATGGCGACATCTCTGCCATGAACCCGCTGCTAGTAAATAACTTGCTGACTCGCAATACCACTGTTGACCGCTTTGTAGGTACAGCCTCTGCAGATGTCGATCTGCTGAGCATGGTTGGTATCAAGAGTAAGAATCACAGTTTGACCTATAAGCTAAACCTGTCGTACAGCACAACCAGCGCCAACGACAAAGTATGGATTCCTGCATGGATTCAGAGCAACCGTGTGTATCTGGCCAAAGAGAATGAGCGTCTGCAGAAGCAGCACCGCAAATATACCGATGCCCTGATAGAGAACACACTGACCTACGACGGCACTATTGGCAAGCACCACGTCAACCTGCTTGGCGGTATCACCTATGAAGAGGAGAACACCGCTACACTGTGGGCAGAAGGTGTGAACCTCAACGAACCTTACTTCCTGCAGATTCAGAATGCCGGAACTAAGAATGCCACATCTTACGAATACAAGCACACGCTGGCTTCTTACCTCGCCCGTCTGACTTACGACTACGACGGCAAATATCTGCTCTCTGGTATCATCCGTCGTGACGGCAGCTCACGTCTCAATCCGGACAGCCGCTGGGATACCTTCACCTCTATCTCTGCCGGTTGGCGCTTCGACAAGGAAGCATTCTTCCCCATCGACCGCAATATCGTAAATATGTTCAAGCTGCGTGCCAGCTATGGTGAACTGGGTAATGAGGCTTCCGTAGGCGACTATGCCATTGAAGCCACGATGGCTCGTAATAATATGACCTACAGCTTCGGCAACAATGCTGTGACAGGTTCGGCCATCTCTACCTACGTCAATGAGTTCCTTTCTTGGGAGAAGAGAAAGACCATGAACATCGGTCTTGACCTCGCCTTCTTCAACAATCGTATCGAGTTCACAGCAGAGTGGTACAAGAACAAGTCGCAGGACCTGCTCTATTCAGTGCCCGTTCCCGCCAGTGCTGGCGTGGCCAACGCCTCTGTGACCATGAATGCCGCCTCTCTGGAAAACAGCGGTTTCGAATTCTCAGCTACCTACCGCAACCGCGACCACGCCCTGAAGCATGAGATTAGCGCTAACCTGAGCACTTTGAAGAACAAAGTCACCTCGTTGGGCTTCGGTACTGAGAAGTACATCACTGGCGCCTATATTACTGAGGTAGGACAGGAAGTCGGTAAGTTCTACGGCTGGGACTACCAGGGCATTATCCGCACACAAGAACAGCTTGACCAACTGAATGCCACTGCACAGGCCAATGGTTTCTCTGAATATCAGGCTGGTGCACAAGTGGGCGACTGCTACTATCGCGACGTCAATGGTGATGGTCAGATTACCGCCGACGACCAGACGGTACTCGGCAGTGGTTTGCCCAGTGTCAACTTTGGTCTGAGTGCACACTTGGAATACGGCATCTTCGACCTAAGCATATCCACGTACGGTGCTCTTGGTTATCATGTGGCAGACTACCTCTACAACACGCTGAACTCAAGCTATGGTTATGGTAATAAAGACGTAGCTGTACTGGGTGCTAACAAATGGTCTGAAGATGGATCGACATATCTCTCTAGTGTTCCCCGCACTTATCTGTCGAATAACGCTTCGCTGGCGTGGAACGATCTGTTCAGCAGCCGCAAAATTCAGAGCGCTGCCTACTGGAAGATTGCCAATATTGAATTGGGCTGCAACTTGCCCAACAAGTGGTTTGGTGACTATGTCAGCGGTGTACGCCTTTACGTCTCCGCTCAGAATCTGTTAACAATTACTGGTTATCATGGCTACAATGTTGACTATGCAGGAGGTACATTCACACCAGGTTACAACTATTGTTCTTATCCAACGCCACGTAGCTTCATGGCAGGTATAAACTTCACCTTTTAAAGGTAAAAAAGTAAAAAGGTAAAAAAGTAAAACAATGAAGATTATGAAACTATATAAAATATCCTTTGCATTCCTGTTGGGCCTCGTCGTATTGACATCGTGTGACGACAAACTGGACGTGTCGAACCCCAACCAACAGACATCAGCCACTTTCGGCTATACGGTCGATGAGTTGGAAGAGTCAGTTATTGCAGCCTATAACCATATTCGTATGGAGGGCACATACGCCCGTGTCGGTTACATGCTCGACGTTTGTCGTGGTGATGAGGTATGGAATTCCTCGCAGGTATGGTACATGCCCTTTGACGACCTCAATGTGGCCTTTACCGATGAGATTGGACAGTGGTCGTGGCGCGACTGGTACTACACCATCAACGTCTGCAACTTCATTCTCTCACGTACGGGAGACAATAGCCTGATTAACGACCAAATGAAATACATCAAAGGACAGGCACTCTTCCTGCGCGGACTGGGCTACTACAACTTGGCCGGATACTATCAGAACCCTATTCTGATTACCGATTATGCCACCTATTCTTCACTGGAAGGCCTGTATGGTGAGAATAGCTCTTACGACGAGGTCTGGGATCAGGTAGAGACAGACTTTGCCGAGGCTATGACACTGCTGCCAAGTCGTGACAAAGGCGGGGAGTGGGCTCAGGGCCGTGCGACCAGCGGTGCTGCCGCAGGGTACTATGCCCGCGCACTGATGATGCGCCACAAGTACTCGGAGGCACTAACCGTGCTGAAAGCCATCATTAATGGTCAGTATGGCACTTATAAGCTGATGGCCAACTATGGCGACAACTTCCGTGAAGGTTCCAAGTACGAGAACAACGACGAGAGTCTGTTCGAGATACAATTCCTGGACTATGGCTCTCAGGGTGTTGACGATGAGTGGACACCAGTAAACACCAGTGCCAATGCTACGCAGGGTTCAGCTATCGAGAGTAATTTCGGTCCTGGCGACTGCGGCGGATGGGCAGATCTCTCTGCATCTCCTTGGCTCTATAATCTGTTTAAGGCTGAACGCACCACCAGTGGCTCTCTCGACCCACGTCTTTATTGGACTATAGGTACTTACGAGCCCGAGTGGGATGGTTTCGAATATGGCAACGTTTGCTACAATATCACGCAGAGCGACGATTGGAGCAACACCGACATCCCCCTGGTGACCAACAACAACTATGGCGGTCTGCCCGTAGCCAAGCATACAAACATGCGTACTGGTCTCTATGACAAAGTGGTAACTGGTCTGCACGATGGAATTAACCTGCGCATGATGCGCTACTCTGATGTGCTGCTGCGTGCAGCCGAGTGCGAGAACGAGCTGAATGGTCCAACAGCCGATGCCTTCAATTGGATTAATCAAGTGCGTAACCGCGCTGGACTGGCCAATCTTGACCAGAGCAAGTTTGACACCAAAGATAAGCTGTTCGAGCAGATTGCCAATGTGGAGCGTCCAAAGGAATTCGGCTGTGAATTCGGACGTGGATTCGACCTGCTGCGCTGGGGATTTTTCTATAGTGCTGATCGCCTACAGCAGATGAAAGAGCATGCTGCTGTCAACTTCTGGACGAAAGCTAACTATAAGGACGGTGTTGTAAACTTCACCCCGAAGGATGCTGTGGACTATAGTTCATGCAGCAAGAGCTCTTTCGACAACTACGCTGACGGACATGAGTTCTTCCCCATCTATCAGGGTACACTGAACGACAATCCCAACCTGAAGGGTAATTCTGCTAACACTAACACCAGCAATGCAGACTACTTTACTGGCAAAGGTTGGACTGTTCATCCTGTGGTAAACCTCTGATTAAGGTAATTAGAAAAAAGATATAATATTAAAAAGATACGATTATGAAATATCTAAATAAAATAGCATCTGTTTGCTGTGCTGCTGCACTGGGCATCATGTTGCTTACCAGTTGTGAGGGCGGCGATCTGTTTAGCATTGACGCGCCCGACTGGCTTTCCTCGAAGGCAGACTCTATCGCTGCTGCCAAGGCTGCTAACCAGGGTGGTGAAGAAGAGATCGAAGGTCTGGAAGAGGACGTATATACTGTCGGTGCCACTGACTATACCACTGGCTGGTGGGCTGCCTTCTCTAAGTATTATCAGATTCCCGAGGGACAGAAGTGGATTACTCAGTTCACACTGAACATCAATCCCAGCGCTTCAAATACTTATAAGAACTTCGCACTGCTCATCACCAATGATGAGGATCGCGGCGCTGCCAACTATACAGAGTATGGAGCCATCCGCTACGACTATCAGACTGCTGCTAATAATAATGGTAACTCTGAGTGGGGTAACTACATCGACCGCAGCCTTGTCACCAGCGACCTGGAGTTCATGTCCGACACTGATACTGGCGTGGAAAAACTTGGCGGAAAGGTGACGCTGACCGTAGACCGCACAAGCGGTGGTCTGATTGTCACTATGACCAATGGTACGGTGACCAAGACCTACAAACAAACCTCACCACTGGAAAATCTGAATGCTGACGCCTCTAATACGACCATCCGTGCATTCCTGGTTCCCGAGGGTTCATACATCAACTTCATCGGAAGTACCATCGAGCCTATCGGTGGCTTCACCTCGGCAGAGGACAAGCAGCCAATTAGCATGGAACTGACGGGTGTGCCCAGCGAGGTACTCGTTGGTACAGAACTCAGCGAGGCTATGGCTAACGTGACGGCTGTGGTCAACTTCGAGCAGGGTGTCACCAAGAACGTGAAGGCCGAAGACCTGCAGTTCGAGGCCATTCCCAATTATGATGAATTGGGACAGAAGACGCTCGTCGTCATCTATAACAAGACCTTCAAGGGTGCCTATGCCGACAAGCCCATCATAGCCTCGAAGACCTTCAGCGTAGTGAAGGAACTGTCAGCATTTACGCAGACCGTAGTCGTACCTACACCGCTTGTGCTGGGTGCTGTGGACAACTCGACCGCCTTCTGGGGTGCTCACACCGCCAATATCAAGGTGGAGCCGAAGGAGACTAAGGTGGTCAACTTCACCAACTACTCGTCGGGTGCCGCCAACTGGAACAACTTTAACATCGTGCTCAACGACGTTACTACTGCTACGGAGTATGCTGTGGTGCGTGCCGACAACTACGGATGGGGCAGCGGCTATGCAGCCTGCACACACGTCGGCGGATTCGGAAGCGATGAGGAGAAGTGGGCCGCCTGGCGTGCTGTCATGAACGGTGCCAAGGTGACG
>JAFRPY010000019.1 GCA_017428925.1 Prevotella sp. | reverse complement strand
CAATTTTAAACTTTTGTTTGCTTCGGTATACTCATCTCCTACACAATACTCCTGCGTATTCAATTCATCAGCTATCATCGAGGTTGAAAATATCATTTGATAACTATCTTTTGGCATCTTGGAGCACATCTTCACAAGCAGCTTCTGAAAATTCTGTGAACGTTCTTTCTCCATTCCCTTGTCCTCCATATTATCACAGGCTATAAATCCAGGATAGCGAAAAAAATCTAATTTATGACTTGCAAAGAATATTGCGAAGCGTATTGCATTCTTAAGATAGACCTTAGAACTGGCGGAATAATTGAATTGACCGTTCAATGCCATTGAGTTTGCTTTAAAGTTTACATCAATCTCCTGTGATGAAGCCTTCACAAACTCGGCTTGTCGGGGCAAGTCATTTCTAAGAATGTAAGCTGTAAATGCTTGTATCTGTTCCTGTGCCTTCTTTCGATTGGAGTATTGTTGTGCGGCGAGCAAATCTATTCGTTGGTTTATCTGTTCCAATTCTTTGGCTTTCTCAGCAATCTCGTTACCTAATTGTGCATAGCGTTCAGCTATCTTTTTCTGTTTTTTCAGATACAAGAGTTCTTGCTTCATAGAACCTCTTGACTCATACAAACGGTCTAAGGCCTCTTGACCTGCTGGCTTTGAACTCTTAGTTGAAAGGTTAATATCACGCTGTAACTGTTCTGCTTCTGCTATTCTGGTTGCCAATTCTCCCTTGAACTGTTGCGAACGTTTTTCTTTACTCGCTATTATTTTTCGGGATTCTGCTATCTGCATCTTTATCTCTTGCTGGATTCTGGATGCGTAAGTTTTGCTTTGGTCGTGGTCTATCGGTTGATGACAAAGTGAGCAAACGCCCTCTTGTACCGTTGTTGGTAAAGGAGACAGACATTGTGGACAGTGAGTTAACGGTAGTTCTCCTAATGACTGACGAGTAAGGATTGAGTCGCTGATTTGTTCCAATTTGTTGGTCAGGCTGTCTATAAACAAGTTTGAGTCTACAATATCTGCATCTACGCTTTGTATTTGCGACTTTAAGTCGCTTATCTGTTGCTTCAAGAGATTCAGCTTCTCAATTTTGGCAACAATATTTATCTCTTTCTTTCTCGGTACCGTATAGGTCGTTTGTTTTGATTTCGCTTCTATCTCTTGTTCCAGCTTAGTCAGCGCATTCTCGCGTTCTTGGATGAGGTGGTTTGCTTTTGTAATATCTATCGTCTCTTCCGAACCATGATAAATCTTCTTCAATCCGCGATACTCCGCTTCTTTATCTTTTTTTTCAGTCTGAAGATTCTTTTCTTGCAAACGAAGATTGTACAATTCATTGTCATATATTCCAAGTAGTAGCTCTGATACTGCCTCACGCGTCAATGGATAATCAAAAATGTCTGAACGGAATAAGCTATCCGTAGGTGAATCCTGATCAACAAACATCAGACGAAGTATTTGGTGCATAGTGATATTTGTATCGCCTGCATCGCTCCTGACTTCTGGGTAATGGAGCATATCAAATAGCACGCGGGAGAAACTGAACTTATTATCCTCTTGACGGTATGGGAACATTTTCCAGCCATCTTCGGAATTTTGTAGTGCCTCATCTATTCCACCAAGATATATCATCATCGGACGCAAAGATGCAGTACTAATGTTTCTTTTCAAGGTCGCAACTACTCCATTTACTATTATCTCCACTACTACTGTACGGCACTGTTGAGCCGCCTGTGACCAGGCAGAATAGTCACCTCCTAAGGCAAAATATAACAAGTTCATTATTGTGGACTTGCCAGAACTATTGCTACCCCTGATAATATTCACTCCGGAATGAAAGAGCTCATCATAAGCACGACTTCCATTCTGTGCAAAAACAACAAATCTGCGTATTTGCATTATTGATTTACTGTACGTCATACTTATAGTCTATCAGTTTGGTTCTGAACTTGAATCCTTTTGCTCCATACAGCGGTAACTCGGTAAATGGGCTTTCAATCAATGTTATTACATTACGTAACCTTACGGGTACTTCGTCAATCCTCTTCTGAAGTTCAACAGGTAGAGGGTTGCTGGTTCTTTTTACTCTTGACTCTATTAATCTCTCAGAATCTATCAGCCCATATGCTGCCAAACAGCGCAGAGCCTCTGTCTGGTATGAACGCATACGTGAAAAGACCTTAACATCGTCAAGAACCTCTTCGTATGGGTTCTTGTTTTCCGGGAACAGGCGAATATATTGTTTTCTCAAATCCTGCGGAAAAGATATCTGAGATACGCGGTTGGGAAATGTCACATAGTAATCCCATATCAGTAATTTCTCCATCTCTACTTCTTCTTCCTTTATGTGGAAAAGAATAAGTAAAATGCGGAACATGCAATTGTAAAGGTCAAAAGCCGCGTGATAGACAATCATAACGCTATACCCACTTTATAAAACAATTCCCTGTTAAGAAGTACAATATTCCATGAATATCCTGTGGAGTGAAACCATAGGTATCACCTTCAAGCATACTCAACATAGGCTGAATTACATATTGGTTCATCAACATGTTGACCTTGTCATCATTACTGCCTTTCTTAATTTCTGGATAAACATAAGTGACAAACTGAGTTCGTGCATAACCTAACAAATAGGCGTTGATCCGTTGTGCTGACTCAAAAAATTTATTCTTTTCTAGTTTCTTGGAGTAGGATTCCTTAAGCTCCATCGCCATTTCTATCAGTTCATCGGTCTTTTTACCGGCTCTTAACTTCGCCTCAAGACCAACAACTGTTTCGTTTGACTTTTGACGTTGGAATACATCCAGCTCTTCAAGAACTTCGTTGAAATGCACATTGTTGCGACGCTCTTCTTCAAAGCGCTTATAGAGTTCTTTAAGATTACCTGCGGAGAAAGTAATTTGCATCTTTGTCAGGTCGCGACCTGCAAAGTCTCCTCCACCAGTTGATACTCCGCTTATTCCACCGTCAGCCATACTTTATCACACGTTTTTATGCATATCCCTGCCAGCAAAATCGCCTCCACCGGTATCAATATTATCGTACTTATTAGAATCGTTGGTGTCTTTCTTACTGGTATATTTAACCAAGGCTCCACCTCCAAAAAAACCAACTATCAAACTCACTATCGCATCAAAATGCTCTGCGAAAAATTGTTCCATAATTCTTATTCCTTTATTCTTTTTCTTTATAGTCTTCTACTCTTTCTGTTCCCGCTAATTCGTCATTTTCTACTGAAGCATACTCATAATCGGGTTCAACGTGGACGGTAAGCATGCCTTCGCATCGGAAGGAGCGAGAACTCAGTGTCCATTCAAGGTGAAACGTGTCAATATCATGGGGCGCATGAACAAATACTTCGTCAAATATAATAGAATCGTGAGGATTCAGCGTATCGCTCCGCTGAAAGATTCCTTTTTCGTCAGCAAAAGTGTCATAATGACTCTTTACGCGCGGAATGGCCAATTGATGCGTTTCGTTGCTTTCATCGAAAAGTACTCTGCTATCACTTGCTTTTATTTGTATCTTCAGGTTATCCAACGGCTCGGTACCCTGATTTACAAAGATTAGATGAATGGGGACAAAACTATAATTGGTCGTTTTGCTAATTACCTTTGCTGTTACTATCTGGGATGGCACTCGCATATTACTTAACAGCATTTGCTGAGTCGTAAGCGGTTTGCATAAAGCTTCAATAATGCTAGCTGTACCAGTTTCTCGTGGTTGCACTATATGACGGCTTTTAGCAGTGTGCCATACACGCTTGTACTTCGGTTTGATGGTTATCTCATCTGCCCAACCTGCATCTGTCCGGAACAGCAATGTACAGGCATACTGTGGCAGTGTTTCTGCTCGCTCTCTATCTACATCTTCGATTATTTTCTTTATCCACCCGTAAAGTCCGCGAAGACTGTTTTCATCATTGAAAAGCGTGATGGTGTCGTGGTTGATGTCAAACGGCATATACTCTATATGCTCGTTCTCCTCTTTGTTTAGGGAGGCCAGCACAATCATTCTATTCTCTCCCTTAGCGTGCAGTGCATAACCATATTCGTACATCACGTTACTGTTAGGCATGTGCTTTGGCAGATCGTGGCTGCCAGTTGGCGGCATATAAGTTATGACTGGCGTCAAGTCAGCCACAAAGATGTCGCACTTGCGTATCTTCTCCAGCACCTCAGCATCTATATTGCGCTTTCCTACTCGCTCACGCGTATCTTGGTCAATAAGCAACTCCAAGCCTTCTTTCTTAAGTTGTTCCTCCACCTTGCGCAAAGCGCCATTTATGACCTTCTTCGTGTCCTTCCGGTCATTCTGCCATGAAAAGAATAGTCTGTATTGCTCTTCCATCTTCACCTCCTCATTTATCTCATTCTCGCACGCAGCGTCTTCGCCGCCCTTACTATTAAATATTGTCTTCAACGTTACTTCATCCTTACTTCTATCTCCATTCTATCTCTCCTCCATCTCTCAAGTAACCCAGAACCATGAACCTTGAACCCTGATTCGTTAACCAAAATAACCATTACCATAAACCCTGAACCACAAATCCTCTTCCGTCAGCCCATCCAAGTAACAATGAACCATGAACCTTCCTCTGTCAGCTCGGCTTCCGCCTCGCATAGGGGTTGCTCGCCTCCGGCTCCCGCCTTGCTGCCGCAAGGCCTGGGGCGCTACGCGCCGTACCTTTCGACCTTCTCTCCTTTCAAGGCTCGCACAATCCTATCACAGGCCTTGCCATCCCCGTAAGGGTTTACGGCTTTGCTCATACGCTCGTAAGCAACTGCATCATCAAGCAAAGTACTCACCTCACTGACAATGAGGTCGTGGTTGGTTCCCACCAGATGTACGGTGCCGCTCTTCAGCGCCTCGGGACGTTCGGTGGTATCGCGCATTACGAGCACGGGGTTGCCCTGGCCGGGGGCCTCTTCCTGGATACCGCCGCTGTCGGTGAGCACCACGGTGCTCTTCTCCATCAGATACACAAACTCCAGATACTGCAGCGGCTCGATGAAGAAGAAGTTCGGATACTGTGAGTGACAGGGGACAGGTTCATGTCACCATTTATACTCGCTGGATAAGCCCTCGACCCAAGCCTGTCAGTCGTTGCAACTGGCGCACTGATGCGCCAATATCCAGCAGCATCCGTAATGCTTCTCGTTGTTTTTCTTTTTCTAATTGTTGAAAACTGCTGGAGTTGCTCACCCCGGCTATCTTTATTATCTCTTGCCATACCTGATCATCTGAAAGTCGCAAACGTGGCTTCTCATTATCGTTGTCTAAGCACTGGACTTCATCATCCAACGGATCGTTAACCCACTCTTCCAAATCCTTGAAGGGGATGCGGTTCAGCACCGTTCTCGTATCGCATATCTGGAATACAGGTTCTACAGTCCCATCAAACTCGCCCCAGGAACTATATTCGTAGTCCTTCACTCGCTGCACGATACCCGCTTTCACTGGATTTTGGTGCATATACCGGAAGTGACAGGGAAGTGACAGGGGACAGGTTCATGTCACCACTCCTCTCTCACTGCTGCCAGAGTCATCTCAAGGGCATCGTCGATGCTCATAGTCTCTTCATCCTCAATACGCATTTCTTGCATACGGTGATCCACCAGTTCCTGCGCCCAAAGGCGAATGGCTGCCGTGGTGTCCAAATCGGGACGCATATTCCGCAGCGCAGCCTCATCAATATTTATACTAACCATGCACATAGTTCAAATCTCATTATAAATTCCAATTGCAAAAATACAGCTATTTAAGCATATCGTCGGCTAATTGTTAGCAGACTTGTGGACTTCAAACCTCAATTGCTTCCATAAACTTCAAGGTCACAATGACACGCTCACTATGGAATGACAGCTGGTCATAGGTTTTATATGCCTTCAACTGCAGGATGGCAGCTTCGGCCGAGAGGACACCACTCTCAAACAGATTGACCGTCGTGAAGACTTTATCATTGGCCACGGGACCTTGTACCAGGTCGAAATGGTGTGGGCGGGACTTGCGGCAATCGGCCACAAAATAGAGCCAAGGCTCATCGGCTCCGGTGAACTTGCGGATATTCAACTCCGGGTTGTCAAGCAATGTCTCGTCGAACTCATAGACACTGACCACAGCCCTTTTGGCTTCTTCCCTCTCCTGCTTGATGTGTGCCCAGCGCACAGCCTGTTCGTAGTTACTCGTGGTATAGAATCCCTTGCCAAAGTCGGCATTGGGGCGACCTGGTCTGATAGAAGGGTTCTTTACCGCTACTGTTGAACCATGATACAGTTTGATCATTATTTTCTTCTGTTTATAAATCTCTGAATATCGTCCAAAATATAATCTACCCCTTGGGTGTGAAGGAGGTCGTAGTTACCGATGATGTACTCATCAGCACCTGACTCCTTGAACAGCACCCAAGCCTGCATGCCGCTAATCCGCTTATGCACGGCATAACTTTCCAGACAGTAGGTATAGAACTCGAACACCTCTTTAGGGACTTCCAGACTTTGCTGCCTACGCCTGAGTTCGAACTCTCCATACAGTGCTTCCGTGCTCAGATACCACCATTTGGCATTCTCATCGTAAAGCCGCTCATACATCGGATTTACATAGATGTAGACCAGAGCATCATCCAGCGAGATTCGCTTTACTTTGGACACATACTCCGCTAAATGAGCTATCTTTATTGGTACGATATTATTTTCATATACTCCCATAATAGTACGGTTGATTGAGGGTTCTTTCTCCACGGATCACGAGGATCACGGGGATTTGTGCCCACAGATTACACAGATTGCACAGATTATTTTATGATATACGTGAGGATACGAGGGATACGTGGAGGCTAAGCTGGATACGTGGGGATGTTGAGGGGGTGCTCAGGTCGGGAGAAGACTTGAGAGCGGGCTGACGGTTAACGAAGGACGACAGCACGGATGGACACCGTTGTAGAGGCTGCAGAAGGACCTCGCAGAATCCCAACATATCACTTTCAGTGTGCAAAGATACAACTTCTTTTTGAATTATATTCCGAAAACATCCGAAAAAGACGAAATTCACGAAAACTGTCTCCACGTATCACGGGGATCACAGGTATTTAATTTTTAACATTAATTGCCGTTAATTGACCGTTAATTATTCATTAATTATAAATATATCGATAAATTATATGGTCAAATTATATGGTCAAATTATATGGACGATTATATGATCATTATACGTTTATCTATGGCAGTAATACGTGACGATACGCGGGATACGTGGAAAATTACTTGTCGAGGGCGGAATAGACGGAATTGTTGCTGATGAACTCGGGGACGATCTCTTTCATCTTGCGAACCGTGGCCATGTCATCGTACTGGCGGCTGATGGCGATGAGGTCGTCGATGTCGCGGCTGACTTTCTCGAAGTCGTACTCGCGGACGGTGGCGATGCGGATCTTCTCGTGGAACGAGGGTTTGGTGTTCTCCTCGGTGGAGAGCATCTCCTCATAGAGTTTCTCGCCAGGACGCAGACCGGTGTACTTAATCTCAATATTCTTCGCACCGCTGAGGAGGATCATGCGCTTGGCGAGGTCGGCAATCTTCACGGGCTTACCCATGTCGAAGACGAAAATCTCACCACCATTGCCCATGGTGCCGGCTTCGAGGACGAGCTTGCAGGCCTCAGGGATGAGCATGAAGTAACGGATGATTTCAGGATCGGTGACTGTGACAGGACCGCCTTCTTTGATCTGACGTTCGAAGAGTGGGATGACAGAGCCGTTGGAACCGAGGACATTGCCAAAGCGGGTGGTGACGAACTGGCAAGCCCCCTGTGGGGTGGGTTCAAATGCAGCAGAGCTGCGGTTCAAACGTTCAATGTGCTTCGCACGTTCAAGGGGTTCAGAGGCCTGCGGCTCGTGTTCAGAATTGTTCTGAATTGTTGAGAGAGGTTGAGAGGTTTTGTCTAAGGTATTCTCTCTCCTCTCTCCTCTCTCCTCTTTATAAAGGAGTCCAGCGCCTGCACATAGATTTCGCAGATGCGCTTGGAGCAGCCCATGACGTTCGTGGGGTTCACGGCCTTATCGGTGGAGATCATGACGAACTTCTTCACACCGTATTTCACGCTGAGGTCGGCAAGGATCTTCGTGCCGAGGACGTTGTTCTGGACGCTCTCGCTGGGGTTGTCCTCCATCATCGGCACATGCTTGTAGGCAGCAGCATGGAAGACATAGTCGGGACGGAAGTCGGAGAAGATGCGCTCCATGCGTTGTTCCTTACAGATGCTGGTGACAACGGCTTGCACCTTGATATCGGGGAACTCCTTACGCATCATCAAGCGGATGTCGTGTTGTGGGGTTTCGGCCTGGTCGATGAGCATCATCTCGGCGGGAGCAAACTTAGCAATCTGGCGGACCATCTCGCTACCGATGCTGCCTGCGGAGCCGGTGATGAGGATGCGCTGGCCCTTGAGCATCTTGTCAAGGCTCTCCATATCGACATTGATCTCGTCGCGTGGCAACAGGTCGTCGATGCTCACCTCCTTGAGTTGCATCTTGTCAATATCCGTACCCTCGGAATAGCCTTTGGTCATGTAGATCTTCACACCTGCATCGGTGAGCATGCTCTGCAGTTGCTGGTCGTTACGGAACTCGTTGTTAAGTTGTGGAGACACCAGTACGGCACGGATGCGGAAACGGTCGAGCACATCCGGCAGATCCTCCACCTGATAGACACCTACACCCATGAGAAGATGTCCATTGAGATCACCATTGTGGGAGATGAATCCACGAATATGGAAGTTGGAGGGTTTCTCGTTACGGACGGACTTTGCTAAGCCGACACCACCTTCCTTCACACCATAAACAAGGGCATTGGCAACGCCTTTAGAAATGGAGCTGAGTTCGTAGAGCTCTTTAATCAGCACACGTCCTGCCCACATAAGGGTTGTGGACACGGCATACATCACTATGAGATGACGGATTCGGAAGGGTTCGAACAAGGGAGCCGGCAACTGATATAGGGGATAGTGAGCCAGGATGGCCACCATCAACGATAGGATGTTGGCATAGGCAATGTGCTGGAGGTCGACGAACGACGAATAGCGCAGCACGCCACTATAGGTCCGGAATGTGCGGAATCCTATCATGGCGATGAACACATATATAAATATGGTGTGGACAATGCCCCAGAAGTGTGCAATGTTGTAGAGGGTCTTATGGTAAGCCCAGAAGACTATCAAGCCTGCCAAGAAGGTGGCTGCACAGTCGAAGATGAACACACACCAATAAGGGAGTGCCTCACGCTTGAAATACCAGTTGGTAAGTTTTTGTAATAGATTCATAGAGCCAAATGTGTGCTTTGCGCAGTTAAGAGTTTAAAGTTTAAAGTTTCGAGTTTCTAGATTCGAGGTTCGAGTTCCTAGGTTATGTTACTTCATATCATGACTTTTGTCACTACTTGACTATCGTCTTCCTCAGTCGCGACTCGGGATTGTTCAAGTAAACTTGACACTCCACTCGCTGCTCCATCGGTTCGGCAGAGCAAAAGACAGCGGTGCTGCGAGTGACGAGATACGGCGGTAGTCCTCATATTCAAGAATGAATATGAGAGAAGTGATGCCGATTAACAAGTAACGGGCAGCACTAGTGGGACGCCGCCGGAGAGAGCCAATGTTGTTCTCGCAGTATCTCGGATATGATCGATTCTGCCTGCAAAGGTACAACTTTATTTTGATTTGGCAAAGCGCCAGAGGCACTTTATTCGTTCAGAGTGTAGAATTTAGAGAGTAAAGTCAGCTTGAAAGCTTAGAGTGATGACTTTTATTTTAATATCACACGGATATCACGGATCTCACAGATAAGGCGACAGGTCGCGGTTCAATTCGCTTCGCGAGTTCAAAAGGCACTACGTGCCGTTCAAGGCGACGGAGTCGCGGTTCAAGAGGCACTGCGTGCCGTTCAAGGTTTAAAGTTCAAAGTGCTGCGCACGGGTAAGCAGCGGGCGGCAGCGACCATTAACTTTCTAACTCTACACTCTCAGACTGACTCTGAACACTAAACCCTAAACTCTAAACGCCAAAGAAACAGTTTATATTTTTGGGGCGTTGCTCCCTCCCTTTTTGGGGAGGACGGGAGGAGAGGCCGGAGAAAGAACCTTTCTCAACAGCAGCAAAGCTGCGTCTCAACATTTCTCAACATGAGCCGAAGGCTCCTCTCAACCTCCTTAATACGCCTGTTTGTCGGGGCGGATAATGGTAAGAGCTGTCTTGAGGATAATCTTGAGGTCGAGCCAGAAGGTCCAGTTTTCGAGATACCAGATGTCGCGTCTGATGCGCTCTTCCATCTGCCAGAGTTCCTTGGTCTCACCACGGAAGCCTGTGACCTGCGCCCAACCCGTGATGCCAGGACGACAGAAATGGCGCACCATGTACTTGTCGATGAGCTTACCATACATCTCCGTGTGGAGCATCATGTGGGGACGGGGGCCGACAATGCTCATGTCGCCCTTCAGCACATTGAAGAACTGCGGGAACTCATCGATATTCGTCTTGCGCATGAACTCACCAAACGGGAACTTGCGTGGGTCGTCCTTGGTGGCCTGCAGGGTGTCGGCCTGGTTGTTGACATGCATAGAACGGAACTTATAGCATTTGAACGTATGCCCGTTGAGACCTGTACGGTTCTGGACAAAGAACAGGGGACCGGGACTCTGCATCTTGATGATTAGGGCGATAATAGGCAGGAAGGGCAACAGCACCAGACAGGTGAGGGCACTCACGACGATGTCGAAGGTGCGCTTCAGGAATTTGTTCTCAATGAACGTGAGTGGCTCGCGACGATTGGTGAACAATGTGACATCACCATAGAGCTCGGGGATGAGGCGCAGATGGAGGTTTCCGCTCATGCGCGGCACATAGTAGAAATGTACTACGTGGTTGTCGCAGAAATGTATCACACGGTTGATGAACGCCGACTCGTCGTGCGACAGGCAGCAGAACAACAAGTCGATGCCCAGATTGGTCTTGTCCTTGTCTTCTTCCATCTGAGCATTAAGCTGTTGCAGATTACCCAGATGGACAAACTGCTCGGGTGCATTTTCGATGGGTTCGTCGGCATAATAGCCTTTGACATAGGTGCCTGCTGATGAATTTTCCAACATGTCATGGTAGAGCATGAGGTTTGCAGGGTCGTTGCCGACAAACAAGATGCTCTGCGTGTTCTTACCTTTTGATCGGAGATAGAGGATAATGCCCCGCTCAATGAGTCGTGCCAGCAACAAGGCAATAAACAGGAAGCCAGCAAAATAGTACATGAACTTGAAGAAGCCTCCGCCGCGGCTGATGGAACGCAGCAGGAAGAACATCAGCGCCGACTGTGTGGCCGACAACATGAAAACTCGCCGCAATAGGTCGATGACGCTGAGCCGACGGTGATAGACGATGGTATTGAAGAAATACTCCGCCACCAACATGGCGAAGTTGGCCACCATGACCACCACGGCATTATGGTCCATGAAGTAGTCAGGCGTTTTATCGTCGAACTGCTCCAGGCACAAATATACCAGCAGGTTAAGCAACAGGAAGTCGCCGATGATGATGGCGATCCTGATCAGGTCATTTCCATGGTATCTGTCTTTTTTCATACTTATTTAGAGTTTATGTTACTTCGTTCCATGACTTTTGTCACGACTCAGCCAAATAGATGCGAGCATCTTTGGCACTCGCTGCTCCAAAAGTTCTAGTTTCTAATTTATAGTTTCTAGTTTATAGTTTCTAGATTACAATTAGGAGCGATGGCGGCGGCGCCAGAAGTAATGCCAGATGCGGAAGGCGGGTTCCCAAAGACTCTCTGACGGGAAGTAGCGCATCATCCGTAGGTCGCGAACCACGCGCTGGAGATTGCTCTTCAGACCAGAGGTGTAGAAACCACTCAACGGCCGGTCGTCGTGCATTCCGAAATTGCCTCCTGCCAACATCTCACTCAGCAATAGGCGACCACGACGCTCGTCCTGACGCGCAACCAACAGCTGCTCATCGAGTCCCAACACCTGACAGAGCACCCACATGAGCTGGCGGGCAAAGGGCAGCAGTCCAAGACAGCGGAACTCCTGCTCGTAGCTGTCGATGTTGCGACGTTCGGTTTGGGAGCGAAGGAGATAATAGTAGTCGATGACTTGTTTGAGGCCAATACCCTCGTGGAGGAGGTGGTTGGCGATATGACTGAGCAGGAACACGACATTGAACTCCCATGTAGGCGTAGCAAATCCCTGCGGCTGCAGATTGGAGAACTGTGCATCGGCATGATCAAGGAAATACCGCTGCAGACGACGGTTGTGGAACGGATTGTTGAGCCACGACGGCCGGTAGTGCACTTCGACGGGTATGTCGCCAGCCTTCAGAAAGTCGATATGGTGATAGCACGCCTTGGCATCGGGAACGAACTGGCGACAGTAGGCACTCACCGTTCGGATGTCAGCATCCTCACGGTGAGTGAAAAGTGAAAAGTGAAAAGATGAATGGCTTGAATGCGACGCTGTCGCACTTGAACTATTTGAACCACTTGAACGCTGCGAAGCAGAACTTGAACCATTTGAACGCGACGCAGTCGCATTTGAACTCCGACTTTGTCGGTCCGGTCTTACCCATATATCGATATCGCCTGGATAGCGCAGCGACGGGTCAGGATAACAGAGCGCGAGGCCTTGTCCTTTCAACAGACATGCCCGGAACCCTTCTTTCTCAAAGTTCTTTGCCACCCATGCCGACCTCTCTGTGACGGTGCTGTTCCGCTTGCCCAGTTTTCCACATGCCGCCATCCATCGCATCACATGGTCATCGGTAGGTTTATTCTCCTTTAAGTGACCCAGCCGACGCACGCCCATCCAATAGATGCCAGGCACACACTGGTCCTTGGCGAACTGCAGCAACTGGTCCCAATCGATAAGTTTTACCGATTCCGGCACCTGTGCTTCCTCGTTTAGCGAGAAGCGCAGGAAGTCGAGATATGGGGTATATGACTGCGTCATGTTCAAAGGTTCAATGCGACAAAGTCGCGTTCAAAAGTTCAAATGCGACTGCGTCGCGTTCAAGTAGTTCTTTCTCGACGAAAGCGGCAAAGCCGAGCGCAAGTGCTGCGTCTCAGCGTTTAAGCAATTTAGAAGTCTCCCCTGCGGGGGAGCTACTAAAGGAGGTTTGGTGGGGGCTCTCTCCCTCCCTACGGGGGAGGGCTGGGGTGGGGCTTCCAAAGTCTCCCCTACCGGGGGAGATTTAGAAGGGGGTTCCTTTTTCCTTCAGAATATTCCAGAGGAACAGGGGGTTGCCGATGACATAGCGACGCCACATGCGGCGTGGTTCCGTGCACAAGCGGTAAAGCCATTCGAGGGAATGGTCTTGCCACCACTGGGGTGCTCGTTTGGCAGTGCCTGCGAAGAAATCGAAGACAGCGCCGATGGTACCCACATGACAATGGATATTGAGTTCGTCCCAATGACTATAAGCCCATTTCTCCTGTTTGGGTGCCGTCATTCCAATCCACAACAGATCCGGATCAGCATCGTTAATTGCTTGAATAACAGCCTGATTGTCCTCATCAGAGAACTCAGGTTTATAAGGTGGCGAATAGGTGACAATGTCGAGATTGGGATATATGGTGGCCGCCTTCTCTCTGATCAGCGACAGCACCCGCTCCGAGGATCCCATGAACATCACGCGACGCTTTGTTCCAGAGTGTTCACTCTCAAATTGAGCGTTGAGCCTCTCCATCTCGAAAGTAAAAAGGTCCCATCCTGCTATGCGCTCTATGGGTTGTGACTTTGCCTTCAGCCACCGACATGCCTTTACGATACTCGCCCCGTCAGGAATCAGATAGTCTCCTTTGGCAAGTGCTTCAGCAAACAAAGAATCCTTTTGCGCCGTGTTAAACGAGTGTGCATTGATGGTGTTAATCAGCACCTTACCTGCAGGAATCTGTGCCAATGCCTTGCGGTTAGGAACAATTTGTAGTGACTTTAATTTAAGCATGCGTCAACAGTTCTGATAAATCTCGTTGAGTTTAGCTATATAATTCTCAGTGTTCAATGTCGTAAAAATCTTTTCACGTGCATTCTTGGATAGGTTGCGGCGCAAGTCTGTGTCCTTCGATAAGAGATTGATAGCATCGACAATGCTCTGTGAATCTTTCATCTGCAAGAGCAGTCCTGTCTTTCCATCATGAACAAATTCGCTGATGCTACCGACGTTTGTCGTAACGGGAATCATACCAAAACTCATGCACTCCAACAGCGACATAGGTAAGCCTTCGTAAAACGATGGCAACAAGAACACGTCACAGGTCTTCAGCAACTTGTCTTTCTCTATCCCTGACACAACACCCTCATAAACAAACCGCTCACCGAGTAATTGTGAAAAGCTTCCGATATAGTCATTGCCACCTTGTTCGGCACCAGCAAAATGTAAAATGAAGTCGGTGCCACTATCTTGAAGTAGCTTTACTGCATGATAGAGATAGTCCATGCCCTTATTGGGTTCAATTCGACCTAAGAAGAGCAGGTGGAGGCAAGGACTGAATTCTTTCCGTGTAAAGGACGATGCAACTGCAAGATCAACACAGTTGGGGAGTACATAGACCGTCTTTGTCTGATATTCTGTCTGTATCTGTTGTTTCTCCTTGGTGCTGAGGACAATGAACGGGCAGTCCCATCGGAAGATCCTGTTTAGAAGGCATTTAATCAGAAAAGGTTTGTCTTGCCTGAAGAGATAGAGTCCTCCATGGATATGAACCACCATCCGTCGGCCTTGTTTTCGTGCTGCGTTCATGAAAAAGAAATCGCGCACCACCGCCATGGCATCCAACGGGAAGTTATAGTGAATGATCTGGTCGGCAGGCAGGTCGTTCAAAAGAGTCTTCCATCTGCGATAGCTTTTCATTAGTCGCACTACACGCGAAAGCCCTCCTTGCTCATCGTCACCCTTGCCTTGCAGGAAATGCGTATAACGGCACTCCTGGTTGTTAGCAATCATGAAGTTTGCCACAGCTGAAACGCCACTCACATTACGAGCGGAGTCAAGAGATGGTGCTACGATGAGGATGTTGTGGTTTTCTTCCTTCATACTTGCAAGCTACTGATTCACAAACAGTAGTTTCTCGTGTTCTTGTATTTCATCCTCAGAAAAGCGATGCTTAATCAATCTTGCAGGAACACCACCGATAATCGAATAAGGCTCACACGACGTTGTAACTACAGCTCCTGCTGCAACAACACTTCCGCGACCTATTGTAACCCCCTTCAATATGATAGCATTAGCCCCTATCCATACATCGTCCTCAATGGTGACGGGAAGGTCGTTCTCAGGTAACTTTTCAACATTATCAACGATATTTGACCCGACAACTTCTATACGATGATCACCTGTGATAATTGTTGGTTTGGGCCCGAAAATAACATTCTTACCAATTGTCAGAGTTGCCTTTGTACAATAGAACACGCTTCCTTTGGGGATACTCGTATTATCACCTACCGAAAGATTCTCTAGCCCCTTGAAATCACTTGACAAAGGACGAATGTAAACTCCCCTTCCACAATAATTCATACACCCCTTGTAAAAGGGAGCTAACAATTTGTCAAGCAAGTATGGAAAAGCTAAAGTCGCCTTAACAAATAAAGAACAGGTAAATTGCTTCAAGTCCATTCTTAACAGTTCATCTTAGATAGACATTCTCTACGTGGGCTGTTCTCTTCTCTTTAGGAGGTAAAGCCATATAGTCACCATACATCTGAGTAAGATAAATATGGTAATCCTCGACACCTTTCAGACGGATTCCTTCAAACAAATAATCCTGGACAGAATGGTAAACATCCGACTTGAATATCTCCTTCTTTTTCCAACGTCCTAAAACGTTACCGACATATTCACCCTTTTGATTTCGGCAAAGGGCTCTTTCGATTACTCGTTGCAGATAATTCTTGCCAAATGGCGCTATCGATTGAAGCAAATGCCTTAGGAATGCCCTTGTAGATGAATCCTCAGCAGATTCGATAAACAGAACGGTTTGCAGCTTTATCAATAATAATACCCACCTTACATTCCAGCCATTGACATCGCAGACGTCCAATGGAAAGACATCGACATTGAGTCCGATTTTTTCATCCAGCGGACAACTCAAGCGGGGGTCGTCGATACATGTCTGAGAATCTTCAATTTTAATGAAAGGATACATGATCTGATCGCTGTTTGTATACGTAAGACATCTATACTGACTTGGCAGATCTTTCTCCAGCAAAGTAATCAGCCGCTCATAATGTTCACGGGGAACGGCAAAGTCCATATCGTCGTCCCAGGGGATAAAGCCATGGTGGCGTACGGCTCCAAGCATGGTTCCCCCCAGCATCACATAGGGAATATGATGCTTTTCGCAAATGCCACTAAAAGCGACAGAAATATTAAGAAGTCGCTGTTGGACCTCCGCTAAGGAGTTTACTCTTCTCATAATCTTGCATATAGAAAATATACCCAACCCCTATGGCAAGGAAAACAAATGCCAGGTTTCCTGGATGCGAAATTGTATTGGCAAAAATCCATGAAACACAAATAGAAAGATAATGGAACTTATTGTCCACCCCTCGGACTTTCAATACATATCCTAAGAGCAGGACGAAAAACAAACCATAAAAAATTAACCCAATAAATCCATAGTCACAAAGGACCTGAATAAAACCATTGTGTGGAGCTCGAGCTATCGGAAAGAAAGCGCCAATATACTTTCTTCCAGTTCCAGGACCGCCTCCAAACCACTGGGTCATATTATCTGAATTCTGAAAACCACTCATGGCGACAGCCCACAACTGAAGGCGTCCGCTATCCGTGTCTTCTCTCTCTTCCAGCAACTCCTGACGCGACAACAAGTCTTTAGAGATACGCATTACAAAATTGCTACTCACAAGAATTAAAGGCACAACAATGATAAAGGCTAAAAACTTCCTCTTCTGGAAATATAATTGATAAATTGTTTTTAAAGAAAAAATCAATACTATAGCTAAACCTGCTACAGCCTGTCTTTTTGCTGAATACAAACAAATGAAGCAGCAAAGAAGAAGAAGAAATGTTCTCAGTTTCCCTTTGAAGACAAGGAAAATCAAAGGTATAATCATATAGACCGATGCAGCCATATTAATACCCATAGAAATTCCCAATCGCATAAGAAGTGCCTTCTGCGTGAACAAGCGGTATGTAACATAAATCAGATATGCCGTCAAGACCATCTTTACCATACGTTTCAGAAGTTCTGACGGTACTAACCTGAAACATTTTAGACCAAAAATAAGACTTCCTGCCCAAAAACACATATTAAAAATTGAGGAAAAGCTAAAGATGGTGTGTCGTGAGTTATCTATTGCAAATCCCATATATGTCCTAAGTGTAATATAGAAGAGAAAAACAGCCAAGACCTTGGTCAATGAATAAGAATGATTTGCCTTTGTCACTATAGCATAGTAGAGAACAAACAGCACAAATATACCTGCAGTCAGCTGATTGAATATGTTATGCTCGGCTTCCAAGCCGCCAGACATTCCTGAAGTGATTGGGGAAGTCAGAAGATTGATAATATAATATAAGGATAGCAAAAAGAAAAAGGTTGTTACCCTGTTTCCTTTTCTGATATCATTAAAAATAATTCGAATAATATTGAATAGTTTTTTCATTCTACAAGTTTAATATTGCTATCATTAAATCATGTGTAGGCTTCCAGAGTTTCTCATTGCATGACTGCCGATATTCAGTATTCATTTGCAAACACACTTTCAACTCATGATACGTATAAGTTTGAGGAATTCCTTCCACCAAATCGTCATAGTCCATTTGGAACACGCGACTACCGTTATTATATTGTTCCTTATCAAATGGGAAGAGAACTATCTGCCTATTGAGTCGCATGAAATCGAATACGATTGAGCTATAGTCGCTGATAAGCGTATCCGTAAAAGGCATGATATAGTTTGAATCAACAAACTTATCAAGCATGATAATGTTTGATCTATCAATCTTTTGACTTGGCATCAACCGCGTTGACGGGTGGAATTTCACCAGGAAGAGCCAGTTGTTCTCTGCCAAAAGTTCATTCAGGTCGTCGAAATCGATTCCACTCTCTGCTATAAAATCATACTGTGCATCGCGAAATGTCGGTGCATAGAGGATAACCCGTTTGTATCGCTGCATCGTAGAGATCAGATTTTCACTTTCTACGGCACCAACCTTTCGGATATGGCTGAGTATGTATTCCTGCGGCTGCTGCATGAACTTAACGCGGGGATAGTCGTCTTCGACACATCGATTCTGAGAAATCTCAAACATCGGTGCAAAGAAATGCTCGGTCATATAAGGAGATGACGACAGCAGCAAATCTGGTTTGTAATAAAGATGGGGGTAAAAAAGCCTATGAACATAATTGGCCCAAAAGCCCTTTTCTTTGTAAACAGAATGGAACGGGTTGCTCCACAAACAGGCCTTCCACCCCACTCCATGCCACAAGTTGACGATTTTAGCTCCGCCACTGGTCCAGAAATCGATACATCCCTGCGTATGGTCGACTATATAGTATTTAGATGTCAGGCACAGCCATAATCCCATGAGTGAAAAACGGGAATAAGCCTTATAGCCCAGTTTCCGTACCAAAGCAGTGTTCTTTCTGTCGTCAATCCAATAAGCCTTGATCTCCGGATGGTTTTCAACGACATCAATAAAAAAATACTTTGCATTATTGTTAAACCCCGTGGCACTGCCAAAGAGCCATCGATTGCTTTTTCGTGGGAAAAGCATCGACACATAGTAGCAAACAAGCGCTATGGAGCGAAACAGAATAGAGATTGCTTTCATTGAACAATTATCAAGAGCCACTAATGAATAAACTTTTTGAGTTTTTTCAGCAGCAGCACCAAAGGAAGCACGCAATCCATGCTTCGGAAAAAGCAGTATGGGAGTTTATCTGTTTGATTTTTGATAGCATAAGTATTGGCACTCTGTTGAGACAAACGGTACTGTTTATACGTTATAAGGCCTTCATAATACATCTGTCTTAAGATGTTCTCATTGGCAAAGGTAAGACAGTCAAAAGACTGAGGAGAGTTTGCTGCGGGATGTCCATGCCCGAGTAGATAATGCAAGAAAAGCCCTGGAAGATTAACTACAGAGTTAGAAAGCGCGAAGCCATTGGCACCGAACCGGACGTTCAGTTCGTTGAAGTACAGCTTGCCACCACTCTCATACATATCAATATCAAAAAGACCCGTCAGCTGACTTCTTCGCATAAAGTCTGATAAGAACTCCTTCATAGAAGGGATTCTCGAGATTGGCATCAATGTTCCCAGTGCTGTTATACCATGAAAGCTATCTTTCATCTCTATGACTGAAGGTATTAAGCTGTAGTCTTTCAATGACAAGCCTACAACGGCAAATTCTCTGGATATTTCATGATAATCCTCTACAAGAATAGGACCATGAAAGACTTTCCCTACAGAATGAAGGAGGCCTTCTAACTCCAGGGGAGTATTACACTTCTTTTGATACCTCTTCAGATGACCTTGGGAACTCAATTGAGGCTTAGTAAAACAGGGATAAGAAACGTCAGAAGGAATAACATAGTGGTCATCGTGCCACTCACAAATCCATTCACGTGCAACGTTCATTCCGGCCTCCAAGGCTATTTTTTTTTGTAAGCTCTTGTCCATTAAGCGCACAACCGCCCCCTGTTCGTTGTTCACATGAGGAAGTAAGAAATCGTCCCTCAAGGAGTCGAGATTCATATCGATTGTGGCTGCTGTATAGTCATCGGTAGGTAACAACACTGGTTTGTCACCATCACTCTTATATGACTGTATAAGGCGTATCAGACCTTCTCTGTCAGGTTCTGGAATATACTGGCGGGCAACAACATATTTACTGCGACTGTCAATGGGCCTCAAAAGAGGCTTTTTATGCTCCGTCTGAATGACAACGACATCGCATCCAGCTGTTCCTGCAGCACGAATCATGCCCAACCTTGATGTATAGTTACGTCCCATCACTATTGCAATGGGTTTCTTATGAATATGAGAGCTCATCGATATCTTATTGTAAAAGCGTTACCGAATATGGATCATTAAATGCGGCCATTGCACACCGTTTACATAAATCATAGTCTTGCTCCGTACCTTCAATAACACTCCCATGTCGGCCGGGGATATCCTTGTTCCAGACCCACTTCTGAGTAATACGTAACGGACTACTTTCTATAGTCTTCTCGATTCCAAAGAATGAATACAATGATTGTGTGGCAGTATAAGCCTCTATCAAGCAGGGGAGTCCTTCTTGCAGGTGAACCCCCTCGTAACTCAAGTAATTGTATGCACCTAACCCTTTTAAGCGAGTATGTAATGCATTCTGGATTGCCGTTCCACAAGGTATGACATAATCAACCAATCCATTTGACAACAAGGTCTGGGCATTTGAACTGAACAGCCTCCACTCTGCATCCATATCATCTTCGTTGATAGCTTTCGGATTGGGAGGTACTATCATGAAGGCAAAGGGAATGGCTCCATAATTATCGTAAATAAAATCCTTGATGCCATGGATTCTGATCGACACATCGTCAAGTGCTTTTGATCCTGTCCACGTATCTTGGAGGATGACCAAGTCCCACTTAAACTCTGACAGTACTTCACTTGCCGATTTATCACTGAAGCTATGCCACTTGCCATCGGCACCTGCCTTACAATAGTCAATAACATAGGTTGGGCTATCAGTTGTCAACCGTTTATAATGGCCTCCTAAATTCTCGGCTCCCTTATATAGAATAACCATGTTTATTCGGAAGTTCTCTCCTGCTTCCTCAAAGAGAAATGGGACATAGCTAAATGCATCCCTACTTGCCGAATTACCGATAATCAGCACATTACGTTTAAGGACAGGGATGCTATCCGCCATTTCAGATTCATCATCTAAAATATCTTCAAAAGTAGCTTCTGCCCCTGAACACGACAAGAGCATGATGAACAAGGCAAAACTGAATAACTTAATCCAACGCATAAGAAAAGTATTAAATGCCAAAACGCTTTACATAACCAGGCTTAAACCGCATTTTTATATAGGCTTTCCTTAATAGGAACCGCCCCTTGCAGTACCATTGCGGGAACGGAGATTTTCCGAACCATTTTGCCATAATTACAGCATAATTACCTCCAGTGGAGTAGGCTTTGAACGAGACGTAGGAAAAACCATTCTTCAAGAAGGCCTTTTGTATAGGCAAATTATGTTCAGAAGTGTCCATTATGAAGAAATCAAATCCATGGTTTTCAACATAGGACTGCCTCAACCTAAAAAGTTTTGAATGGATACCTTTTCCTGCATATTCAGGAAGGACACCATCAAGTATATAATAAGCTGTTGTCCGGCCTTTACTATACCAATTATTTCTCTTAACAGGTTTGAATGAACAAGTTCCAATTACTTTCGCCCCGTCCATTGCCACAAAACACCGGCCCTCAGCACCGATGAGCTTCTCTAACTCGTCACCTGGCAAACTGGGATATAACATCCTCATTCCCTGAGCACGATTCTGCTCATGTGCCTTCCATAAGACATCATGAATGGCGTCCCATGAAACACTGTCTGGTTTCTCGCCTAAAAAGAAACTATCAATCTCTGACATGACCGTGGTTACTTGAACGTATTTTGGCGTGGCCAAAGCTCACGCAGTATTCTTTCAGTATATTTTCCAAATCCAGGTCCGAAAGCCGACTGGCTTAGTCCAACCCGTTGGTTCCATTCAATGAGTACAGGATCGCCGGCTTCGTCAATAGCGATGTCCCACCCTATCAAGTCAAAGAAAGGCAACTGGAAATGCAGCTTCTTGACGAGATCGATTGCCTTGTCATAAGACGGGATCTGGAAACCTTCAAGGACTGTCCCACAATCCGTCTTCGTCAGATTATCTTCCTCATAACCACCAAATCCATATTTTCCAAGTCTTCCGTTTTCATCGATGATGGCACTGATGCCACCAGCGCACTGATTGTCAACGACGGAGCCCATTTTGCCAATTCTTACAACGGCGTAGATGAGCAGTATTTCCATATCAGAGCGGAATGTCACGATTCTGATCGTATTAACTGACGTCGGGTTGAGTGCATTCATACGCTCATGTTGCTTGACGCGCTCCTGAACCAGGAAGTTCTTACCGTAGAGTTTGAACACCTGCTCAATGGTCTTACCCTTGAGATCTGTCTGTCCATCAGTAACTGTTATACTTTCAATACCTCGTCCTTGAGAAGACAATGCAGGCTTGATCAAAACATTCTTTAAATTGCTGCACCGCTCGATAGCCTCTTTTTCGGAAACCGGAGCGCCTTCGTAGTAATAATGACCATTCATCCTTTTTAGAATGGTATGAGGCTGTTTTGCATTAGGAAGCAAGGTCTCGGTAAGATTTTTATCGCCATAAGCTGGTATGAATGGCCATCGGTTGGCCCTTCCCATCAACTCAATCATGTAAAAATTGGTGGGAATATAGTATTTAGAATACACTCCTGTACGAGAATAAAAATACTCATGAGAATAAAGATCAATCTCTTTGCCAATGATACTTTTGTAAAACTCTTGTATCTCGCGTTTTTGCTCACGGGTAAGTTTACGTTGGTTCTTCAGATTACCCATGTGTTTGGTAATCTGATGCTTATACTCTCGCATCTGTGACCATTTCTTCAATTGCAAAAAAATATCACTGATTTTTCTTTTAGCACTCATATTTTTATTATTTATGTTTTAAAACTCTAAGTAATCCAGCACGCTGAACATCATGCTTGAGCATGCGTCGAACGGCAAAATCGGACCTATTCTGTTTCTTTATTAACTTATTGAATATATATCGAGCTATTGCCCGTAGGGATTTCTTTAGCGTAATGTCATGAAAGGTGGTATCCAACTTAGGAAGATCTTCTGTCAAGACTATCTTTCGCACTTGTTGTTGGAAACATCTATCATACTCTTCTTTATCGATCAGGTAACAGCAGAGCTGCTTATTATGTTTATCTCTCTGCTTATCGTTGTCGACAATAATTCCTAAATTGTCAACATTCCGAGTGTTAACCGTGCGACAGGAGATTGCTCGTGTCTGTGTTTCTAACTCTAGGATAACACATAGCCCCTCGTACCAATGTGGTCGATTCCAAGCTCGATAAGAATAGTCTTGCTTACTATTAAACAAGAAATTGCCAAGACTATAAAAAATGGGCTTCCCTTTATATTCCTCCCAGCCTTGCGGACAATGCGGATGAGTACCTATCACGGCGTCAGCTCCATAGTCAATGAAATCACGATAGCGAGCAATGGTTTCCGGAAGAGGGATGTCTATATATTCAATGCCATCATGTGGGAGGACGATCAGATAATCCACCACTTTCTTAGCATCCATGATAACATGGTTTACTTTCAGATCATTGATATAAGCACAGCCATAGCCTTCATGCTCACAGACATCATCAAAAACGCCGAAACGAGCGGCAAAGCACAATGCTAAGAACCCAACTTTAACACCATCCTTCTCAACGACCTTTACTCTGTAAGCATCCACGTAGGTTCCAGAGCCAAAGGGTTGGGTATGAAATGCATCCATTGTCTTCTGCCATCCTTTCACTCCATAATCGAAAGCATGATTGTTGGCAAAAGGAAACACGTTGAAACCTAACTCCTCCAAAAAAGCAGGAGCATCGTCATGCTGATAGTATCTTTCTTTCTGCGGTTCAACACCAGTAGGTTTCAATGGGACTTCAAAGTTGCAAACCTTGAAATCGCAAGACCTGATGATACCCTTCAATTCCTCCGAAACAAAAATTGGCTTTGTGGAGGGAGTGGAACAAAAATCACCTGCAAAAAAGAATTTCATAAATAGACATTAATTGCTAACTCTGACAGGCCGTAACTTTCGATAAAATGCTGTCAAAACATTTTTAGCAGATAAAAATGTTTCCAACTGCAGGAAAACTGATGATGATATATATATAGCTATAAAGACTAGCATCTTCACCAAACCATCAATATACAAATTGTGTATTCCCAAAAAAGTAATCATATATGTAAATGTACACGTCATACCAGATAAAAAAACGACTGGGAATAAATCAGCAAACTGCTTCTTAAGTGAATAGCCTACATATTTCGATACGAGCCAACCATTAATAATATAAATAAGCCACGATGTAAGGACTGTTCCTATAAGCAAACCGTATAATCCATAAAGCCATAGTCCAAAGAAAACGAGAAAAAGGCCTAACAAACGTTTCACAAAAGTCCACTTAAACAATTGTTTGCTTTTTCCTAAAGCAGCTACTGCATAATAATTCACATTCTGAAGACTTATTGCAATGCCTGCAATACACAACAGTTGGAAATAAGGAACACTATCTAACCATTTCTCTGAATAGAGAAGAAGGAACAAAGGTTTGGCCAGAAGTATCAGAAGAAACATCAACGGAAATGTTAAGAATGCGGAAGCCCCTATGAATTGTTTTAGGACTCGAATCATTCGTGGCTTGTCGTATTGAGATTCAGAAAAAACTGGATAAGAAACTTGATCAAGTACACTTGATATGAAAGTCGATGCATAACCTTCCGTACGTCTTGACTTCGTATAATAGCCTAATGTCGATGAATTATATACTTTACCTATCAATAACCCCTGAACATTATTGCAAAAAGTATTAAAAAGGTTAGACAATAATATAAAACCGCCAAAACTGAATAGCTCCTTGAAAGATGTCCAAGAAAAAACCAACATGGGCCTCCACTTACTAGTAATCCAATACAAGATGGTCGTTAACAAACAGAGCAATAACTGTTGTACGACCAATGACCAGACCCCCCATCCCATTGCTGCAAGTACAATGGTAACTAAAAGAGCTACAATATTGGATGAGACATTGATAATTGCTATCCTTTTAAATGCCAGTTGTTTTCGCAGTTGAGTACGTTGAACTATTCTTGCTGCATTTATTATCAGGACTACCCCCTGTACACGAAGAACTTCTGTAAGCAAAGAAAGATCATAGAACCGAGCTATAGTTGGAGCTGAAGCATATAGAATAACATATAATACAACTGAAAGTCCCAAATTCCAATATAATATGGTAGAATAATCTTCATTTGTAGGACGTTTCTTCTGTATCAACGCAGAACCAAATCCCCCATCAATAAAAGTATTGCTAACTGCAATAAAAATTGTTAGCATCCCTATCACTCCATAGTCATGAGGTGTAAGTAAGCGTGCCAACACAACACCAGAAATAAAACCCAGTAATGTGATGGAGAACTTGTGAATACCACTCCACAATGCACCAGAAATTGCTCTTTGCTTAAGACTATCAGCCATTAATAACCTTCAGAAAAATCTTTTAGATAGGAGAATCTTTCTGTCAACTTGCCATCCTTAACAATAGTTGCCCTTTCAATTACCTTTGAGTCCTCACCATGGCCCTCAAGAAGAGGAATGAACACGTGAGGTATGAGCATGTTACCAAAAAACTCGCTGGCATCCATAGGCAAAGCATTTGGACAGGTGTCGACGGCCTCAACTGTGATGTTGTCTTTGTTGGCAAAGAGCAGTTCCTCTTTCTCCGTCAACGGGTTATAGTCATAGTAAGGTTCTGCATGTGTGGCTGGACGTATAGTGGATTTGATACTACCCATGATGTCACAAGTGACATCGCCAATCATGCGAATCCTATTATCGGAACTCCTCAAATCCTCTGAGCTGAGATAGACTGGAGCATCAGGAGCCCAGAAATGAGCACAAATCAAAACATCGGTATATTTTGCCCAACGCATGAAATCACTTTCATACTCTTGAGGATTCTTGATGAAATCGTCCCACGTGAAATCTTCTCCATCCTTGCGTTTCACAAGAAGGTCAGCATCGGCAACGCTATATATAAGGTTGGTAATATCAGTATCTTTAAGATATTCCTTCTCGCTGACTTTAACTGCACCGATCTTTTCAAGGACATACTGAGCACCTTGTGAGACACGTCCGGCACCAGTAACAAGAAGTTTCACTTTCGGCAGTTTTATATTCTTCAAATTCAGAATCAGTTGCTCTAAAGTAAACTTCAGATCCGGTTTCGGCAACTCAAACTCTTTCGTCTTCAGCCCATAGCCACGCAACGTATAATAAACACCTACAACGCCAGCCCACCAGCCGAAAGCACAAAGACGGATATTATGGTCGTCAACCAAATACTCATAATCGGTAAAGGTGATGCCCTTATTCAAGAAAGCCTGTAGCAAAGGACGATTATATTCCTGCATCTTTGCAATGTGCCCGAAGAATACATAATGCTTATTAGGAAGTAAGGTAGAGATTTTTGCCTCTTTGATGCCAAAGAGGACATCACAATCGGAAACATTATCTACTACTTTCACGCCTTCTTTGCGATATTCTTCGTCAGAGAATGCACGTATTTCACTTGACTGTACAACAATTTCCGAATCAGGATATTCCTGATTCAGTTTTGCAACTTGACTTGGCGTTAATGCCACTCTGTTATCCACAGGAGTTTTTGTCTCCTTTAACAATCCAATTATCATAACTACTTAGTAATTGGGAGTTTGAACAATTCTCCCATCTTCTGATTAAACTCTTCTGGTTGATATTTAAACATTCCCCCACCAGGGTATAATGTCAATTCTGCAACATACAATTTCTCGTCAGTATCAAAAAAATCCACCCTAACATGAGGAAAATCTTTTGATAATTTCCTACTTATTTCCAGCATTTCTTCGTAATGCCTTGGTTTTTCACATTTTTCGACTTCGTGAACACCTGATTTCACATCAAGCATATTCCAATCAATATCATAATAAGTAATCGGGAAAGTATGTTCTTTTCCTTTTTCAAAATGTTGGGTATTCACACAACAACAAAACGGCTCTCCGTCAAAACAATAGAACTTATAATCGTAAAGTTGATCCTTTACGTTTTCTAAGTACTGCTCTGCAATAATACGTGGCTTGCTCTTATGATAAGCTATACAAAAGGAATTAGCCAATGTATTTTTAGGAAGGAGCCAATCTTTTAGTTCTCGTTTGAGCATGCCAAAAGATGTAGAAGATTTCTTATGTATAAACTTAATATAATTGCCATCGCTTTGTATTGTAGATTTTAAGCAAAACTCTTCAGGTAACTGATGCCAATCCTTCTCAAGATCTTTGATGTTTTCCCATACACCTATCAAGGGCACTGTATGCCCTTTTCCCAATTTTTCTTCAATATATCCTTTAAATAAGTATTTGTCTACTACTCTCTCAAGATTTCCATCACCTTTATAAAAGGTTTTGTACCATTGAAGTTTTTCTGTATAAGTTATAGGATGATATATATCCATTCTATAACCAACTATCCGTTCGTATTTGTCCATCAGCATCTCTATCCTTTTTTCTTGCGACAGAGATCTTAAATCCAATTTCCTAGCATATGCAAAATGCTCTAGGCATTCCTCAACTCCAGGGATTCTTTTCAGCAAGTTTTTAATACTCATTATTTTTAAATTCTTTAAAATATGATACTTTATAAAACAATAGCTCTAAAATCTTTAAGATGCCGCTTTCAAAAGCTTCAGATTCGATTTTTATTTAAGGTAAATACCCGATCTGTCGTAACTATGACAGAATCAGCAAGATAGCCTTCTATCAGTTCGTTATTGTTCACCGTCCACACTCCAACTTTAAGACCAAGTGACTTTGCTTCGTCAATCCATTCTGGATGCGCCTTGAGAACGGTATGTGAATAGTTGATGCCTCCATAGCCATTTCGACCGACTTCCTCTGGTGTCATATCTCCTCCAAGATAGTAGGTGATAGGGCCATAACCTCTCCTCACTAATTCGTCACAATACTTTTTAGAGAAAGAGACAAAAAGGACATGGGACAACACATCATATTGCTTCAGCATGTCGAGGACATCACCCACTTTACATGACTTCAGGTCGACAACCATCAGTACATTCGTATAAGCGGAGCAATATGCCCTAACAAAGTCCTCCAATAAAGAGATGGTCTCTCCGTTAGCCAAGTGATGACTGCATAATTCGGCATAAGAGGTTTTGTAGATGTATATGCTGTCGAACTGGGTTCCATGATTCAGAACGAGTTTCCCATCAAGAGTTTGGCGGACATCGAACTCAGTTCCTAAGATAGGGAGTTGCAAAGCCTTTTGAAAGGCTGCCAAGGAATTTTCAGGAAGGCTGTCGCCCGACCAACATCCACGATGTGCAATGATTGGCAGAGCAGCAAGGTCCTCTACAGTTCCTACATCAATAGGCTCTATATAAACTTCATCATCTCCACTGCACGAACATAATTGCAATGCAACATATAGGAAGGCTATGAACGATGCTATTTGTAGAAACTTTCCCATTAATTAGGACTTAACTCTACCGCTGGCAACTTTATAATCGTAGCTATGGAGTCCTTCCTTGCGGAAATCATCATGATAGCGTTGCAAGACATGACAGAACACTTCGTCATATTGTGGGATGAAGAGGTCGTCCTTCGCTTGCAGATGGGTGATGATGTCGCAAGCCAGGTCATGGGTCAGAGAGAGGTCGGTAGCTCCTTGATTGAAGCTCGTACCTTTGATGGAGCCTGGGCTGACATTCAGTATACGGTTGGTCGTGCCTGCCTTCTCCAACTCAACATTGACACTCTCGATGAATATCTTCAGGGCAGCCTTTGTGGCTCCATAGACAGCGAAGAAGGGTGAAGACATGAAACCAGCGATACTCACCATAACGCCACAGAAGAAATCGGAGGTATTCTCCAATTTTGCATAGAAGTGTTTGACTAAGCGTAACGTTGGCAATGTGTTTACCTGGAATGAGTCGATGATATGGGACTCTGGAACGTCACGGAACAATGACAAACGCCCGAAACCTGCAGTAATCATCATGCCATCGATGTCAGAAAAACGATCGAAGAATGAGTAATCGGGAGACGTAAGATCGAAGATGTAGGACTGTATTTTCGGATTCCGATAGGCATCGGAGAGTGGTTGCTTATCGACCACATAGACTTGTTCGGTAGAGGCCCGTCTGGCCAGCTCGGTAGCAATGGCGAGTCCGATGCCATTAGCTCCTCCTACGACAAGAATCTTCTTCATAACTCAACGACATTTTTATGTGAGCGGTAATCGCCTATCAGCTCGGCGATGGCGATGCTCTCGCGACGACGCAGGCGATAAGAACTGAGGCGGCCGGCTACGATCATCGAGATGAACTCCTGAATTTCATAGCGCAGGCCCTCGCCGTCGTAGCTGTAGAAGTACTTCTTGTTGCGCGTCTGGTCCTCGTAACGCACCTCGAAATAGTCGGTCAGCCACCAGGGGGCGGGCACATAGACGTAGCCCTTCGTGCCGGAGATGACGAGGTTGCCCTCGGTCTTCACGCCAATACCCAGGGTCACGGATGCCGTGGCATGGGGGAAGGTGAAAACACCCTTGGTAAAGACATCTACGCCGTCCTGCATGCGGGAATAGAACGAAGCCTCGCGGATGTCGCGCCCCAAGAGCTTGATGAGGGCCAGGAGCGTGAGCGAGCCATGCTCAGTGACGCAGCCGCCGGCCTGGCTGGCATCGAGTTCGCGCGTGGGCGGTGCTACCATCTTGGAGAGGGAAGCCTTCACGTCGACGACATCGCCGATGACGCCACTCTTGACGAGTGTGACGAGATGCATGAACCCAGGACAATGAGCCGTCTTGCTGGCTTCGAGGAGAACCAGTCCTTTCTGTTCAGCCAAGGAATAGAGCTCGCGAGCCTCGTCGCCTGAGAGGACGAGCGGAATCTCGCAGAGCACATGCTTGCCCAAGAGCAATGCTTGCTTGGTGTAGAAATAATGAGTGAGATGGGGCGATGCCACGTAGACGGCATCGACGTTGGCAAGCATGGCCTCGTAGCTGGCATAAGCCGTCAGGGCAAAATCCTTAGCGAAGGCGTCGGCCTCAGCGGGGGCGGGATTGAAGACTGCCGTGACCTCGATGCCGTTGACGACCTTCGTCTCCGGTACGAAGCGACGGGCAATACGGCCGGTACCAACGATGCCGACGCGATAGACTTGCTGTGAGTCCTCACGCAGTTGAGTGGAGGAGATGCCTTCGGTGCGAGGGAGATAGACCACGTCGCAATATTCCTTCAGGTAGTCGAAATGGCCTACCCAGTCGGAGCCTACGGTGAAGATGTCGACACCATATTTCTGGATGTCGTCAATCTTCTGACCGACATAGTCTTCGATGACGATTTTATCGGCAAGGCCCGTAGCCTTTACTGCCTCCACACGTTCGAGCACATTGTTGCGCACGTTGAGCTTACCACGACCACGATCGAAGCTGTCGCTGGTGACTCCCACGATGAGATAGTCGCCAAGCGCCTTCGCCCGTCGCAACAGGTTGATGTGCCCCTGGTGCAGGAGGTCATAGGTACCATATGTGATGACTTTTTTCATGATGTAAAGACCTGCAGCCGTGTAAAGCACATATAGGCCAAGTTAGCCTATGGCTCAAGTAATGGCTTGAGGCCGTGAAAGTTTGAAAAAAAAAATGTGTAATGAATGAAATAGGTTGGATTATGCAGTCCTGCGAGAAACTGCCGTGTAATGAAACAGAGATTTGGATTGGGGCAATAACTTCCCTTCCCCGCATTTTGGGAAAAACACGGAAGTTGCTGCCGGTTAACAATAACAGGCAGCACTACTGGAATACCGCCTTAGAGAGTCTGTTAGGAATCTCGCAGAATCCTACTTCTATTTCATTACGGGTGCAAAGGTACAAAGAAAAAACGGGATAAGCTACTTTTTTTGTGTTTTTTTCTCGCACGCGTGTGAAAAAGTAAGAAAATCGGAACCAAGATGGTTAAAAGTATTTGAAACTTTTTTACACAAATAATCAACAAAGAGACAAATAGCAGAAAAGAAGAGGCATAACGTAGAAATTGATCCATACATCAAATTTTCATCAAGAATTAGAGAAATGGAGAATGTAGTTACTCCATGTATAGACGCTGCGGGCCGCATTATGAGGTTAGCGATTCTTGCTCCAACAACGCGGCACGCCGCGTCCCTACATTATAAGCATCAAATTCTATACAGCTTCCTTACATTTGGGAATAATTTTTACAATCAAGTTAACAACAGAGCCCAATTGCAAAGTTTGGAACTACATATCAGGGGGTTATGAGAGGGGCAATATGGTTGGTAAGGTCGATAAACTGCTGTATCGATAGTTGTTCTGGGCGAAGCGTTAGGTCGGCATCGAGGGTTGCGATGGCATCTGCACTCAGTAGTTGGCGCAGGGAGACACGAAGCATCTTGCGACGCTGGTTGAAGACGGTCTTCACGATACGACGGAAGAGCTGTTCGTCGCAGCCGAGATTGGTCACATCGTTGCGTGTCATGCGGATAACAGCCGATTGCACCTTGGGCGGCGGGTTGAAGACAGATGGTTCAACGGTGAAGAGGTACTCAACATCGTACCACGCCTGGATGAGAACGGAGAGGATGCCATAGGTCTTCGAACCCGGCTGGGCAGCCATGCGCAAGGCCACCTCACGCTGAATCATGCCCGTACAGCAGGGGATGAGGTCGCGGTTGTCGAGCATTTTGAAGAAGATCTGCGACGAGATGTCGTAGGGGTAGTTGCCAGTAAGGACAAACTGGCGACCTCCAAAAAGTTCGCGGAGATCCATGCGAAGGAAGTCACCGGAGATAAGCCCTACCCTCGGCCCCTCCTCCGTCGCGAATGGGGGATTCGCTCCCCTTTGTGGGGCCGCAGCCACACCGGTGGCAGCTCTAAAGACCCCAGTCGCCCCAGTAGGGAGGGAAGAAGCCCTACCCTCGGCCCCTCCCCCATAGGGAGGGGTGGAAACTGGTTGCAAAGAGAATGCCGGGAAGTGCTCGCGGAGGTAGGCGATGGACTCGCGATCGATTTCTACGGCACAGACGGGGCGCGGCTTCTCGAGGAGATACTGCGTGAGGACGCCCATGCCCGGACCGATTTCGAGAACGGGTATGTCGGGACAGGCATCGACGGTGTCGGCGATGCGGCGGGCTATGGAAAGGTCAGTCAGGAAGTGCTGGCCAAGTTGTTTCTTAGGCTTTACTTGCTTCATGGGAGTGAAAGTTAGACTGCGACGCTGTCGCAGCAAACGAAAACATCTTCTGTCGGGTGCAAAGTTACGAATAAGTGAGCAAAATGCAAAAAGAATTATTGATTTTTAACCCCGCTTTATAGCCGTCCCTTATCAAGGGGCTCAAAATCTTTTTCATTTCCGAACGAAAGGACTCGAAACTTGCTTTCGCTTGCGTTGAGCAAGAACTTCGACGGATGTCAAAGTTACGAAAAAAAGTTGAAAGAATGGAGGTTTATCGACGAAAGATGAAAGGCGAAAACTTAAAGTAATAAAAAAAAACGGCAATCATTTTGTGATTTGATTGATATTCCGTACCTTTGCGACAAATAAAACACAACTAGAAAGAACGTGACAAAACAAGGCAAAAACACGCTGAACGTGGTGGTATCGCTGGTACTTGGCGGTGCCATTCTATATTGGATGTACCGCGGCTTCGACTTCGGGCGAGTGCGCGAGGTGCTGCTCCATGAGATGTCGTGGACGTGGATGCTGCTTTCGTTCCCGTTCGGTGTGCTGGCACAGGCGTTCCGCGGTTGGCGCTGGCGCCAGACGCTGGAGCCGATTGGCGAACAGTCGCGTTCATCGGTACGTGTGCACAGCATCTTCTTGAGTTATGCGGCAAGCCTGGTGATTCCACGCGTTGGTGAGTTTGCACGATGTGGCGTGCTGCGGCAGAAAGACGGCGTGTCGTTTCCGAAGGCCCTGGGCACAGTGGTAACAGAACGCGCCATCGACTCGCTATTGGTACTGGTGATAGCAGCATTGACATTTGTCACACAGTTCCGTGTGTTCATGACGTTCTTCGAGGAAACCGGAACTAGTCTCGACGCCATCTGGCATCGCTTCACCACAACCGGCTGGCTGGTGACAGGCATCTGCATCGTAGCCATCATCGTGCTGTTGTGGATACTGATGACGAAAACGGCAAGTGCAGAGCGCGGAACACCGAGCACAGAGAAGTCGACGACCACCCTACCCCAGCAGATATATATAAAGGTGAAGGAGTCGTTGGCGGGCATCTGGCAGGGGGTGATGTCGCTCAAGAACGTGAAGAACATACCGCTGTTCATCTTCTACACCCTCGCCATCTGGGGCAGCTACTTCCTGCACTACTACCTGACATTCTTCTGCTTCGATGCCACAGCCGGTCTGGGGTTGTCGTGTGCACTGGTAACATTCATCGTGGGCAGCATTGCCGTGATTGTACCGACGCCCAACGGTGCCGGACCCTGGCACTTCGCAGTGAAGACAATGCTCATCCTATATGGCGTGCAAGAAACCGACGCCCTCTACTTCGTGCTGATCGTACACTCCGTACAAACACTTTTGGTGGTGGCGCTGGGCGTGTATGCGTGGGTGGCATTAAGTTTTCAGAGGAGAGTGGAGAGAGGAGAGTGGAGAGAGAATACTATTGCTGGGAGTGGAGATGATTAATAATCCTATATCATTATAATCAAAAAAATGAATGATTTTTTCTTTAGGAAACTAGTTGTTTACCAAAAAGCTATAGACATGGTGGACCATGTATATGACACCATAGACTCATTCCCTGCTTATGAGCAGAATGCCCTATCGTCGCAACTGCGCAGGGCTGCTATATCAGTACCCTCAAATATTGCTGAAGGAATGGGAAGGTTTTCTCTCAAAGAAAGAATCCATTTTGTGGAAATCTCTTACGCGTCTCTGATGGAAACGATGTGCCAAATAGAGATAGCTGCAAGACGACATTATATAGGTAAAGAACAATTCGAATCTCTTCAGCAAGAAATACAAGAGATTGCAAGAACAGCATCTGGACTACGAACAAGTTTAATCGAAAAGAAAGATAACATAAATTCTAACCAAGGTGAGAATGAATGGAAAAAGGAGTAATCTCTCTCCTCTCTCCACTCTCCTCTCTCCTCTTTAAATTATTACCTATGAATGAAATTTGCAAATTGAATCCCGAGTGCATTTGGAAAAACTTCTATGCACTTACGCAGGTACCGCGTCCGAGCGGACATCTGGAGAAAGTACAACAATTCCTGCTCGACTTCGCAAAGAAGGCAGGCGTGGAAGCATTCATCGACGAAGGTCGCAATGTGGTGATGCGCAAGCCCGCCACACCCGGCATGGAAGACCGTAAGGGTGTAATCCTGCAGGCCCACATGGACATGGTTCCACAGAAAACTCCCGAGTCGACGCACAACTTCGTGACTGATCCTATCCAGCCGTGGATTGACGGTGAGTGGGTGAAGGCAAAGGGCACTACGCTGGGTGCCGACAACGGCTTGGGCGTGGCAGCCATTCTCTCAGTCATGGAGGCAAAGGACCTGAAGCATGGCCCGGTGGAGGCCTTGATCACCGCCGATGAGGAAACTGGTATGTTTGGAGCCAACGACCTTCCTGAGAACATGCTGCAGGGCGATATCCTGCTGAACCTGGATTCCGAGACCTGGGGTAAATTTGTGATTGGCTCGGCTGGTGGCATCGACGTTACCGGAACACTCGACTACAAGGAAGTGGAAACCGACCCGGAGGATGCAGCCGTGCGCGTAACGCTGAAGGGTCTGCGTGGTGGCCATAGCGGTCTGGAGATTCACGAGGGCCGTGGCAATGCCAATAAGATGATGGTGCAGGTCGTACGCGAGGCCATCGAGGAGTGCGAGGCCCGTCTGGCCAGCTGGCATGGAGGCAACATGCGCAATGCCATCCCCTTCAAGGCCGAGGTGGTACTGACATTACCGAAAGAAAACGTGGCTGCACTGAAGGAACTGGCTGAGGACTATCTGGCTGACTTCACCGACCAATATAAGAACATTGAAAGTGGTATCGAACTGATTGTTGAGGAGGTAGAGACACCGAAGATGGAGGTGCCCGTTGAAATTCAGGACAACCTCATTGATGCCATCTACGGCTGTCACAATGGTGTGCTGCGCATGATTCCGAGCTATCCCGACGTCGTGGAGACCTCCAGCAACCTCGCCATCATTGACATAGAAGACGGAAAGGCATCGCTGAAGGTGCTGGCCCGCTCGAGCCGTGAGGACATGAAGGCCGTGATTGTGAACACGCTGCAGAGCTGCTTCAACATGGCTGGCATGAAGGTAGAGACCGCTGGTTCATATGGTGGCTGGGATCCGAATCCCAACAGCGAGGTGCTGCACCTGCTAATGAAGATCTACAAGGAGCTGAACGGCGTGGATGGCATCATTCAGGTGGACCATGCCGGCCTGGAATGCTCAGTCATCCTGGGCAAGTATCCGCATCTGGATGTGGTGAGCCTCGGCCCGACGATGAAGAGCCCGCACACCACAACGGAGCGTGCCCTCATCGCTACCGTGGAGCCTTTCTGGCAACTGCTGAAGAAGACTCTGGAAGAGGTGCCGGTGAAGTAAGAGCCCACCCCCTACCCAAAGGGAAAGCCCACCCCCTACCCCTCCCCGAGGGAGAGGGGGGAGCCCACCCCTGACCCCTCCCCGAGGGAGGGGAGTATAAAAAGCCCCGCTGCTGTTCTTAGAGGGCAGTGGCGGGGTTGTTGTTTTTGTAGGGAAACTGATTTTAAGGGGAGAACTGCGACTGTGTCGCAGTAAAGGGACACGACGGGGAAAGGAGAGAGGGGAAGAGAAGGGCTAATCCAAGAGCTGGGCGAAGTCGTCGATGAGGGCATCGGCACCGGCGGCACGGAGGTCGGCGGCAGAGGCGTTGCCATAGGTGACAGCACAGGTGCGGGCACCGGCACGAGCACCCATGAGGATATCAACGGGCATGTCGCCGACGACGAGGGTCTCTGAGGCTGAAATCTTGAGTGTTCGGAGCGTCTGCAGGACTGGTTCCGGATCGGGTTTGGCACGTGCCACATCGTCAGCTCCGAGGATGAGGGAGATATAGTTGATGACACCCATGTCGCTCAGGAACTCGCGCAGCGACACCGACGAACGGGAGGAAGCCACGGTGAGGATATAGCCACGGGCATACAGCTCGGCCAGCGTTTCCCGCACATGGGGAAACAGGGCTGGCACGAGTTGTTTCTTATTGATGTCGAAGATGCGCCTATAGGTAGCGGCACACCGGTCGGCGAGTTCATCCGAGAGATTGGGAAAGAGTTGCAAAAAGCAGTCGCGCAACGGCAGACCGATGGTGGCTGCACATTCTTCCTCACTGGCCACGGGCAGCGACAATTCATCGAGCGTCTGCCGCATGGTGAGCAAGATGTTGCGACGGGTGTCACCAAGGGTTCCGTCGAAGTCGAAGATGATCAGTCGGATGCCATCCATTCCCATAGACTACTTCTTACTGGTAGAGTACGAATACGGCAGGTCTGCTTGGTTGGTACCGCGCTGCTTGTTCGGAGTGGCCGACATGCGGTAGACCACTTCACCGCCCTGCTGCAGGTCGGCACGACGCAGATAATTGCTGGTGTAGTCGCTACCATTCAGTGTCATACGATCGATGTAGCGATTTGCCGAGGAGTTTCCCTCAGCCTTGAAGGTCAGCGCGCGGCCGTTCTCAAGATGCATGGTGGCCTTATTAAAATAAGGTGTACCCAAGGCATACTCGCCCGATGCCGGGCAAACGGGATAGAAGCCCAGCGCCGAGAACACATACCAAGCCGATGTCTGACCATTGTCCTCATCGCCGCAATAGCCGTCGGGGGCTGCAGAGTAGAGACGGTCCATGGTCTCGCGCACCCAATACTGTGCCTTCCAGGGCTGGGCGGCATAGTCGTAGAGATAGATCATGTGCTGGATGGGCTGGTTGCCATGGGCATAGTTACCCATGCCTGCCACCTGCATCTCACGAATCTCGTGGATGATGCCACCATAGTAGCTATCGTCGAAGACGGGCGGAACGATGAACACCGAGTCGAGCATGCTGACGAAAACATCCTGACCGCCCATGAGTGCGATGAGTCCTGCCGGATCGTGGAATACCGACCATGTGTAGTGCCAGGAGTTACCCTCAGTGAAGTCGCCACCCCACTTGAACGGGCTGAACGGCTCACTGAACTCACCATTCTCCTTGCGTCCCTGCATGAGGTTGTACTTAGGATTGAAGAGATTACGATAGTTCATGGCGTGGCGGGCGTAAGGCTCCAGTTCCTTTTTCTTCTTGCCCAGCAGCTTACCGATTTGCAGGATACACCAGTCGTCGTAGGCATACTCCAACGTGCGGGCAGCACTCTCGTTGATCTTCACATCGCAAGGCACATAACCCAAGCGGTTGTAGTAGTCGAAGCCACAACGACCTGTTGACGAAATCTCCGGGTGTACGGCATTAGCACCATGGGTGACAGCCTGCCAGAGGGTTTCGAGGAGCCCCCTCCCACCTCCCCCTGCAGGGGAGGCTTTAGAAGAAGCGTCTTTCCCATCTCTTTCCATCTGGACGGTATTAAGATTCATCAACTCTGCCACAACGGCTGCAGAGTTGTTTCCTACCATACAACCGCGGTGGCCAGGACTTGCCCACTCGGGCAGGAAGCCACTCTCGAGGTAGGTATTGGCAAGGCCTTCGAGCATCTTCTCACCCATCGACGGATAGAGCAGGTTGACCAGTGGGAACAGTGAGCGGAACGTATCCCAGAAGCCCGTGTCGGTGAACATATAGCCCGGCAGCACCTTACCATTGTAAGGACTATAGTGGACAACGTTTCCTTCAGCATCATACTCGTAGAACATACGGGGGAAGAGCGTGGCCCGGTAGAGGCAGGAATAGAACGTGCGCAGATGGTCGACATTCTCGTCCTCCACCTCGATGCGTCCCAGCACATCGTTCCAGCGCTGGCGACCCTTCTCCTTGATAGCATCGAACGACTCGTTGCCAACCTCCTGCAGGTTGCGCTCGGCCTGTTCGGGGGAGATGAACGACGAGGCCACACGAACCACCACCTGCTCGTTCTTCTTCGTCACGAAACCGGCCATCGCAAGCACATGATTGCCTTCAGCCTCGTTGCCTGTAAATTGGTTGCCGTCCTTCTGGATTCCCCAGAATTCAAAGCCCTTGTCGATTTTCACGACGAAATAGTTGCGGAAGTTCTCTGGCACACCGCTGCTATTACGAGTGGTATAACCCGAGATGGTGCGACGGTTCACATCATACTTGATGGCCGAGCCCTTGTCGAAGGCATCGACGACGATGCGGGCGATGCGTTTTTCGCTCATGCTGGTCTCAGGGAACGTAAACCGCAGCACGGCAGCGCGCTCCGTGGGAGCAATTTCAGCCCAGATGTCGTACTCAGCCAGGTACACCTTATAATAATACGGGCGCGCGACCTCGGTGTTGTGCGAGAACCACGAGGCACGCTTCTCCTCGTCGTAGATCAGGTCGGCCGTTGGACCCGACACCCTATCGACCTCAGGCATGATGGAGAACTGGCCGTAGTCGTTGATCCACGGCGACGGCTGGTGGGTCTGCTTGAAGCCCCGTATCTTGTTAGCCGTGTAGGTATACTGCCATCCGTCGCCCATCTTGCCGGTCTGCGGCACCCAGAAGTTCATGCCCCAAGGCATGGCGATGGCGGGATAAGTGTTGCCCGTTGAGAGGGCGAAAGAAGACATGGTGCCCACGAGCGGGCTGACGTAATCGACGGGTTGCTGTGCGCGGGCGGAGCCGGCCAGCAGGTTCATCAACAAGGTGATGAGAATCGTTTTTGTGAGGTTCATAATGATAGAATGTTGCTAATTGTCTGCAAATTTACAAAAAAGATGAAAGATGAGAGATGAAACGCGAAAGTTTTTTTCAAAAAGGAAGAAATCTTTAAAACTTTTGAACATTAAACTTGGTACTTTTAACTTTTTGTTGTACCTTTGCATGCGATTTGAAACGTCGGTGGGCATTTGCCTCCGACACAGTATTCACTTAAAACAGAACCATCATGGACGATTATCCGGCGGACAGTTATAAACGTGTCGCCCGAGGATAAAGCCCACCGCGGCTAATCCTCTGGGCGTAAAGGAGTTTTTTACTACGCTTAAAACCAGTGGAGGATTAGCATAATGAAGACATACTGGAACACTACCGGCAATCTTTCCCACCTCACAGAGTGGGAGCCGAACTGTTGGATACAGGTGACGTGTCCAACCGAGGAAGACCAGCGCGAACTCGAGGAGCGCTTCAACATTCCCGACTATTTCATCAGCGACATCAGCGATACCGACGAGCGTGCCCGCTACGAGTACGACGACGGTTGGATGCTCATCATCCTGCGCATACCTTATGTGAAGGAGATACGCTCGCGCACACCCTATACCACCGTGCCGTTGGGTATCATCCACAAGCGCGACGTAACCATCACCGTGTGCTTTTACGAAACGAATATGATGCTCGACTTCGTATCGTTCCACCAGAAGCGCGGCGTGGGCTTCATCGACCATGTCGACCTGACGTTCCGTTTGTTCCTCTCGTCGGCGGTGTGGTATCTGAAGCGACTGAAGCAAATTAATACCCTTATCGACAAGGCCAAGCACAACCTCGACCACACGGTGAACAACGAGAGCCTCATCGGACTCTCGCGCCTGCAGGACTCGCTGACCTACTTCAACACCTCCATCCGCGGCAACGAGAACTTGCTGCAGAAACTGAAGTTCAAGCTGCAGGTCGATGAGCTGGACGACGACCTTATCGAGGACGTAAACATTGAGATGACGCAGGCCCGCGAGACCACCGCTATCTACTCGAACATCCTCGAGTCGACCATGGACACCTACTCCAGCATCATCAACAACAACATGAACACCGTGATGCGTACGCTCACGTCGGTGACCATCATCCTGATGATCCCTACGCTCGTCACCTCGATGTTCGGCATGAACCTCATCAACGGCATGGAGTCAGCACCGTTCGGATTCATCATCGCCCTGATCATCTCCGTCGTCGTCTCCGGCATTACCTGGGCGTTCCTGCGCCACAAGCGACTGCTATAACAAGGTGACACGATGACAGAGTGACACAGTGTCGCATTTTTTCTAATCTGCACGTCGAAAATCACCATAATTAAGAAAATATTCGACAAAAAGTTGAAAAAACGGAATTTCTTTTGGAGATTCCGTTTTTTTTGTTTAAGTTTGCAGGTTGAAGGAATATGGGTGGGGGAAATTGTGCCCCTCACCATTGTTTCGAAGTGTGTAAATAAAAACCGAATCATCAACTTAAACCAGTGAAATGATGAACTCTCAAGAGAATGCCCTGGAACAGGGACAGTTAGCAGAAGAGCAAGTTGCCGCCGAGGCCGCAGCTGAAGTACAAAACGTGGTAGAAGAAGCCGTAGCACCTGCAGAGGAGCCCGCAGTTGAGGAAGCACCCGCAGAGGAGCCCGCAGTTGAGGAAGCACCCGCAGAGGAGCCTGCAGTTGAGGAAGCACCTGCAGAGGAACCTGCAGCCGAGGAAGCACCCGTTGAGGAGCCTGCAGCAGAGGAAGCACCCGCCGAGGAGCCCGTAGCCGAGGAAGCACCCGCTGAGGAGCCCGTTGCTGAGGAAGCACCCGCTGAGGAGCCCGCAGCTGAGGAAGAGGCTGAAAAGAAAGTCTACACCACGAAGCAGGAAGTGCTCGACCGCGTGAAGGAAATTGCTCACAGTGAAGAAAACCCGCAAAAAGACGAAGTAGACCTGCTGAAGACGGTATTCTACAAGTTGCACATCGCCGAGCGCGAGCAGCAGCTGAAGGAATACATCGACGGTGGCGGCGACCCCGACAACTACGTCGTGCGCCCCGACGACCTTGAAGAGATGTTCAAGGCCGAGATGAATGTCATCAAGGAGAAGCGCGCCAAGGTTTTCCAGGCTCAGGAAGCCGAAAAGCAAGAGAACCTGAAGAAAAAACTTGAGATCATCGAGAAGATAAAAGGCATGGTCACCTCGCCCGACGAGGCCAACCGCTCCTACCAGCAGTTCAAGGAGCTGCAGCAGCAGTGGCGCGACATCAAGGCTGTGCCTGCCGAGAAGGCCAACGAGCTGTGGCGCAACTACCAGCTCTACGTTGAGCAGTTCTACGACCTGCTGAAGCTCAACAACGAAGCCCGCGAATACGACTTCAAGAAAAACCTCGAACTGAAGACCAAGCTCTGCGAGGCTGCCGAGAAGCTCGCCGAGGAGACCGACGTCATCAGCGCCTTCCACCAGCTGCAGGAGCTGCACGCACAGTATCGCGAGATCGGCCCTGTGGCCAAAGACCTGCGCGAAGAGGTGTGGGCACGCTTCAAGGCTGCCTCTACCATCATCAACAAGCGCCACCAGCAGCACTTCGAGAGCCTGCGTGCCCGCGAGGAAGAGAATCTGAAGAAGAAAACCGAGCTCTGCGAGAAGGTGGAAGCCATTGCCAAGGAAGAGAACAAGGGAGCCAGCGACTGGGAGAAGCACACCAAGCAGATCATCGAGTTGCAGAACGAATGGAAGACCATCGGCTTTGCCCCGCAGAAGATGAACGTGAAGATCTTCGAGCGCTTCCGTGCCGCCTGCGACGATTTCTTCACCCGCAAGACAGAGTACTTCCGCGGCATGAAGGAGCGCTTCGCCGAGAACACCGAAAAGAAGCGCGCCCTCGTTGAGAAGGCACGCGCCCTGCAGGACAGCACCGAGTGGAAGTCCACCTCCGACAAGCTCATCGCTCTGCAGAAAGAGTGGAAGACCATTGGCATGGTACCCAAGAAGATTGGCGACCAGCTCTGGAACGACTTCCTCGCCGCTTGCAACAAGTTCTTCGAGGCTCGCAATGCCGCCACTGCCGGCACCCGCAACGAAGAGCGCGCAAACCTCGAGGCCAAGCGCGGCATCATCGCACAGCTGAAGGAGATTGCCGAGAACGTCACCGACGACGCACAGGAGAAGGTGCACGAGCTCATCGACCAGTACCAGCAGGTAGGACACGTGCCCTATCGCGAGAAGGACAAGCTGTATTCGGAGTACCGTGCCATCCTCGACAAGCTGTATAAGGACCTGAACATCTCAACTGCCCGCCGTCGTCTCGACAGCTTCAAGAGCAATCTGAAGAATGTGGCACGCCGTGGCGAGGACGCCCTCGACAACGAGCGCACACGTCTGATGCGCCGCTACGAGCAGATGAAGCAGGAGATTCAGACCTACGAGAACAACCTCGGATTCCTCAATGCAGCATCGAAGAAGGGTAACTCGCTCATCGACGAGATGAATCGCAAGGTGCAGAAGCTGAAGGACGACCTGAAGCTCACCTACGACAAGATCAAGGCTATCGACGACGCCAACGCAGCTGCCGAGGCCGAAGAGAATGGCGAGGCATAATCAAAACGCATTCCCTCACATTGAATACCAAAAGGATTGGAGCCACCCGGCTTCAATCCTTTTTTCATCCGTCACAATACGCTTCGCGCCCTAGTTTTCTTATGTCCGTCTTGGTTTTCTTATGTTTTCGTAAAGCCCGCTTTGCGGATCATCTTGCAAGAGGTGGAATATATCAAACAAAAAAAAAGACTTCCTCATTTCTGAGGAAGTCTTCGTCAGCGTTGGGGTACCCGGACTCGAACCAGGAAAGGCAGGACCAGAATCTGCAGTGTTACCATTACACCATACCCCAATCTGTTGTGCCGCAGATTCACCCTTGAATCGTTCTCGGCGTTGCAATTTTTGTTTTGCGTGTGCAAAGGTACTGCTTTTTTTTGAATTACCAAGCATTTTCCTAACTTTTTTTATAAAAAAAACGAAAATACGCATTTTTCTCCTTGTTATTCGGCAAAAAGGCATTATCTTTGCAGGGAATAAAGTGAGCATCCGTTGCTCATCAGATAAAAACAGATCATCATACTCAACAGAACAAAAAAACAGACAACAATACTGAATGGAACAAACAAAACCCATCGGCACTGCCGCCACACCAGCTGAGAAACTGGTAGACACTATTATTAAAGGTATACAAGAGAAAAAAGGACAAGACATCACCGTCGTCGACCTGCGAGGCATCGACGGCGCCATTGCCAGCTTCTTTGTCATCTGCCAGGGCAACACGCCCACGCAGGTGGAAGCCATCACCGACTCCGTGGCCGAGACGGCCCGTATCGATGCCGGCGAGAAGCCTGCCCACGTCGTAGGTCTCGAGCTTGCCCACTGGGTAGCCATGGACTTCACCGATGTCATCGTCCACATCTTCGTGCCCGACATGCGCAGCTATTACAACATCGAGAACCTGTGGCAGGACGCCCAGCAAACCGAAATCCCCAACTTAGACTAACACCCATCATGGAACAACAGAACCAGAATAAGAACAACAATAACAACAACAATCAGCCGAAGATGCCCAGGTTCAACATGGGCTGGATCTACGGTCTGATTATCTTCACGTTGCTCATGCTGTTCTTCACCGACGGCGGCAACTCGCTCACCTCTGCGGCAGCCGGCTCGGCCCGCCAGGAAGCCACCTACACGAAGTTCAAGGAATACGTGTCGAAAGGCTATGCACAGAAGGTAGAGGTGAACACGTCGGAGAAGAAGCTGAAGATGTTTGTGAAGTCCAAGAACATTCGCGACGTCTTCCAGCAGACTGCCCAGCAGACCGGCCCCGAGCCGTTCGTTAGCGTGCAGTACGGCTCACCCGACGAGCTCGACAAGTACCTCACCGAGGTGCAGCAGAAAGGACTCCTCGTCGACTTCAGCTACAACAACAAGACGTCCAGCGTACTCGAGAACTTCCTCTATAGCGTTGGTCCGCTCCTGCTCTTCTTCGTCCTGATGTACTTCCTTTTCAACCGTATGGGAAGCGGCATGGGCGGCGGAGGAGGCATCTTCAACGTCGGCAAGTCGAAGGCGAAGATGTATGAGAAAGGCAACGACCTCGGCATCACCTTCAAGGACGTCGCCGGACAGGCCGGTGCCAAGCAGGAGGTGCAAGAGATTGTAGAGTTCCTGAAGAACCCGAAGAAATACACCGACCTCGGAGGAAAGATTCCTAAGGGAGCACTCCTCGTAGGACCTCCGGGAACTGGTAAGACGCTGCTTGCCAAGGCCGTTGCCGGCGAGGCTGGCGTGCCGTTCTTCTCCATGTCGGGTAGCGACTTCGTCGAGATGTTCGTCGGTGTCGGTGCCAGCCGCGTGCGCGATGTGTTCCAGCAGGCAAAGGCCAAGGCACCGTGCATCATCTTCATCGACGAGATCGACGCTGTGGGCCGTGCCCGCTCGAAGAACCCGTCCATGGGTGGCAACGACGAGCGCGAGAACACCCTCAACGCCTTGCTCACCGAGATGGATGGCTTCGGCACCAATAGCGGTGTCATCGTACTTGCCGCCACCAACCGTGTCGACATGCTCGACTCCGCCCTGCTGCGTGCCGGACGCTTCGACCGTGAGATCCACGTCGACCTCCCTGACCTCACCGAGCGTAAGGAGATCTTCCAAGTACACCTGAAACCCATCAAGGTAGACTCCAGCCTCGATATCGACTTCCTCGCCCGACAGACTCCCGGTTTCTCCGGTGCCGACATCGCCAACGTCTGCAACGAGGCAGCCCTCATTGCTGCCCGCCGCGACGCCAAGACCGTCACCAAGCAGGACTTCCTCGACGCCGTTGATCGCATCATCGGCGGTCTGGAGAAGAAGACCAAGGTCATGACGGCCGCCGAGAAGCGCTCCATTGCCCTCCACGAGGCAGGCCATGCCACCGTGTCGTGGTTCTGCGAATTTGCCAATCCACTCGTGAAAGTCTCCATCGTGCCGCGCGGGCAAGCCCTTGGTGCTGCCTGGTATCTGCCCGAGGAGCGACAGATCACCACGAAGGAGCAAATGCTCGATGAGATGTGTGCCCTGCTCGGCGGACGTGCTGCCGAGGAACTCTTCACCGGACACATCTCTACCGGTGCCATGAACGACCTCGAGCGTGCCACAAAGAGTGCCTTCGGCATGATTGCCTATGCCGGCATGAGCGACCGCCTGCCCAACATTTGCTATTATAACAACCAGGAATATCAGTTCCAGCGCCCCTACTCAGAGACCACCGCGAAGACCATCGACGACGAAGTGCTAAAGATGATCAACTCGCAGTACGACCGCGCCAAGCAGATTCTCACCGAGCACCGCGAAGGTCACAACGAGCTTGCCGAGCTTCTCATCTCGCGTGAGGTCATCTTCGCCGAGGACGTAGAGCGCATCTTCGGCAAGCGCCCGTGGGTGAGCCGCTCGCAGGAGATCATCGAAGAAAACGCCAGTCTCGAGGCTTCCGCTGAAGACACTGAGAAGACCTTGGCTGACACCGCGAAGGCAGAAGATAGCGATTCCGACGCTCCCCGCCTCGAGGACATGCCCGATGTCGTGCGCCAGGCACAAGCCGACTACGAGCGCAACCAGCAGTCCACCGAGAGCTAACGCCGTGAAATCGACAATCCGTAAATTCTAAATCAATCGTCAATCCGTAAATAGTAAATCGATGAAGAATTTCATCACACGAACCATCACCGGCATCCTCTTTGTTGCCATCATGGTGACCGGCATCTGCCTGCGCGGCGATGCCATGATCCTGTTGTTTGCCCTTATCACCGGCCTCACCCTCTGGGAGTTCACAGGCCTCGTCAACGAACACGTCGCCGATACCACCGTCAACCGGTTCATCACCACCGCTGCCGGCGTCTATCTCTTCCTTGCCTTTGCCGGCTATTGCACCGGCATCGTGCCCCCGTCGGCCTTCATCCCCTATCTGCTCACGCTCATCTACCTGTTCATCAGCGAGCTCTACCTGAAACAGAAGAACCCCATCCAGGACTGGGCATACACCATGCTCTCGCAGTTGTATGTTGCCCTGCCCTTCTCCATGATCAACGTGCTCAGCTTCCAGGCCGATCCGCTCTCCGGACAAATCGCCTACCACTGGCTGCTACCCATGAGCGTGTTCATCTTCCTTTGGGCGAACGACACCGGAGCCTACTGCGCCGGTTCCCTCTTCGGCCGACATAAGCTCTTCCCCCGCGTGTCGCCCGGCAAGACGTGGGAAGGCAGCATCGGCGGAGCCGTCATCGTGCTCATCATTGCCGCTGTCATCAGCTACTTCGCTGGCTCTGACGCGTCACTCTCAACGCTCAACGCTCAACTATCAACGCTCAAATGGATCGGCCTCGGCCTCGTTGTTGTGTTCTTCGGCACGTGGGGCGACCTTGTCGAAAGTCTCTTCAAGCGCACCCTTGGCATCAAAGACTCCGGAAACATCCTGCCCGGCCACGGTGGCATGCTCGACCGCTTCGACTCCTCCCTCATGGCCATCCCCGCCGCCGTCATCTACCTCTACACCCTGCAGTTCCTGGGATAATGGCCATCATCATCACCTATCGCCGTACACGTCGCCTTTCCATGCGTATCGCACAGAATGGCGACGTGCGCGTTTCTGCCCCTATCGGCATGGCGAAACGTGAGGTGGAAGCATTCATCGAGAAGAACTACGAGTGGATGGAAGCGGCCCGCAAGAAGGTCGTCAATCGCCAGCAGCAGCGCCATGACTTCTATGCCCAGCTGCCACTCGACACCCCTGCCCAGCGACGCGACGCCACCCAGCGCTTGCAGACTATCGTTGCCCCATTGTTGCAACGACATGCCAGCGAGATGGGTGTGCAGCCAACAGCCGTTACCTTCCGCAGAACCATTTCCCGATGGGGTTCCTGCAACCACCGCACACGCCGCATCTCCCTTTCTCTCTACCTCCTGCTGCTGCCCGACTGGTGCATTGAACACGTCGTCGTCCACGAGCTCGCCCATCTGCTCGTGCCCAACCACGGCCCCGCCTTCTATGCCGTCATGAACCGCCACTTCCCCCGTTGGCGCGAAGCACGTGCCGAGACCCGCCGTCTCTGTAAATCCCAACCCACTCATTCCTAGTAAGGAGGGACCCAAAAAGACACCCTTTTGTTCGCATAAAAACATGCTCCCGTTCAACAGGAAACATGCTCCTGTTCAACAGGAAGCATGCTTTCGTGTATCTATAGCATGAACCTAGTTCAGTAAATTAACTTAATTTGATGAGTAAATTAACTTAATTTGCAATGTAAATTAACTTAATTTGCACGGTAAAATAACTTAATTTACTGAATAAAATAAGTTAATTTACTGAATAAAATAAGTTAATTTACTGAACAAATCAAGTTAAATTACAAAATAGACTCAATTTATTTGCAAAACTGGAGTATTCCTTTGGGCCTTTCAACGCATTGCTTTGGTCCTTTCAACGCACTGCTTTGGTCCTTTAATCTCATTGCTTTAGCCACACAAAAGCATTGCGAATGGAAGCCTGAACCACTAACAGACGAGAACATTAAATAGTTACATGAGTCTGATGTGACCCCGAAAAGTTGGACGATAAATTAAGTGTTAATGATTGATCCCTCTATAGTAGTGAGCTCGGTATTATAGTCTCTCCTTTTTTCTTGCTCCATGCATCCTTCATGGACAAAACAAGATAGTTTTTTGCCTTTACGGAATGAAAGTTGCGAAAAAATTTGGTGGTATCGGAAAAAGTTTGTAACTTTGCAGCCGCAAACTGAAAGAAATAGGGGCGTAGCCCAGTTGGTTTAGAGCGCTGCAGTCACATTGCAGAGGTCCCCGGTTCGAGCCCGGGCGTCCCTACAACAGAAATGAAGAGAAGTCACACGTGGGCTTCTCTTTTTTTCAACATTACCCTATCAACAGTCACAAGAAGAAGATGAAAACAAAGAATCTGTTCCTGATGTGCATCATGGCAGTGTTCATGGCCATCGGTGCTGAAGCGCAGACCAACATGGTGGGGCGCGTATACCACAATGCAAACATTCTGGCCGGCGAGTTCGACGAAAAGTTGAAAGAGCTGGACAAGGATGTTGCGAAAAAGAAGGCTGAAACCATTGCGAAAGCCGAGAAGAAGAAAGGCCGCAAGCTCACCGCCGCCGAGCTGGCAGAGCTGGACAAAGAGTTAGAAAAGGCCATGAAGCAGGCCCGAAGCGTGATGAACGGCATGAAGACTTCCGTGACCTTAGAGTTCAAGACCGCTACGCAGGTGGTGATGAAGATGGATATGAAGATTGACGACGAAGCACTGAAGGTTGCTGGTGTGGGCTGGTTGAAGCGCAAGGCTTTGAAGGCCGCCCTCGCCATTGCTCCTGAGACAGAAAAGGACACCTACGTGGTGAAGGGCAACGAGGTGATCATCGGAACGGGAAAGGACCAGGATACGATGACGCTGAGTGCCGATGGCAAGAAGCTGAGTGGCACGATGGACGGAAAGAAATTCACGCTGACGCGCACGAAGTAGTGCACGCCAGCGTTTTTTCTATATTTCTACAGGATGGGGAGCAGATATTCCCAAATGAGGTCGATGTACGGCTGATAGAGCGATGACGACGTGGTGAGCACGAGCACGGCATCGCGGTCGGGGAACACCATGATATACTGGCCTGCATAGCCGTCGGCACGATAGGCGTTGTGGCGGCATATCCACATCTGATAGCCGTAGCCCTGCACCCATTCGTTGTTATCCTTGGTGAGCCCAGCCTTCTCGAGGTCTTCGAAGCGTGTGCCCGACGGTGCCGACGGCACCTGGTAGCTGGACATCTCCTTCAGCCACTCGGCAGGCACAAGCTGCTTGCCATTCCACTTTCCCTGCTGCAGGAACAGCTGGCCCATCTTCGCCATGTCCTCAGTCGTCAGCGACAAGCCCCATCCACCGCAGTTGATTCCCTGCGGGCTCTCTTCCCATTCCGGACGATTGATGTGCAGGGGTTGGAAGAGACGGGTGTCGAGATAGTCGAGAAGCTTCTCGCCGGTGACCTTCTGCACGATGGCAGAGAGCATGTAGGTTCCAACGGAATTATACAAATAGTACTCGCCGGGCTTGTGCTTCACAGGCCACGACAGGAATCCCTCCACCCAATCGACAGAGTCTCTGCGCATGCTGTTCGGCTCCTCGTCGTGACCACAGGTCATGGTAAGCAGGTCGCGAACGGTCATCGCTTTCAGATTGTCGCTCTGTTCTGCCGGCAGTTTGTCGGGGAAGAAGCTCACGACGGGATCGGTGAGTTGGAGCTTCCCTTCATTGATGGCGAGACCTACGGCAGTGGCGGTAAACGTCTTGCTAACGGAGAACATCGGGTGCGGAGTCTCGGCGGAGTGCCCGTTGAACCACTTCTCGAATACCACCTGCCCATGCTTCAGAATCATGATGCTGTGCAAGGTGATGGAATCAGGTGCTACGGGACGCGACTGCGTGGCATTCACAAATGAGTCTACTGCTGCCACAACTTCAGCAGAAGCAGTTGTTCGCGGCAGGTTGATGATTTCTTTTTCTTGTCTGCAGCCCGACAACAGCAGTGTTGCCAATGCGCAGAGAACCATTGCTTTCTTCATAAGGTAAAGATTGGATTGTTGATAAATCGTTGAAAAATTCGTACAAATATAGCTATTTCTCCCTTTACTTCCAAATTTTCTGACGTGAAATAAACTTTTTTTTATATCTTTGCGCAGTGAAACTAAAGTAAAGATTTAAAAGATAAGATTTGAAACATCTACCTCCCCCTCTTGTCGCCATCATTCCGATTGGGGTGCTCATCGGTCTGTTAGGCATAGTGATATCGCTGTTCGGCAGCGATGCCCTCAGTGGCGGCAGCCAGGTGGCGCTGCTCATGGGGCTTGCCGTATGTGTGTTTATCTCGATGGTCTTCTATCGGGTGCCGTGGCAAGCGTTCGAGCAACAGATAGCGAAGACGCTAGGCGGTGTGGCAGTGACGATTCTCATTCTCTTAGCCGTGGGCATGTTGGCTGGTTCATGGATGGTGAGTGGCATCGTTCCCACCTTAATATATTATGGTGTTCAGTTGCTGTCGCCACAACTGTTCCTATTGTGTGCCTGTGTCATCTGTGCATTGGTATCGCTACTCTCAGGCAGTTCGTGGACAACCATTGCCACTATCGGCGTAGCCCTGTTGGGCATCAGCCACGCATTAGGCATCAACGAAGCTGTGGCGGCAGGCGCCATCATCTCTGGCGCTTACTTTGGTGACAAGATGTCACCCTTGAGCGATACCACCATCCTTGCCTCCTCCACCACTGGCGTTGATCTCTTCACGCACATTCGGTATATGATGCTTACCACGATGCCAGCCTTCACCATCACCCTGATTATCTTTACCGCGATGGGATTTGGGCTGTCCAATGACTGCGAGGTACACGTCCACCAATACACGGAAGGGCTGTCGGCCACCTATAACATCTCACTTTGGACACTGATAGTACCCGTGCTCACAGCGATACTCATAGCACGGCGCGTGCCATCGCTCATCGTACTCTTCCTTTCCGCCATGATGGCAGGCATCATGGCACTTATCCTACAGCCACATATCCTCATGCAGATAGGAGCCCCCTCCAACCTCCCCCAATTAGGGGAGGCTATCTTACCACCCCATCCCTCCAACCTCCCCCAATTAGGGGAGGCTATCTTACCACCCCATCCCTCAGACCTCCAACAACTAGGGGAGGCGGCAGCGCTCATCAAGGGACTGGCCATCACCTTCTATGGCGCAACATCTATTGACACGGGCTATAGCGAGCTGAACGAGTTGGTATCGACGGGCGGCATGACGGGAATGCTCAATACCATCTGGCTCATCCTCTGCGCCATGTGTTTCGGTGCAGTCATGGTAGCCAGTGGAATGATTGAGAGTATCACCCGCGTGGTAATCAGTTGGGTGCGCAGCCGTGTGGGGCTAGTGGCATCGACGGCCAGCACAGGCCTCTTCCTCAACATCACCACGGGCGACCAGTTCATTAGTATCGTCCTGACTGCCAATATGTTTCAGAATGTCTATGAGCGACAGGGCTACGAAGCGCGTCTGCTGAGTCGCACGGCAGAAGACTCAGCTACCGTGACCAGCGTACTGGTGCCGTGGAATACCTGCGGTATGACGCAGAGCACCGTCCTCGGCGTGCCTACCATCGCCTATCTGCCCTACTGCTTCTTCAACATTCTCAGCCCAGTGATAACCATTGTCGTAGCCGCCATCGGTTGGAAAATAAAACAAGGTTACAAAAAAGCATCATAAGAAGGCACAATATGCCCAATCTCGGTCAGTTGCCGACGGATAAGTGACAAAGGCACCATTCGTGGATCGCAGCAATTCCGTGCTGCAAGGGCAGCAACGACACCTGCGGCCTGCCCCATCGCCATGCAGGAAGCCTGGACGCGAAGGGCCGAATTGGCTCCGTGATCACTCGAGACGGCCCGTCCGGCAACAAGCATATTGCCTACCCCCTTCGGAAGCATGGCTCCTAACGACACTGTGCCGACTTTGCCTTGCTCGTGGAATACGAGGCGCGCGCCACTTGTGCCAGCCTTGTGCTCATCCACCACTACTGCCGCAGATAGCGCACCATGAGTTGTGCGGCATTATCGGGAGCAACGTCATCGCCAAGGCGCTTTGCCACTTCGCGGTAGTCGAAGAGCATTGCCGTACGGGCATCGTGGCCAGGCAACAGGCGGCGCAGCTCGTTGCGAATGTTCTCAACAGAGAAACGGTCGGCCAGCAGCTCTTGCACTACCTCCCGGTCGGCAATGAGGTTGACGAGCGAGATGTACTTGCACTTGATGATGTGGTTGAACGCAAAGCGGACGAGACATGGCACGGGCGTCTTATAGCACACCACCTGCGGCACATTGAAAAGGGCAGTCTCGAGGGTGGCTGTGCCGCTGGTGACGAGGGCGGCAGTGGCCTGCGAGAGCAGTTTGTAGGTTTGGTTCTTCACCAGCGTGACGGGCTTGCCTTCGATGAACGGTGCATAGAACGCATCGTCGATAGCCGGGGCACCAGCCACAACAAGCTGATACTCAGTGGCATAAGGGGCTGCCGCCTCGATCATAGCCGGCAGGTTGTCCTTGATTTCTTGCTTGCGCGAACCGGCTAGGAGGGCAATGATGGGAGTCTCCCCCAACCCCTCCAACTGGAGGGGAGTCGCGCCAGCCTCGGAAGCTTCCTTCCCCTCAGTGTTGTTGAGGGAGGCTTTGTATTCCTTTACCTCATGAGCCGTGGGGTTGCCAACATAGTGTATGGGATAGTGGTGCTTCTTTTCGTAGAAGTCTACTTCGAAGGGAAGGATGGAGAATAGCTTGTCGATATCGCGCTTGATGCTGCGGATGCGCCACTCCTTCCATGCCCAGATTTTCGGGGAGATGTAGTAGAAGATTAACCCACCCCCAACCCCTCCCAAAGGGAGTGGAGTTTGATTAGATTTACCTACAACATTATTAGAAAGGGAATTTTGCCCCCCCACCCTTCGGGAGGGGTTGGGGGTGGGTTCCCTTTTCACCCGCTCTTTGTGCAGATGCTTCGCAATTTTCAGGTTGAAGCCCGGATAGTCGACAAGGATGACGGCATCGGGCTTCCACTGCGCAATGTCCTGCTTGCAGAACGCGAGGTTGCGGAAGATGGTGGGCAGATGCATCAGCACGGGGATGAAGCCCATGTAAGCGAGTTCCTTATAGTGTCGAACACGCGTGCCACCGACCTCCGACATGAGGTCGCCGCCGAAGAAGCGGAACTGCGCTTCGGGATCTTCTTTCTGCAGTGCCCGCATCAGATGTGAGGCATGCAGGTCGCCAGAGGCTTCGCCGACAATCAGGTAGTATTTCATGAGGTTTAGAAGAATTGAATCCTTTAATTGGTAATCATAATTATTAATTGTCAATTATCAATTATCCATTATCAATCACTCACAGTTTCCACTCGCGCAGATGATCCATGAAGGCATAGGCGGTGACATCCATGTGGGTGGGTGTGATGGCGACGAAGCCGTGGTTGAGCGCCCACTGATCGGTGTCCTCGGCATCGGGCTCGTCGTTGCGGTATTGGCCCACCATCCAATAATAGTCGTAGCCGCGCGGATGTGGACGGCGCACCACCTCGTTGACCCACTGGCCGTAGGTCATACGGCACACGCGCACACCCTCGAATACCTCGCGGGCTGGGAAGTTCACGTTCAGACAGATGCCCCTAGGCAGTCCTTCGTCGAGCACGCGGCGCACAATCTGTTGCACATAGGGGCGCAACGGCTCAAGATTGGCGTCGTGGTTGTAATAGCACGTTGAGAATGCTATGGAGGGGATGTACTTCATGCAGCCTTCCATCGCCACACCCATGGTGCCGGAATAGTGATTGTTCACCGTGGAGTTGTCACCGTGGTTGATGCCGCCGAGGATGAGATCGGGCATGCGACCCAAACGAGCCTCGGGGAACGAACAGTGCGAAGGGTCGTCGTGGTCGAGGCAGAACTGGTCGATGGCCAGTTTCACGGCGTCGACGGGGGTACCGCTGCACGACCACACGGAGAGCGACGGATCGGGCTCTTCCTCACAGTCAGAATAATCATTTCTCAAGAATCGGGCATTGGGCACGCGCTGCAGCGTAAGTGGGTCGACGGCGGTGAAAGCACACGAGAATCCGGAACGCGGACCGTCGGGAGCACACACCACCACATCGCCAAAGGGTCGCACCATGTCGACCAGTGCACGGATGCCATTAGCCTCAAAGCCATCGTCGTTAGAGATGAGTATCAGCGGTCGGCGACCGCCCTTATTATCAGTTGTTGAAATCATATAAAAGTATAATTTTGACTGCAAAAGTACGAAAAAAGGTTTAAAATACAAGATTCTCGTATAAAATTCGTACCTTTGCACCTTAAAAAGAGCCCTAAATAGCTCTTAACGGTATTTTTAAAGGTATAAAGTTAGGAAAAGATATGGCAAAAATCATAGCATTAGCAAATCAGAAAGGTGGTGTCGGAAAGACGACGACAACGATGAATCTGGCTGCCTCGCTGGCCACGCTCGAGAAGTCGGTGCTCGTCATCGATGCCGACCCGCAGGCAAACGCGTCGAGCGGTCTGGGCGTGAACATCCAGGAAGTGGATTGCTCGCTCTACGAGTGCATCATCGACCATGCCGACGTGCGCGATGCCATCTATACCACCGACATCGACGGCCTCGATATCATCCCCAGCCACATCGATCTGGTGGGTGCGGAGATAGAGATGCTGAACCTCGACAACCGCGAGCGTGTGCTGAAGAACATCCTCGACCCGCTGCGCCCGGAGTACGACTACATACTCATCGACTGCGCACCATCGCTGGGACTGATCACCGTGAACGCGCTCACAGCTGCCGACTCTGTCATCATTCCCGTGCAGTGTGAATACTTCGCACTGGAAGGAATCTCGAAACTACTCAACACCATCCGCATCATTAAGTCGAAGCTGAACACGAAACTTGAAATCGAAGGATTCCTGCTGACAATGTACGACTCGCGCCTCCGTCTGGCTAACCAGATCTATGACGAGGTGAAGCGCCACTTCCAGGAACTGGTGTTTAAGACGGTCATCCAGCGCAACGTGAAGCTGAGCGAGGCTCCGTCGCACGGCCTGCCCGCTATCCTCTACGATGCCGACTCCACGGGTGCGAAGAACCACCTTGCCCTGGCAAAGGAGATTATCAGCAGGGAGTAAAAGGGGACCTCAGCGGGTAAGGTCAGACTAGTCCGACAAGTCCGACCAGTCTGACATGTCCGACATTATTAAAAAAAAACTGCAACATGAAATAATGGCTGTAAAGAAGAAATTTGCAAATACGAAAAGTGCACTGGGAAGAGGCCTCGACGAGATTGAAGGCGGTCGTGGTCTCGATGCACTCATCGATACCACCGGTGTGAAAACGCAGGGATCGTCGACCATCAACGAGATTCCCCTCAGCGACATCGATGCCAACCCCAACCAGCCGCGTCGGGAATTCGACGCCGCAGCACTGCAGGAACTGGCCGACAGTATCACACAAATTGGCATCATCCAGCCCATCACGCTGCGCCAGATGCCAAGTGGACGCTATCAGATTGTAGCCGGCGAGCGCCGCTGGAGAGCATCGCAGCTGGCTGGTCTCAGCACCATTCCTGCCTACATACGCACCATCGCCGACGAGAACGTGATGGAGATGGCCCTCGTGGAGAACATTCAGCGCGAGGACCTTAACGACATTGAGATTGCATTGGCCTACCAGCATCTGCTGGAGGGCGAGGGCATGACACAGGACAAGGTGGCAAAGCGCGTGGGCAAGAGCCGCACTGCCGTTGCCAACTACCTGCGCCTGCTGAAGCTGCCTGCCCAGGTGCAGATGGCGCTGCAGAACAACGAGGTGGACCAGGGCCATGCCCGCGCCTTGTTATCGCTCGACAGTCCGTCGGCACAGATCAAGCTCTTCAAGGAAATCCTGAAGAATGGCTACAGCGTTCGCAAGGTGGAAGAGCTGGTGAAGCAGCTGAAGGAAGGCGGCACGGGCAACAGCAAGGTGGTCGCCAAGACGCAGCTGCCCGAGGGCTTCGACCTGCTGCGCAAGCGTCTGTCGTCGTTCTTCAACACAAAGGTGCAGCTGAGCTGCTCGCCAAAAGGCAAGGGCAAAATCAGCATTCCCTTTGCCAACGAAGGCGAGCTGGAACGCATCATGAACATGTTTGACAAGCTGAAGGCATAAACGCATCAGCAAAAAGAGGAACTGTGGAGTGAACAAGCGAGTGAGAACATTCCTGATACTGGCCTTGAGTCTGCTGGCCACAACGATGCAGGCCCAGGTGAACCCCGACACGACGGCCGTACAACCTGCCATCATGGACGAGCTGGGTGACAGTATCTTCATGGACGAATCGCTGATGCTCGACACCATCAGTTTCGAGAAGAAAATCAAGAAGCCGAAGCGCGACTGGGCGACATGGCGACCCAACCCGAAACGGGCGATGTGGCTCGCACTGGCGCTGCCGGGAGCAGGTCAGATCTATAACCGCAAATACTGGAAGCTGCCCATCATCTATGGTGGATTCGTGGGCTGCGCCTACGCCATGCGTTGGAACAACCAGATGTACCACGACTACTCGCAGGCCTACCTCGATCTGATGGACGACGATCCGAAGACGGAGAGCTACAACCAATTCATGCACCTCGGCGCACAAATCACGCCTGCCAACCTCAACCGTTACCAGACGCTCTTCAAGAAGCGCAAGGACCGCTTCCGCCGCTGGCGCGACATGAGTTTCTTTGTCATGGTGGGCGTGTATGCACTCTCGGTGGTCGACGCCTATGTCGATGCATCACTGTCGGAATTCGACATCTCCGACGACCTGAGCCTTCAAGTTGCACCGGCCGTCATCGACAGCCACTCGCAACGCAATCCCCTACACTCAGCAGGCTTGGGCCTGCAGTGTAGCCTCACCTTCTGAATGCAGGAGGCGTAAACACTTTACGGCGGCTCGCCGGCCGCTCAACTTACAACGAAAAAAGAACAACCGATTGATATGAAGAAGACATTTTGGATATTTGCCCTGATGCTGCTATTTCCTTTCTGCATGCAGGCACAAGTAGTAGTCGACAACCCCGAAGAGACCGACGAGGACGATGTAGAGTTGGTCGATGAAGACGAAGAGGACGATGAGGATATCGACGATGCCGATAACATCGACGACGAGGAAGATGCTGACGATGAGGAAGACATCGACGATGAAGAAGACGGCGTCATCAGCGATGAAGACATCGTGGTGATCAACGACGACGATGACAACAAGGACGACGATCTGGAAATTGATGTGCCCGAGGGTCTGACCTTCGAGGTGGATAGTCTGCTCGACCTCTATCACACACAGCATTTCCTTCAGCCCGACAGTTCGTGCAACATGCCGAACATCAACCCTGAATACACCAAAGAGGAGTTCATGGAGCGACTGAAGCGCCTGCCCACAGCCATCGAGATGCCGTGGAACGAAGTAGTGCAGAAGTTCATCGACCGCTATAGCGGACGTCTGCGCCGCTCCGTGGCAGTGATGCTGGGCACACAGAATTTCTTCATGCCCATCTTCGAACAGGCCCTCGAGACCTATGGTCTGCCGTTGGAACTGAAGTACCTGCCTGTGATTGAGTCGGCACTGAACCCGAAGGCCGTGTCGCGCGTCGGTGCAACTGGTCTGTGGCAGTTCATGATCACCACGGGTAAGCAGTACGGACTGGAAGTGAACTCGCTCGTCGACGAGCGCCGCGATCCTATCAAGTCGTCGTATGCGGCTGCACGCTACCTGCGCGACCTCTATAAGATTTTCCGCGACTGGCACCTCGTCATCGCAGCTTACAACTGCGGTCCTGAGAACATCAACAAGGCCGTGCACCGCGCTGGCGGTGAGAAGGACTACTGGCAGATTTATCCCTACCTGCCAGCAGAGACACGTGGCTACGTGCCCGCCTTCATCGCAGCCAACTACATCATGAACTACTACTGCGAGCACAACATCTGTCCTCTGCTTACCGACCTGCCCGCGAAGACTGATACCGTAATAGTCAATCGCGACATGCATTTTGAGCAGATTGCAGAGGTCATAGGCATTGACATCAACCAGCTAGCTGAGCTGAACCCGCAGTACCGCCGACAGATCATCAACGGCAGCAACAAGCCCATGGCCGTGCGACTGCCCATGAACTACGTCGGTCCGTTCATCGACAACCTCGACTCCATCTATACACACCGTGCCGACGAATTGCTCACAAAGCGCCTGGAGGTAGCCGTGAACGAGGCACAGCCCACCTACACCCCCACACGTAAGACCTACAGTCGCAGCAAGAGCAAGCGCTATTCAAAGAGCAAGCGCTCCTCAAAGAGTAAGCGGTCGCGCTACACGAAGAGCAAGAGTCGCAAGAAGAGCAGCTCGGCAGGTCGTAGCATCACCGTTAGAAAGGGTGACACGCTTTCGTCGATCGCCAAGCGCAACCACACCACCGTAGCGGCTTTGAAGAAGAAGAACGGCATCCGTGGCAACAACATCCGCGCCGGCAAGAAACTGCGAGTCAAATAAGAACACCTATCTATATAAGGAGGATACAAGATATGGACGACCCTGACATTGACATGAAGGAGCTGGAGCAACAGCAAGCCGACGAACGACTCGTCGACGAAGCTTTTCAGCGACTGCTCGACAGCTATCTGGCCTCTACCCATCGTAAGAAGACCGATCTTATCACCAAAGCTTTCAACTTCGCCCGACAAGCCCACAAGGGAGTGAAGCGATTGTCGGGAGAACCGTACATCATGCACCCCATCGCCGTCGCTCAGATTGCCAGCGAGGAGATGGGACTGGGTTCCACGAGCATCTGCTCGGCCCTGCTTCACGACGTCGTTGAAGACACCGACTACACGGTGGAGGACATCGAGAACATGTTCGGGCCGAAGATTGCGCAGATTGTCGACGGACTCACCAAGATCTCTGGCGGCATCTTCGGCGAACAAGCCTCGGCACAGGCCGAGAACTTCAAGAAACTGCTGCTCACCATGAGCGACGACATACGCGTCATCCTTATCAAGATCTGCGACCGTCTGCACAACATGCGAACGCTGGACTCGCAGCCTGCTAACAAGCAGTATAAGATTGCCGGCGAGACGCTCTACATCTACGCTCCACTAGCCAACCGCCTGGGCCTCAACAAGATCAAGTCGGAACTAGAGAACCTGAGCTTCCGCTTCGAGCATCCCGAGGAATACGAGAACATCAGCCGCAAGCTTACGCTCACGAAGGAGCAACGCCAGCAGCTCTTCGATGATTTCACCACCCCCATCCGCAGCGCCCTCGACGAAATGGGCATCGAGTATGAACTGAAGGCACGTGTGAAATCGCCCTACTCCATCTGGACGAAGATGCAGAACAAGCACGTGACGTTCGATGAAATCTACGACATCCTCGCCGTGCGCATCATCTTCACGCCCAACAAGCGCGAGAACGAAATCAACGAGTGTTTCCAGATCTACGTCGCCATCTCGAAAATCTATAAGTCACACCCCGACCGTCTGCGCGACTGGCTCAACCACCCGAAGGCTAACGGCTATCAGGCTCTGCATGTCACGCTGATGTCGCACTCCGGCCGATGGATTGAGGTGCAGATACGCTCCGACCGAATGGATGAGGTGGCCGAGCAGGGTTTTGCCGCCCATTGGAAGTACAAGGAAGGCAACGAAGCCGATCAGGAAGCTAGCAAGAACGATGGCGAGCTCAACGACTGGCTGGGCACCATCAAGGAAATCCTCGACGACCCGCAGCCTGATGCCATGGACTTCCTCGACACCATCAAGCTCAACCTCTTCGCCTCGGAGATTTTCGTCTTCACCCCGAAGGGTGAAATCAAGACGATGCCGGCGGGTTGTACGGCACTCGATTTCGCCTTCCAGATTCACACCTTCCTTGGCAGCCATTGCATCGGTGCCAAGGTAAACCACAAGCTTGTTCCACTGAGCCACCGCCTGCAGAGTGGCGACCAGGTAGAGATTCTCACCTCGCAGTCGCAACATGTGCAGCCGTCGTGGCTCGAATTTGTTTCTACCGCCAAGGCCAAGGGAAAGATACAGGCCAGCCTGCGCCGCGCCGATCGTGAGACGCAGAAGAAGGGCGAGCAGACACTGAAGGACTGGCTCGAGAAGAACAGTCTGGAGTACACCTCGTCGGTCGTCGACAAGCTGTGCGACCTGCACGAGATACAGAAGCACGACAATTTCTTCCTCGCCCTCGGCAAGAAGACTATCATCCTCGGCGACCGCGACCGCGACCAGTTGCTTGGCAAGAAGGAGTCGAAGAAAGGCTGGAAGAAATACGTGCCCTTCATCAAGTCGGAGAAGAAGGCCGAGAAGACCATCAAAGCCGAGCGCGGACTCCTCGAAGTGGGCAAGGACTTCAACAAGAAGATTCCCTGCTACCTCACCGAGGAAACCATCCAGATGTACATCTTCCGAGACTGCTGTCATCCCATTCCCGGCGACGACATCCTGGGATTCATCGACAACAAAAATCACGTGGAGATACACAAGCGCGACTGCCCTGTGGCCTCACGTCTGAAGTCGAGTTTCGGCAACCGAATCCTCGATGCCAAGTGGGAGATGCACCAACAGCTGCTCTTCGATGCCACCATTGAGATACGCGGCATCGATCGCAAGGGCATGATTCACGACTTGGGCGATCTCATCAGTGGAAAGCTCGATATCAACATTCGCCGCCTCACCATTGCCAGCGACCAAGATATCTTCGACGGCACCATCGAAGTGCGCGTCCATGACCGCGCCGTTGTGGCGGCCATCATGGAGGAACTGAAGAAGATTAGCGGCATTCTGGAGGTTTCGCAGATTATGTAGCCCCCCATACGGCCCCCGAGGGGGCTTCAATACCCTTAACTCTCCGCTCGGCCCAACGGACAATTTCAGCACAAAACCGGAGAAAGAACTCTAAACCCTAAACTCTCAACTTACAATGCATTTTCTTACCACCCTTCTCCTCCTAACCAGTCTGGCCAATGTGTCCCCCTCGGGGGACGAAAGGGGGGCTTTCGATAACCCCGACACCATCGTTGTAGCACGCGATGGCACAGGGCAGTTTCGCACCGTCGGCGAAGCCATCGAGGTGTGCCGTGCCTTCATGGACTATCATAAAGTGATATTCGTGAAACGGGGTGTCTACAAGGAGAAACTCGTCATCCCCACGCATCTGGAGAACATCGAGATTCTCGGCGAGGACGTCGAGCGCACCATCATCACCTATGACGACCACGCCAACATTCTCTTTGAAAACTCTCAACTCTCCACTATCAACTCTCCACTAAAGATGGGCACCTTCCGCACCTACACGCTGAAAGTGGAGGGTTCTGACATCACCTTGCGCAACATCACCATCGAAAACAATGCAGCACGGCTCGGACAAGCTGTGGCGCTGCACATCGAAGGCGACCGCGTGCGCGTCATCGGCTGCCGCCTGCTCGGCCATCAGGACACCGTCTACACTGGCAAAGCGAGTTCGCGCGTCTGGTTCCAGGACTGCTACATCTGCGGCACCACCGACTTCATCTTTGGTCCTGCCACCGCTTGGTTTGAGCGTTGTCAGATTCATAGCTGCGCCGATAGCTACATCACCGCAGCCTCCACACCTCAGGATGTTCCCTATGGCTACGTGTTCAGCCACTGCCGCCTCACTGCCGACGAAGGGGTTACGAAGGTCTATCTGGGGCGGCCCTGGCGCCCCTACGCCTATACCTTATTTATATATTGCGAGCTCGGCAACCACATCCGCCCCGAAGGGTGGGAGAACTGGCGCAACCCAGAGAACGAGCGAACTGCCCGCTACTATGAATATGGCAACACAGGCCCAGGAGCCGCCATTAACAGCCGCGTTTCTTGGAGCCATCAGCTCACGAAGCGCGAGGCACAAGCCATCACTCCCACCACCATCTTCCACAGCGAGACCAACTGGCTGCCGGAATAAAATAGTGTAGGGACGCGGCGTGCCGCGTTAATGGATTTAGCTTTCTTCGCCATTAACGCGGCACGCCGCGTCCCTACATGATAATCGCTAACCGATTGATGGCCAACAATATGCCCAGATGCAAATCAGCATCTGGGCATATTGTTATGATGTGACTTTGCTTCAGCAAAGAACGACAATCGCAAGTTGAAAACAACCCGAAAACCGTCAGACGATGGCGGCATCGAGATGGCGCTTCAAGTCCACCAACTGATCACGAAGCGAGATAAGCGTATCCAGCACGTCATTGGAACGGTCCACACCTTCGCGGTTCTCTTTCAGGTATTTACGAGCGGCAGCAATTTTGAAGCCGCGCACCTTCACGAGGTTATAGATGAGGCGTATCTGCTCGATGTCCTTGTCCACATACTGGCGCACACCGGTTGAACTCACAGTCTTCGGGTGCAAGTGGGGAAATTCCTTCTCCCAATAGCGCAACATGCTCTCACTCACTCCCATCATCTGTGCTACCTCTTTGATGCTGTAGTAGAGCTTCAGATTCTTGTTTCGATTCAGTGCCATCTAATTTATTTACAATTTACGGGTTTACATTTCTACGATGCAAAGATACAAAAAAATGAAAAATGAAAGACGAAAGATGAAAGTTTTTTTGAAAAAACATGTGTCCTTTAACTTCTTTAACAGAAAAACACTCCACTCTAAACCATTAACTCTAAACTTTTTATTACCTTTGCACTCAAATTCTATAAATGGTAATTTCGTAAATCGTAAATATAAGTCATGACAGCAAAAGAGATTCGTGAATCTTTCAAGAAGTTTTTCGAGCAGAAAGGCCATGTGATCGTGCCTTCGGCTCCGATGGTAATCAAGGACGATCCCACGCTGATGTTCACCAATGCCGGTATGAACCAGTGGAAGGACATCATATTAGGCACGCGCCAACCCGAGCCGCGCCGCCGTGCCGACACGCAGAAGTGCCTGCGCGTCTCAGGTAAGCACAACGACCTGGAAGAGGTAGGCCACGACACCTACCACCACACCATGTTCGAGATGTTGGGCAACTGGTCGTTTGGCGACTATTTCAAGGAAGGTGCCATCGACATGGCATGGGAATATCTCGTCGACGTATTGAAGCTCAACCCCGAGGACCTGTACGTAACCGTCTTCGAGGGCGATCCCACGGAGGGACTCGAGCGCGACGACGAGGCCGCAGGCTACTGGTTGAAGCACGTTCCCGCCGACCACATCATTAACGGCAACAAGCACGACAACTTCTGGGAGATGGGCGACACAGGTCCCTGCGGCCCCTGCTCAGAGATTCATGTAGACTCGCGCCCCGCCGAGGAGAAGAAGAACGGTAAACCCGGTCGTGAACTGGTGAACCAAGACGACCCGCAGGTCATTGAGATCTGGAACCTTGTGTTCATGCAGTATAACCGCAAGGCCGATGGCTCGCTGGAGAAGCTGGCGATGAACGTCATCGACACGGGTATGGGCTTCGAGCGCCTGGTGCGCATGCTGCAGGGCAAGCATTCCAATTACGATACCGACATTTTCCAGCCCATCATCCGCGTGGAGGAACAGCTCACCGGACTGAAATACACCACCTACGAAGAGGAGACTGAGACTCCCAGCGATGCAAAGCAGGAACAGGTGAATGTGGCCATGCGCGTCTGCGCCGACCACTTGCGTGCCGTGGCCTTCTCGATTGCCGATGGCCAGTTGCCGTCGAATGCCAAGGCCGGCTACGTCATCCGCCGCATCCTGCGCCGTGCCGTGCGCTATGCCTATACGTTCCTCGGCCAGCGCGAAGCATTCCTCTATAAGTTGCTGCCCGTGCTCGTTGAGGAGATGGGCGATGCCTTCCCCGAACTGAAGGCCCAGCAGCAGCTCATCGGTCGCGTCATGAAGGAAGAAGAAGATTCCTTCCTGCGCACGCTGGAGCGTGGTATCAACCTGCTCAACGGTGCCATGGACGAGCTAAAGGCTCACCAGCAGACCGTCCTCGACGGTGCATCGGCCTTCCGCCTGTTCGACACCTACGGTTTCCCGCTCGACCTGACGGAACTCATCTGCCGTGAGAACGGCCTGACAGTGAACGTCGACGAGTTCGATGCCGAGATGCAGAAGCAGAAGGAGCGCGCCCGCAATGCCGCTCAGGTGGAGAGCACCGACTGGGTGGAGATTGCCGATGGCGAGCAGCAGTTCGTGGGCTACGACTACACTGAATACACCTGCCACATCCTTCGCTATCGCAAGGTGACGCAGAAGAAGAACACGTTCTATGAACTCGTGCTCGACCAAACTCCGTTCTATGGAGAGATGGGTGGTGAGGTTGGTGACCGCGGCGTACTTGTCAGCGAATACGAAACCATCGACGTCATCGACACCAAGCGTGAGAACAACCAGAGCGTTCACATCGTGAAGGAGCTGCCGAAGAACCCCGAGGCAGAATTCATGGCATGTGTCGACGTTGAAACCCGTCGTGCCATTGAGTCGAACCACACCTGCACCCACCTGCTCGACGCTGCCCTGCGCGAGGTGCTGGGCACACATGTGGAGCAGCGCGGATCGCTCGTCACTGCTGACGGACTGCGCTTCGACTTCTCGCACTTCGAAAAGGTCACACCCGAGCAGCTGCGCGAAGTGGAGCACATCGTCAACGAGAAGATTCGCGCCAACATCCCATTGGAGGAATTCCGCGACTGTCCCATCGACGAAGCCAAGGAGATGGGTGCCATTGCCCTGTTTGGCGAGAAGTATGGCGACAAGGTGCGCGTGGTGAAGTTCGGCGACTCCATTGAGTTCTGCGGTGGCTGCCACGCCAAGGCAACAGGCCAGCTCGGCATGGTTCGCATCACCAGTGAGAGCAGCATCGCTGCCGGCATTCGCCGCATTGAAGCCATCACGGGTAAGGAAGTGGAGGCAATGTGCGACATGATGCAGGACTTCATGAATGACCTGCGCACCCTTCTGAACAACGCCCCCGACCTGATGGCAACTGTTCGCAAGGCCATTGCCGAGAACAAGGAGCTGCAAGGACAGGTCGACGAGTTCCGCGCCATGAAGGCACAAGAACTGAAGAAGAAACTGGTGGAGACAGCCAAGGAAGTGGATGGTGTGAAGGTCATCAAGGGCGTGATGCCTCTGGATGCCCAGAGCGTGAAGGACATCGTGTTCCAACTGCGCAACCAGTTCCCCGAAAGCCTGCTCGTGGCCATCGGCTGTGCCGAGAATGGCAAACCCACTCTCACCGTCTCACTGAGCGACGACATCGTTGCTACCGGCAAGAACGCCGGACAGATTGTCCGCGAGGCGGCCAAGCTCATGCAGGGTGGCGGCGGCGGTCAGCCTCATTTCGCCACCGCTGGCGGCAAGAACCCCGACGGACTGGCAGCAGCCATCGACAAAGTTATTGAATTAGCATTCTAAAATCAACATCAAATAACTGGGCAATATGGAAATCAACATCATCAATGGAGAAAAAACTATCGTAGAACTGATAGGTCGTCTCGACACCGCTGCAACGCCCGAAGCAAAAGCAGCGCTTTCCGACATCATTCATGCCAAAAACGATGTCGTGATGGATTGTAAAGAACTCGAATACATCTCCAGTTCCGGACTTCGCATCCTGCTGGAAGCTCAGAAGTCGCTGAAGGCAGCTGGTGGTACGCTGAAGCTCATCAACCTTCAGGAAGCCGTACAAAACGTGCTCGACATGACGGGCTTCTCGCTCATCCTCGATCTCAACGCATAAATCAGACAATAAGAGTAAAAAAGGTAAAAAAGCAGAAGAACATGAAAAAGTGTCTTGACAACATCAACGTAAAAGGTTTAGAGAAATGGATCTTATCCTTTTGCCTCTTTGCCTTTTTGCCCTTCCATGCCTCGGCCATCGACGTCAAGGGAAAGAAGAACAGTGCTGTGGTTGATGGCATCAGCTATCAGCTGAATGCTAAGAAGGAAACGGCCATCGTCGTGAAAAGCCCGGATATTTATTCCGGCGATATCGTCATTCCTGAGAAAATCGAGGTCGACAGCCTGACTTTCTATGTTGAGGAGATTGCTGCAAGTGCTTTCGAGAAAGCAACGGGCGTGACCTCTATATCGATTCCCAAAGGCATCAGCAAGATTGGTCCGCGTGCCTTCTCGGGCTGTTCCAGTCTCACCGCCATCGAATTGCCGAAGAGCATCGAGGAACTTCCCACGGAACTCTTCTCAGAGTGTTCAAGCCTCGTCGATGTGACGTTGCCGAAGAGCATTCGCAAGATGAGCAACGATGTGTTCAAAGGCTGCAAGTCGCTGGCAGAGATTGTCATCCCGGCCAGCATCACCACGCTGCCTCACGGCACTTTCGAGGAGTGCAGCAACCTGAAAGAGGTAGACCTGCCCACTGGCATGACATCGATTGCCAGTAATGCCTTCGAGAACTGCTCGAGCCTAGAGCAGATTGTCATTCCCACGGGCGTGAAGAGCATCGGCTCGGAAGCGTTCATGGGATGCAGCAGTCTCCGCGAGTTCACATTCCCCAGCAGCTTGTCGAAAATCAGCAACAGCGTGCTGAAGAACTGCTCATCACTCGAAGAGGTACACCTGCCGAACTCCGTCAGCGAGATTGCCAGCGAGGCATTCCGTTCCTGCTCGTCGCTCGACAGCCTCTATCTGCCCAATTCCGTGGTGAAGATTGGCTCCGGTGCATTCCGCGACTGCAGCAACATGCGACACCTGACGCTGCCCAACGGCCTCGTCAGCATCTCGAGCGACTTGTTCCGGGGTTGCACAAACCTTGAGAACATCGCCTTCCCCAACGGACTGAAGCAGATTGGCAGCTCGGCCTTCGAAGGCTGCACGAGTCTGGCTAAGATCACCCTGCCTTCATCGCTGAAGGAGATCGACGGCTCGGCCTTCGACAAGTGCAACAATCTCATGACGGTGAACGTGCTGGGTGCCACCCCGCCGAAAATCAGCAGCAACTCCTTCAGCAAGACTACTTTCCGCGAAGCTGCCGTACACATCCGCAAGGGCACGCTTGGCAACTTCCAGATCAATAAGCAGTGGGCGAAATTCCTCGATCTCATTGAGAGATAGCCTTTAAACCAACGCTGCGCAGCAGCTTTGAACCGCGACGTAGTCGCATTGAACGGCCGTAGGCCATTGAACCGCGCCGAAGGCGCAATCGAACCGCTGCAAAGCAGCAATCGAACGCGGCTTTGCCGCTCTTGAACCGCTGCGCAGCAGCATTGAACATTGAGCGAAGCTCTTGAACCGCGGCTCTGCCGCTCTTGAACCGCGCCGCAGGCGCCTTGAATTCCCATCAAAAAGAAGAAAACAATGACTCATCGTATTGTGAAAACCATCATGCTGATGGCAGCCATGTGGCTGACGGCAGGTCAGGTGCAGGCACAAAGTCAGCCTCAGGCCGAAGTACAGGCCGATCTCGTCAGCAAGTACCTCTGGCGTGGCATGGAGAAAGGAGGCATCAGCCTGCAGCCCATGGCAAAGGTGTCATGGCAGGGTGCCTACGTGAAAATGTTTGGAAGTGCGGGCTTCGACAAGAGCGATGAGGAGGAAATTGATCTCTCGCTGGGCTATGAGTTCCCGTTTGGACTGAACATCGGTGTCACCGACTACTGGCAGACGGGCATTGAGCCTAACGACCTATACTTCGCCTACAACAAGCAGACCACTGCGCATCGGCTGGAAGGAAACATTGGCTACACCTGCCGCTATGGCAGCGTGCAGGCCTACTGCATGTTCTACGGCCACGATACGAAAATCGACGGCAGCCAGGCCTATTCCACCTACATCGAGCTGACTGTTCCCTTCCGTCTGGGTGGACTCGACTGGACGGCGAAGGCGGGCTTCACACCCATGGAGAGTGCCGGCTGGACCGTTCCCGACTATGCCACTCTCTCCGAATCGCTTCACTACTTCTATGCCGATGGCCCAACCTGCGTCATGGCATCGGTGCGTGCAACGAAGAATCTGAAGCTGCGCGGTGTCACCCTTCCCATCTTCGCCGAGCTTCACACCAATCCCTACATGCAGACTGCCCACATCATGGGAGGCATTGGAATCAAAGTAACAAAGTAACAAGGTAACAAAGTAACGGCCGTAGTCGCTTTGAACCGCGGATCTGCCGCCTTACCCGCTGCGCAGCAGCCTTACACGGCCGAAGGCCCTTACACGCCGCAAAGCGGCCATGCGCGCGGCTCTGCCGCCTATGGCCAATTCACGAGAAACACACACTCCGTGGCACGTGTAAAGGCGGTGTAGAGCCAATGCACGTAGTCGGCATCCAGCATTTCTGATGTCACATATCCCTGATCTATATACACATGTGCCCACTGGCCGCCTTGCGCCTTGTGGCAGGTGACGGCATAGGCAAACTTCACCTGCAGGGCATTATAGTGTTCGTCTTCCTTCAACTTCTTCAGGCGCTCGCTTTTCGGACGTACGTCGGCATAGTCTTCCATCACCTTATTAAATAATTGCTCACTCTGCTCACGCGTTAGGGCGGGAGCCTCGGTGGTCAGCGTGTCGAGCATCACCAGCGACTGCAATTCATAGTCGTCGTAGTCGGGGAACTGCAGCCACACGTTGGCAAAGCGGAAGCCGTAGAGTTCATGCACATTCCGCACACGCTGCACAACGGCTTGGTCGCCATTGGCAATGAAGTCCAATCCTTCAGAGGCAACCGCGCCTCCTGATGAAGAGCTGTCTGCAGCGCCACTGCTCCCCTCTGCTTGGAGGGGTTGGGGGAGGCCATACTTATTCTTCACCACCATCAGCCTATCGCCGGTGGTGAGTTCCTCCTCACGACCGAGAATGCTATTGCGGATGCCCATGTTGTAGATGTTTGCCCGCTTGTTGCTGCGTGTCACTACAATGGTCTCGTCGGTGCCCACATGGCTATAGCTGGTGTTCAGCGACTCGATGAGTTCATCGCCGGGAACCCTACGCACATCGGCAAACATCTTGATGCGCAGGGCAATATCGAGCGGTGAGAGGCGGGGCTCCTGCAACTCGTCCAGTCCATTTGGCTCAGGAAGGAAACTGCGAATCTGTGTGGCATTCCAAAGGATACCACTCTCTTCCTCTTGGCGCACCACCTCGTTGAGTGTGCTCTCAAAAACGCGAAGCCCATAGTTGCGCAGCACCTCTGCCTCCAGGGCCGGGGCTTCCTCCTCGCCCACGGGTGGCAACTGTGCAGGATCGCCGATGAGAATCATCCGGCAATTGCCCGGACCGCCATAGACGAACTGCACGAGGTCGTCGAGCAGGCTGCTTCCCAACAGACTGCCATTGCCAAACAGCGACGAACTGCCAGTGCTGATCATCGAGGCCTCATCGACGAAGAACAACGCATTGCGCAAGCTGTTGAAGCCCAGGCTGAATCCTCCTTCCAGACTTTTCTGCCGATAGATACGGCGGTGAATGGTGGAGGCCTGTTCACCGCTGTTCAGCGAGAACACCTTCGCCGCACGACCCGTGGGAGCCAGCAGCACCAGCTTCTGCCCGAGTCGTTTCAGCGTGCGCACCATCGCACTGGCCAGCGTGGTCTTACCCGTGCCTGCCGAGCCACGCAGAATCATCACCGGCTGTCCTTCGCGACAAGCCAGAAACCGCGTGAAGCAATCCACCGCCAAGTGTTGCTCGCGTGTCGGTGGGAATCCCACCTCCTGTTCTACCCGAAATATAAATTCATCTATCGTCATGCTTTGTTGATCATCTTTACAGCATTTAGCTCACAAATTTGTATCTTTCCACGAAAGAAAAACAGATTTCTTCAAACGACTGGCAAATAATTCGATTTTTTTATCTAAATTTGTAGCCGACATCTGAGTAATCAGCTGCAAAGGTAGCAAAAAATCTCGAGAATGAAATATAAAATCAACCATAATTACCTGCTGTTGCTATGTGCCATCATCCTGATGGTGCTCTGCGTGCTCAGCGTCCTATCATAAACTAGAAACTCGAAACTAGAAACTCGAAACTAGAAACTCGAAACTAGAAACTCGAAACTAGAAACTCGAAACTTTTGTATATGAACAACCGACTCATCATACGCGTCACCAAGAGCTCGCTGCTCTTCGCCGTTGCCGACCCTGCAGAACAAAACAAGGTGGCCTTCGAGCCATACATCATGAAGAGTGGCATCTCCCTGGCTGCAAACCTGCGCGAAGCATTCCGCACCAGCGACCTCCTGAACAGAGACTACGAGCGAGCCATGCTCGAGGTGAACACCCCCACCATGCTCGTTCCCATCCAGGAATTCGACGAGCAGAGCCTCCGCGAACTCTATAACGCCACCTTCACCGGCTACGAGAGCTATGCGCTCATCCACCAGGTGCTGCCGCATCTGAATGCCATTGTGGCTTTTGCCGTGAACAAGGACCTGCGCCTCGTCGTCGAAGACCATTTCACCGACGTGCGCTTCCAGCATGTCATGCAACCCGTGTGGAGCCACATGCTCAACCGCAGTTTTACGGGTACACGCCGCAAGCTCTACGCCTATTTCCACGACAAATACATCGACGTGTTCAGCTTCGACAAAAACCGGTTCCGCTTCTCCAATCGCTTCGAGATGACATCGGTCAACGATGCCGTTTACCACATCCTGCATGTGTGGAAGACGATTGGCATGGATGCACAAAGCGATGAACTCTACCTGTGCTTTGCCACCATGCAGCAACTCAACGAGGCTACGGCCAAGCCAACTGCCGACGCCCCGGCTCAAACCATGGGCATCGTCGACCTGCTGCGCCGCTACGCCAGCAAGACCTACACCATCAACCCCTCGGCAGAGTTCAACCGTGCACCCGTCACCCTCGTGAAAGGCATCCCCTTCGATCTCATGGTGCAGCTGCACAAAGCATAAGGGCCTTCGGCCGTGTAAGGCTGCTGCGCAGCGGGTAAAGCGGCGGTGCCGCGTTCAAGGCGACTGCGTCGCGGTTCAAGGTTCAAAAGGTAATCATAAACTCTCCGCTCGACCCGCAGGGGCGCTTTCGTAGTGAAACGGAGAAAGTCTCTCAACTCTAAACTCTAAACTCTCAACTCTTCTATACCCTCTTAACCGCCCGTAGGGCATATCTTAACCGCGCCGTAGGCGCCTCTTAACCGTTCTTAACCGCCCGTAGGGCTTATCTCAACCGCGCCGCAGGCGCCCACAAAAATGCGTATCATCACAGGCATCTACAAAGGTCGTCGCTTCGACATACCACGCTCCTTCAAGGCGCGTCCCACCACCGATTTCGCCAAGGAGAACATCTTCAACGTGCTCAACTCCTACATCGACTTGGAAGGCGCGCGCGCCCTCGACCTCTTTGCAGGCACCGGCAGCATCTCACTCGAACTGCTCTCTCGTGGCTGCTCGCAAGTGGTTAGCGTCGAGGCCGACCGCGACCATGCACGCTTCATCGGCGAATGCGTGCGCAAGCTCGGCGTCACCAACCACCAGCTCATCCGCGGCGACGTCTTCCGCTACCTGAAAAGCGCCCAAAAGTCCTCAACCCTTACCCGCGGCTCCGCCGCCTTACCCCTTGAACACAGCGACGAAGCCGCCTTGAACGGCCGTAGGCCTTTGAACCGCGACGCAGTCGCAATTGAACGCGGCTCCGCCGCATTGAACGCTGCGCAGCAGCACTTGAACAGCGACGCAGTCGCAATTACCCGCGGCTCCGCCGCCTTACCCGCTGCGCAGCAGCCTTACACGGCCGAAGGCCCTTACACGCCGCAAAACGGCCATGCGCGCGGCTCCGCCGCTTTCTCCTTCATCTTCGCCGACCCGCCCTATGCCCTGCCCAACCTTCCCGACATTCCCGATCTCGTGCTACAGTCGGGCATCCTTGCGCCCGGCGGCGTCTTCGTCTTCGAGCACGGCAAGCAGAACGACTTCTCCTCGCACCCCTGTTTCCGCGAACATCGCGCCTATGGAAGTGTGAACTTCACAATATTTACTACATAATTCAACTTTCGAAAGTTCTTTCTCCGCTATGCTACGAAAGCGGCATAGCCGAGCGGAAGGAATAAAGGGTATAAAGGGGGAGATTTAGAGTGGGTGTGTCAAAATGAAATAATGGATGAAAAGACGCTGCCAGTAGTGAGGGTGTGTCAAAATGAAACAATGGATGAAAAGACGCAGCCAGTAGTCCCCTCCTCCTGGGAGGAGGGGTGCGGGGTGGTAGAGAAGAATAATGATATAACCTATTATAAATTAAATATTTAGGAAAGGTCGAGCATTATTTATCGCTACCACCCCTAACCCCTCCTT
>JAFRPY010000119.1 GCA_017428925.1 Prevotella sp. | reverse complement strand
TCAAAACAACATTTTGACTTACCAGAGAACAGATATTCATCTATTAAAGCAAGTCTTTTCTCGTCATTCATTTCTTCTCTTTGTCGCATACTGATACACTTTTTGAATTACAAAAGTGTCAACTTATTCAGTACACGTCAAATTGTTGTCAAATTGTTTGTTGCAGAACGAGGGATGAAGAGGCTTGGAAAAACAAATAGGCAAATACGAAAAGAGAGCCGCACCCCAGACGAGGATGCGGCTCTTTTTTCGTATTGCATCAAGGCTAATTCGTTGAATATCAGCCCGAAAACCATTAATCAGTCTACGGGAATGTCCTTGTTCACGTTCTTGCAGCCAATCAGTGCATAATAGAACATATAGGCCATAGCCAGCAGATAGATGAAGTAGCTGGGCATGTAACCCATGATGTCGGCGAAGAAGTTCTGCACAACGGGCAGCACACCGCCACCGACTACCATCATCATGAAGATACCGGAGGCCTGTGCGGTGTATTTGCCGAGTCCCTCAGTAGCCAAGTTGAAGATTGAAGCCCACATCACCGATGTACACAGGCCGCAGAGCACGAGCAACAAGGCGCTCAGGGGCACCACAACTGTCGAGAACGATCCTTCGAGAATAGAGAAAAGCGGCATGCTGACGGTAACCGACTTCGGTGTCAGCATGGCAGCGAGAATCAAAATCATGCCGATGGCTGTTGTGGTGAGCATCAGCGCGCGAGAAGAAACCTTACCGGCAATCACACTCGAACAGAGACGACCGACCAGCATCAGCAGCCAGTACATGGCAGCCACAGCACCACCAATAGTGGCGGCATTAACAACGGCAGAGGGATTCACCCATGCTCCATTAGCCGATGTGTCAGAGAGATAGAAGTTCAGTCCACCGGGGATACCTACCTCGACACCCACATATACGAAGATGGCAATCACACCCAACAAACAGTGGCGGAACGACCAGGGAGAGTGCTCGAAAACGGTATCTGCCGTCACCTTTCCCATTTCCGGGTCCTGAATCGGGATGAAGAGCAGGATAAAGAATGCAGCAGCAAAAACGGTCATGGCGATAAACATCACCAAGTTCACGTCGGCCATCTTTGTACTGGCTGTCACCGTACCAATCAGCGCACCCACGAGCATCGGGGTAAGTGTTCCGGCCAACGAGTTCAGCGTACCACCAATCATGTTCAGCTGGTTACCACGGTTACCACCGCCGCCCAAGAGGTTGAGCATCGGGTTCACCACGGTGTTCAGAATACAAACAGAGAATCCAGAGATGAATGCACCGAGCAGATAAATGCAGAATCCGGTAATACCACTGGAGTGACCAGAGAGATACTGAATCAGCACACCGAAGAAACCAACGGCAATACCGATGAGTGCGGTCTTCTTGTAACCCACCTTGGTCAGCATCTTACCTGCAGGAATTCCCATGAACAGGTAAGCAAAGAAGTTCATGAAGTTACCCATGATACCCAGCACGTTAGAGCCGCCGATTTCGGGCTGACTCTTCCAGATGACGCCGATGGGTGCTCCCAGGTTAGTAACGAATGAGATCATTGCATAGAGGAAGAACATCGTGATAATGGCGATGATACTTCCGTTCTGTTTTGTTTGAGCCATAAGATTAATTATTAGTTATGTGAGATTATTAGTTTATCTGTTTGCAAGTCGACGAGATTAATCCTCAGCAGCCTCGTCTTCCTTTTTTTTGCGGATGGCGCGCTTGCGCTTGGGTTTGTCGTCGGTGACGGGTTTCTCAACCTTGACGCCGGCCAGTTCGGGGTCGATCAGGATACGTCCGCAATATTCGCAGACAATGATTTTCTTGTGGATCTTGATGTCGAGCTGACGCTGTGGAGGAATCTTGTTGAAGCAGCCGCCGCAAGCATCACGCTGAACGAAGACGATGCCCAGTCCGTTGCGAGCATTCTTGCGGATGCGCTTGAACGAAGTGAGCAGTCCCGACTCGATTTTCATCTCCAGTTCGCGGGCTTTCTCCTTCAGTTTTTCCTCCTCTACGCGCGTCTCGTCCATAATCTCATCAAGCTCGCTGCGTTTCTCTTCGAGAGCCTGTTCGCGGTCGGCAATAATCTCGGCGGTCTGAGCCAGGTCGCCCTTGCGTTCCTCGATGCGCACGTTAGCCTCGCGGATTTTCTTCTCACAGAGTTGCACTTCCAGTTCCTGGAACTCGATTTCCTTTGAAAGTGTGTCGTATTCGCGGTTGTTCTTCACGTCGTTGAGCTGCGTCTTATAGCGCTCAATGCTCGACTGCGCATCAGCGATTTCGCCTTTCTTCATCGTGATGGCCGACTGGAAATCGTCAATCTCGCCCTTAATTTTCTCCACACGGGTGTGCAGTCCTTCGAGTTCGTCCTCCAAGTCCTGGACCTCAAGCGGAAGTTCACCCCTGAGGGCACGCTTCTCGTCGATGCCCGAAAGTGTTGTCTGCAACTGGTAGAGCGCTTTCAGTTTCTCCTCTACCGACAATTCTGCTGGTGCTTTCTTTGCCATAATGTTATTTTAAGTTTATGAGTTTATGAGTTTGTAAGTTTCTGAGTTACAAATAAATAATCGGATTGGTGTTCAGCGAAGTGATGTGGCATTTCAGTCCGCTGCAATCGCGCTCAATAATTTCCTTCAGCAGCTCGCAGGTGAACTGTTCGCTCTGGTAATGGCCGATGACGGCAATCTGGATTTCCTGCTCGTGCCCGAAATACTCGTGATAGTGCATCTCGCCCGTCACGAAGGCATCGGCACCGCTACTGATGGCCTCTCCAAGATAGAACGAACCTGCACCGCCACAGATGGCCACCTTCCGGATGGGGCGACGCAGCAACTCGTTGGCCATCACGCATTTCACTCCGAAAGTCGTCTTCAACTTCCCAATGAAATCAGAGGCAGCCATCGGTTCAGCCAACTGACCAACGAAGAGAACGCTCTTTCCTTCTGCGGGTTCGTTGTTGTGAAGCGGAGCGACTCCCAGTTTCTCAGCAATCTTCCAGTTCACGCCGCCCACGGCATTGTCAAGATTCGTATGCATCGACACGATGGCAATGTTGTTGACTATCGCCTTGCGCACTGTTCGCTGCACCTGGTTCTCGTCGGTGATATGGCGGAGTGGACGGAAAATCAGCGGATGATGGCTCACGATGACATTGCAACCCAGCGCCACAGCCTCGTCGACCACGGCCTCGGTAACGTCTAAACACAATAATGCCCCTGACACCTCCTGCACATCTGTCAGTCCCAATTGCAGGCCGGCATTATCGTAGTCTTCCTGCAAGGGCAGAGGCGCGAAACGTTCAAGGGCACAAACCACTTCTTGAATTTTCATGCTACTGCATATTATCAATGTGCAAAATTAATGAAAATAATTGAATTATCGGGAGATTAAATAATTGTCGGCCTTCGTTTTTATAGTTTTTTAATGATTTTCTATTCGCCGGCAGAGAATTGTCACGGCATTACGGTTAGGTTGCTTCCGCTGATTAGAAATAAATCAGAAATAACCGCGGTCGGCCTCAATTCTGTTCTCAACCTTGTCTTCGAGTTGCGGGAAGAAATCGATGCCCGTGATGCGTTCAACCTCGTCGACCGTCATAGCGTATGAAAACATTTTGCGCGATGCAGAAGCATTGGGATAGATGAAGCCAATGGCCTTGGGCGAACCTTCGCCACGCAGACAAAGAATCACCTTGAAGAACTCACGGGGAACCCACACCTTATGCCGCCCAATCGTACGAATCGGTGTTTTCTGCGGAACAGGGCCGCAGACAATATAAACATCGCCATACTTCCGGGCCCACTTGCGGCAGGCGATCTCCAGGTCGTTCCATCCGCCAGCGTTCAACGAGTGAACCTGTGGACAAATGTTGGTGAAATAGAAAGTCTCTGTCAGTGCCTTTCGATCCCACTTGTTATCACCAGCCGGGCACATGTGGCCGCGGTCGAAACCCGAGTTATAGTAATCGCTGTTGGCAGGACCGTCGCTCACCTGACGGTCTTCCTGGAACATCTCCTCGTTGCGCTGAGACGAACCGCTGACGTGGTCTTTCGTCAGGTGCCAAGCCACCCAGTTGGGAATCTTCGTCGTGGAATTATAGCTCACAGTATAGCCGATACGGCGGAGAATCTTCTCAGGAGTATCTTTCATCTTCGATGGAATCTCCATGCCCGCTACAGCTTGTTTGTCGCGTTTACTAGCATTCTCGTCAACCGACTCAACGGCACTGCCATTATAAAAGCCCTCCGCTCTCTGATCGCTGTCATTCTTCTTGTTACTGCAAGCCGACAGGAGCAAAACGGCACAGGCCACAGTTAAAAGTAATCTTGTCTTTCTCATATCGGTTGCGAAATTACATCATTATTTCTAAACGACAAAAAATTGGACCGAAAACTTTGTTTTTTCTTTGTGTAGCTCTCGTTATTTACATCTATTTACCACATTCTGCAAAATAATTGTAATAATTATGCTCTCACTTAATCGAAAAATTCGTAACTTTGCCCGCATGAAAGAATGGAGAATGCACGCCGAATGGGAACCACAGGCTTTTGTTCAACTCACTTGGCCACACGCCGACACCGACTGGAAGGACGATTTGGAAGCGATCACCGAAACTTACGTCCAGATGGCCGATGCCATCAGTAAGCGCGAACCGTTGCTCATCGTGTATCCGCGACCTGAAGAAGTGAAATCGCTGCTGGCTGCCAGAATCAGCGAGGCGCAGATGAAGCGAATAACGTTTTTTGCTTGCGAAACCAACGACACCTGGGCACGCGACCATGGGTTTATCAGTCTTATTGAGAGGAAAGAGGAAAGAGAAGAGAGGAAAGAGGAGAGAGGAGAGTTAAGCCTGCTGGATTTTTGTTTCAATGGTTGGGGCGAGAAATTCGAGGCAAATTTGGATAATGCCATCAATGCGAAGTTATTCGGTAAGTTGACTTTGAATGCCAACTATGAAAACCATCTTGACTTTGTGCTTGAAGGCGGCTCCATCGAGAGCGATGGAGAAGGCACCATCTTTACTACACGCTGCTGTCTGCTGGCTCCCCATCGGAACCAGCCGCAAAGCCCCTCCCTGGCCCTCCTCAACAGGGAGGGAGAAGAAAAACGGATAGAGGCTGAACTTATCCGCCGCCTCCATGCCAAACGGATTATCTGGCTTGATTGCGAACCGATACCCGGTGATGATACCGACGGGCATATCGACACCATCGTGCGCATTGCACCAGGTAACACAATCTTGTTTAATAAAGACGAGCGTATGCACGGACAACTGAAGAATCTGCGAACGCTGGATGGTAAACCTTATCGTCTGCTGGAACTGCCACTCCCCTCGCCTATCTACGACGAAGATGGGGAACAACTGCCTGCCACATACGCTAACTTCCTGATCCTGAACGGAGCCGTTCTGGTGCCCACATACCATCAACAGGAAAACGATGCCGAGGCTATACGCATCATCCAAAGCGCTTTCCCCGACCGTGAGATGGTGCCCATCGACAGCCGGAGTATCATCAAACAGCACGGAAGCATCCATTGCTGCACGATGCAATTCCCGGAAATAAAGTAACATCGTCATAACGTCATAACGACAACATTAAAAAAAATGAAAACAATAAAAATAGGCATACTGCAACAGCACAACGTGGCTGACCGCACCGACAACATGATGCGGCTGGCAAAGGGAATTGAAGACCTGGCGAAACGCGGCGCCGAGCTCATCGTGCTGCAGGAACTGCACAACTCCCTCTACTTCTGCCAGGTGGAGGATGTCAATAACTTCGACCTTGCCGAACCCATACCCGGTCCCTCCACAGGATTCTACGGCGAACTGGCCCGGCAGTTCGGGGTTGTCATCGTCACCTCGCTGTTCGAGAAACGTGCCGCAGGACTGTATCACAACACGGCCGTGGTGATTGAAAAAGACGGCACCATTGCCGGCAAATACCGCAAGATGCACATTCCCGACGACCCCGCCTACTACGAGAAATTCTATTTCACGCCCGGCGACCTGGGTTTCCATCCCATCGAGACCAGCATCGGCAAACTGGGCGTGCTGGTTTGCTGGGACCAGTGGTATCCCGAGGCTGCCCGACTGATGGCGCTGCAGGGAGCCGAGATGCTCATCTATCCCACAGCCATCGGCTATGCCGAAGAAGACACACCCGAAGAACAGCAGCGGCAGCGTGAGGCCTGGACCACGGTGATGCGCGGTCATGCCGTTGCCAACGGATTGCCCGTGATTGCCGTGAACCGCGTGGGATTCGAGCCCGACCCCAGCAACCAGACGCCGGGCATACAGTTCTGGGGTTCTTCCTTTATTTCCGGACCGCAAGGAGAACTATTCTACCGCGCTTCCGAGAATGAAGAAGAATCGCTGGTGGTGGAAATCGACATGGAGCGCTCGGAGAACGTGCGCCGATGGTGGCCGTTCCTGCGCGACCGCCGCATAGACGACTATACAGAAATAACAAAGCGCTTCATCGACTGATGAAGCGCTTCGCTTTTTATTGGTCGGCTTGTTTCTTGCCAAATTCCGGATCAATCTTTACCAACCGCGATACGATGAAGGTGACGATGCAGAACACCATCACAATGATAAAGAACATGCGATAGCCCACCGCCTCTTGCAATGCTCCGGCAAAGAGTCCGGGAATCATCATCGAGAGGGCCATCAGGGCCGTGCACAGCGCATAGTGGGAAGTCTTGTATTCGCCCTGACTATAATAAATAAGGTATAGCATATAGGCGGTGAAGCCGAATCCATAGCCGAACTGTTCGAAGAACACGCAGATGTTGATTACCAGCAGGCTGGAAGGCATGGCATAGCTCATATACACATAGACAAGGTCGGGGATGGTGATGGCACAAACCATGGGCCACAGCCAGCGCTTCAGTCCGTCGCGTCCGGCAGCCAGTCCGCCGAGAATGCCGCCCAGCGTCAGTCCGATAATACCCACCGTGCCCTGCACCAATCCGTATTCCTGAGGCGAAAGACCCAGTCCGCCGGCTCCGTGGCTGTCGATAAGAAACAGCGAAGAAACCTTGGCCAGCAATCCTTCGGGCATGCGATAGAGCAGCATGAACAGAATGGCTATGACGACTTCGCGCACAGGCATCTTGGTGAAGAAGGTGACCACCGTTTGCTTCAACTCGCTCATCAGCTTCGCTGTGTTCAGGCTTTCCATTCCCTTGTCTTCCGAAGGCTTTGGAAGGATATAGCTGTGATAGAGCCATAGTGCGATGAACAGACCGGCCACGCCGTAGAACATCAGACTCCACGAATAGCGGATGTTGTTGCGGAACACCACCTGCAGGTTTCCGGCAATCATCACCAGAATGCCCTGTCCGAAGATGGTAGCCAGGCGATAGAACGTGCTGCGGATGCCCACGAACCACGCCTGCTGATGCTGGTCAAGACCGAGCATATAGAAACCGTCGGCAGCAATGTCGTGGGTGGCACTCGAGAACGCCATCACCCAGAAGAAGAACAACGACCCCTGAAGCCAGAACGACGAGGGAATGGTGAACGCCACGCCTCCGAAAGCCGCTCCAATGAGCAGCTGCATGGCCGTAATCCACCAACGCTTGGTCTTCACCACATCGATAAAAGGACTCCACAGGGGCTTTATCACCCAGGGCAGATAGAGCCACGAAGTGTAGAACGTGATTTCAGCATTGCTCAGTCCCAGCTGTTTGTAAAGGACGAGAGAAATGGTCATTACAGCCACGTAAGGCAGACCTTCTGCAAAATAGAGCGTTGGAATCCAACTCCAGGGATTCCTCTGCTTGTTGGTATTTTGTACTTCTTGCATTATACCATATTATTTATAGATTTTCTTGATTTCAGCATTCTGGTAATAGTGGAGCAGAATCTTGTCGTAGCCATAGCCGCGCTCTCCCATCACGGCAGCACCAATCTGGCAAAGTCCGACGCCGTGCCCCCATCCCTTTCCGTGGAGGATGAAGCGTTGGGGAACGCCGTTGACAAACTTCTCGCTCTTCACGTCGAAGGCGCTGCTCAGCAGATGGGTCTCGCTCAGCGCACGGCGTATCTCCAGTTCCTTGCCTATGGTGAACTGGCGCTCCGTTCCCACAATCCGCAGTTTCCAGATGCGCCCGCTCTTTCCGCGCTCAAGCGGTTCAAGCGAGACTATGTCGCCGAAGTCCATCTTCAGATTGCGTTCCAGCAGCGAGCGCAGTTGCTCCTGCGTGTATTCCACCGTCCAACGATAGAAATCGCGGGTCTCCTGGTCGTAGTCGTTCAGCACCTGGCGCAACACGGCAGCATCGCTGGTGTCGCAGAAGTCGGTGTCCATGCCCAGGGCGCGGTCTTTCACGCTGACCAGATAAGGCTTGGGCGTGTCTTCCCAGCAATACTGGAACTCCTCGGTCTGTCCTCCGCAGCATTTCGAGAATCGCGCATCGCAAATCTCGCCGCCATACATCAGTATCTGTCCTTTGGTTTCCTTTATGGCCTCTACCACACGGGGACTGTTCTGCTTGGTGATTCCCTGATAGCGCTGGCAATGGTCGTCGGCACAGACATCGAAGATGGTGTGGTCCTCGCGGTCGTACCAGCGAATGAGTTCATCGTCCTTCTTGGTGAACGAGAAGAAACTGTCGTGGCCTTCGCTCAAACGCTTGCGCTTTTCCATCTGAGCCAGAAGCCAGGAGCGGCTGATGACGGCATGCGCCTTGAGCAGTTCCAACGATGAAGTGCTGCTCATCTCACTCGAGATGACACTCGTGAGATAAGCCTCCACCGGCAGTTCGTTGATGGCGCATATCTTGTCTTCCTCGACCACCAGGCGGAGAGTGCCCTGGAAGGTCTGCGTTTCCTTTCGCTCCCAGTGGAAGTTCACTCCGATGGTGACGTCGCTGATAGAGAACGACGCATCTTTTTCCTGAGGACGGAAAGTAAGCTCACGATAGTGGTTGCCGTTCCACAGCACACCACCTTCAGAGAAACTTACCTCCTGCTCGCCTTCTATCAGCGAGCCCTTTGCCATATACGACTTGTTAAGCGAGAAGACAATCTTCTTGGCCGAAACGATGCCTACGCTCACCGTGGGTTCCTTCTCCAGCCGCATCGTATCTTCCTGACGCTTACGGTTTTCTCCCTGTTCTTTGACCAATGCCATTACTTCAGCCGTCTCTTCGTCGGACAGGCTGACTTCCTTCAGTATGGCCACGGCCTTTTCTGCCGTTATCCTTTCGAAGTCTTCCTTTCGGGGGGTAATGATAAGTCCGGCCATGTCGAGTGCTCCCGGCGAAATCATCATCTGCTCATCGCCTTCGGCTGCATAGCAGTCCGGACGGTGTTTCTTGCGCAGGAAGACCACGGAGAGGAAGTCTTCATGGTCGCGCCAGCTCAGGATATTCATCATGGGTTCCTCGGTCTGCGACTTGCTCTGGGGTTCCATTGCCTTATAGACTTTCCCGAACATTTCCTCGTCGCCCTCACGGCTGCGGCTCTTGATAAGCAGGGCCGGTGCCGGATAGTCGCTGATAAGATAGACGCCTTCGTTCTCATTGAGCTTGAACACCTCTTTAAGATTACGGCTCAGTCGCTGCCACTGCTGCTGCAAGGGCACCACCCCACTGGTTCCCGCCTGGAAATGAAGATGGTCGGGAGCCGAGGCACCACACTTAGGACCGTTATAGAAAACCATCAGGTCGGGCCAAATGCCCAGCAACTTATGGATTTCAGCATAATGATCCCAGATGGCCTGCGGTTGGTGTGTCTTCCTCGGGATGGTATAGTGGGTAGAAAGAATCGGATAAGGATTCACTAGCAGTTCGTACTTGTGGTCGATCGACTTCTTCATCTGCTCCTCTGGACGGTTCTGGGCACAGAGGAAGCAGGGGCGCTCGGCCAGTGTCTTGCAGTCAATCTTCGCACCGGTGGAAACCATTCGGGCGGGATTGAACTGTGCCTGCAGGGTGGTCTCGCCTACAGGAAGGTCGCGGGTCTCCACCTGATGAAGGTCGCGGAAATGCAGGCGGGCCAGTTCCCATGTCTCCAGCTGCCGGTTGAAGAAACGCGCCCTACTGCCATCGTTGGCCAAATCGCTCTTGCCGCTCACCATCCGCTGGCGGGCACTGATTTCCATCGTGCGCAGCCGGTCCTTATAAAGGTTGTTGGCATTCACCTTCTCCACCGAGAGGGCGGCATCGCTGTTGCCTCCCCAACGGCGGCACAGATAGAGTTCGCTGAATATCCGGCCTATGCGATAGCGACGGCTGAAAGCCAGTCCCAGCGCATAGTCTTCGCCATAGGATGTATTGGGGAATTTTATCTGGCGGAGCAATGGCGTGAAGAAAGCTCGTGGCGCTCCGAGTCCGTTGATGCGAAGGGCATTGTTCGGACCGTTCTCGTCGGTCCATTCGGCATGGTTGATCAGTCCCGGCGGCAATGTGTTCAGGTCGAAGTCGCACATCCGGTAACTGCCCACAATCATGGCCGCCTTCTGTTTATAGAATGCATCCACAATCTGCTGCAAGGTGCTTTCTGACGAATAGAGGTCGTCGCTGTCGAGTTGGACGGCAAACCGTCCGCAGTGCTCGTCGTCGACGGCCACATTCCAGCATCCGCCGATGCCAAGATCGGTCCGTTCGGGAACAATGACCACCAGTCCGTTGCGACGGTCGGCATAGCTTGCCGACAGGCTGGACAGGATTTCTCCCGTGCGGTCGGTGGAATGGTTATCCACCACAATTACATTGAATGGGAAGCTGGTCTTCTGCTCCATTGCACTCTTCACGGCATCGGCAATGGTCTTCTCGCGGTTGAAAACAGGAATAATCACCGAAGCCTCGTAGGTGAACTCCTGTTCCTTGAAGTCGGGCTTCAGATAATTGTTAGTATCCACGATGGCACCGATAGCCTTCAGGTGGTCGGTGGCGGCTTTCTCCATCTCAATCTGCACCTCACGGTTTGAGGGGTTCACATAGTCGAACTGCTTCACGCCACTGGCCCTGAGGTCGCTCTCCTCAACGGTATAAAGGAACTCGTTCAAATGGAACAGACACCCCTGGCGGCTCAGGAACAGTCGCAAAGCATAGAGTCCGGCAAACCGATAGCCTGCCTCGGGCATCTCCTGGGCAAACTGATGGAGCAGCGACGCACGGATGAGCATCAGACTTCCGAAGTGGAAATCGTCGCGGACGCTGCCCAACTGGTAGTCGATAACCGGATGAGCCGTCCGTTTTCCGTCGAGCATTGTGTAGTAGTCGCCATAGACCATCGCTGCCTCCATCTCAGAAGCGGCATGAATCATGCGCAGCGTGGTGTAGAGTCCCAGCAGCAGCGGAGTGTCTTTCGTATAGAGAAGCACATAGTCGGCCGTCACGTTTCGTTCTATCTCACGGATGGTAGATTCCGACTGCACGCGGTCGATGACCACAAACGAACAGTTGGCCGGGGCCTTGGCCTGCTGAGCCATCTCCTCGCTGACCATCAAGAATATATGATGAATCATTCTTGCGCCGCGCATCTGCTGGATGGTGGACTCCATCTCCTCCAAATCCTTGCAGGGCAAGAAACAATCAATTCTTTCTCTCATAATACCTTTTTTATAATTGCGTACAAAGATACGAATAAATGAGAGAAAAACAAAAGGAAAGCTTGCTTTTCTTTTTATTTCCGAATGAAAGTATCTTATGCAAAGATACGAATAAGCGAGCATAAATGCAAAAAAAACTTGTTTTAT
>JAFRPY010000018.1 GCA_017428925.1 Prevotella sp. | reverse complement strand
CCGAGAGTGAATAAGATGAAGATTTAACGTTTTTAACCTTTGTTTAGGTTTTGCTTGTTCTCATATATATCGTCCGTTGCATTAGCTTTACCCTTAGAGAATCGTCTCCATCATCTACATTTGGTCGGCATACATCATTATAGTTAGCAACAACTCTTCATTTGAATTACTGTGACACTCAACAGGTCGCTCTCCCTGTAGGCCATCGCTGGTTCATGATGGAGAGGATTGTGAACTCTCCTCCTAATACGTTGTTTATCAGTCTTGTTAATCTCTACTTTACTGTCAGTGTAACACTTTTGTCACCAAAAGTCTTTTTTGAGACTTATAACTGACTGATATTCAACTATCTTATTTTTTAGCGGAGGGAGAGGTCCCCTGGCCTAGTAGGTATAATTCTTCATGTGGCTGCCATAGCGTTTCACCAGCTTTGCCCTGTAGCCCTCGCCGCTCTGCATGAATTTCAGATTTTCCTGCATCGTCCGCTGCCTCACTGGATAGAACTCGTACCGCTCCAGCATCCTACTTACTGCCTCCACCAAGTCCTCGAAATGGTAATAGCGCATCCTGTCATGCAGACGGCGGTCCAGTACCAGATACCAAGAACTTCATCACCATCGGCGATGCTGCCCTGTTCCTGTGCTTTTTCTCAGTTTCTGTCATCACCTCAGCTTCGCTTCATCGTAATCCAATTCCCGCCCTTCCACTTTAGGCACCATATTTTGGAAGAAACGAGTCCATAGCTTGTTGGCCGATGCAATGTCATCGTCGTTCAGCTCACTTACCTCTGCAATTCTGTTTCCCATCGTACTCACCGATGCCATCCGCAGCCCCACAGCCTCTTCGCTTTCCGTATCCTGCAACACCCACCAGCGGTCATGAAAAGGAGCATTCCTTTGGTCTTTCCTATAGCAGCATGACTTCACTTCAATACGGCCAGGTAATTCAGACGCCCATTGGTTCCATCCATCTTGAAAGACATCATCCAGCGACTCGTTCTTATGTGCATCCACATCCTTGCAGGTCAGTATCGAACAGTTCAACCCATTGTTCACATCCATCAGCATCTTTACAATATAAAGGTCTTCTGCATGGAAATATGGGTCTATAATATGTAGCACGTCGTATGGATGTTTCTTGTACCAGTCCAAAATCTTCTCTATCCACTTGGCTTCCTCTCCAATATGTACAAAGTCGCCGTTCTCATCCCTGCGCTCGCTCATAATGCGATCCATCCGCTCCAGCTTCTCCTTTGTGCCACTGGCAATGGCAAGCACGATTTTCAGGTTGTCAATGATGGCCTGATGCATCTCTCTCAACAAAGTGTGGTACTTCTTGTTGGCTTGATTCTTCTTGTGCAGATTTTCCATGAAGTACAACACCGCATCTTGTGTGTCGGTGATAGGATGAAGGTACACCTGTTTTAGCACATTCTGCGTTGTGTCAAAATCCCTTGCTATCGTTTTATTCTTCACCAGATACTCCATCTGTTTTTCGAAAAACCTCACCTGCTCGTCCTTATTTAGGCGCGACACTTGCATCAGGTCGTTCTTTGCCGCCTCAATCTTCCGATTCGACTGCATACGCAGCCTCAGTCGTTTCTTGTATTGCACGCGAGCAGGGTCATCGTCCACCATCTCCAACATTGTGTCTGCCAGCTGTTCATCGTGGTCTCTAACCAAGTCCAGCATCCGCTGATAGTCGCTGTATGATCCATTACCGTCGCTCTTAAGAGAGTCCATCACCTTCTTGCCAATCTCCTTTACCTTCGATTTCGCAGCCACAAACGAGTCTTGCATACACAGCGAAAAGCGGTTGAACTTGTCAAACGTATAGTCTATACCCTCAGTCTTCTGCACGGCCAGCTCAATAAATTCACTCCTTTGAGCTGTGCTTGACATATAGCAGGCCACATGTGCATACAGGAAGGCCTGGTCGGCTCGGTTTCCAATGGCTTCTATCTTCTGTTTAAGCTGATCAGCATCCAGTTTACCACCCGGTTTCGATCCGTCTATCATCGCCATACACGCAATCTTGTATCCGTCGTGCTGTATGCCACCCGCCATTGGCAGTTGGTCGTTCACCACATCTGCCATCTCACTCCATAGCGCACGCTGCATCTCCCTTGTCAGCTTATTGCCTATATTCTGCTTGATGGACTTGATCATCGTGTCGGTTATGGTAAAGATGAACCCGTCATCTTTCGTGTGCCGCATCAGGTCAAGCAACTTGTCGTAGTCGCTTTTCTCCAGAGCCACCTGCACTTCTATCTCGCTGTTGCCAGTATATTCCGAGTAGGGATATTTCGTCTGGATATATCGCGCCGCATGTTCAATGCATGCATTCCAAAGGCAGTTGTCAAATTTCTTCAGACGATCATAGAAGAGAGCCTCCGAATTTAGGTACATTGCTGGGGCTATGTGATACAGCATCCGCTTCTGGTCCCAGTCCGAAAATACCTTCTCCGAAGCCTTGGACACGAATCGGTTCATGATGCTGTTGAATCGCTCAATGTCATTCACACCGTAGAACTCCAGAGCCACCCGCGACCACAGGATGATACAGTCCACATCGTTGTTGTCGTAGTCCATCAGTTTTTTAAACTCATCAATGTCCTCGTCCTTACACAGTCCCGAACGAATTAGGATGCCCAGCGAGTGAGCATAGAGACCGAAACTCATGTTATATGCCGTCAAGCATGAAACCGACGAGAGCCATTGGTTCTTTCTCACATCAGCTGCCTTAGCAGCATATTCATTGGCCTCGTTCTTCATCGAGATTTTCGACAGAACCTTTGCTATCTGGTAGCCTGTATCAACCTTCATCGAAGGCACACTAATCTGGTTCCAAGCCCACTCGAGATCAGCCTTCACCTTCGCCTTAAACCCATTTATGTCATCCGCATCCGCCGTGTCCTCTACTAGGTCTGTTTCAGCATAGTATTTGCTCAGCCATACATACAGCATCGAGAATAAGTAGCACACCACGTCGGCCTGCTCCACCTGCTTCAGCATCGGATAGTGTTTATACACTTTCTTCAGCAGGCTCTTGTCGCCGTCCTTTACCTCTGTCACTTTGTTGACCAATTCAATAACAGGCTTATACCTATCGGTCGTGTCGTAGGATATCTGGTTGAACAGTCGAACGAAGTAGTTCCAGTCTAGACTCTTCACATCCTTCTGCCACACATACTCCAACGCAGCCCTCAGGTAGGCCCGTGACTGCCGCTCAGCCGTGTTCATCTTTGCTATCACATCCTTCACGAAGTTTTCCTCGGTACACACTAAGGCGGCAATAGGTCCTTCCACCACTTTCAGGTGGTAGGCTGAGTTCCCCAGCACTTCGAAGATATCTTTGAGAATTTCTTCTTTGAGTTTGCGACCACTCATCACCCAATCCTCAATCTTGTCGCCCAAATTCTCGTAATTGCGCAGCAATAATGCCTTACAATGGGCTTGCAGAGCTTTGTCCTTCAAGTAGCCAATCTCCAGATACAGGTTCTCCATACGTTTCTTGGCATCGGCCTCGTCTATCTTCACCAATGCCGCCACCACTTGTATCTGCAGCTTCACATACTCCACCGTTGGGAATTTGAGGGTTGCCACCACAGCATCAATCAGGCTCACCACTTTCCGCACTTGCTCCTCGTTCATCTTGGGAAGCGGCTTGCAATACATCTTCAGCAGCGTCACCTTCGGCATCATCGTCAGCGAGGTGTCTATTACTAGTCGCACAGCATACTCCACGGCTTCGCCAATGTCGTCGAGATCCTTATGGTCGGGAATCCAAAAACGCAGGAAGTAGAGCTGACTGCTGGCGGGCAGCTCCTTCATCTTAGCCACCACCTGTGCCGCCGTGCTCTCTTTCATGATGGTTCGCATCACCGAAGCCATCTTCCTCAAGCTGTCATCTTCTATCTTCGAGTTGGCGATGTCGGCTCTCTGCGTCATACTGTCATCAGCCTTCCCCTCATTGTTGAACGAGATGCTGATGGCTGTGTACAGACGGTCTATCTGCTGCCTGTCCTTCGTCACCTTAGCCACGCGGTCTATGATTTCAAGAGCTTTTTCCATCTTCACCGGCAACATCAGCTTGGCCAGTTCTAGAGCCTTGTCGGGGATATATTCAAAGTTGATAGTGGTCGTCAGTACATCAATCTGCTGGTCTATCTCCTCGCGCATCGACTCGCTCAGATGCTGACTAGACTGGGCTATGATGAGCAGGCATTTCAGCCGTTCCTCCATTAGGAATACGCTCTGCGTCAGCCCATAGGCCTTTTTGTCATCACCAATAGCAATCAGAGCCTCTATCTCGGTGTCGCTCAACTCGTTCTTCTCCAGTTCGCGGCTCACGCTACGGTTGATAGCAAAGCGAAAGTAGGCTGCTGCCTGTGTTTCAAAGTCAGTACATGCATTGTAACCGTACTCACACTGGGCATTCAGTGCTGCCTGGCTCTGCTGCGCCACCAAATAGTGCTGCACATTCTCGCTGGTCAAATAGTCCACCAGCTGCTTGTTATCCTTCACGTGCTTATAAAGAGCTGGAAGATAGACAAACTGTTCGCCCATGTCCGTGCTTTTCTCTATCACGTCTATCAGCAACAATTCTATCTCATTCTTCAGTCTGCTCATCCTATCGCGCAGATACTTCCTGAAATCGTCACTCTTCAATTCTATCGGACCCTCTTCGGTTTCACCCACATAGTCGCCACACAAAGTAAGCAGACTAGTTACTTCTTCATCGGTCTGGTTCAGCGTCTTTCTCACCATCTGGCGGTTCATAGGAATTTCGCAGAAGGCCAGCAGAGCCATTAGTTGCTGCACACTTCTATCCTGGGTTTCTATCCAGTCGTAGTCTTCAGCATAGAAGTCATCCTCACCGTACTGATAATAGTTGCGTATCTTCTCCACACCATATTTCTGCAATTTCTCCGTCAGGATGGTCAGCAACCTAGCATTGCCCCTCTTGCTCAAGTCGTAGAAGATGGATATATCCTCCGTCGCCATGTTGGGGTCTACACCGCGCAGGTAACCTTCCACGTCGTTCTCCTGAAATTTGAACAGCTCATTCGTCTGTTTAATGGGAGTTCCCTCAGGAATTAGTCGCTTCAGGTTTTGGGCATCGCCAGAAAAGATAAAGCGGGCATTCGACACGCTGAACAGCGGAGCTAGAACGTTCTTGATGCCGTCCACAAACACAATTGGAAGGTTGTCGAAGCCGTCGAATACAAAGAAAATATAACGGTCCTTGCCTCGTGTCATCTTGTTCAGCTTATACACCCATGTTGTCAGGTTCTTCTCGCTATCGTTATCCTCAACGTTAGCGTTAGCCTGCTCCAGCTGACGCTGCAAACTGCTCGCTATGGCCTTTGGATTCAGCAGGTAGCGACTCCAGCCATTATTGAAGTACGAGGCACAGTGGCTCCCGTGTCGTTTGGCAAACAGAGCCAGCGTCGTTGTCACGCCCACGCCTTCCACACCCTGCACGCAGAGCACCCTGTTCTCTTCTAGTTGCCCTTCCAGGAATTCCAAATACTGTTCGCGCGAGATGAGCCGCTCTCTGATACGCGGTTTCGTCTCGCTGCGATAAAACATATCCATTATCTTGGCTTCATTATTCATTTCTACGGTGTTATTATTTGGTTCTTAATACAATTCCAACGAATTATCATTCAACAGGAAATCACAGATACTCGTCGTCGTGATTCCATCCTCATTGCGTTGAACAGCCATCAATCTCTATTGCTCAGAGCAAAAGTAAAGCGATTCAAGTTAAATATTCAAGGTTAATATACCTAAAGCTAGTGCTGTTGCCAAAGAAAGGAGTGTTCCCGTCAACACATACTCGGATTTTTCACTACCCGACGACGCTTCATTAAACCGAAGTATTGACTTTGCAGCAATCAGGAAACCTATAGCCTCATATTGAGACATTACTACAAATAACAACATTAATCCACGCTCCAACCATCCTATTAGTTCTCCAGAATGGAAATTCCCGTGTTCATCATCTTCAGTTGGGGTGATAGTTACTTTACATGCTCCAAGAATAAGCAATATCAAGATGTTTGCTGGTTTTAAGGCTAACAACATGGCTACGATGGTCTTTGCACGCAATGGGTGACTAACCGCAAATTCTTGAAGCCATCCAAATTGCTGCCAATCATTATTTGCTGCCAGCCAAATATTGGCAAATAGTATGATGGCACCGATGTGTAGAATTTGATCGATTAAAAACACCCACAAATCATGCCGTTTGTTGGTGCCAACAACTAATTTCACATGTTCAGGATTCTCTATCTTGAAGATATTCCGCTTTACCTGTATATATGACTTAGACCAGTCTATCAAGAAATGGAGGATCATTATGCAAGCGGCAAGCCACCATCCCCTTAAATCCCATATGGCTATCCATGAGAGTATTCCAATTACCAGAGAATGTAACCACAAATCCTTCCCCTTTACAGAATACAAGATCTTGTTTTTGCAAGAAGAACTCCATTGCAGATAAAAATCGCCCAAAATGTGAGCAACAATAAGATTGAAAAACAAATTATTAATCATAGTCTTGAAGTTACTTTTCGATAATATATAATTGCCTGCTCTATGGCACTCCATCCAAGATCCTTTAATGTTTGATTGACCCCTGAGACTGAGATACCCATTTTTTCAGCTGTTTTACTTGTGTCTGATGAAAGAATCCTTTCACAAAGGGTCTCACACTTGCGAGCAGTTGCATTGTTCAATAGTTGATTGACTAATGTTAATATAACTTGTAAAGCTTGCTCATGCTCACTGTCAACCATTGAGATTACGAATGAATATTTTGCTCGTCCAACAAGTTTATCCATAGTACGTCCGGAACGATAAATAGCATCGCCATCCATCATGTCTAAACCACGGTCAATTGTCTTCATTTCACCAATGCCTATTGCTATCCTAAGACCGTACCTGTTAAATCGTTTGTCTTTTTGTATATTGCTTGGTTCAAACGATTTAATCCAAGTTTTCAGAATTAGGGCCACTTCAAATGCATCTTCAGGTCTGTCCATGACACATTCGATAGAGTCACCTCTAACAATACGCCCCCAAAAACCTTGATAACGCTCTTCAAGAATATATAGGCACTTTCTCAACTTTTCGTTGAGTTCAATCATCGACTCCCGTGAGAGAGAAGTAGATGACACTACATCAGCAGATATTGCAGCATACATATATTCAATATTTTATGTACAAGCTCATAGACTTGTTTGTTTTAAATACAAGTTTTATCACTTGTTTTGACCAAATACAAGTTAATTTGCTTGCAAAGATAGGAAATTTTCTTCTTACTGAAGCAAAAAGGAGATGATTTTTACACATTCTTAATTCAATTTGATGAAAATAGTACTATTTCGCGAGTAAACTAAGCAAATTTTGTCTAAAACAAGGCTATGGTATAACAAAAAGAAATGATTCGTGCTGAAAACAACTTTTGTACCCACGAACCAGGAAAATGGCGAATATGGCAACGAACAAGCATTCCAATCTAAAGGAAGGGCTGGACCTGAAATTCTTCGACTTGTGAAACGGCTTTATCGAATATCTGCGGGAGTGCTGAATGGAGCACAGAATGGGACATGGAACATTGTCATAACAATTTAATACGCTTTATTCCGACATCTCAGAAAAAAGCGGTAACTTTGCGCCCAAAATAATTATCTGTATCATTCACAACTATAGAGCATTTATGAAAATACTTGTTGTAGATGACGAACTAGACATCTGCGAGATACTCCAATATAATCTTGAGACGGAGGGATACGAGGTGGCTGCCGTCAACTCTGCTGAGGAGGCACTGACGCTGGATCTGACGGAATACGCACTGATTCTTCTGGATGTGATGATGGAGAATATGTCGGGATTCCAGATGGCGCATAAGATGAAAGAGAATCCTGCCACGGCGCAGATTCCCATCATCTTCATTACGGCACTCGATGGGGAGAATCACATGGTAAAAGGGCTCAATATCGGTGCTGATGATTATATTGTCAAACCCCTGAGCATGAAGACCGTGAAGGCAAGAGTCAATGCGGTGCTCAGGCGGGTATATCCGCATGGAATACGAGACGGAATATCGGCAGAGACGATTTGCTATGAGGGTATTGTGCTTGATTTAAAGGCAAAGACTGTCAGCCTTGACCATCAGGAACTGCCTTGTACGAAATTGGAGTTTGAGTTACTTTCTTTCCTGCTTCAGCATCCAGGCGTGGTGTATTCACGCGAGGATTTGCTGAAATACTGCTGGCCTATGGATACGTGCGTGCTTGACCGCACGGTGGATGTCAACATTACCAGGCTACGCAAGAAACTGGGGCCCTACGGAAAACAGATTAAAACACGTGTAGGCTATGGTTACTGTTTCGAGAAGTAGCGTTTTTCAGCGAAACCTGTTGCTGAGCATCGGTGGTATATTCCTGCTTTTCGCTATTTGCTTCTGCATCTATCAGTATCAGCGTGAAAAGGAGTATAAAATAGACATCCTTCATTCGCGTCTGCAGATGTATAACTACGACATCATGCAGGTGCTGGGCGAGGACGGCATCACCAATAGGCACCAGTTTCTAAGCTATGTGAGGCAACATCCTCTGAAGGGTCTCCGTGTCTCCGTCATCGACAGACAAGGACGGGTGCTCCTTGACAGCAACGAGCCTCATCCTGACTCATTAGACAATCATCTTGGGCGAACTGAAATTCAGCAGGCACTGCGCGATGGCAATGGCTTCGACCTCAAGCGCACGTCGCAGTCCACCCACGAGACCTATTTCTACTCCGCCACACGCTTCAAGCGCGTCATCGTGCGCACCGCCGTGCCTTATTCTGCTGAGTTGACGCAATCGCTACGGGCAGACAACACCTATATCTATTTTTCCATAGCCTTGACCTTGCTCCTGGGAAGCGTGCTATATATCAGCACACGCCGCATCAGCCGACATATAGGCTATCTGCGCGAGTTTGCCATCAAGGCTGAGAATGGAGAGCCACTAGATCATGAGTTGGAACGGAATCTTCCCGATGACGAGTTGGGTGACATCAGCCACACCATCATCATGCTCTACTGGAAGTTGCGACATGCCGAGGAAGACAAGGCTCGGCTAAAGCGACAACTCACGCAGAATGCCGCCCACGAACTGAAGACGCCCGCCATGAGCATCCACGGCTATCTGGAGAGCATCCTCGACAATCCCGACATGCCTGAGGATAAGAAGAAGCATTTCCTGGAGCGCTGCTATGCCCAGAGCGAGCGTATGAACAAGCTGCTGCTTGACATGAGTGCGCTCACACGGCTCGACGAGATGGATGCCAATCACTTCCGCAATAGTGAGGAATACCA
>JAFRPY010000118.1 GCA_017428925.1 Prevotella sp. | reverse complement strand
TCAGTAACTTTGTCCTCGGTAAACATTAGCGATATCTTTTAGTTCAACTTTATGGGTGGTACTACAAAGTTACTAAAAATATCGCTAATTACCTAATAATCAAGCAATTATTTTATAATTAATTTCGTCGAACTCACGTTATTTAGTAGGCAAAAAGAACGACGTATGCTTTGAAAGAGCAGCAAGAGCTGCAGGTTGAAACAATCGTCGCTCAACAAATTCTTTATTATAAAATGCAAAAGCATTCTTGAATCCATCCTTTATATCAAAGAATAGACTGCTGTATAGTCTCTCTAGTAACAAGTGAAGACTATAAATCAGATATTTACCACTATCAATTCTCACCAGAGGGTGTGAACGGAAAGTTCTATAATCTACATTATTATCTCTTGATTCCGCATCTTCTGCATCATACGGTATAGTAGCCGTTATGTCTATACAGAGATTATCCAGCACAGACTTACTTATAAGATGATCTTCATCTTTCAACTGATTATAGTCAAAGATAGGACATGCTTTTACACCACTCTTCAAATATCCCATTGATAGCGACACTAATGACATCCAAGTTTTGGAATACTCATCAATTGAATTAATCCCCATCTTTTGCATGAATACTTCATATGCATTAGCACATTTAGGGTGATTCTCTAAGAAATCCACTAGTTTCTTATAGTGTGTAATCTGACGAACAAAAGAATCACTCTGATTTTGATTAATTATATCATTCTGCACGTAGTAGTTGGCGAACAACAGTGTTGCTAAATCTAATTGACCAACATGGGAAAAAGCCATCAAATTTTCATTAAGCATCAGCACAGAACGAAACAAATCATATTCAAAATCTTCTTTTTGTCCTTCATTCTTGTACTCTTGTACGGGAATAGAAAAGGCCACTCGCATCAACTCTAATGCTGTTTTCACTGTACAATAGCATACTCTATCCAGCCCTGTTGTATTACGATATTTAGATATTTTTTCATTTAGACCAGGAATATGTTTCTTGCTTACCTCTGAGAAAAAGGTATTATTATCGTCTGGAATAAAGGCTGCATTGCTGTAATTATTGCATAGGACATGACAGCAACGAACAATATACTCACGGCTATATTTCTTCAGTATTGTTCGCACGTCCAAATCTTTTTCCTTTGGAAATAAGTCGTGGAATTCTAGTATTTTTTGTATTGTATATTCCATTTTCATTATGAATTAGCGAGACGGACTCCTATTTCAAATCCGTTTCTGACATCATTCTTTATATGTTCTTTTTCCATATAAGTTTGCCAAGCACTTAAACCTGCCCAGTCGGGCCAAATTGTTGTCATAATACCTGCTATTTGATTTGCATAATATCTTATATCGTCTTTAATTTCTTCTGATACCGAACATCGTTCTATTCTATATGGCAGGTTATTCACCCACTCTTCTAACTTGACATGTGCTTCTTTACTTATCCCCTTATTCAATAAGACATCTCTTATAATACGAAGATATGTATGAGTACTCTCATCAAAGACATAAGACACCTTACTTATTATGTCTTTAATTATGGTTTGATTAACTTTTGAACCTTGCTTGGTAGCCGTATAGATTAAAGCCTGACCAGCATCACGGACTAATGAACTAGATTCTGAGAATATTGCTTTATTCACGTAACTTTTGATAGTAGTCTTGTTCCATATGCCCCAATAAACAAGGTGAGTCATAATTGTTAATACTGGATATCCGTGTTTACGGTATCGTTCAATTACGTTTTTAAAAGACAGCCAGATATCATTCTCTTTTGACGGAAGACCCTCTACTTGGCTATAATAGTTCAAATAGGAGAAAATCCTCTCTACATGAGAGCGAAAGCCTCCAAAGAAACTGTCTGAATCATCCTTTTTGAATGCATCTTCATTTTCTGTAAGAATTTTTATTACTTTGTTCAAGAATAGCGAGTGTTGTTCCTCTGTAAAACGAGGGAAGCCTATTTGAAGACGGAATAATTTATTCGAGATTTTATCTATGAAGGCAGAAGAATTCTCATTTGTGAAGTCTGTAGCCAAAAACGAATCTAACTCAGAAGCCGCTATGGATTTCATCGTATTTTCCTCTGCAGGAAACTCATAAAAAGATTCTAATTTGTCATCAGATAAAGGCGGTATTGTTCTCCATACATTAATGCACGTATCTAAAACAGAAGAAGTTAAATCATCTTTCTTTGTCCGTTTTAAGATTCTGAGTCTTTTGTAAGCTGCTTGTTGCTCTTTAATTACATCAGACGATAAACCTGTCATGGCGATGTTACCAGCCTCTATAGAATAATCAATTTCATCTTTCAACAAATTGGGCATTTTAAAATCTTCTTCTCTAACGCCTGATTGCAAAATTGGTTGTTCCAAAGCTTTTTTCTGGCAGCGTTTCAACGATTCTCCAGACAAATTGTCGTATAAAGTTTGGACTTGTTTTCCATCATACTTTCGTGAATGTTGACGATATACGATACAAAGCGCATTAAATACACGTTCCATTCTTTCCTGCGTAAGCAAAACTGAAAGTTTTACCAGTATGGGCAACAGACAAGTCAAAACTCGTTTCTGTAGGATTCTTCCTGCATACCGGTCAAGACCTATTTCGCAAGATGCAATCGACTTGTCAAAAAACGCACAAGCATCTTCTCGCCTAATATGCAATAATGTTTCACGGTTTAATGCATTTATAGTTTTTGTCTCACAACATCTAACGATCCATTGTAATGCATACTTCGGATAATAACGTATTAATCGCTCTATCATAAAAGTCTTAGTCTCAACTTCCGAAGAAAAACCTACAGGCATACCAAATGGGAATCCTAACTTTTCATATAGTCGGAAATAACGAATCGCCCCATAATAATCTCCTCTAAATCCACTTCCGCCAAAATTCCATTGTTGACCAGTGTCTAATAGATTGAAACCATGTGTTATTTGGTGATGCGATGGTTTGTTTTCTTCTTTAACAATCATGTCGCGACAAGTTCTCGCAATCTCAGCAAAGTCGAAATCTGGGTTAGATTTATACATGGAATACATATAATCCATCCTCCATAGGAAGAGTTCTATGGCAGAGCGAACAGAAGACAACTGTGCGGAGTACTTTGATGTTAGAATATTCCTTTTCACTGACTTCAATAAGTCACGAAGCATTACTTGGGATTCTCGCAACTGCCCCATCTCTATCAGCATCCCGGCTTTCCACAAGTGGCCTTGATAATCAAATGAGCGGAGGTTCCAGTCATCAACAACTTGTTGAACGTTGGAATAATTCAATGTCGAGATGGCATATAGACATTTTATATAATTCAACTGCCGTTTATGCTCGTAAGTGAGCTGAGAAATGTGAGTCTCAATGTTTTCTAACAGATGAACATAATCATCATCTGCACCTTTGAAACGATAGGTGTTGAGAAGAGAAAGCTTTAATCCCAATAGCTTCTGATATGTAGAATTATCCAAACCATTTGCATCTTCTGAAGGCAATTGTTCTAAAGCTTGTAAATACCATTCCATATCTGGAGATGCCAATGCTGTTTCAATACGCCAATTTACTTCGAACAAGAAATATACCTGCTTTATAACATCATTAGCACACTTCGCATATATGTTGGTCCAAAAAGGTATATATTCCTTTGTGTCGGAAAATTCACTCATATGAGATGCTGGCAATACAATCCAGCCTGGATACGATTCGCGTATCATCTTCATTTCCTTTATAAGAGCATCGACGTCGTAGTTTTCTCCGATGTGTATTGATGTATGGGCATTTTTTAACTCTCCCGACCAATCCGTTTTATATTTCTTACCTATATACATCAAGAAAAAATCCAACGCTTCCGAGAAACCACTAACTTTTTTTATGTCTGCAAGGTTGATGACATCGATTCCAAGGTCGTGCGATAGATGAATATTAGAATCGTGCATTTGGTTATTATACGTGATCTGATACACAGGAGAGGCCTGTTCTCCCATAACATCACGCAACCAGCCTATCCAACTGAGAAAATTTGGATCATCACCAGAGAATCCAATAAGGCAAAGAACATTTTCTATTAGAGACTGTCGCACTGTATTTACGAATTCTGGAAATCGTTGTGGATAAGTGCGATAGTCTTCTTCGGTTATAATAAATGGACGTATATCGGGAAAACTGCCATGCAGCTTAATCAACCTTGGATGAGGCGTGTACAATAATGTTTCCTTATTTGTTACCTTGTAGTAATACCTATCAGCTTCTATGAAAGCCTTTTCTAACAGTGTGTCATAATTTGTAGTAAAAAACATCAGACCATGGCAATTTCATTAGTTCGATATGCAAGCGTCCCGGATATACACGCTCATCAGGCAGAGAATTTTGAATCAAAGATTCTAGCTCCCCTCTTCCTTTGGATGCCTCCACTTGAGATGCCAACCTAAGAACATTCTTATATCTTACATTCTTATCGTCTGGCTTTTCTCCATATAGAGTCTCATAGAAGTCATCTGCAAGCTCGAACCAATCTTTCATATGAGTGGCATCATCCATTTCGGCATTCTTGCTAAAGCCTGCACCTACTAAACAAGAAGCCTTTCCCTCATGTAAGTTCATACGTATAGCATTCAACTTCATTTTAAGGGAAGGATTCAACTCTTTATATAATTCATTGTATCTATTTTGTTTCATGTTCGTTCTGTTTTTACTATACCGACTAGTATTAGCTGTACAAGTTTTACTCTAATTGAACATAATGTCAATGTTATTTGCAGATTGCTGTTATTTGTGATTCTTGCCAAGTACTTTCTCTTCCAACTGAGGCAGATGGTCTATGATGTTTGCGTCAATTTCAATTGTATATGTGCCCGCTGTGTTGCGCAGCGTCTTTTGAATGCTTGAAGGTTCGGTGTTGCTAAACCAGGCATAAAACAGATTGAGCGCAAACAGAGCCGTTGTCTTCGGATCAATTCCATATTGGTTTGCAATGTTCCAACAGAAGTTCTTTAGGTCGGCTTGCTTCAGCCCCTTCTTCTTGCTGATAGAAAGGACTTCCATTCGGGTAACACCATTTAGTTCAACAAGAAGTTTGACAGCTTCCTCTATTTGATACAGTTCCTCATCCGTGAAACCATGAGGCATGAGCGTATAACGGGTATATTTGAGGATGGCTTCAAGTTTCCTTGCCTCACGAGCGACTTTTGCTTCATTCATCTGCTTGCGGTCAATTTGCACTTGATTGATGAATACCTCCAACTCGTCATGTGCCTTCTGGATGTCACGCTTCAACTGCAACTTTGCCAATGCCTCAGGAGTAACGAGGACTTCTTCTGGACTATGTGATTCCACATTGCTTTCTCTCTTGGGAGTGTCATCAGCAATAGGTGTAGCATTCTTTGTATTGGTGATAGTTGCCGTCTTCTCTTGTGCCTTCTTCTGTATCTGGCCAAGGTTCTGAGCGATGTGCTCCTCCATCTCCTCGCGGTCAGCTATGCTGTTCCATTCCTTGCGATGAGACTTGAAGTAAGTATAGAGTCCCGTCTTGATGCCATGACAGACAAGCACAAATAGAGCGTAATAGCCAATGAATATCGGTATTGTGAGCAGGAAGCACACTAACTCCTTTTCTGCATCATTACCTACAATACACTGAGCTGTCTTAAAAGCGGCAATGACATAAGTAATGATAAGAATGCCAAGGAAACCCTTGTCAAGGTTTCGAGCCATCCCTTCTTTCCGATGGGGTAATGGGAAAATATCAATTTCCATACTTTTACAGTTCTTTGATTTGCTCTTGGGCAACTTCAATGGCTTGCGAACTGAGTTCTTGCTCGCCATCCACCGCATCAAGCACTTTGTCAGCCAGCCAAAGGGTAAGCATTTCGTTCTCATCCTGATGGAAATACTCAGCAAGTTTTATAACTTGTTCGCGCTTAGCACGCCTGTCGCCACGTTCAATCTTACTGAACATCGGGGTGTCTATCTCCAATAGTGCAGCCAACTGGCGTTGCAGAACTCCATTCTCATCTCTTAGTTCTCTAATCTTTTTTCCGAATAACATATCTATATCATTTTTTATTTGTCTTCTTTCGTAACTGTGATTTCCCAATAGCCACCACGGTCAGCACCGATGCGCTTAATGATACCAGCCTCTCGAAGCTTGCGAATTTGTTTCTCGACACCTCGTGCTGACATATCTATTTCCATGGCTATTTCTGCAGCTGATATTGTCGGCTTGTTCTTGATTAAATCAAGGATTTTCTCCGAACTTTTCTCCGAACTTTTCTCCGAACTTTTTGAGGCTTTCTCCGAACTTTTCTCCGAACCAAGTACACCTTTCTCCGAACTTTTTGAGTTTGTTTCCAAACTCGTTCCCGAACTTTTCTCTGAACTGTGGTAGCATCCTTCATGAACAGGAATTGTCACCAAGAAAGTAAGACGATCATCGGTCGTCTCGAAGAATGCACGAGGCGAACCATTCTCAGCCAACTTGGCCTGAATGGTCGGGACACCCGTTGAACGACCCTCTGTCAGGTCTAGTTCCTTCAAAAAGTCACCCAAACGACGGTTACGATAGCGGCGGCTCTTTAGCATATCGCCCCTTTCTATGTCCTCCTTTGGAATACTGCGGTCGGGGCCTGGACAGTTAAGGATTGAGATTCCCGTTGGCTCAATAGTTATCTCGATAGGTTCATGTTGCATGAAATCCCGATGATATACCGAATTTACGACTGCCTCTTCTATTGCGTCGTAGGGGTAGTTCCAAAAACGGTCTGCCTCTTGTCTCCCTGAAACTTTGCGTACATGTTCTTTGAGCACATTGCTCTTGATATACCCCATCGTCTCTTTTATCATCTGAGGTACGCTACCTTTGAATGTCACTTCCGTGAAATTATTTGGATCTTTCAGCTTGCCATTAGGGAATGTCACCACATCAATCTGAGTGTAGGGAAAGAACTTGCTTGGATTCTCGCAGAACATCATGGCTGCCACGTTGCGAATCAAGCGGTTCTCTTTTGGCCCCGTGTATAGTTCCATTTGGTCAAGAATCTTCGGAAGAGGCATCGTTGCCACTTGGTCAGCCAACCTGCTACCCACCTTAACGAGATAGTCGCGAAGTAGTACCAGCGAAATGTCCTCTAACTGAATATCGTCGTTGCCGCGCTCATCAAATGGTACACGACTGGCCAATTCACGCAGTTCGTCCAGCACCTCTCCCTTGGCTATGATACTGCTGGTCCCACTGCGAATGTAAAAGTACTCTTTGCTACCACTCTTTGCCGTCACATTCTCAGGCACAGAGTAAGGACGGTTGATGCCGGCAGGACACCATATCACTAAAACCTGCCTTCCATCTACTTCCTCAACGCTTGTCCTGGGCATATAGTATGGTGACAATTTGTTGTTATAACCCACCATCTCCTGTAGAATGCCGTCAATCTTTTCAATGGGCACACCTTCTACAGGCCGAATAGCCATCCCCACATCATCACTATCCACACCCACGAGGATGTACCCACCACCAAGGTCATCAAAATCATTGGCGAAAGCACATACGCTACGATATATGCTTGCCGGATTCCAACCCTTCTTAAACTCAATCCTGTTGGATTCTATCTTCTGCTTGTTCAGCAGGTCTTCTATGTTTATTGCTAGTGCCATAGCTATTGTTTTAATATATTATATGAATCTTCAAATTATATGATTACCGAACTCATACTAAGCATTCTCTTATAGGTATTCGCTGAGTAGGTATTGTTGTGATTCGAATTCGGTCATAATTCATTAAAATATATTCGACGATGACCATTGGGGGTCTTTTCAATTCTGGTAACTACAAATTTAGTTCCTTTAAGGAAATTCACTTGATTTTCTTCACCATGATTGTATATTTTATATATATCATATGCTGATGTGGATTCTTCTGGAAGTGGAGTAATCACATATGAATTTTTGTCTTGTTCCCAATCCTCATTTGTTGTCGTAAGGCTGAATGAGGGCTCAAATACATCACCTATGTTGAAATCTGATCTATCATGTGAATTTAGAAATCGGTAAAGTACACCTCCTTTATGTTTGGGCGCTTTCCTTATAAAATTCTCCAGTACTTTCTGCATTTTTTGTGATATTTCAGGAACTTCCCCAAACTGTTCATATGTATCATCCCTGAAATACTGAGACAGATTACCATAAAAGCAGTTCATAATAAGGACTTCGACTTCTGTGAGGTTATACTTTTTCATTGCACTCCTTACTTTCTCTGAATGTGGCTCTTGCGCAAATTTATTCATCCAGCCTTCTTCCAAAAAATCGTCTGGATATGATTTGTATGTCATGCCACCACATTCTGGGTCATAGTAAAGTTCAGGTCCGTCAGAGTGTTCTTCCTGGAACTTTTTTTCTGTTTCTAAAAAGTACTTTATATCTTCCATTTTGAATACAATAAATTGTTTCTAATAATTAGTGACCAGTGAAATCATAATCGCCATCGAACCCTTCTGGCATCTCTCCATATTGTCCGTCTGTCATTGCATTCCAAGTATCTCTTTCATAATCATTATAATCTGGTTCGTTGTCTGGCCAACAATCTTCCTCTTCCATTCTCTTCTTCTCTTGGACTTCAAAAGCATTCTTCAATCGATTATAAAAAGTGTTATTATCAGTAAAATCTGAAAGAACTTTATTGGAAACGTCTATCTTGTCGTTCTTGATTAAACCAATTATATAATCTGGGTTATTATTCACTACATCTTTGAACGATTCGCCATTGTGCCAGCCTTTATCCTGGATAGGATCATAAAATCTATCTCTTCCAAATTCCACAATACCATAATAAGAAGCCTTTCCATCAATTATGTCGTTACCCTCTTTAATTCCCTCAAATTCAAATGAAAGATCACGGAGTAAGATGATTTTCTCTATATCTTTGGGGTACTCATTAAGATATTTCTGGCACAATTGTTTTAATGCATTAGTAGTAATAAAAACGCAACTATCTTGAAGGTATTTGACTAACATTTGAAAATCCTTCTTAAATGCTAATGACAGAGTCATACCCGTTAGCGGGCCATAACGGAAAGTATCAAGGATAGTATGGAATACGGTTCCACGTAAGGTATGATAGTATTCACCATTCCAATAACTTCTTTGCAATACCCATTCTCCTTTTTTTAGTTTAGGATCGAACGGCATGCTTATTCCTGCTGTAAGTCCTTCTTCCTTTTGCTCATCAACCAAATATATCCCAGGATTAAAGCCATGAGGATTTACTAATATTTTACATTTTTGGAAAGGAATCAAAAATGATTTCTTAGAAATTGAGAATAGAGAGTACAATTTACCTTCTAAATATTTTTCTTCCTGTTCATCGTCTGACCAAAATTCTCTTTCTTCCTGCATTGCCCGCATTTCTTCTTGCCATTCTGGGTCTTGTTCCCAATATTCCCGCTCGTTCCTCTCTTCTTCTGTCTCTGTAATAAATTGGCCATGATTAACTTTCTCAGAAGAAAGAACGTCTTCGAAATTGTCAGCAGCTAATGATTGTATCTTAGACAACTCCCAACTTTGTTTGTCTTTATGTTCTCCTTGCACATGATTCTCACAGCCTTCACAAATGTAACATTCTTCATCTTCATCCCAATAAGCCTGTGCACCACATTCTGGGCATTCACAAGAATCCCTCTCCTCACCAACATATTCAGATAAATAATACTCAATTTTATCTCTCTCTATTTCAGTAAATTTGGGCTTTTCTAATAATAAATATTGTGACTTCACGGATGCCGCAGACAAATTTCCCAAATCCCCTTTAAATAAAAGATCTCCTTTATAGTTTATAATGCCTTGTTCAGAGGCTTCATAATATGACGTATAAATGTTTGGTTCAGATTCGTTTTCAACAATTACCATTCCCCCTATTTCATATAATATGACATCGTCATTTATCACTCGAATATCGGTATATCCATTGTCAATAATCTTCCCGTCTCTATTGACAAGTAAAACAACACTTTCATAATCATTTTCATTATTTGGGGGAACTCCGATTGTAGCTACTTTTCCCTTAAAAAAGCAGAACTCTTCTTCGATAGAAGTATAATAATTATTCTTTATATAATTCCTTAATGCATATATTGTGTTACTATCCAAAATATTACAAATATTATCCCTTGAAGAAATAATCGTATCTCGGAAATACTTAAATCTATTACCGCATATTACACCAGAGTTATAATCGTCATTCCAATTTTCATTATAATAAGGGTTTTCATTATTAGCATAATCTTCTTTCAACATTGATGAAAACACACATTCTTTCACCTTAATCTTTAAATTTTTAATGAGTTCATTAATGTAATCATAATGTTTGAGATATGCTTCTTCAAAAGTTAATCCATCAATAAGGGTGGAGACTTCAAGAACATTATTGTCCTTGTCAACATAAGTTGGAATCTCAAAACATACTATTTGTTCTTTTTTGTCAATTAGCAGAGCCTTTTTTATCATTGCAGAATCTCTATAGGCACGATATTTTTCAGGCCAGTCAATTACAATCTTGTCTACTAAAAAAAAGAAATTTGCTAAATCCTCTTCTGAATATTTCCAGCACTCTATGCTGGAGAAATATGCTCCAGCATACTTGCCGTTTCGTATAATACTTTTGGGGGAATTGACAATTGTTCCTGTTACAATCATCTTTCCGTTATTCTCGCAAAACTCTAATGGTTTCATTTTTAATTCATACAATTGGCCTTTCCCTGTCTTTACATCATCGTTATCATATGTAAAAATTTTATCGTCTATATAATCTACAAAAGCAAAACTTGCTTTAATTAACCAATCCCATTTCCCCAAAGTTTTTTTAATTACCCCATATTTTCTATCCTCATTGTCCAAATATGAGATGCACATGAGTTTCTCTGTCCACAATTTTGCTTGAATTCCCTTTATGTCCTCATCAAAAACAACTCTAATCTTCTCTGTGTCAAAAATACCTTCTTCCCAATGCCAATATGGCTTATCACGCCTTTCTTCATGAATGTCAATGGCGTAATGTAAGTATTGTGTCTTATTGCCGTCAGAATCTGTAATATGACCTAGCTGCAATAATGATGATCCTTCTTTTCCTGGTTCAATGCTATCAAAACCATCATAAGTTTTCCCTTTAATCTTTATAGACATTATTTCACCATTTTCGTCAACTAAGACAGAACCAGATTTGTAAATATCTCCAGCTTTTTGTTTAAAACTAACTATACAACATCCAAAAAAGAAATCGCCAAAACTGATAAAATCAGCATTAAGCGTTTGTAGTTTATCGAAAACTTTTTGAATTTTGTCATCTGACAATATAGAATTATATTTAGCCATATATTATTTTTTAGGTGTTAATAATTGACAAGTATCATTCTTTAACGATTCGTAGTACATAGTTATCTCATCGATGCATTCCTTTGTAAGATTTTCATCTTCTGTTCTTGTCGTTTCCTGTGAATACAACACCACAATCTCATCAATAGTTTTTTGGATAACATCAAGAGTGTCCATTACTAAATGAGGGAGTTGGATGTTTATCATATTGCCCTGCGAATAAAACTTGTCACGAGAACCTGAAGTGACGAAATTCCCATATTCATCCATATCAGGACTATACACAATTATGTCAGCTGGATTATCTTCAATACATGTTTCGTATATACTGCATCTCAAATCCCAAGGGCCGTTGTGGATATATTCATTTCGAAATGTAAGGATTTTCCGAACACATAGTGGAGCGGAAAACAGACCCCCCTTTCCTTTCAACGTTGGATTAATATCATTATAAGTATAATTATAGAGGACACTCTCGCTTTTCATCTTTTTGTACTTAGAAAAATCATATTGACCAAACTTGTATTGTTCAACTGCTATTTTACTCAACAAATCAAACACAGATGCAAGAGACACAAAGATGCTATTCAAAGAAACAAATGCATTAGTACTGCTTATACCTCCAACCCTAATGCATGATGTGTATTTCTTTTTATCATATTTCAAGAAGCATGGTATCGAAGAATAAAAATCTCGCATAAAGTATTCGACTGCTTGCAATCTATCTTGTACCGCAGCAATTAAGCTCCACACATCATAATAGTATATGAACCTATTAAGATAAGGATGTGAGAAAGTTGATTTCAATTTCTCAAAAGAATCTTTGTCACATGCACTTTCTGGACTTATACCCGTATCTGCTACCCACTTCGGCATTATGGATATAACTTTTCCGTAATCAATATCTTGAAACAAAAAGTTATCAAAACTTGTGTAGAGACTGATGATACTATCTTCTGAAATATGCATTATCATATCATAGCACTGATCTAAAATATAATCAGGCTTAGACTTTAATGTCTTTTCGTATTCTTCAAAATCGAAATTTTCTTCCTGCATATGTTTTTTAATTTTAATCAACATTCCAAGTTAATTCAGGATTCCCTTCAAAAGCTTCGTTAATGGCATCATCATCCCAACTATTATAGCCACCATATTTAGAATAACTAATATCATAGCATTCCGTATCATCTGATCCTGATTTTTTAAGATAACAATCAAGAGCCATTCTTGCATCTTCCTCACTCCCCTCTATGTCATCTATTATAATATCGCCTTCTTTATTGATTATTTCCCACAATCCAAAGTTGTAATTGTTTTCAGAACTTTTTACCCAATTGTAATAATTTCTATCATCTTCGTCTTCTAATTCACGACCATTGTATATATCATCTATGGGTATTGTTTGGCAAGCAAGAATATATTCTCCCCTTTCAATAGATACAGCAGAATAGCCACAATAAGCTACTTCTTCTCCATTGAAATCTAAAACTCCCCAATTAGTATAAAGATTACGTGTAGTGGAATAAGCGGCGTTCTTTTTCCCTTTTGCGACAACAACTAAACACCTATTTCCAAGCTCTGCATATTCATACTGACCTATTTCGATTATTTTTTTCCCGAGATTATTGAATACTTCGAACTTGTCATTTTTGTAAGCTTTGATAAAAGAACAAAATAGTTCAATTTTATCATAAATGCAAGGTGCTATTGGAACTCCTTCCGCAGAAACTATTCCATAAAGATTTTCTTTGCGTATTTTCAAATACGAATCATATGGGTCTATGCCATCATAAATACATGGTATTACGGGTGTTCCTTTATTGTCTAAAAGCCCCCATTTAGTATAGCTTTTCATTTTAACTATTTTTTCTTTATCATCTGAAACCATAGTGTCAAAATTAATATGTCCCAACACTCGCAACTCTGATTCAATAGACTCTCCTGCAACTTTTATTATACGTTCATTAATGATGACAACATATTTATATGAACCTAATGCAACTATGATGCCTCCCTCCTTGTCAATAACACCTATGTCACCATCTTTTTCAACGATACATATTTCTCCCACATAATTATGTCCCCAGTCGTAAATATTCGGTAAGAAAAGAGTCTCTTTACCACAATCAACTTGAATTTGTTTTGACAGATTTATTGTTCTTTCTTCTATTCTGTGTTCAAAGGTTTCATATTTTGCAGTGGCTATACCATTTTCAAAAGCACTTAAGGCTTTATATATTGGAGGAATTATCTCATTACCTCCAACCATAATAGCACCAAATGTGTCGTTTTTCATAACGATAGCAATACCTTGATAGAACTCTCCTATGAAATCATACTTGGCCTCTTTTGTTCCCATAAGACGTTAAATGTTAGCTTTAGGGCTGTTTGAAATTTGAATTGTCAGATTTTGACTACAAAGATAATAATAAATATCGGAATCCCATCAAACACTCCTGTAATTCTTTGCTTTTTTGTTGCATTTTAACACTTGGGAGCGATTTGCAGCAAATTATGCCTGCAAGTCGCTCCAACTGAGTTACTTTAATCGCTTCAATAAGACTGACCTTTCTTCTTTGTTGGTGAGCCGAGGCCAAGTTTCTTCGTACCGTCCCAATTGGTGAGCTGATCTGCACAGCCATTGGAGCCTCCAAGGGAAGTGTAGGTTTCTGCACTACATGACATATAATCAACGAAAGAGATAAAGTTGTCTATGATAGATGGCTCGTAGGTCACATCCTGTTCTGCAAATAGATGTGTCCAGCTAGTGACGCACTCTACATTGAATTTTGAGCACTCACGCCACGACATACCACTAAGAAAATTGTTGACGGCCGAGGTAATACCTTCCTTTGTACCAAGGCTCAATTTCATCTTATGGGCAACAGCCATGATACCGTAGTAGATGGATGTAGCCTCTTTGTCGTTGAAGTTCGTTCTATTTGAAAGAGCGAATGCTCTGAGGGCAGCGCGTCCTTCTGCGATGAAACGATTGAGTATGTTCTGGTATCGGTTTTGTTTCTCTGCAGCAAGTCGAGCCTCGTGCTCTTTGCGCTCCTTTACCTTCCTTGCTGCCTCGCTGTACTCTGGCTCATTCCAAAGGGCATTCCACTTTCCCAGGAGGTTTTGGTACGTCGACCGAAGCGAGTGCAGTTCACTCTCAGCTTTGTCGGCACGAGAAGTTTCGGCTTTCTTGGCATTACGCAGTCGCTCTACGGCGTTCTCATCGATGAGTGTCAAGCGATATTTGAGTCCGTTCACTTCTTCTGTTAGGGTGGTTACTTTAGCGCGAAGTCCTCGGATTTCGACATCCTTTGATGAGATGATTCCTTCCTTGTTCTTCAAGTCATTGGAAAGGTTCTTGTTCGTGTCCCATGACATGCGGTATTGTCGTCCCAAGGACTCGGCGGTTGGTTCACTTTTCCATTTCAGCCCCGTTGCTTTGATAAAGCTGCCGATGGTTTCCTTGACACCAGCATCATACGACTCTTTGAGTTTTGCAGTTTCCTCCTTCTTGTACTTGCCTGGCTGGAAGATCTTTGCAAGGAAGCCAGATTGAGCAGTCTTCAGTTCCTTCTGAGCTTCCTCTTTCTGTTGAGTAGCAATAGATGCTTCTGCTTCAATCTCCGCTTTCAGTTTTTCTGCCTCTGCTATGGCCTGTTTCGCCTGTCGTTCAGCTTCCAACACAACCTTGCTCTTGTGTCTGCGTTCCCTTTTCTCCTCCTCGGAGAGTTCTTGGTATGGGATGCCTCGTTCCAAACCATACTTCTTGCCCACCTCATTATAGTACTTTGTGTGGAGGTCAGAGAGATACCCGGACTTGTCTTTGACCGTCTCGCCCCATACCTTGGCATACGATACACGCTCTACCACACCTTTTGCTGACTCAGTCTTGATGTAGTTGCCGCGTTCCTCCTTGGGCAAAGCCTTCCACTCTTTCGTTGACAGGACCTTGTCGGGATTGTCCTTGTTGACATACTGACTGCCGATACGTCCACGCTTCTTGACCTGCTCTACAGGAACGGTCAAGGCATGAGCATGAACACCAGTCTCATCACAATGCACGTCGAAGCCAATGATGTTTTCCTCACCCCACATACTGCAGCAGAACTGATAGGAGTCCTTTGCCCACTCATAGATAGCTGGCATCAGCTTGATGTGGCTATTGTCAGCGTATGGGTCTGAGGTGTCTATCTGTTGTTCGCCAAAGGCCAGTCGTTTCATCACTTCGTGGTCACCACCAAAGATGATGTTCACTAACCCGTTTGGACTGTTCTTCGCTATCTGGTCGGGATGATTGGCATCCATGTATGGTTTGAAGCCCAATTCTTCGTGACGCTGCTGGAGGCGTTGATGGAGTGGAATAGGATTGGAGCCAAGGGGTATGACCTTGCGCCCCTTGGTGATTTCAAAGTTGAGATGCTTGCGTGAGAAGTTGTAATGGTTGTTCTTCTCCGTCTCAGCATTCTTGGAGTGATAACGTTTCTCGTCCCAGCCTCTACGCTCTGCCTCGTTACCCATCTGGGCTGAGAACGATTTCTTGTCTGCGCCAACGTGGATAGAGGCGCGTGGTATGTTCATTTCCATTGAAAACTTTTGTTTAAGGGTTATACATTGTTTATAATGTCTTTAAGTGGAGCATGCCAGGTCTCGGGCGGTGCCTGAGCATAATAGGAGGACTTTTTAAGTGAGCGGCGATAGCCAGTGAATCTAAAAGTCCCTATTATGTTTAGGACTTTTACAAAAGTCCGTCATACCACACGGGACGAGGCACCTCCATTGTCACAATTTCCGATAGCAGTTTTGACTGGTATGTTCCAGATGGCCTTGACGGATGTAGTCATTGATCCACTTGGCCGTGGTACTCTCAGGATAGCCTTGCTTCTTGGACATAGCCCGATAGATCTCTCTGTCAAATGTGTCTGGCAGAGCAGCTAACAGCTGCGCCATCTTTACTTTCTTCGTGACAATCTCCCCCTGCCCATTAGTAGTGACCTTGCTCTGTGGCAGATGGGCATAGCAATAGACAGTATGGTAGATGAGTACATCGCCCACTGCCATAGCAATATCGAAATCATCTTTTGAGCATCGCAACAAGATCCGGCTACCGTCCTTTGGAGTCAGTGCAGAAGGATTGGGCGTTTTGTCCATGAACCTGATAGAGGTCAGTACCATCATAATGCGAAACACAGTGAAGGCCAGACGGCGTACCACACTCTGCATATCATGCGAGATGTCATCGACTACCTCTTGATTCATCTGTCTGAAATGCTCATTGAATACCTTGCAGTATTCTTGGGGAATGACAATGCGGTAACTGCCACCACGGAAGAATGACTCGCGACGTTGCTTGTATAGCTTACCTAACTGGAAGAATCTCTCACGCAAAGTGTAGTTGTCAGAATTGTGGTTGACACTCTCGACAAGGACATCACGGAACTCTGTCTTGAATGGCATGTGATAACAGGTGATACGTGAGAAGGTGCCATCCTCAGCCTGAGGTGTCAAAGTGTAGAGCTGTCCAGGCGTTCCAGAAAGACAGATGGCAAGCATCGGTCTCTCAATGACACGATATTCGTCATCCTTTCTGCGGCTTAGGTCGATAGGTTCATGATGATAGCTCTTGCGGATAATGGTGCTGTAGTCACCATACTCCGATTTCAGTATGGCACTCAGCGTATCACATTCCGTATCGAATATCAGACCTATGCCATCGTTGTTGTCCAACTGTTGTATAACGGATGCTGCACTACTGTTGGTAGGAATGAAGAGTGTGCGACGGTGTGGTGCTTCATCGACATTGGAGTATCTTTCTCGCCAGACTTGAACTCGCTTTTACTCTCCTTATATTCTCTCATCAGCCGCTCGGAAGCTTCACGCAGTTCGTTATGGATGGGAGCTACAATCTCGCGACAATATTTCAGCGAGCCTTTGCCCATACCGGCATCGGCCATAACAAAGAAGTATAGCATAGGGTACCAATCATCGTAATTGTATTCACCGACTACATTGTGGAGCGTGGCTGAGATGCAAGTCAATGTGCCCATCAGCATCATGTCTCGGTCATCTTCGGAGATGCAGTTGCCCACCACTTCCTTTAGAAAAGGTGGAAGCATGTCGTATATGAAGGCAGGGAAATGTGGAAGGGATTCTTCATCCAAAATCCATTTGGAGTCCACTTCGATAGGCTGGATATTTGGTTTTTTGGATATTTGGTTGCCAGAACCAGAAGTCCAAATATCCAAAGTTCCAACGACAGGCTCTTGGATTTCTTTGGGATTAGAAATGTCAATACCAGCATCTTTCGCCATCTGAAAAAATGTGGCGATAGTTATACCATCTCCATGTGCAGCCAAGCATTTGTTAAATTGCTTGTCTGTATCACTCGTATTATACTCTGCATTCTGCCGACTAACACGGTGGAAGAATCCTCTTCCTGCCTCTTGGAACTCACTGGTAAGAGCAAACCCAACCTTCATCCAGTTGGCATAGCCATTCGTAATATCTATTCCCTTCTGTTCGATAAGAGATACGATACGCTCGACTTTGGCTTGGGTGTCTTCGCTTGTACTGGAGTATGCAGACTGTGTATTGCTTGTGTTGCTGTTCTCTGAGTTAGAAGGGACATTCTCCCAATCTTCTGGTGAAAAAGTTTTCATCTTTAACATTGTTATACTTAGGGTTAATAAAAGCTTCTGGGTCATATGGAATGAAACAGGAGCGAGAAACATCACTGCCAGATTTGTCTGGCTCAGGATAGCCATTGGCTACGAGATAGTTGAACACTGCATTGAAGAAACGGCTATGCTCCCATCCTTTGCGGAATACTTGGATTATCCATTTCAACCCATCGCCTGAAGGAGAGCGAAAAAGGAGTTCTGTCTCAAAGCAAGGGTCATTGAGCAGTTTCTCATGCAACGAAGGAATGTCGGCCACATGGTCGAAGTCGATACAAATCAGATCGGACTGCTGCAACAGGCCGTCCTTGTTTCGAGTATGGAAGATTCCAGAGAATGTGCAGAAGTCGAAGTTCTCAGCTTTGTACTTCCGTGCCTGGTCTTTGTCCGTGATGGAGCGCAACATTTCTGTTTGCTTCTTTGCATACGGGCCAACGATGTAGCGGTAGATGTCAGGAATGCCGATGCAGCGCAGTGGCTCCGTGTTGCGGATGGGTTTTCGGAAGAAGGAAAAAGATAGCGGTTCTCCCTCTTTGACTCCGAAAAAGTCCTCATAGATAAAAAGGGGGTTATACATGGTTGCGTGTCACCTCCTTTCTGCCTTTGGGATTATTAGCTACATACGCACGTGCTTCATCGTAAATGTCATTGACAGACTTACGAGTGGTCTGCATTAGCCAGTTGTCGATTTCTGACTTACGGAAGATGATGCTCTTTCCATTCTTGTGGAAGGGAATGGTGCGATTACTCGTCCAGCCGTAAACCGTTTGTTCGGCTGGATGGTTAGGGAGGTAATTGCAAAGATCTTGCAGCGAGAACCAGGCATCGGTCTCTACATTGTTGTTTGACTGCAGGGCGTCGAACTTCTGTTCAAGCGTCTCCAACTTTTCTAAAATGCTTGCCATAAGCTGCGGCATTGCATCGAATGATGGTACTGTTGTACACATATAAATGATGTTTTAAGTTGGCTGCAGCTTATGCTACAGTCACTCTCTTTGGGAAGAAAGCGACTGCAAAAGTATCGTGAAAAGCAATGGTGATTTCGGTATGATTCGAGGCATAAAAGGAACATACTCGGCATGGTCTCATCTTGTCTGTATCATGCTGATAATCAGCGATAATAAAAAATAATAAAGTTGAAAAATAATTTTATTATGGCATCGTTATGATTGGTATCATATCCCTATCATAACGAAATTGACATCAAAAGACCAAATACACAAAAGCCACTCACGTATGAACGTAAATGGCTATGGATGTAAACGACGTTAAAGTTACTGTATGCTTAGACCTATGGTAGCGGAATACGAACTATTCTTTCTTGGAGTCGATGGGAGTTCCAATCATGTCGTCAGTGAGGGTGATTTGGATGGCATCAGCGGCAGCATCCTTCTTTGCGTCAACTATCTTGGCATAGATTTGAGTTGTTGTTACCTTCTTATGGCCGAGCATCTTGCTGACTGTATAGATGTCCGTACCATTAGTCAACTGCAAGGTAGCATAGGTATGGCGAAAGCAGTGAAAGGTGATGTGCTTGGTGATACCCGAGGCTTCTATCCATCGTTTCACAGGTCGGTTAATCCATGATGGGTCTTGTAGCCCTTCAAATACAAGTCGGTCTGCATCGCCACGTTCACCACATAAGGAAAAGGCTTGGTCAGAAATTGGCATATACTCTACACCCTTGGTTTTCTGTTGGGTAAAATGTAGTTGGTAATGTTCCTTGTCTTTCACAATATCGCGCCACTTCAGTTGTTTGATGTCACTATGGCGCAATCCTGTCAAGGCAGAAAACAAGGCTGCTCTCTTGAGGATTTCGCTATCACATGGTGTAGCTGCCAGTTGGTTAAGTTCTTCCAGTGTCAGATACTCGCGTTGGCTTTCCTCGTAGTATATGTTCTTAACCTTGGCTGCAAGGTCTATGGTCAAGTAGCCATCAATGAAGGCTTGATGAAGTCCTGCCTTGAATATCGAGAAATAGGTGGATGCGGTATTGGCAGATATGGTTCCTGTCTTACTGCCACCTTGGGGCGCGTTGATAAGGTAATCCTTGTAGTCTTCGATGAGGTTCACGTCAATGCTACTGAATAGAAGAGGTTTCCCTCCAGTGTATAGCTTCATCAATGCCAGTTCTCTTTTCCAGTTCACTTGAATTGACTTGGAACTGTTCTTGTGACGTTTGTCCTTTAGCTCTTCAAAGTACTTGATGAAGTCGCACTTTGACCTTTCGTTTTGTGCTGCTTGTTCTGCCTCCGAGTCTGTGTACAAAGACTGATTATCGTATTCATGCTGACGAAGGTCACGAACCTTGTCAGCAAAGATGCAAGCCTCTTGATCCTTTTGTGAGCGGCACATGATGATTCCATTGGCATCACGCTTGGGACGATAGTAGGCTTTCCCATCAGGTAGAGTTCTTCCAGAACTATTCTTGTCAAAGATGGGAGTCGTGATATAGCGACCAAGTGGTTCATGCTTGCGAAGTGGTTTGTCTCTGCCTGGCTCAAAGACAGGAAAACTTTCAATGAGCAATGACCACTGCTTTTTGTATTCGGATTTGCGGAGTATTACCTTGAATACCGTGCGCTTCATTGGAGTCTTCATAACTTGATAGATTTATAGAGTTTGTCGATTTCTGATTTTGGAGCGTAAACATAGTTACCTATCTGTCGGGTAGGGATAGAGAACTTGCGGATGTGAGCCCATACGGATGAATCATGAATTCTGAACTTCTTAGAGATTTCGCCGATGGTATAGCAATTCTCTGGTTCCATATTGTAAGTTTTGGCTATTGGCTTTTTAGCCGCCTTCCTCACCTTCTTCCTTCTTGGGTAACGCTGTTCAAGGTCTGCACGGTTCAACCTCAGCTGCTTTGTGCCAAGGTTGACAGCAGGGATCTTGCCCTTGCGAATCTCACGATACAATGTGTCACGTTCAACGCAATAAACGGCAACGGCCTCCTGAACAGAAAGAAACTCTCTGATGTCTGGAATCTCCTTAGCCATCCGTTCATACTTTGCTTCTTTAGCCTCTCTGTCCTTTTTCCTCTTGTAGGCAACATCTGAGCATTGCTTTGAACAATACACAGAGTCGATGGTGCGTATCTGGAATACAGCACCACAGATAGGACATTTCCTTCGAATCTCGTATTTTGCCTGAGCCATACTATTATATAATAAGGTGTATTATTCGTTTGTTGAACATCACCGACTAAAGTGTCGCGTGAACGATTTGGTGCAAATTTACGATAAAAATCCGAAAATAGAACCAAATATACAAAGTTTAACTAAAATAAAAATCGGTGCAGCTCAATGAGTTACACCGATTTTCTTATTATTGCTTATTACTGTTTATCAGCCTTACTTCACCTCCTCGAAGTCGGCATCCTGGACGTCGTCGTTGGGGTTGGACTGGGTTTGCTGTCCACCCTGGAAGCCGGAACCGCCCTGGGCACCGTTGAAGCCTGCGCCACCGGGCTGTGCACCACCTGCCTGGCTGTACATCTGGGCAGAGGCGGCCTGCATGACCTGGTTGAGGTTGTTGATGGCGTTGTCGATGGCAGTGACGTCGGCGGCCTTGTGGGCGTCCTTCAGCTGCTGGAGGGCGCTGTCGATGGCGGGACGCTGGTCGGCAGGAATCTTGTCGCCGTTCTCGTTGAGGAAGGTCTCGGTGGAGAAGATCAGCGAGTCGGCCTGGTTGAGCTTGTCGACGCGCTCGCGCTCCTTCTTATCGGCCTCTGCGAACTGCTCGGCCTCAGCCTTCATGCGGTTGATTTCGTCCTCGCTCAGACCGGAGGAAGCCTCGATGCGGATGGCCTGCTCCTTACCGGTGGCCTTGTCCTTTGCCGACACGTTCAGAATACCGTTGGCGTCGATGTCGATGGTGACCTCGATCTGAGGAACGCCACGACGTGCGGGGGCAATGCCTTCGAGGTTGAACTGTCCGATGGACTTGTTCTGTGCAGCCATCGGGCGCTCGCCCTGCAGCACGTGGATGGTGACTGCGGTCTGGTTGTCGACGGCCGTGGAGAAGGTCTCGGACTTCTTGCAAGGAATCGTGGAGTTGGCGTCGATGAGCTTCGTCATCACACCGCCGAGGGTCTCGATACCGAGCGTCAGCGGGGTCACGTCGAGAAGCACGATGTCGCCTACGCCGCCTTCCTTGTTGAGGATAGCGCCCTGGATGCTGGCACCTACGGCCACCACCTCATCGGGGTTCACGCCCTTCGAAGGCTCCTTGCCGAAGTAGTTCTTCACGAGGGTCTGCACAGCGGGGATACGGCTGGAGCCGCCCACGAGGATGACCTCGTCGATGTCGCTAGTGGAGAGCTTAGCGTCGCGGACTGCATTCTGGCAGGGCACGAGGCAAGCCTGGATGAGCGAGTGTGCGAGCTGTTCGAACTGAGCACGTGTGAGGGTCTTCACGAGGTGCTTGGGCACGCCGCCTTCAGCAGAGATGTACGGCAGGTTGATTTCGGTGGTGGTGGAGGAGGAGAGCTCGATCTTTGCCTTCTCGGCAGCTTCCTTCAGACGCTGCATGGCCATCGGGTCCTTCGAGAGGTCGATGCCCTCGTCGGCCTTGAAGCCGTTCACCAGCCAGTCGATGATGACCTGGTCGAAGTCGTCGCCACCGAGGTGGGTGTCACCATTGGTGGAGAGCACCTCGAACACGCCGCCGCCGAACTCGAGGATGGAGATATCGAACGTACCGCCACCGAGGTCGAACACTGCGATCTTCATATCCTTGTTTGCCTTGTCGACGCCATAGGCCAGAGCGGCTGCGGTAGGCTCGTTGACGATGCGCTGCACGTTCAGACCGGCAATCTGACCGGCCTCCTTCGTGGCCTGGCGCTGTGAGTCGGAGAAGTAGGCAGGCACGGTGATGACAGCATCGGTGACCTCCTGTCCGAGGTAGTCCTCGGCGGTCTTCTTCATCTTCTGCAGAATCATGGCCGAGATTTCCTGCGGGGTGTACTTGCGTCCGTTGATGTCGACACGCGGATAGCCGTTTTCGTTGACCACTGTGTACGGCACGCGCTCGGCCTCCTTGCGGGCCTGCTCATAGGTCTCACCCATGAAACGCTTGATGGAGTACACGGTGTTCTTCGGGTTCGTGATGGCCTGACGCTTAGCGGGGTCGCCGACCTTGCGCTCACCATCCTTCACAAAGCCAATCACGGAGGGGGTTGTGCGCTTACCCTCGCTGTTGGCGATTACTACTGGCTCGTTGCCCTCGAAAACGGCAACGCAGCTGTTGGTAGTTCCTAAGTCAATTCCAATAATCTTTCCCATAATAGTACTTTTTTTATTTTTGTTTTTAATATTTTTCGTTTTCCGCCTTCACACATCGAAGGCTTACGACAAATTTACAACAAATGGCGTGCCAACTGACACGCCACTGCTGAATTCACGACAAATATGTGACAAATTGTCACGTTGTCTGGTCTTTTTGTAGTTACTAAATACTTTTTTATCCTGCAACTGTGCTAACTTCCTCATCATCATTTATAACGGAAAATAACGGAAACAAACGGAAATAACGGAAATTTTGGGGGGTGGTTCCGTTCTGTGCTTTCTGAAAGATTTCATGACACAAACAGAAAAAACAACCTCAATTTCCGTTTTTTCCGAATTATTTCTGTTTCATTTCCGTTATGGTGAATCATTCAAGAACTATTTGAAAATGCCCTATGCTGACTTCCTCATCATCATTTATAACGGAAAACAACGGAAACAAACGGAAATAACGGAAATTTAGGGGAGGTTCCGTTCTGTGCTTGCTGAAAGATTTCGTGACACAAACAGAAAAACAACCTCAATTTCCGTTTCTTCCGAATTATTTCTGTTTCATTTCCGTTATGGTGAATCATCCAAGAATTTCCGGATGGCTACCGACGGCTATTTCACCTTTACCGTGAGGCGCTGGAGCTGGTTGTCGGCGCTGCTGCCACCCACCATGAGTTCATGGCGGCCGGGAACGACGCGGATGGTGTTGGTGCTTACATCCCAGCCCTCGAAGCGCTCGCGGGGCAGGTCGATGACCACCTGTCGCGTCTCGCCCGGAGCCAGCTGTACACGCTGGTAGGCACGCAGGCTCTTCAGCGGTCCGTCAGCATCGGCGAGATCGCGCATGTAGACCTGCACCACCTCCGTGCCAGCGCGCTCTCCGGTGTTGGTGACGGCGACGGTGAGCTGGCCGTTCTTATACTTCGGACGGCCATAACGGAACGTGGTGTAGCTGAGTCCGTGGCCGAAGGGATACTGTGCGTCGCCCGTGAAATAACGATAGGTACGCCCGCGCATACGATAGTCGAGGAAGTCGGGCAGCTGGCTGACGCTCTTGTAGAACGTGATGGGCAGGCGGCCGGAAGGATTGTAGTCGCCGAAGAGCACATCGGCAACGGCTGTGCCGCCCTGCTCGCCGGGATACCACGCCTGCAGGATGGCATCGGCCCACTGGCTCTCGCGTTCCAGTCCGATGGCCGAGCCCGAGCAGTTGACGAACACCACGTGGCGTCCTGCCTTATGGAGGGCCTCAAGCACTTCACGCTGAGCCCGCGGCAGGTCGATGCTGGTGCGGTCGCCTCCACGGAATCCCTCTTCGCTGACGCGCATCTCCTCGCCTTCGAGGCGTGGCGAGATGCCACCCACGAACACCACTACGTCGGCATCGGCGGTCTGCTTCAGGACTTCGTCGACGGAGAGCGGGCTGCGACGCACGAGGTCGAAGTCGAGGTGTGCGACGCCGTTGAACTGCACATAGTCGATCTGCACCTTGTAGGCGCGGCCGGCCTCGAGTTGCAGCTCGCGGGCGAAGGTGGTCAGGTGGTGACACACCTCCCAGCGCTTCGTCAGCGTGTCGCCATCGATGATGACGCGATAGCCGTCGTCGCCGGTGAGGGAGAAGAGAGCCTTTCCGCTCTCGCGCGGAGTAAGCGTGGCCTCATAGCGTGCACTGAAGTTCTCAAGCGACACACCCGGTGCGAACACCGTTGCACCGCCGTTGTCCTTCACGACGCCTTGCGTGTGGTAGCCATTGGTGACGGGAGCGCCTTCCTGCTGGGTGTTATTCCAATAGGTGACACGCATGCCCTGCAGTCCGTCGGGCGTCGTCATCTCACCGAAGAGACTCTCCTCGGCGATGTTGCGAGTCAGTCCGCAACCCTTCACGAAGCGCGTCTGCGCGGCTTTCTGGCGAATGCCCTCGAGGATGGTGACGGTGTGCGTGGGATAGCCGTTGTAGTTGCCCCACATCATCGTGGAGTCGACGGCATTGGCACCAAGCACCACCACGCGCATGTCTTTCTTCAGCGGCAGGATGGCATCGTTCTTGAGCAATACCATACCCTCGCGGGCAATCTCCAGGGCGGTCTTCTTATGCTCCTTGCAGCCGATGATGCTCTCGGGAATGCTCGACCAAGGCACCATTTCGTCGCTATCGAAGTCGCCAAGGTCGAAGCGAGCCTTCAGCAGTCGGCGCACACTCACATCGATTTGTTCCTCGGTGATCTCGCCTGCTGCCACCGCCTCGGGCAGCGTCTTGTAGTTCTGTCCGCACTCCACATCGGTACCTGCCAGCACAGCCTTTGCCGATGCCTCGTGGGCGTTGGCGGAGTAGCCGTGACGGCCCTTCTCCCAGAAGTCGTTGACGGCCCAGCAGTCACTCACCACCAGCCCCTGGTAGCCCCACTCGTCGCGCAGAATCTGCTGCAGCAGACGGGTGTTGCCACAGCACGGCTGGCCGTCCCAGCGCTGATAGGCACACATCACCTCGGCCACATGGCCCTCCTGCACCAGTGCCTTGAAGGCGGGCAGGTAGGTCTCCCAGAGGTCGCGGGCGGGAAGGTCCTCCACGTTGAACTGATGGCGGTTCCACTCCGGTCCGCTATGAATGGCGAAGTGCTTTGCACAGGCCAGCGTCTTCATGTATTTCCCGCCACCAACATTGTTGCGCGAGAAGAAGTCGTCGGCATCGCCCTCCTGCAGACCGCGCACAACGGCCAGTCCCATCTGTGCCGTGAGGAACGGGTCTTCGCCGTAGGTCTCCTGTCCGCGTCCCCAGCGTGGGTCACGGAAGATGTTGATGTTAGGCGTCCAGAACGACAACCCCTGATAGCGCTGCATCTTCCCTGCCCGCTTCGCCACCATGTTTTTGGCACGAGCCTCATCGCTGGCGATGCTGAAGGCTCGGCGCACCAACGCATCGTCCCACGACGCAGCCATGCTCATGGTGATGGGGAACACCGTTGCTGTGCCGTTGCGGGCGACGCCATGCAGCGTTTCGTTCCACCACTGGAAGGCCGGGATGCCCAGCCGCTGGATGGCTGGCGAGACGTCCATCATGATTTTCGCCTTCTCTTCCAGCGTGAGTCGCTGGCAGAGGTCGCGAGCACGTTCTTCGCTCGAGAGCGATGGATTCTGATACGGCAGTTGTTGCTGCGCGAGGGCCCCAATGCTCCATGCGAGCAGGCAGACCAGGAGTGTGAATTTGGTTTTCATCGTCGAATAGTTTAATTGTGGTGTCAAAATTACAAAAAAAAATCGTCATAGCAGCAGAAACCATGATATTTTTACGCAGAGTGTTGCGCATAAATCGCTACATCACGGGTCGCGAACCTTAATATTCTACAAAATAATATGAAATTTCATGAAAAAAAATTGGCGTGAAAGAAAAAATGCGTAACTTTGCACGATTTTTGTACGTACACATTATAAAATTAAGAGAGAAAGATGGATAAAGTAAGTTATGCACTGGGTCTCGGCATCGGCCGTCAGCTGAGCGATATGGGTGCCCAGGAACTGAACATTGATGATTTTGCACAGGCCATCAAGGACGTCATCGCCGGGCGTGAGCTCGCCATCGACAACCGTGAGGCCCAGCAGATAGTACAGGATTTCTTCCAGGCTCAGGAGAAGAAGCAGCGCGCTGCCGCCGCCGCTAAGCACCAGGTGCTGAAGGCTGAGGGCGAGAAGTATCTCGCCGAGAATGCCAAGAAGGAAGGCGTAATCACCCTGCCTAGCGGACTGCAGTATCAGGTGCTGCGCGAGGGCAACGGTAAGAAGCCAAAGGCCACCGACAGCGTGCGTTGCCACTATGAGGGCATGCTCATCGACGGTACGCTCTTCGACAGCAGCATCCAGCGCGGCGAGCCCGCCACATTCCCGCTGAACGGCGTCATTGCCGGTTGGACCGAGGGTCTTCAGCTCATGCAGGAGGGTGCGAAGTATCGCTTCTTCATCCCCTACCAGCTGGGCTACGGCGAGCGTGGTGCCGGTGGTAGCATTCCTCCCTTCGCTGCTCTGGTGTTCGACGTGGAGCTCCTGGAGGTTGTCTAGAATATCTAGAATATCTAGAACGTCTAGAGCATCTAGAATCTCTAGAGGATCCTAGACTTTCTAGAATCAAAAAAAAGAGAATTGACAATACAAACAACAATATCAAAAACAAAAACAAAACAATGAAAAAACTGACAATTGTAGCCATGATGGCTATTGCAGCCGGCATCTTTATGTCCTGCGGAAATGGAACTCCGAAAGCAAGTCTGAAGAACGACATCGACACGATGAGCTATGCCATCGGACAGGCTCAGAGCCAGGGTCTGAAGGAGTATCTCGTGGAGCGTCTGAGCATCGACACTACTTACATGAACGACTTCATCAAGGGTCTGAACGACGGTGCTAACGCCGGCGACGACAAGAAGAAGGCTGCCTACTATGCAGGTATCCAGATTGGTCAGCAGATTTCGAACCAGATGGTCGTGGGCATCAACCGCGAGGCATTCGGTGAGGATTCGACGAAGACCATCTCGCTGAAGAACTTCATGGCTGGTTTCGTGGCCGGTACTACTGGTAAGGACCAGAAGATGACAATGGAGCAGGCTCAGACTGTTGCTCAGGCTAAGATGCAGGAGATCAAGACTCAGACTGCCATGAAGGAGTTTGGTCCGAACAAGGAGGCTGGTGAGAAGTTCCTCGCTGCCAACGCTAAGAAGGAAGGCGTGAAGACGCTGCCCAGCGGTCTGCAGTACAAGGTGCTGAAGGTTGGTAACGGCCCGATGCCGAAGGACACCTCGATGGTGAAGGTGCACTACGAGGGCAAGACCATCGACGGTAAGGTGTTCGACAGCTCGTTCGAGAAGGGTCAGCCCGTCGACCTTCGTGCTAACCAGGTGATCAAGGGCTTCACCGAGGCTCTCGTTCACATGCCTGTTGGTTCTACTTGGGAAGTCTACATCCCGCAGGAGCTGGCTTACGGCGAGCGTCAGGCCGGACAGATCAAGCCTTTCTCTGCTCTGATCTTCAAGATTGAGCTGCAGGGCATCAAGTAAACAATTTAGTGAATAGGTAATAGTGAATAAGGTAATAGGTTATGATGTGCCTGTTCACTAAACACTAAACACTCAACATTGAACAAATGAAAAAGATTATTTTGCTTACTGCAGCCGTGGTGCTCAGCGCTTCGTTCAGCACCGCTACTGCAGGCAAGAAGAAAGACAAGAAGAAAAAAGCCGAGACCGAGCAGGTGGTAGAGGCACCGGCCGAAGAGCCCGTGGTGCTCGCCACCTTCAACGACTCGCTGAGCTATGCTGCCGGTAAGACTGCCACCAACGGACTCATCCCCTATCTGGTGCAGCAGCTGAAGGTAGACACCGCCTACATGGCCGACTTCGTGAAGGGATTCACCGCTGCCACAGAGCACAAGGGCGATCCCGTCTATGCAGCCTATCAGGCTGGTGTGCAGATTGCACAGATGGCTAACCAGCGCATCCTCCCCAGCATGAAGGCCGACTTCGAGGGTAGCGACAAGGTGATTGCCGACGACCTGTTCTACAAAGGATTCGTGGCTGCGCTGATGCGCGACAACAGCATCTATACCGATACCGCCGCCCTGAGTTTCTTCGACCACACCAACAAGCAGGTGAAGGAGCAGGTGGCCCAGGAGTACAAGCAGAAGAACGTCGACTGGATGGCTGAGAATGCCAAGAAGGAAGGCGTGGTGACGCTGCCTAGCGGTCTGCAGTACAAGGTCATCACGATGGGTGAAGGCGAGAAGCCGCTGAAGGACCAGACTGTCGAGGTGAAGTACGAAGGTAAGATGATCGACGGCACCGTCTTCGACAGCTCTTACAAGCGCAACCCGCCGACGTCGAAGTTCCGCTGCGACCAGGTCATCAAGGGTTGGACGGAGGCTCTGCAGCTCATGCCGGTAGGTTCGAAGTGGGAGCTCTACATCCCGCAGGAACTGGCCTACGGCGAGCGCCAGGCTGGTAACATCAAGCCTTTCTCGGCCCTGATCTTCACCGTTGAGCTCATGGGCATCGAGGCCAGCAAGGACGTGAAGCCCGAAACGAAGGTTGAGCTTCCCAAGGGTCTTAGAAGCGTGAAGGCTCCCGTGAAGCGTTCTGTCAGGAAGAAGTAATGAGAAGTATCGTTTTTTGACGATTTTCATAACAAAATGCGCGGATATTTCAAAATATTCGCGCATTTTGTTGTTTATATCGAAGAAAATGGTTACTTTTGCTTTCGCTTTTGAAAATACAAGTAATCATGGATACAATTGACAAACTCGACAAGAAAATACTTAGTATTATTTCCGTAAACGCACGCATCCCGTTCAAGGATGTCGCTGCCGAGTGCGGCGTCTCGCGAGCCGCCATCCACCAACGTGTACAACGCCTCATCGAAGAGGGGGTCATCACCGGCAGCGGATACACCGTGAACCCGAAGAGCCTGGGCTATGCCACCTGCACGTATGTGGGACTGAACCTGGAGCGTGGCAGCATGTATAAGGATGTGGTGAAACGTCTGAAGACGATTCCCGAAGTGGTGGAGTGCCACTTCACAACGGGCGGCTACACGATGCTTGTGAAACTGTATGCCCGCGACAACGAGCAGCTCATGGACTTGCTGAACAACAAGCTGCAGACCATCCCTGGCGTGGTGTCGACGGAGACGCTCATCTCGCTAGAGCAGAGCATCAAGCGCGAGATTCCCATCTCGGCAGACGACGACGTTGACTAACGGCGCCTTTCACGAATACCTTCACTAACGATAAAACACATCATGAAATCATTTCATCTGAATAGTTATCTCGACGAGATATACAGCAAGTTTCCTGAAGGAAACCCGCGACCCATCGTAGGCATCACGGCGAACTACGAAGGCATCGATGCAACGCTGCGCGACCGCTACTACCAGCAAATCGTGGATGCGGGCGGCACACCGGTGATCATTCCTCCCGTGGCCGATAAGGACGTCATCGTGAACACCCTTGAGAACATCGACGCCCTGCTACTCACCGGCGGCGCCGACTACAACCCGTTGTGGGCGGGCGAAGAGCCTGCAGCGGGGCTGCATCACGTGAATGCGAGCCGCGACCTGCCGGAGTTGCTCATCACCCGGCTGGCCTACAACCGACAAATCCCGATGCTAGGCATTTGTCGGGGCATACAGACGTTGGCAATGGCGCTGGGCGGTCATGTGGCACAAGACCTTTCCCAGGTGCAAGAGGCGAAGATCAAGGAGCAAGCCGCCAAGAGCAAGAAGCATGACGCAAAGCCCGACATCGTGCCCATCAAGCACTCGCAGGATGCCGACCGACAGGAGGTCACGCACAGCGTGAAAGTGGAACCCAACTCCATACTCAGCGAGATTTATCGCGACCAGCTTATACCTGTAGAGAAGAAAGCCGTTGGGAAGAAGCAGGAAGAAGGCAATGAAAGTGCCGGCGTGCTCTACGTGAACTCGTTCCACCACCAGGCCGTCGACGACCCCGGTAAGCTTTTCACGGTCACCGCTACCGCTCCCGACGGTGTGATTGAGGCGATAGAGAGTGCCGAACACAAGATGATCATGGGTGTTCAGTGGCATCCGGAATGGATGGAAGAAGCCGGTCTGCCACTCTTCCAATGGCTTGTGGCACAAGGTAATAACTTCCACGTAGCCAAGCAGTTGCATAGTCGTATCATCACCCTCGACACCCACTGCGACACACCGATGTTCTTCCCGCAGGGCATCCACTTCGAACAGCGCGACAAGCGCATCCTCGTCGACCTTCATAAGATGACAGAGGGCCATCAGGATGCTGTCATCATGGCAGCCTATCTGCCACAGCCGAAGATGGGCGACACGTTCTCAGCCACGCTGCAGCAGTCGTCGTCGTTTGCTGGCATCACCGACAAGACCATCACCACCACTCCTTACGCCTACGCCAACGGCATCTTCGACCAGATAGAAAGCATCGTGGCCAACAACAGCCGATACATCAGTATCGCCCGCACGCCTGCCGACCTCTATGCCGATAAGCGCCAAGGCCGCAAGTCCATTATGTTTGCCATCGAGAACGGTCTGGCTCTGGAGCACGACCTCGCTAACGTGAAGCGGTTTGCCCAACGCGGCGTCGTCTACATCACGCTCTGCCACAACGGCGACAACGACATCTGCGACTCAGCACGAGGCTGCAACACCCACGACGGCGTCAGCCAGTTTGGCGAGCAGGTCATCCGCGAGATGAACCACCAGGGAATCATGGTCGACCTGAGTCATGCTGCCGAGAAGAGCTTCTACGACGCCCTGCAAATCAGCGAGACTCCCATCGTGTGCAGTCATAGCAACTGCCGCGCCCTTTGCGACCACCCGCGCAACCTCACCGACGACCAGCTGCGCGCTTTGGCAGCTAGAGGCGGTGTGGCCCACACCACCCTCTACGGCGGATTCCTGCGTCAACACGGCGAAGCCAGCATCCTCGACGCCATCAGCCACCTGGAACATGCTATCGAGGTGATGGGCATCGACCACGTAGGCCTTGGCACCGACTTCGACGGCGACGGGGGCGTAAGCGGTATTGCCGATTCGTCGGAACTCATCAACTTCACGTTGCAACTGCTGCGCCGCAAGTATAGCGAACGCGACATTCGCAAAATATGGGGCGGCAACTGGCTTCGTGTCATGACTGAGGTGCAGAAGCTGAGAGGTTAAGAACGGCCGAGACAAAGTTGATTATCACGTTTTATCGGCATCGCGATATGACGTCGGAAAAATAATAATCCTAAAAATGAAAAAGAATATGATCAGAATCGGCATGGCAGCCTTGCTCATTGCCGCCATCGCTTACGGATGGAGTACCATTAAAGCACTCACCAGCCCCAAGACCGAGGACGTGGATGAACTGGAGAAGACAAACCCCGTGGGGCCGGCCTTCGATGCCGACTCGGCCTACGCCTTCTGTCAGGCGCAGTGCGACTTCGGACCACGTGCCATGAATACGGAAGGACACGAGAAGTGTCGCGAATGGATTGTGGAACAGTTCAGGAAGTATGGCTGCAAGGTCAGACAGCAGCATGCCGACCTGAAGGGCTACGATGGAACTACGCTGAAATCGACGAACATCATGGCGCAATATCGTCCGGAACTCACCACGCGCATCATGCTCTGTGCGCACTGGGACAGCCGCCCGTGGGCCGACAACGATCCCGACGAGGCCAACTGGCACAAACCCATTCTCGCAGCCAACGATGCTGCCTCGGGTGTGGCCGTGATGATGGAGATTGCCCGCCTGCTGCAGACCAACGAGTTGCCAAGCCCGATTGGTGTCGACTTCGTGTGCCTCGATGCTGAGGACTGGGGTACTCCACAATGGGCTGAGGACCAGACCAACAGTTTCGAGTCGTGGGCGCTGGGCGCGCAGTATTTCTCGCGCAACCTGCCTGAAGGCTACGAGGCCCGCTACGGCATCTTACTCGATATGGTGGGCGGCCAGGGTGCTCAGTTCTATCAGGAGCAGATATCGCTGCAGTACGCATCGGCCATCGTGAAGAAGGTGTGGCGTGCAGCACGACAGGCCGGCTATGGTAGCTTCTTCCCGAAGAAGGAAGGAGGCCAGATCACCGACGACCACGTGCCTTTGAACCAAATAGCAAAGATTGCAACCATCGACATCATCCCCTACTATCCTGACTGCGCCCAGAGCTCGTTCGGCCCCACATGGCACACACTCGCCGACGACATGCAGCACATTGATCGCAACACGCTGAAGGCCGTCGGACAGACTGTCATCCAAGTGTTGTGGACGGAAGAGTAAGGGAGGGCCTGCGGCCAAGTTGAGAAGGGTTAAGAGGGCCTGCGGCCTTGTTGAGAAAGGTTCAGAAGGCCTTCGGCCAAGTTCAGAAGGGTTAAGAAAGGTTCAGAAAGGTTAAGAGGGCCTGCGGCCTTGTTGAGAAAGGTTCTTTCTCCGCTTCGCGTCGAGCGAAGAAAGGCTATCATTATAACTGACCGCTTTCCACCATACGTACAACGCGTTCGGTGAGGCGGTCTTTTCCTTTGGGATCGTATTGCTTCTTCAAACTGGCACCATAGAGCCAGGCGAAGGCCTGATAGAAGCCTGCCTTCACCGGACCGAGAATGGCCTGGATGAGTCCGTAGGAAGTGCTGTTGCACTCACGGTCGACGAGTTTGATGAGCAGCTTTCCTTGCGAATAGGTGAGCTTCTTCATGCGTGGCGTATAGGTGCGCTTGATATCTTCCTCAACCAGTTTCAAGTGTTCGTCGCGGGCCTTCTTGTCGGGCAGCGTCTGCAAGTATTCGTAGGTCTCGATGATGATATCGTGACATTCCTTCGCAATGGGCAACACCTTCTTCACGTTGTAAACAAGGCGGTTATATTGCTGGCGCTGCTTCTCGTCCTTGAAAGTGGGCTGCGGATACACATACACGTTGTTCATCTCCATGTACTGAATGCTATCGCCGTCGACAAGCGCCTTACCCACTTTCACCATTGGCACATAGGTGGGCGAATCCATCATGACCTTCCGGTCTTCAGGATTGATGTGCTCACGCTTCTGTGCCCAAGAGGCAAGGCTATACACACATAGCAGGAGGATGACTAACGTTTTTCTCATATTCGCTTCCATCAACTTTCGAGAGATACTTTATTTTCGTTTCAATGTCTTGTCGAGAAACTCCAGGATGCGTTGCTGGGCTTCCAAGCCACAGCTATGCGGAATGTCCCATAGTTCCGTTTCCAACTGGCTGTCGGCCAACTGACTTTTCCATACGTCGTGCATCACGCCAAAGGCCTTCTCCACGCCTTCCACTGGGAACAACTTGTCTTGTCGTCCATTGATGAAAAGCATCGGCTTCGGACAAGCCAGCGAGGCCACATGGGGATAATCCAACCAGCGACGCAGACCAGGCAGGCAGTTGGCAAAGCCGCCGTTCTCGCCACGCCCGTGACGAAGGGTGAGCTGGTGGTCGGCGGTGTTCATCCAGCAGATGGCGGCACCACAGCGGATGCGGTCGCTCAACGCCGAGAGCATCCAAGCCCGATAGGCTCCCATGGAACAGCCGGCACAGCCTATGCGCAAACTGTCGACCTGGGGCAGGGCGGCCAGGAAATCGGTGGCATGAATGTCGTCGTAGTGCATATAGCCACAGAGGTCGACACCATACATCATCATATTGCCTGCAATGACATCATAAGCCTTGCGGTCGACACCCTCCTCACGCCCGCGCTCGCCCCAAAGGGGAGCATCGGTGGAGAGCACAACGTAGCCGTGCTTCGCCAAGAAGTCGCCCAAGTACTGTCCTTCGTAGAGGCTCGCCACCCACGCGTCGGCATCAGCACGCACCTGCGAGTCGTCGGTGGCCAGCGGGCGAATCATCTTCTCCTTGCCGATGAAGAGATGAGCTCCGTGGTCGTGCAGCACATTCACTGCGGGAAACGGTCCTTCTCCATCGGGCACAAGCAGCAGGGCCGGGACATCGTAGTAGCGCGATAGCGGCAGACTCAGCCGATAAGCCCGATAGCCTTCTCGCTGCTCAAAGTCACCAGGCAGCTCGAGAGGTTTTGCCGGAGCGTCGGACGGCGGAGGCGGTGTGAGCATACATTCGAACACCTTCTCGCGAGCCAGCTGCCGCCACTCGTTGAAGTCGGTCGTCGTGCTGTTTCCCCAGGCCATCGGAAAGGTCAGGTCGGCCACGAGCTGTTCTGCATAGGCTGGCATATTCTTGCGGAACTCAAACTGTTGCCGCTTGAGTTTCGCATCGTCGAGTGGCTTGACGGTTTGAGCACAGAGCAAACCACTCATCAGGCATGCAAGTAGCAGGAAAGCATCACGCATGGGCTCGACTGACTGATTCCGTTTTAATACATTGCCTGCAGGTTGCGCTCCAACTGACCTACGCTGCTGGCTCCTACCAACACCGAGGTAATGCCTTGCTGGTCGAGAATCCAGCGCAGGGCATGTTCGGCAAGCGAACGACCCTGCGCGCCCGCTTCTTCGTTCCACTGTCGCAGCTGTCCGAGCAGTTCCGGGGTGAGCATCTCAGCTTTCAGGAACTGGCCCTTCGACATTCGCGAGTTGGTCGGCACATCACCCGAGAGATAACGGTCGGTGAGCAAGCCTTGCGCCAGTGGCGAGAACGAGATGAAGCCGATGCCATGTTCGTGACAATACTGCAGCACACCATCGTCGATGGGTTCGCGGTCGAGCATGTTCAGGCGTCCCTGATAGATGAGCAGCGGCACGTCGTGTTCACGCAGATACTGATCGGCAAACTTCAAAGCCTCCAGTGGCCAGCGCGAAATTCCCACGTAGAGGGCTTTTCCTGCACGCACGATGTCGACCAATGTTTGCAACGTCTCGTCGAGAGGTGTCTCCGGGTCGTAGCGATGACTGTAGAAGAGGTCTACGTAGTCGAGGTGCATGCGTCGGAGCGACTGGTCGAGCGATGCCATGAGATACTTGCGCGAGCCCCAGTTGCCATAGGGTCCAGGCCACATGTCGTAGCCGGCCTTCGAGGAGATGAACAGTTCATCGCGGAAGGGGCGGAAGTCGTCGTCCATCAGTCGGCCGAAGGTCTCTTCAGCTGACCCGTAGGGAGGACCGTAGTTGTTTGCCAGGTCGAAGTGGGTGACACCATGATCGAAGGCATAGTGTGTGATCTGGCGACTGCGCTCATAGGGGTCGATGCCTCCGAAGTTGTGCCAGAATCCCAGCGACACCTTCGGCAGCAAAACACCTGAACGTCCACAGCGGCGAAAGATTTCATCGCTGCGGTCGTAACGGTTGGGGTTGGGGGAATAGGGAGAAGGTACCATCGTTGTAACTTTTTTCAAGGAGTTTCTAGGATTTTCTAGGGTTTCCTAGGAGTTCCTAGGATTTCCTAGGATTTCCTAGAGCTTCCTAGGTTCTTTAGGCTTCCTTGGAGTTATTGGTTCTATCTTCTTCTATCAATTGCAAGAGTTTCTCTACAGCCTCTGCCTCAGGAATGTTCTTCTCCACGCACTCCTTCTGCCGATAGAGCGAGATGCGGCCAGGACCCGCTCCTACATAACCGTAGTCGGCATCAGCCATCTCGCCTGGGCCGTTCACGATACAGCCCATGATGCCAATCTTCAGGCCCACGAGATGAGCGGTGGCAGCCTTGATGCGACGGATGGTGTCTTGCAGATTGTAGAGCGTGCGTCCACAGCCCGGACAGGAGATGTACTCGGTCTTCGTAAACTTGATGCGGGCGGCCTGCAGGATAGCGTCAGCCAGCATCACAGCCTGCTCCTCAGTCAAGAGCGGCGACGTGATAACCAGTTTTGTTGCCTTGCGGTCGATGAGCAAGGCCCCAACGGCCATTGCTGCCTTGAGTTGCAGTTGCTCCACGTTCGCAGCATCCAGCTGAAGACGGATGGTGTCGTCGCTGATGGCGGCCTCCGCTTCGCTGCGCAGGCGCGCACACTCAGGGATGAGGTCTACCAGCTGTCGGGCAACAGGAATCTCACATTCAGGCTCCTCGGAGAGCGACACGCGAATCGTATCGCCGATACCTTCCGTGAGCAATGCTCCGATGCCCACAGCACTCTTGATGCGTCCGTCCTCGCCCTCGCCAGCCTCAGTCACACCGAGATGCAACGGGTAGTGCATGTCTTCGCGGTCCATTGCCTCGACGAGCAGCCGCACCGATTGTACCATCACCACCGTATTGCTTGCCTTGATGGAGATGACCACATCCGTAAAGTCCTCACGGCGGAAGATGCGCAGGAACTCCATGCAACTCTCAACGATGCCGGCAGGCGTGTCGCCGTAACGTGACATGATACGGTCGGAGAGCGAACCGTGGTTCACTCCTATTCTTACGGCCGTGTGGTGTTGCTTGCAGATATTGATGAACGGCACCAGCCGGGCATCAATCTTCTGCAGTTCCGACTGATATTCCTCATCGGTGTACTCCAGATGACGGAACGTTCGTGCAGGGTCGACATAATTGCCCGGATTGATGCGAACCTTCTCGCAATACTGCGCAGCAACATCGGCCACGCGGGCGTTGAAGTGCACGTCGGCCACGAGTGGTGTCATGATGCCCTGTTCCTTCAGCGCTTGCGAGATGTTGCGCATATTCTCGGCCTCGCGGGTGCCTTGTGTGGTCAATCGGACGAGTTCACCACCGGCAGCAATGATACGCTTCGCCTGCGCCACGCAAGCTTCCGTATCGTTGGTGTTCGTGGTGGTCATCGACTGAATGCGAATGGGGTTGTCGCCACCAATGGCAACAGGTCCCACATGGGCAACAGTAGTATAGCGGCGTTGATAGCTCATCAGTTAGTTTGTCTTGAACATGTATTTCACTTCTGCCAAATCGCGGTTGGCCTTTTCAATCTTCTGACCAAGCGTAGCCTTGTAGGCGGCAAGCCGTTCGGCAACAGCCTCATCGGCAAGGGCCAGCATCTCGACAGCGAGGATGGCAGCATTCATGGCACCATTAATGCCCACTGTTGCCACAGGGATTCCCGGCGGCATCTGGATGATGCTCAGCATCGCATCAAGACCGTCGAGCATGCCTTTGATGGGTACGCCGATAACGGGCAGAGTGGTTTGTGCAGCGATGACGCCAGGCAGGGCTGCCGCCATACCTGCACCAGCGATGATGACACGAATGCCACGCTCGTGGGCATCTTTCGCAAACTGCTCAACTGCATCAGGTGTGCGATGAGCCGAGAGTGCATTTACCTCGAACGGTACTTGCATATCGTCGAGAAACTTACAAGCTTTTTCCATAACGGGCAGGTCACTTGTGCTGCCCATGATAATACTTACAATTGGAGACATCTTATATTTATGATTTACAATTTTGAACCTTTTGAACAGCGCCGCAGGCGCATTGAACTTTTGAACCTTGAACCGTCGCGCAGCGACACTTAGAATCTCATGATGAGATAGAAGGCGCTCACGAAGCCTACCGCGAAGCCTGCCACCACTTGAGCTAGGGTGTGCTGGCGGAGAATCATGCGAGCCGTACCCACCAGTCCTGCCACGAGGATGACCAAGCAAAGCCACCACACGGGGTTATAGGAGAACTTACCAGAGAATGCCACCAAGGCTCCGGCAATGCCGCCGATGGCAGCGGTATGCGTGGAAATCTTCCACCACACGTTGATCAGCGCACAGACAACCTGTATGGCCAATGCCACCAGCAACACCCCACCGATGATGTAGGGCACATGCTGACTGCTCAACACATAGTAGCACGTGAAATAACACACGATAGAGATGATGTAAGGCACCATACGTCGCTCACGAACACCCAGATCAATGAGGCTCCAGCCCTGAAAGCGACGATAGAAGCGGATGAGCAGCGTAGGAAGGAGGACCGTGAAGAGATACACGATAAGCAGCACGATTGCCTTGTAGTTCCACTCCAGCATGCCTAGATAACTGAACATGAAGAGTGCCGCCAGTCCCACCAATGGCAGATAGAACGGCGTGAACACCAAGCTAATGATGCGTGCACTAAGTATGATATGCTTCTCTTTCACAATGTTGTCTCTATGCTTCTAAACTGTTATCCTTTGCGCAGACGAGCCACTGGGATTCCCATCTGCTCACGGTATTTTGCTACCGTGCGCCGAGCCACGGGATATCCTTCGGTCTTCAGCTGGGCGGTGAGTGCCTCGTCGCTCATGGGCTTCTTCTTGTCTTCCTTGGCAATGAGCTCGCGCAATGCCACTTTCACCTTACGGGTGGAGAGCTCCTCGCCATCCTGCGTGACCATTCCATCACTGAAGAAATGGCGAAGGGGGAATGTTCCCCAACGCGTCTGAGCATACTTCATGTTCGAGACACGCGAGATGGTTGATATGTCGAGACCCGTCCGGTCGGCGATGTCTTTCAGAATCATCGGCTTCAACTCAGCCTCATCGCCTTCCTGGAAATAGCGGTGTTGCCAGTCGATGATGGCCTTCATCGTGACATATAGCGTGTGGCGGCGCTGTTTCACGGCATCGATGAATCCCTGTGCCCGCTCCACTTTCTGCTTAGCATAGAGCAGAGCTTCCTTCTCCTGCCGGCTCATGCCCTCGCGGTTGTTCTTATAGGCATCCACCATATCGGCAAACGACGGCGACACCACCAGCTCAGGCACCTGCCCACGATTGATGTAGAAGGAAACCGATCCATCGTCAGCCGTGTCGACGATGAAGTCAGGAGTAATCTGTTGCAGATTGCGGCCCATGGCCTCACCCAACGAGGCGCCCGGCTTCGGATTGAGCTTGCGCACCTCAGCCTTCAGGCTCTCCAGTTGTACGTCGCTCAGATGCAGGGCATCCTGAATCTTATGCCAGTGCTTCTTGATGAACTCCGGGTAGTAGTCGGCTACCACGCGTCGCAGCAATGGGGCCTTTTCGTTGCCATCAGCCTCTTTGCGGGCAATCTGCAGCAGCAGGCACTCCTGCAGCGTACGGGCGCCGATGCCAGCAGGGTCGAAGGTCTGCAGTTTCTCGAGCACCTGCTCGATGGCTTCCTCGCTGAGGTCCATGTGCTGATGGATGTAGAGGTCGTCGCTGATGCTGTCGAGGCTCTTGCGAAGATATCCATCGCCATCGAGCGAACCGATGAGGTATTCCATGACGAGCTGCTCCTGCTCGGTGAGTTCCAACTCACCCATCTGCTCCTTCAGCTTGTCGTAGAACGATGTTGTATTGCCAAACACCATCTCCTCATTGTCGGCAGCCTGATAGGTCGTGTTGCCGTAAGGCGTGGGCATCTCGTCATCACGACCAATACCCTCCAATGCCATCTCGAGTGCATCCTCGCGGTCTTGGCGCTCAGAGGCCTCAGCAAAGTCATCCGGCGCAACGCCGCCCTCGGCTGCATCGCCATAGTCCGACCCGTCTGCCATATCAGCAGGATCGGTGCTGCTCTCCAAGGCAGGGTTGTCGTCGAGCTCCATGCGGATGCTGTCCTCGAACTCCGCCAGCGGCATCTCCAGCAGGCGCACCACTTGCATTTGCTGCTGCGTGAGGCGTTGCTGCTGTCGCTGCTCAAGTTGTTGTTCTTGTATGTTTCCTTGTGCCACGATTTCTTTTTGTTGTGATTCGTTTGCGCCCGGACCCAACGCCTACTTGAAGTATTCCTTCAGCTGTGCGGCCAGCGCAGCCAGCTTCTGTGGGCTGTCGTTGCCAAAGCGCTTCCAGATTTGGAAACAGGGGTCGAGCAACGGGCTCGTCAGGAAGTCGCTACGGTTCAGGCAGGGGTCGCAGAACTGGTATATCTCCATGATATCGACAACCTCGCGTGGCTTCATCTTCAACAATCGTGCCAATTCCTGCACCTCGGGTGTCTCGGTGACCATCGTCAGAGGAGTGAGGCGGAAGTACTGGTCGAGGATGAGGATGAGCATCACGGGAGTTATCGTCGTGTTCTCTACGCCCTCCACTGGATAGAAATCCTTCTCCCATGTCTCGTTGAGCTCTACGCCCTCGAAGAACATATCGGCATAGCCCAACTTCTGACGCAACAGCTTCACGCCCCGGCTCAGACGGCGCGGATTGCGGCCGTAGTCTTTCCAGAGCTTCTCCATGCGCGGTGTGTCGATGGTGCGCAAGCGGAACAGCTGTTCATACAGATACTGTGGCGGTATGTGCAACTCAAGTGCCAATGCCACCAACGGACGCGAATATAGAGCCTTCACGCCGACGGGCTTCTTCAAATACAGCTGCATGAGCAGCAGCCAGTATTCGTCTGACCATAAAGGATGCTTAGCCATAGGATTTCCGTTTATTTCACTGCAAATATACAAAGATTATTCGGAATATAGCAGCATTCACACAAAAATATCGTTCACATTAAAATAAAATAACATCCGTTTGCTTTGAAACGGCAAAGAAAAACCAATTGTTTTCTTATTTCGTTTTTGTTTTGTTCTATTTTGATAGCGCAGCAAAGCTGAAATAAATGCAGGGACGCAATGCATCGCGTTACTTGGGCAGGATTTCTTACTCCAATAAAGCGACACGTCGCGTCCCTACATTTTCGGGGTCTAATTCTATCTCGTTACCAACTACTCACCCCCTTTAACTGCGTCGGCGATGATTTGCGTCATGTGGCGCACGCCTTTTTCATTGGGATGGATGCCGTCGTTTTGCAAGTTGCCCGGGTCTGTACCGAAGAGCGTGTGGAGGTCGATGACCTGCAGACCATATTGCTTCGCCACTTCCTGCTGGATGGGGATGATACCATTGGCAATGATGGAGTCGTTGATATTCCACGATGGCTTCAAGGCGGGAATAGGCGTACAGAGGAATATCTGCGGCTTTGCTACAGCTGGTGCGGCCTTGTTCTTTTTTCCCTTCTTGACTTTCTTGGCTGGCTGTAGAAGGTCGGGACGCAGCGTTGTAATCATCTGGCAGAGATCTTGCTTGAACTCGTCTTTATATTGCCAGTTCTGGGGTTTTGAGTCGTTGGTGCCCAGTTTGATAATCACGATATCGGGCTTGAAGGCTTGCGCGTCTTCCCAAGCCATCTCCTTCATGTAGGGGTTGTCGCCTTTGTTGAGCATGGTGCGGGCGCTGACGCCGAAATTCTTCACCCAATAGCCATCTCCCAGCATGCGTTGGAGTTGTGCCGGATAGCCGTTCTGCTCAGCAAGGTCGATGCCGTGACCGTCAGTAATACTATTGCCGATGCATGCCACTTTGATGGCGTCGGGCTTGGGTGTCTTGCGTGCTTTGAGCCATTTGCCAAGCGTGGCAAGCATCTCGTCGCGATAGGGGAACCACTGTCCGAATCCGTAGCCGTGACCACCGGTGGGATAGAGCAGCATAGCACACTCGTTGCCTGCGTTGCGCATGGCTTTATAGTACTCCAGTCCATTGGTGACGGGCGGCACCAGATTGTCGTCGCTCGACATAATGATGATGGCTGGCGGTGTAAGGTGGCGCCGCACGGCATTTTGCGTAGAGAAGGAGCGCACGAGTTCCGGATCTTTCTGCCCTTCTGCACCCAGGAAGTTACGACACGACCACACATGGGAAACCCGCTCGTCCATCGAGATAACAGGATAGAAAAGGATGGAGAAGTCGGGGCGCGAGGCGAAGTCGGAATGGGTGGAGATAACCGAGGCCAGGTGACCGCCTGCAGAAAATCCCATGATTCCCACATCATGAGGATTGATGCCCCACACGGCAGCGGAGTCGCGCACAATCCTTATACCCTTCTGCACATCGCCCATAGGCTTCGTGCGATCGCCTCCAGGCAGTCGGTAGTTCACCACGAAATAGGCGATGCCTTGGTTGTTGAGCCACTCGGAGGCCAGATAGCCCTCATGGGTGTTCGACAACATCGAATAGCCACCGCCGGGAACACCTACGATAGCCTGTCCGGATGAGGTTTCAGGAAGGAAACACACCATCTGTGCCTTTCCGTCTTCAGTCAGGTCGATGGTAAACTTTCTCGCCGTCTGTGCTTGCACCGATGCGGCAAGGAACAACAGACTAAAAATCATCATTTTCTTCATCATCTGTACTATTTGTTTTAGTTATTCCTCTGCAAAGATATAGTTTTTTATGAAGACTGTTCAGGAAATCGCAAGAAAATTCACCCCGTAAGTTCATGATGTTATTTTCAAGCAAATAATTGAGAAATGACGCAAAATTTCACCCTTGTAAGATGGGCTGCGAAACGGACTTTTAAAGAACTTTTCAAAAAGATGCGAAGCGTATTTCTGTCCATAAAACCTCCCCTTGCAACAGAAATACGGTCGGCAAAAAGTTTTTTTTGCATCAATAGTTGCATATTTGCAAGATTATTCGTAACTTTGCGCCCGAATTTGCATACATATACGCTTTGCGGCTTATAAATATATACAACTTTCACAAGTCGAAGGTATAAAGGGCATAAAGGGGAGTGAAAGGGCATAAAAGGGACAATAGTCCTGCCTCTCACCCCTCTGGTTGCACAAAGCATTCGTCCCTTTTCTCCCCTTTCACTCCCCTTTAAGCCCTTTAAGCCCTTGG
>JAFRPY010000068.1 GCA_017428925.1 Prevotella sp. | reverse complement strand
TAATTTGCATAGTTCAACGACTGATTTCGTGGCAAAAGTATGAAATAATTCCCAAATAAGGGAATCTTTTCCAATATTTTCTTTCGTTTTTAACAAATAATATACGATAACGACGCTCTTACTTTAATATCTAAAATGGAGCAACCAAAACTATAGGATGCTCCTTTGATATAGATAGGATAGGGGATTTCCTTAACCTTTTGCGTGGGGAAAGCGATTCATTCGACTACTCGCTTCTCACCATTTACGATGTATGTGCCTCGCTGCAATCCTTCGAGGCTGGGGGCGTTCGACAGCAGTCGTTTCCCATCAAGAGAATAAACATTGTAACGTGCAACGGATTCCTGTTTTGCGCTATTGATACCGGTCATCTGGTCGAGGTCGATGAGCGTGTAATGTTGCGAGCCGAGGCCGAGCTGTTCGGCATATTCCACGGTGTGAGTGCCGTGCAAGTTCTCTATGCGGCGGATGAGCGGAGAGGCATCGTCGCCGGCTACTGACTGATGACTAAACACGAGGTCGAGACAGGCTTTGTCGAGGGCTACGGGGTCGGTGGATGCCAGAATACCGATGTCCTTCAGCTGTGGGGTGGCTGGCGTGCCGTCGCAGTCGCAATCCACGGAGAGGTTGTTCATCACGTTGATGTACACGATGTCGCGGCCTTCCTGCTTGAAGTAGTTGTGCACGGCCTGAGCGGCTGCTGCCATCGACTCCAGGAATCCGTCCTGGTCGTCGCTCATCCATCGTGTGGTGCTGCGTCCGGCGGAGTGGATGTAGAGTTTGCCGCTGCTTGATGCCATGCCGATGGACTGATTCTTAAGCACGCCGCCAAAGCCACCCATGGCGTGACCCTTGAAGTGGGCCAGGTTGATCATCAGGTCGTAGTTACGCAGGTGCGAGCCTACGATGTCGTGCTTGATGTGGCGAGTGTCGGTTACTGCTAAGTTCATCTCGCCCTCTTCGTCCATGATGTCAACGGTGGCGATGTCGTTGAAGCCGCGTTCGGCTATCACCCTGCGATGTGCCGCCGTAGAACTGCGACTGCCGCCGTAGGCTGTGTTGCACTCCACGATGTTGGCATTAAGCTTCTGCACCAGGTTCTTGATGAACTCCGGGCGAAGATAGTTGGTGCGGCTCGACTCGCCCGTAGAGATCTTCACCGCCACGCGCTTGCCTTCAGCCGATACACCCAACGCTTCGTAAATACTCACCAGCGACTCTGGGGTAATCTCCTTGGTGAAATACACCTTGCTGCCTGTTCCGTCGTTGGTGGTTTCGGTCGTAATGCTCACCTCTGACTCGGAATTACTTCCTGCGCAGGCACTCAGAGTCATCATGCTGATCAATGCCAGCGATATGATTTTCTTCATACTATATTAGCGATTACCTTCTGCCCATTTCTGTAATTCTGCCTTTGAAGCACGATTCAAGAGTTTGCCTTCTTTCCAATTCATATTCGGATAGGCGGCTTTCAAGTCTGCACAAGCCTTTTTGATGCTGCTGCCTCCCGATGTGGCGAAGGGAATGACGGTCTTGCCCTGAAAGTCGTAGGCCTCCATGAAGGTGTTGATAATCGTGGGGCAGGTGTACCACCTTTGAGCATCCCCGTCAATCGGGGAAGCGGCGTAAGCCAAAGGGGCAAAATATACGCTTGTGATAGTTAACCCTGGCTTAGGCCAGCCCCTTATCAAGGGGCTTCAAATCTTCATAGCCACTCCTTATTTTAATGTTTCGCCATACGCTTTGCCCATCTTCACGCAGTCGCCGATGATGTCGCCTGTGCGCAGATATTTATAAGTGGGCATTTCGAAGAGCACGGGCTTCAGTTTCGTATAGTCGGGCTTGCCCTTCTCGTCGAGCTTATCCTCTTCAACATAGGTATTGAGGACGGTGCAGATGTAGTTCTTGAAACCGTCGATCTCGTAGGTGTCGATGACCTCGCACTCCATTACGAGCGGTGACTGCTCAATGACGGGCATACCAGCCTCTCCCAAATGGTAAGGAAAGATGGCTGACTTGTCGATCTTGGCTCCACTGACGGTGCCAGTATAGTCGGCAGCTGAGACAAATGCCTCGTCGATGATGTTGACGGAGAGTCGTTTGGTCTCATCAATGGCCTTCACGCTATGGTGCGACGAGTGTACGCTCAACAAGAGTTTCGAGTGGCTGACGATGCCGACATGCGCAACCAAGAGCCAGTTTACCTTTCCCTCTTCTCCAACAGTTCCTACGACTGTGGCTGGCGTGGGATAAAGTGCCAGTTTCTGTCCGATGTTCTGTTTCATTGGTGTATTGTATTTTAGATGTTATTACTTATTCTTACTTGCCTTCACCCAAACAGGCTCCTCGTTCATCACGGGCTTGTTCACGGCCATGACGCCGGAAAGGTTGTGCGGCACGTAGGGCTCTTCCAGATAGCGGATGTCGTCTGCCGAAAGATGAACGTCGAGCGACTTCACAGCACCTTCGATGTGACGGAGCTTGGTGGCTCCTACGATGGGCGATTCCACCTTCGTCAATAGCCATGCCAGCGCCATCTGCGTCATCTCCACGCCGTAGCGGTCGGCCAGTTCAACCACGCGCTCCACGATGCGGTTGTCCTGCTCGGCGGTGCTGTCGTACTTGAAGTGCATGAACGAGTCTTCTTGCTGACGCTTCGAGGTCTCACCCGGTCGCTTGGCCAACTTGCCTGATGCAAGCGCACTATAGGGAGTCATGGCGATGTTTTCTTCGCGACAGAAGGGGAACATCTCACGCTCTTCCTCGCGCATGATGAGGTTGTAGTGGTTCTGCACGCTGATGAACTTTGTCCAGCCGTTCCGTTCTGCCAACGCATTCATCTTCGCCACCTGATAGGCGTAGGCATTGGCGATGCCGATATAGCGAGCCTTTCCCGAGCGCACAGCCTCGTTCATGCCCTCCATAATCTCCTCGGCGGGAGTCTTGTAGTCCCAGATGTGGTAGATGTATAAATCGACATAATCCATGCCAAGATGCTCAAGACTGCTGTTGATGTTATTGAGCACATGCTGACGGCCATCGATGCCCTGCTGGATTTCCTCGTCCGTGCGAGGCAGGAATTTTGTAGCCACTACTACGTCCTCGCGCTTTGCCATATCGCGAAGGGCACGCCCCACAAATTGCTCTGATGTTCCCAACTGATAGGCAATTGCCGTATCGAAAAAGTTCACGCCGAGATCGAGTGAGCGGCGTATAATCTCGCGCGTCGGCTCCTCGCCAATCGTCCACGAGTGTTGTCCGATTGTGGCATCGCCGAAGCCCATGCAGCCTAAGCAGATGCGCGACACACGGAGGTCAGAATTTCCTAATTTGATGTATTCCATATCTTTTTCACATTTTATACGAGTATAGGAGTGTTGACGTATCTCATGCTCCTTGCTATTTCTTTTGTTTGCAAAGGTAGGACGAAATCTGCAAACAATACTTAAATGATTTACTGATTTATCAACCTTTTTTACGGATTCTCAATTTTATCCCGTATTTTTGCAATCAAATCATCAATATACTAAGATAATATGAAAAGTAATGTTTCGAAGCCGTTCGATAGATTATCTTAACTCTTTGTAGATACAATCTTACGGTGACCTGTTTATACGCTTAGAGAATTATTAAGGCATAATTGCTACAACGAAGGCTTGCAAGGAAGCAATGGAGGATTGGAAATACCCGGTATTGCTTGGCTCTTGTGCCGACCAGCTATGTGAGAACATCGGCCATAGCGAGACACTTTATGCCTGCAACACGTATCAGTTTGCCGACTATTCACGTTACGCCATGACCGTATTCAAGGAGGAGGACAAGCGGAAGTTGTCGTGAAAGCTACGAACACTTTGTACATGGTGATGATCAATTTGGGTAAAGTCATGTGTACCCGATTACTCATACTTATTGTATTTTGCCTTTACAATCTCGTATGAATGTTTTGTCAATTCCTGAAGAAGATCGTCTGGAGTTGTTTTCGCATCAACACCAATCCAATACTTTGGTGACAGATTGTGTGGTTTGCCTATGCAATTATACTGCGCTTTCAGTTCTTCAATACTATCTGGCAGGCATTTGACCTCGTCGAATTTCGACACTACTCTGCCATTGACTGTCCCTTCGGTCTTTGGCCTTTGGTTTAAGTGAACTTGATGGTTCTCGTTGTTTAGGAATTTGAGTGTGATTACGCTGAAGTTATCACAATCGAAGAATGAAAACATGTGGCCATTCACATAGAACACCAATACCCCTCCAGCATACTTGAAGGCAGTAAAGGGTAGTTTCTCTTCCACATCTTCGCCCAACGAAAGACAATATTCACGATAGTCCTCTATGTTCATTTTATCTCTAATCTTGGTTTTACGGGTTCTATCAAGTGATTGATGCGGTCGTATTCCACAGTCAGGACTCCTTCAACTTCCTTGAAATACTGCATCGTTTCATCAAGTGACTTACCTTCTGGTTTTTTCAACGCTATCCCGTTGATGATATTATAATCGTAAATGACTTCACACTTATATGATTTGATAGCCTTTTGTAATGGCTCTTTTCCCACTTTTGCATCGTACATCACGAGGAAGACATTAGGTGAATATTCCTGATTAAGTTGGTGTTCCTGTTTGGGTGCCGATAATTCTACCGTTTGCTTGGTTCTGCAAGAGGTCAATAGAATGATTGCAATCTGGGCGAGCAGTATTATCGGAATACCATACTTAAATTTCTTGTGCATCGTTTTATGGTGCCAGACTTTCATGCCAAGCCAAGCACCGATGCTGCCGCCAATGACTGCCAACCCCAAAAGTGTAGTTTCTGGGATGCGCCATTTGGAGCGTTTAGCCTTCCACTTGTCTATCCCAAATATAAAGAAGGTGACCACGTTGATAGCCGCCAAATAGATGTTTATGAGTTGAATTTCTGACATTTCCTCAAACATATCGTCGGTGATGTGTCACACCTCAGAGGGTAACTCTATCTCGGTGAGCGATTGGCAATAGTGGAAAGCCTTCTCCCAGATGGTCAGCACACCCTTAGCATCTATCGTCCACGTCTTACTCATCGTTAGATTCTGCATTTTCTTTGAGAGCCATTCTTCCGTATTCCGTCATCAATCCACGACGTTCCAGGTCATGGCACCGCTGGCGGTTAAGTTCCGTCCAATGGCTGCCCTTCCTACGAGGTGACAACCGCTGAGCCAACCTTCCGTCAGGAAGTTTCTTCAACGTGGAGTCTATCCACCCGAAGCAGAGAGATTCCTCAACGATTTCAAGGTATGAAAGCGTGTCGGACATCGCCGTCTTCGACCTATTGCAAGCTACCCAGCAACATCTTTCCGAAAGGTGGTTCCGCTCAAACCATTCCCTCAGTTGTCTTCGATCGGTGAAGGTCAACAGGTTCGTAACTTCCATGTGCTATCGTACAAGTTTTATGCAATGCCTAACAATTCAATCTCGAATATAAGCGTGGAGCCACCCGGAATACCGGGCTGTGAGAATTTGCCATAGCCCATCTCGGCAGGGATATAAACCTCCCATTTGTCGCCGATATGCATCTGCTGCATGGTGATAATCCAACCTTCTATCAAGTCGCAAAGCCGACAAGCCATAGGTACACTGCCGCGGCTACTATCGAACTGTTTGCCGTCAATGGTTCTGCCCGTGTAATGAGCGGTGATGATACTACGTATGGACGGTTTGGGGCTTGATAGATTTCCCTCACTCAGTACTTTATAATAAATTCCCTTGGGGAGTGCCTTCACGCCGTCCTCTTTGGACTTGACTGTAAGCCAGTCCTTATTCTTTTGTATATATTCTCTTTTGTTCATGTTTTTCCATATATGATTGTATAACCTGCAGATTGAAGCAATCTGATAGCTCGTTCAAAGTTTTCTGCTTTAGTCAGAATATAATCTGTGTTGAACGTCGAAATGGCAAAGATTCCGATGGCGTTATCCGCCAACAAACCAGAGATTCTGGAGAGTATTCCAATAAGGGAGAAGTCAAGCATTCCCTCGATTCGGAAAGCCTTCCACCCGTCGTTGTGTTCCGTGGTGTTGTCTGGTACGAGAGTTGTAGGACACACAAGAGAATGCTCTTCGTCCGTATGTCCTGTAAATACATAGTCTTCGTTGAGGTCAATCTGCGTATAGTCCTCAACCTTGCAGACGGAAAACTCTGTGTCAATCACTTTTAGGTTCATTGTATTCTAACTTATTGATTTGCACTTGCCGTTTTTAATCGACTCACTCTTCGTGTGAATATACCACGTTCATGCGTTCTACGGTGATTTATCTATGACATGGCAAAAGTAAGCATTAAATCTGAGATAGTCACTGCTTTTGATGGGATATTTTTCATTTTGGACAATTTTGACAGCATACTCTTCTCTGTAATTGACTCTCATATAGGATTTCGCAATGCACTGACAGGCTTGTCAGAATAATTTAGTGCATTTAGATAAGTTACTTTCATTCGGAAAAACTCAAATATATTTGGTTTTTCACTCACTTATTCGTATCTTTGTGCCATATTTTCAAAGAATATGTAGTACCATGTTGCGATGCTGAGACACAGGAACTTACATGAGAATCCAAAGAAAGAAACATGTAGCGAAGGTGCAGCAATATGTAGAAGAAAATAGATGGAGAATATAAAGATGAAAGAGAATAAGATATTCGTCTATTTCATCAGACAATAAATAAACGACCAAGAATATGACATTACAAGAAGCTATCAAAGCCCGACATAGTGTGAGGGCTTACAAGAATGAGCCGTTGGCAGATGATGTCAGCCGACGGTTGGAGGAGGATATTATCGAAGTTAACCAAATAGGCCGTCTTCACATCCAGCTAATCCAAAACGAGCCAAAGGCTTTCCTGGGAACGCTGGCTAAGTACGGCAAGTTCCGTAATGTGACGAGTTATCTGGTCATGGCAGGTAAGAAGGCTGATGACCTTGACGAGCGCATCGGTTACTATGGTGAGCATCTGGTGCTCTTGGCCCAGACGCTTGGCTTGAACACCTGTTGGGTGGGATTGAGCTACAAGAAGATTCCCAATACGTATGTACTTGACGAAGGTGAGGTCATCAAAGCTTACATCGCCATCGGCTATGGTGAGACGCAAGGCTCGAACCATAAGATCAAGACCGTTGAGCAAGTGAGCAACGCCAGTGAGATCACTCCTTTATGGTTTAAGAGAGGAGTAGAAGCAGCCCTGCTTGCCCCAACCGCCGTGAACCAACAGAAGTTTTCATTTGAGTACGTGGGCATGAATGATAATCGCCATCAGGTGCGAGCCAAAAAAGGTTTCTCCATGATTGGTTACACACAGATGGACTTGGGAATAGCCAAATACCACTTTGAGGTTGGAGCTGGCAAAGAACACTTCGACTGGGTATGAATAACGAGCCGATATTGCATAAGAAAGCGTTCAAGCAACTGACCGTTGATGAACTCTACGAACTCCTAAGAGTGCGTAGCGAGGTGTTCGTGGTGGAGCAGAATTGTGTATATCAGGATTTGGACGGTGATGATCAGCAATCTATCCATCTATGGCTGACTGTCGAAGACAATGTGGTTGCCTTGGCACGTGTTTGCCCCGCTGGTACGCACATGAAAGAGATATCCATTGGTCGAGTCATCACAACCGATCGAGGCAAAGGTTTTGGCAAGCAAATCATGCTTCATGCCATCGATGCTGCTATTGAGGAGTTCGATGCAAAGCTCATAGATATTGAAGCCCAGGAATATGCCCGAGGATTCTATGAAAGTGTCGGATTCAAGCAATCGTCTGACGTCTTCATGCTCGATGGCATTTCACATATTAGAATGACTTGGAAAAAATATAATAAGTAAATTGAATATACGATGAAGAATCTTTTATCAGCAATTGTACTACTGCTTTTCATGACAGCATGTGGAAACAAACAGACAAATCCTTCCGTTTCGGATGGTGACGGTGCAAGTAACGAAGTAGCCTTTGAGATTGCTAAAAACTACTTCTACAAGAACAATCCGAAAGGATTGCCGGCAAGTCCAAAGATTACGTCAGAAAAGGTGTTCAACGAACTATTCGGAATGGCAACGACCATGGACGAAAATGGTAAGCCAACGGAAATCGACTTCACGAAACAGTTTGTACTGGCTATCGTCCTGCCTGCAACAAACATTGAAACTGAAGTCAATCCCGTAAAGGTAGAGGAAAAGGGCGACTCTCTGCTCTATGCCTTCGAGGTAAAGAAGGGCGAGAAGCAGACGTACAGCATCAAGCCCATCTCCATCATCATTCTCGACAAGAAATACGAGAACAAGAAGGTGGTGCTCGAAGGCGGACAGGAGATTACCTACTTCACGGCTATCGACCGCTACTTGGTGGAAGAGATCGGCAGACATTATGCCCAGGGTGAACATTGCGTACCATTGCGCAACATTGTAGCCGTTGACGAAAGTAATACCGAGGACATCCTTGTCTGGGGCGACTTCTGGGTGTTCAACTACAATCAGGCTGGTGACACTTTAAAATGCGTCTCTGGTGGAGACCATCCCGGACTGATGCACTTGCAGCAAACGGAAAAGGGCTATGAGGTGACTGCGTTCGACCAAGTTGCTGACGGTTCCGGTTTCCTTCCATCTGCAAAGAAGATTTTTGGCGACAAGTACGATGCCTTTCGGACCATCAATAGCGACGACGTGGCACGTGAAAAGCTCAGAGCAGAAGGTCTTGCAGAGTATGTTCAGCAAAAGGGTCTCGCAGCTACCTTGTATCAAGACTATGGTTGGCCTGCAAAGGAATTGAAATAAAGCATAATCAGATAAACAATGACAATACAAGAGTTTCGTGAATACATGGCATCTGGTAAGCCTGTTATAGGCGGCTCCGATGTTCACATGATGTTTCATCAGCTGTCGCAGGAGGCCCTGAAGATAACAGCTGAAATTAACGGAAAGTACCACACACCCGAAGAATTGCATACTTTGCTGGAGCAGCTTTGGGGACGTGAGGTGCCCAAGTCAATTGGTATGTTCCCACCGTTTCATACCGACTGTGGCAAGAACACCATTGTCGGTGAACGCGTGTTCATCAACATGGGCTGCAAGTTCCAGGACCAGGGTGGCATCACTATCTACGAAGGAGCACTCATCGGTCATAACGTCGTATTAGCAACCATCAACCATGACCTTGACCCAGCTAAACGTCAGAGTATGAGCTATGCGCCTATCCACATCGGTAAGAACGTCTGGATAGGAGCGAATGCAACCGTATTGGCAGGAGTGACGATTGGTGATGGGGCGGTGGTGGCTGCAGGTGCAGTGGTCACAAAGGACGTTGAATCAAATACAATTGTGGGTGGCGTACCTGCTAAAGTGATTAAAGGTATCATGCAAGGATAATTATGAAGAAGATGTTTACAATTTTAATGGGTGCCACACTCTCGGTGGGTGCAATAGCACAAAATGCGTTGACGTTTGATGTCAATGCTGGTGTGAAATCGAAGATGATCGCCTATGACGGTTCTGCGGTCAGCTATACAGCCTATGAACGGCTGTTCTACGTGACTAACGTTGAGGACTCCACCTATCAGTTCCTCAATGTCTATGTGCCTGATGGAGCAACAGGGCAGACTCCTATCTTCCTTCGTACCTACGTAGGTGGCTATATGGCTTCGCCTGCCGCCCAGCCCCAAGTCGGCGATGCTACGGGCAGGGCTTTGAAGGAAGGCTACGTCGTGGTGATTCCCGGCACTCGCGGGCGCAATTCAACGATTATTGCTGACAAAGCATACGCTAAAGCACACAAGGGCGTGAAAAGGGGACAGACCGTCTATACGGGTCGTGCGCCGAAAGCCATTCTCGACCTGAAAGCCGCCATACGCTACCTGCGCCATTTCGATAAGCAGATGGCTGGCGATGCCGAGCGCATCATCACCGACGGCACGAGTGCTGGAGGAGCCGTGTCAGCCTTGATGGGGGCCACGGGCAACAATCCTGAGTATGCCGAACTACTGAAGGCAATGGGTGCCGCCGACGAGCGCGACGATGTGTTTGCCAGCGTCTGCTATTGTCCCATCATCGACCTCGAACATGCCGACATGGCTTACGAATGGCTGTATGGGCAGACCGATTCGCGCCAGGCGCTTGACGACACCCACAAGCAAATGACGAAAGAATTTGCGGCATTGTTTCCTGCGTATGTGAACGGCTTGAATCTGAAGAAGCCCGACGGATCACCGTTGACGGCTGATAATTACCTCGATTACCTGAAAAACGAGATTATACGTTCGGCTCAGATAGCCAAGAATGCCGGTGCCGACATTCCCGATAGCATCGGATTCTCGTTCAGCAATTCGGCAGGAGGAATCTTTGCGGCTCCGATAAACGGAGGCATGCGCCCGCAGATGCAAGGCGGCCATCCAAGACAGGGCCGACCGATGCGTGGTCGTGGTACAGGCGAATACATCATCGACCTTGACATGCAGAAGTATCTCAACTATGTGGTTTCCACTCAGCCTCTGAAAGGCGTTCCAGCTTTCGACAGTCTGATTGAGGGCATCAACAACGCGAGCGGCGAGAACGAGGAGTTTGGCGACTGGACAGGCAATAGCGTCAATTTCACCGACTATACGGCTCAGAAAAATAATACCGTCATCACCGATGCCATTCGCCAGAACGTGCGTTTGCTGAATCCCATGAACTTTATTGGTGATGACAAAACAACGGTGGCTCCCCATTGGTACATCCGCCATGGTGCACGCGACCGCGACACGGCTTTCCCCGTCCCTGTCAACTTTGCCACGAAGCTTCAGAATGCCGGCAAGGACATGAACTTCCTTTTGACTTGGAATCGTCCGCATAGCGGTGATTATGCCCTTGATGAGCTCTTCGGCTGGATTGCCAGGATTGTGAGTAACAAATAAAATAATACAGATTAATAGCAAACTATCTTAGCGAACAGAAAGACTCTTGAACAGAAACCTTATGAGCATCGAAGAAATTCTTAAACGGCCTTACTACGTTATGGACATCCTGCCCATGCAGGTGCCTGCTGATGGTGGTGGACAATATTTTAAGGTGGAGCAATACTACTTGAACGATGTTGAGCGGTTAAGCAGTCAATATGCTGATGTGTTGCTGAAACTGAACTGCTACTACGACTTGGCTTTCAGTCACGATGCCGAACGATGGCAACAGAACCCAGAACCAGATAAAATTTTTCAGATGGTCAAGGACTGTATGTCGGAGAAGCCTACGGAGGCGTGTCTTTATGTTACGTTGGCAGAAGACTCAATGTTGCTTACGCTTCAGCGTGACACCACCCACATGACGCTTTACAACCCAACAGATGAGCTTTTGAAATTGCTTAGTCTGTTAGCTTCAGCTGTAGGTCTATTCGTATGGTCACCCACTAACTAAATCATAAGCGATATGGAATATAAGAAACTGAATAACGGCATCGAGATGCCGATGATTGGTCTCGGCGTGTATAACATTCCGGAGCGCGAGACCCAACGGGTGGTCGAGGATGCCATCAGCGTGGGTTATCGGAGCATCGACACGGCTGCTATGTACTTCAACGAGCGAGGCGTGGGTGATGGTGTGCGATCTTGCGGCTTGGTTAGAGAAGAGCTGTTCGTCACCACAAAGATTTGCGAGCCCTGTTACACCCGTGAACAGACGTTTCGTACAGTGGAACACTCGATGCGTGAACTCAAGCTAGACTATGTTGACCTAATGCTTCTGCATTGGCCTGTAGGCAATCCTGTGGTGATGTGGCAGACACTCGAAGAACTCTACCGCAAAGGACGGTTCCGTGCCATCGGCGTGTCGAACTTCTATCCCAACACATTCCCCCAGATTGTGAATGGTGCCAAGGTTGTGCCTATGGTGAACCAATGCGAAGCGCATGTGCTCTACCAGCAACGCAAAATGCTGGAGTACCTGAAGTCCTACGACGTGGCGCTGGAGGCATGGAGCCCGTTGGCAGAGGGCCGTCATGGTATTTTCAAGAATGGCACACTCACGGCTATCGGCGAGCGTTACGGAAAGACTGCAGCTCAGGTGGCTTTGAAGTTTCTGATCCAGAACGGCATCATCATTATTCCCAAGACCACCCACAAAGAGCGAATGCAGGAGAATATCGACCTCTTCGACTTCACCCTCTCTGATGACGACCTGAGGCAGATTCGTCTGCTTGATACAGGTCGGAATGTGACAGGCTGGCCATCCGATGCACTCAAATACAATCCGGAAAGTATATGATACAGAAGTACAAAAGACCATCAAATATCTGGAGCTATGACACTATATGAACTCTTAATGTCGGTGGATGCCGAGCAATATGCAGACTCCCAACTGTATCAGGATCTACTGAAGGTGAAGCCTGAGTATGGCTCAAACAGGTCCATCGGTATAAAACTGATAAACGGTAAAATTGTTGTGACTAATGTTCATGTCGGTTCTCTTGGGGACATCATCACCTATCAAATAGATGTTGACCCGAAACTGAAGGCTTCAAAAATGCAACTCCTTGATGCTATCCTCAATGAAATTTCTTACGAAGGTTTTGAAGAAATAGATCGGACGGACTTTTGGACCGAAATGACAAACATTCAAAAAGCAAAAATAATCAGATAAATCGGAATTTACAGCTATGGATTGGAAAGAAATGTTTCATGGAATTATTGGATATCACAAAAAGACAATAGTCTCAGATGATATTGTGGAAAAATTCCCTAAGTTAAGTGGAAGGTTGTCATCGATTATTCAAGAAGTTCCCTGTACACGTAATGTCTTGTATTTATACAAGCTCAGGAAAGGGTTTTCCAAAGAGTGGAAATGGTGGGCTATAGAAATGATGGAAAAAGGATTCCAGACACCAGGCATCATTCAATTAGCAGGTGAGGATATGAATATGAATCCCTTTGAATTTTCATCACTTATTGAAACCATTTTTCATGAATTGGATTTGGACATTAGCAATGATGATGCATTCTATCAATATGCTCTATGGGTGGCTCATCAGGTTCTCGACGGTATGATTTCAGCTGAAGAAGGCTTTAAAGAATTAACTCAAGCTGCAATAGACACAGACCATCACAAAGCCTTTTTGGAGTTCTATTATCTGGAAGAAAACGCAGACCTTTTGCGTGACCATCTACCAGGGTGCTATGGCGATGGGAATATGCGCGAAGATAATATAGAAGCATGGATGCACCAATATTTTGAAAAGTTAATCGAAATCAATAAATGATATAAATTTCAATTTAACGGTTTAAAAACAATTATGGATTTCAAGAATAAAGTAGCTGTCGTAACAGGGGGGGCACAAGGTATAGGACGGTGTATCGCAGAAGAGTTCCAAAAGGCTGGAGGCACGATTTGTGTAATAGATAAGCAGCCGAGCAAGAGCAAACTCGGCGAAACCAACCACTTTGTGGGCGATATAGCCGACAAGGAAACACTGGAGCGCTTTGCCAAAGAAGTGATTGGAAAGTACAATCATGTGGATTTCCTCATCAACAATGCCCTTCCGCTGATGAAGGGTATCGATGAGTGCAGTTATGAGGAATTCCAATATGCCATGAGTGTGGGCGTGACTGCTCCGTTCTACCTCTCGAAACTCTTTATGCCGCACTTCGCCGAGGGGGCTGCCATCGTGAATATCTCTTCTTCGCGCGACCGCATGAGTCAGCCTCAGACGGAGAGTTATACGGCTGCCAAGGGTGGTATTGCCGCACTGACTCATGCTTTGGCGGTCAGCCTGGCTGGTAAAGTTCGTGTCAATTCAATTTCCCCAGGGTGGATAGACACGAATTATAAGATCTATGAAGGTCCTGATGCCATTCAGCAACCAGTCGGTCGTGTGGGCAGTCCGTTGGACATTGCCAACATGGTGCTTTATCTCTGCTCCGAAAAGGCTGGTTTCATCACGGGCGAGAATATCTGTATCGATGGCGGTATGACCCGCCAGATGATTTATCATGGAGATAACGGTTGGACTTTAAAACAATAGAGATTAGGCAAGTAAATAAAGGTAATTAAATACAGAATTGAATAACATTCAAAATTGAAAGAAAGATGAAACAGTTTATAGTGAAAGCCTACGACGGTGAAGGCAAGCTACCCAATAGGATGGAAGTTCGTCCTCGTCATTTTGAAAACATGGAACGGATGAAGAAACACGTCGTATGTGCCGGTGGTATGCTTGATGAAGAGGGCAAGATGATCGGTTCCTTGCTTGTCATGGAGTTTGAAACCCGTGAACAGCTTGAAGAGTATCTTGCCAACGAACCATATGTGGTTGAACATGTATGGGAACGAATTGAAGTGGAGCGGATGAATGTGGTAATCCTGGATAATAAAATTATCAAGGACAGAATTTGAATTTACAACACGAGAATGTATGAAATGGACTGTACTCATAAGTGAGCGAATACAACTTTAGACAGACATCTTCCAAAGAAACCAAGAACAGCAGAAAAATGAAACTGACATACATATTCCATAGCGGTTTTGCGCTTGAAACAGAACATGCCATCCTTATATTCGATTTCTGGATGGATCCGCTCATGTCATGGATTACGTCCTTCAGAGTCGAAAAACAGTCTATGTATTCTCCAGCCATTTCCACGAAGACCACTTTACGAGGGAAATTTTCGAGTGGAAGAAACAAAAATCAAACATTATCTATATCCTGAGCAAGGATATACTTAGGTACAGGAGAGCCGCCAAGGAAGAAGCCGACGCATGGTTAGTCAAAGGTGCATCATGGGCAGACGAAAGAATATCTGTCAAGGCATTGGGTAGTACTGACAGCGGAGTATCATGGATAATCGAGACAGAGGGCAAACGCATTTTCCATGCCGGAGACCTTTGTAATTGGTATGCGCGGTTCTTGCCTGATGCCGTTCCAGGACAAACCATCTATAGCGAGGAGTTTGAAGAATACATCGACCCGATAGCCCACGAAAAGCGTTTCTTGGGAGAACTGAAGGACATACGCAAACTCGCAGATGGATTTGATATTGTGATGTTCCCCGTAGATGCACGCATAGGCAACGGCTATACACTCGGTGCCCGTCAGTTCATCGAGCGTTTCAAGGTGGGGTTGTTTGTCCCCATGCACTTCGTTGCCAGCGGAGCTCAATCTGCGTGGCGTATGAAGGAGTTTACAGATGAAAAGAACATCCCCTTCTGGGAGATTAACAGAGAGGGAGAAACAATTGAGATACAATGAACAAGGTAAGAATCACAGCCATACGCCAGACAGTCTATGAGGATTTGATGGCGAAGTATGAAAACCCCATTGAACATACTTGTGATGTAGTGGAGGGACAGCAATGGATTTCCGTTGATGGCAAGTGTCCTGAAGGTATGTGCCCATCGGCTTGGGGCTCTATGCGCGAATTTGTGGAATCGCTTGCCAAAGGTGAAGGCAATTTCTTTGATGGTTGGATGAAGAACCCGATGAGTGCAATGATTAGTTGTAATGACGGTTTCCGTCCATTTAGTTTTTACATTGAAATTATCGATGAGTGGGATGAGCGAGAGCAGGTTATGGAACCTATGGCATGGCTGCCATAAGAAAAGCGAAGGCTGTCAGCATTGCTACGTGTTCAGGCGCGATGCGGAATTTGAGAAAGACTCTAATGTCGTGACGAAGACCTCTACGTTCAATCTTCCCATCCGCAGAGACCGACAGGGTAACTGGAAGGTTCCTTCGGGTACGCTCATGTGGACGTGCTTCACTTCAGTTTTTTTCATCGAAGAAGCGGATGCTTGGCGTGTAGAAGCTTGGCTGATGATTCGCCGTCGGAGCGACCTACACTTCTATATGGTTACGAAGCGACCAGAACGTATCGCTCAATGTTTGCCAGAGGATTGGGGCAATGGCTATGATAATGTGACCATCTGTTGTACGATAGAGAACCAGCGGCGAGCGGATGAACGTCTTCCGATTTTCCAAAAACTACCCATCCGTCACAAAGCAATCATCTGTGAGCCACTATTGGAAGCCATTGACTTCCATGATGGCCTTGGCTCCTTCGTCGAACAAGTGACCGTCGGTGGCGAGTCGGGCCGTGATGCTCGTGTATGTGACTATGATTGGGTGCTAAGCATCCATGAGCAATGCATCAAGGCTGATGTACCGTTCCACTTCAAACAGACAGGAGCCACATTTCGCAAGGATGGCCGAATTTATCATGTTCCTCGTGACCAGCAGATGCATCAGGCACATCGGGCAGGAATAGACACCATCAAGAGATAAAAAATGTACAATATGAACCATCTGAAGAACATCAACGACATAGAGCAGACCATCATAGGCCATCGCCTCTGCCTCTTTTATATCAAGGCACCTGATTGCGGAGTCTGCAACGTCATGCTCGATAAAATTGGACGAATGACTGAAAGTCACGCTCAATTGGAAACCTTCTATACCGACATCATCGAGGAGCCACTTATAGCTGGTCGGTTTTTGGTCTATTCTGGTCCCACCGTATTACTTCTGCTTGATGGCAAGGAAGTATATCGCGCCTCCGGGTTCATCGATATTATGGAACTGGATCGAAAAATTATTCAATTAGAAGAAGTTTACGAATTATGACATTACCCAAGTTTATTATCACCATGGACGGAACATTTCGCCTCGGAATGGTCAACCAGCATCGAGACCTGCTGAAACCTGGCGATCAATGTATTGGCGGTGGTTACTATACTTTTGATTTTGTTTCCAACCGCATCATCCTCGACAGGGAATCATACGACTTTGGCCGTCCGAAATGGCATTTGCTGGAATCTTTGAAAGTTCCTTCTACTTATCGAGAATTAAGACTCATATATAAGTATGACGATGGCTATCACGACGATTTCAATGTGAGCGAAGAATTGAAAATTGAGTATTATGATTAGCAAACAAATATCATTAGAAAACGCTGACGAGCAGATTCGTCGGCTTTATGAGTCAGCTTTTCCCGTTGATGAACAAATCCCATGGGACGACTTGATGCGCCTGATTTGGGAAATGCCGTTGGATTTCACGGCGTATTATGATGGTGAAGACTTCATCGGCTTTACCATCGTCTATCCTCGAAAGCAGTTCAACAGACGAACAAAGCAAGAGCAGAGCGGAACTTGCTCCAACTATGCCTTGCAAGGAGGAGGAAGACCGAAGGTCAACTGGTTTTGGTACTTTGCCGTGCGAGAGGAACTGCGAGGAAAAGGCTATGGTCAGCAGATACTGACTCTGCTGATTGAAAAATACAAAGGTCAGACTTGTGTCCTGGACATGGAAAGTCCGATGCAGGTCTGTGAGAACATAGAACAACGTAAACGTCGTCACGCTTTCTACTTGCGTAATGGGTTTAGGGATACAAATGTCTATCGCACTTACAACGACATCACCATGACCATCATGATGATAGGTGAAGGTTCGTTCACCATGCAGGATTGGGATGACATCATCCACGAACTGAAACAGTTCTGGTGGTCTGATGACATCAAGGAAGGATGACAAAATAGAAAAGGGTGGTGGAATAAATGATAGATGTAAGTAGTTCTTCGAGTTTCACAAATGACACAAAGGGCTTTTGCTCCAGCTTAGGCAGACTTCTTTCCCACGCAGGAAATAAACATCGCTGATTATCAGATAGTTAGGTGTTAAACGATAGAAAAGTGCGAAAACTGCTCAAAATAATTTTCAAAAATCGCATTTTTAACGTAATTAACATTTGTTAAGATGGAAAAGATCTCAGGTAGGCTCAAAATCGGCAAAAATATAGAGTTTAAGCTGCTTTTGAAGGGATGTTCCACCTTTCTTAAACTATAGGATAAGTTCTTTTGTTCTTTCATTTGTTTGAATATTTCGTTAAATGTTGATATTTTATGCTCAAAATATTGTGGTGAAAAAGTAGGCGTTTTACACCCTTAGTCTTACCCGCATAGATGAACCCTGTAACTTGCATAGTTCACGTTTTTCATTTTCACGTCCGATAATCATAGTGATACATGATTTTAGTATTTCCGCTACAAATAAAGCAAAAAAGTTGCTATAACCAGCGGAAAAGCGTATTTTTCTATATGTTTCCGCTGAAAATAGGGTATTTTTAATATAATTCCCCAAAAACAAGAAGGCTGTTTTTGTTCGTAATAATGTATAATGGTTTGATGCATGACCTCCGAAAATAGCAAAAAGTTATAATCTATAGAGTTTGTTCAATCAAGCGTGTAAGTTCGCCTTGTACTCTTGCATCATAGTTGTCACGAAGTGAAACGGCCAATGATAGCCTGTCCACCCATTCGGTTTTCGTACCAATTTTGGTGACAGGCGGGTATTTCCATGCCTCAATGATGATGTTGCCGTCGAACTCGTTAGGACTTACCAAGGTTCCAGACTTTCTGAAATCACGGAGCTGTTTGACGTTCATCATGATGATCCTTTCCGGGTCAGGGTTGAGCCATGTATAATGTGCCAGGGCATTGATGCCACATGCAGGGTAGTGTTCATCTGAAAGCAGGTCATCACAGAAGATGCGTTCTTCAACAGGATTGATGAGGACGGATTGAGCCTGTTCCCACAGATCCTTCCCCGTCTTATCGAAG
>JAFRPY010000017.1 GCA_017428925.1 Prevotella sp. | reverse complement strand
TTCTGTATTCTAACCACCTAATTAAATACCGGCAAAGGGATTGGTCTTAACCACGTAATCGCTCACAACCCCGTCCGCAGGAACACTCATCCACTCCTTCCTCTCCTTCTCAGACATTTTCTCGATGGCATAGCGCAACATAGTTCGAGGCATCTCGTGAGCATGCTGGCGAAGAAACTCCCGTAGCAAATCCATCGAGACACGTTTCCCCATCTCTCTGAGCATCCAACCCACCGCCTTGTGCATCAAGTCATGTGGATGGTGCAGGTGGATCTCCGCATACCTCAAACACCAAGATGGATCCTCCATTTGCGAGGTCTTCCATGTACAGACCATACTCATGCGTTGCTTCCAGAGACATGGACTGGCGGCCAATTCATCTAGTACCTTGAGCTTATAATCCCTGTCGCCCAAGTTCGAAGGTAACAACAACCAATGGCCAAGTATTTTATGCACAGAGAGGTCCACCAGATCCCAGTTATTCGCCTGCTCTGCATACTGCAGGTACATCTGAGCAATCTCATCACGCTTCCTGATGGCCTCAGCATTATTCTCTAATCGTTTCGTAGCCTGTTTTTCAAACTTGTCCACAAGTATCAGCAGTCCACACAACCTCACCTCATGCCAGCGGTTCATCAGCAGCTCAGGCACTTCCTCAAGCGCAATATCTTTAGCCACCGCCTTTACGACCTCTCTTGTCTGTGGCACCTTCAGCCCCAGGAACTCATCGCCATAGCCATACTCACCGGGGCCCGTCTTAAAGAACCCCATGAGTACCCGCCGCTGCTCCTCATTCCGCAACGACTCCAAATACGCGATAATCTCCTGTGCTTTCACAATGTTCAACGTTCAATGTTCAATGTTCAACGTTTCAAAATTTGTTCCGCATGCTCCTTAGTCTTCACCTGCTTGCCTGCAAAAATCTGCTCAATGACACCCGCCTCATTGATGATAAAGGTGGTGCGGATAGTCCCCATGGTCTTCTTGCCATACATCGACTTCTCGCCCCAGGCACCCATGGCCTCCAACAAGTCATGATTGACATCAGCAATCAACGGGAACGGCAACTTGTGCTTCTCCTTAAACTTCACATGTGAAGCAGCAGAGTCCTTGCTCACGCCCACCACTTCATAACCTGCTCCCTGCAGTTCCGTGTAATGGTCACGCAAACTGCAAGCCTCAGCAGTACACCCGCTCGTATTGTCCTTCGGGTAGAAGTAGAGCACCAGTTTCCTACCCTTGTAATCACTCAGACGGATGTCCCGTCCCTGTTCGTCCTTGCCCAGAATCTCGGGCGCCTTGTCTCCAATGTTCATATCAATGGTTATTAAGATATTTATACTCTTCCATCATCCATCTCACCTCTTACATCATTTCCGGTTCCCAAAGGTGCCTCTCCATATCCACATGCCCATTAGCCTTAAACGTCACGCCCTCTTCTTCCAATAACGTCCGCTGTCGAGACCACCCTGGAGCCGTACGTCCTGCGATATTCACCACCCGATGGGATTGTAACGCTTTTCAATAGCCTCCCAATCAACAATTTGCCACAAAGTTGCCAGATGGTCAGCACGACGGTTCTGATAATCCAGATAGTACGCATGCTCCCAAACATCAAAGGTCAACAATGGCTTCAATCCCTTCTGAATCGGATTGGCCGCATTAGCCACCTGGCGATTAAACGATTTCGCCCTTAACGAACCGATAATAAACAGAATTTTCTTCATATCCCTCAGTTTTTAGTATTTCCGCTTCAAAGTTAGGCATTTTCTCGCGAAATTACTCAAAAAAGACAAAATATCTTCATTTCCGATGTAACATTTCCACTTTTCCCATACTATAAGGATAGAAAGTCGAACAAAAACAAAATGATTATGACACTAAAAGAACTTCTTAAAACCATCCTATGGCAGGATATTGCCATAGCGCTCGTCACTGCCTACCCTAACCAGCGGAAACTCCTTGAAGGATACCAGATTGTATTCGAAAACTTAAATGCCCACTGGTTCACAGACCACTTCACTGGCAAAGATGCCCCATCATGCTATGACGAAATTGACCGCTATACGCTCAAGTCTGCCCTCAAAGAGATTGCCCACCAGATATTGTACGTAGCAAAGGAATTGTAAGAAAAGCCCCGATACTCACGCATCAGGGCTTCCAAAGTGATCTTTAAATATATTGCGGAACTGGCCTGTCTATCAGGAGACCAGCGTCAATATCCTTTTTGTATTTGTCTATCGCCTCCCTTATTTTTCCTATCGTTTTTCCTGTTGGCGATTTCAATCCGCAGGCGTACTGACGAAGGAGTGAAGCATTCATGCTCGCATACTCAGCGAAACCCGATACATTGATAAGGTAATAGCTGAAGAACGCCCCAATGTCAAAGATGAACTCAAACTCCAGCTTAGGAACCTCCTTCCCCTGCTCCTTGCAGTATTGCCTCTCCTCTTCATAACAAAGATAGAAATCGTCGATGGCCTTGCGTGCCGTTTTACCCTCACCATGAAGACCGGTGAGCCCAGAATCCTCGCCCACCATAAAGCAAGAGAATAAATCCCTGCCCGTCTCTACGATTACTTTTATCTTCTTAGCCATATTCATTCTATTAAAAAGTGACCTTCATGCATTTCAACATTCTCATGGAAGAGAAACACGGGCCTAAAGCCCGAGGATCTCAATTACGTGCTTCAAGACCTGGTCGAAACCTTCGGAGAGTATGAGTCCGACGATGAACCTTGCGAAACTTGCGGAGACTATGTTGAAACTTATACATGGGAAATATAATTGAATAACAAACAAAAATTACATCAAGAAGAATGAATACAACAGAAATCAACGACACGCAACTCTCCCGTCAGCAATGGGTTAACGAAGGGGGAATATTCTTCCCCATCAGTGGCAACACCGTCCTACTAAAGACACCAGGAAAGGGTGTATTCAACGTAGTGAAATCACAGAACCCGATGGATGCGCGTTTAGGTCTGCAAAGAATTGCCGAGCGTGAGCAGGCTCGATAATCCTATCAGACCTTCGTCCTCTGCCATCCATCATCGCTTCCCACCCACCCGTAAATAGGGCTCTCTGCCCCATACCCCGAGTGTTTCCAATGGCTTTAGATTATTAAGGTATGGCGTAGCCCTATAAAATAAACTCAAGCCGTCGTCCCGGCTTACCAAAACATAAAATTTTTCGGCGGTCTCTGCGAAAAATTTTTTAAGCCTCTTGCCAACGATTGGCGAGAGGTTTGGAGAGTGGTTCGAAGCCCTTCTTAGGACAAGAAGGGTTGGGTTGTTGTGACCCCTGCAGGGGGACCCTGCATAATTTGGTTCTTTCCGGAAAGAACAAAAAAAAGGGAAGTCCCTTTCCGAAACTTCCCCTTCTAACCCGTAAGCTCCTAAGCCGTAAGCCCTAAGCTACTCACCGGCCTAATCCCCAGTGAAATACCCGCCTCCGTCATCACCGCCGCCGGAGCCGTTATCGGATCCGCCATTGCCACCGCCATTCTGGCTGCCCGTATTCGAGCCATTCGTGTTCGTACCACTCTGCGAACCGCTCTGCGAAGCCCCGCCATTCACCATGTTCCCCACGTCCGTCAGGTTACTTCCCGGGTTCAGGTAAACAGCCTTGCTGTTGATGCCTCCATAGCTGTCAGCAGCCGCCCGCATCGCTGCGTACGTCTGGTACTGCGCCAACACGTCGCTCACAACCACCAGTCTCTGTGTCGAAACCTTCGTCTGGCTGCCGTTGTTACGGCTGTGCACCCACGCCATACCCATGTTCGCCAGCACCACGCCGCCAGCCAGGTAACCGTCCTTCGTGCTGAACCCGTCAGCACCCGCCACGTCCCACAGCTTCGACTCGTCGTCCAGGTTCAGAATCACCTTCTCAGCCTTCATCGTGCAGCGAGGCAACCCGTCCGAACCCATCAGCTGCGTACCGATAAAACACGTCAACTGGTCACCTTCCTCCCACAAGTCGTTGTTCTGCAGCACCGCCGCCGTCAACTGCCCCACTGTGGTGTCCTCGCCTATCACAAGCGATCCCAGATTCAGGTCGCTCACCAGCTTACCCTCCACCAGCTCATAACCGATCGGTGCGATGCTGCCCGTGCAGATCATGTTCTCTGCCAACACACAGCACCCCTGAATCCTCATCTGGCGCGTCATATACACCGGCTGGTAGCCCCAGTTCACGCTCACATACATGTTAGCGTCACTCACCCCCGCCGTCTTACTCTCAAACGCCTCCAGCAGCTTACCGCTGTACAGCCTGTAGTTCGCCAACAGGTTCGCCATCTGCAGTCGCGTGTTCGCCTGCTTCTCACTGCGTCGCGGTGTACTCGCCTTCTTCGGAGCCTTCGCCAGAATCTGCCCCTTCGCCGTCTTGCGCATCACCAAGTTACTACCCAGCTTACCGCTCGCCTCTTCAATCAATGTACTCGAAAACTTTGCCATAATTATACCCTTTCTTTACTTTAAATTAATAAATCTTTTTCTTCTTTTTATGATAAACAATATAACGCGTATCCCGCGTTGCCAAAACCCACGGAAAGTCGGCGGTTTCTGCGACTTTTCGTTTGCATCCCCCTATCTAGGGGGCCTTGGGGGTAGCACCCCTCTTTTGGTTCATTTTCTCGGAGTGAGCGAGAAAAGAATATATTGGGTTTTAGGGGCGTCCCCTAATCTTCACCACTATCACCAACCCTATCAGGCCGATGATAATCCAGATAATCAATCTCAGCGTAGTGTGCAGAGCGGTTCCGCCGCTCTGTCCCCCACCTGCCGAGGGTCGGCTTCGAATCTCCACCGAGTCCCGCTTTTCCACATACACCGTATCGACCTTCACCTCCGTCTTCGTCCTTTGCACCGCGATTGCATCGCGGCTCCTCCCTCTCATCCTGTCCGTTACGGTGCTCACCCGCAGCGTATCACCCTGCTCATTCTCCCGGATGGTGATGGTGGTCACCTCCATGATAGTATCATGCACCGCCACCATCACCTCCTCCCTCACCGAGTCCTGTAAGCTGTAAGCGGTCGCCTGTAAGCGTTCACCCCTTACCGCCTGCCTACTGCTAGAGCACGCTGATGCGATTAGGGCAACCAGCACAATAACAAGCATTCTTCTTAACATTTTCCAGTTCCTCCGAAATTCGTTGTACTTTCTCTCTCAACTCTCGAACATCCTCCTTAAGAGGCTCGGCCACGTGCGTTTCCCAATCAACGACAAACTTCTCGGCCAGTTCCATGTCCTTCTGGCGGATGTCCGCCTTCAGGCTCTCAATCTCTTGGCGATGCTTCTTGCGGTCTATCACCCACCCGCATCCGCCCAGACAAGTTATCACAGCTAAAATGATACTTGTCCAATCAATAGTTGCAATCATAATTTTGTCCTCCTTTTATTTTAATTGTTAATACTTATGCGCAGCCATCAAAAAACATCGCTCGCCCGCAGGGCAAAGGCTCCGCGAGCGATACCAAAACCTTGACGAAGGGCGGTCTATGCCCGTAGTCAATTACATCCTTCCATATAGGGGAACCGATGGAGCAGCGAGAGTAGAGCAGAGCTTGCTCTAGCTTTTCCGAGTCGTGACAGAGGTCGACCATCGGTCAAGGCTTGGTTAGGTGGATGTTTCTTTTAGTTCTTTTCTTTGCGCCAAAGAAAAGGACATTACAGTTCAGAAGGTGCAACCTTCTGGTATCCCGTCGCGGTCTTCTTTAAGACCTGCTTCCGGTTCCCACCCTGCCGTTTCCAGCTTACATGCACGAACGTCGGGTACACAATCAACTGGTCAAACCGCCCAGCCTCAACAATAATCCTCGCCAACTTGCGGTTGTCCTCACAATGAACATCAGCAGCCTGGCCACTCAGGTGCTGACTGTTGTACACACCGCCCACAGCCTTGTTATGTACTGGGCATCGGAACCCGCTGTTCACCACAATTGGCTTTCCCAGTTTTCGCCTCGCCGGATCCAACACATCATCAACCAGTGACACAATATTCTCTTCTATGCCGTTCGGCAGCCGTGTTGCAGGCTGCGGCAGGCGACACTCCCTGCACCGCCGCTCCTTATCTCCGTAGCAGCGAATCATTTCTTTTTTACTAAAATTCTGCATGGTCTTACCCTTTCTTAATTTAAAATATTACTACTAACTTCCGAACTCTCTGTGTAATTCGCCCCTTAGGACGAAACCCATCGACTTACATCTATATTAAAAGCGAGACCATGCATCGGTTTAGTCACACGGGGCAAAAAAATCTCCCGCCGTTATCTTGGCGGGAGACCTGCTTTACCCCTCAAGGGCGACCTTTCTGAGCCTCGACCTTTTTATTGGTCTCAGCCATATGCAGTCTCATTCTTACTCGGAAATCCTCCAGTGAGTTTCCTGTCAGGTTCTTATACTCTGCATCGCTCACTGTGTTTGCCTCTAATAAGATGTATTTATCTAACAAGTTCATGACTTTATTGTTTTGAATTTGATATTCTTTTTTCTACTATATATTATGCGTTATTTGGCATTGCCTTTCACCTTGGTTTTCGCTCGGGCTTTCGCTTTACGTTTTTCTATGCGCCTCATAAGCTTGCGCTGCAGTTGGTACACCTCCCTTATTGGTATTCTCAGTTCCTCACCTATCAGTTCGTAGTCGTCGCAGCGTCTCATCGACTTCAGGTAGTCCAGCAGGTCCTGCTCACCGTCCACAGCCTCTTGGGCCTCCTCATACACGATGTCCATAAAGTCCTCGTCCTCCTTCAGTCGGTTGGCCAGTCGCTCGTCTATCTCCACCATCTGCGGGTGTGCTTTGCATTTCCAGCCATCCAGGTAGTGATGAATGTCACTCAACGCAATTTTGATTAGTTGCGTGTGCACCGCACAGTTCGAATCCCACTCCCATTCACCTGTGTACAACTTGTCGTATGCGCCAAACACAAAGTGCTCTTCTGGCGACATTCCGAAGTTATCTTCGGCCATCGCAGCACCGCATTGCATCTTTGCCAACTTCTTGGCAATAAACTTCACCGACACCTCCATACCGATTTCCCATTCTGGGTCGCTCACCAAGTCGGCCTGAGCGTAATGATCAAAAATTTGTCGTTTACTCATAGGCGTTCACTCCTATTTTAATTAAACTTAAGTTGATTAACACCAGCCCTCCGACTTCCTGCTTAGCCATTAGCCTTCCGTCGTCGTGCTTCTATTTCTGTTTATAGCGGAATCACTTCCACTTTTTGTCACACCCCTATATTTTTTGCACAAAAAAAAACGGCAGACATCATTCTCATCTGACGTCCGCCGCTTATATATACGACTATATGGAGGCAAACGTCACGTTAAACATTCGCCTCGGTGGGTCTTTATCTGCTATACAGAATGTTTCATTCTTGACTCAATATTTTTATAATCAGTTGGGCACCATTGCCCTGCTCCTTGCGGAAGCGGGCGCAAAAGTACAAAATTTTTTCAACTAACCAAAATTTATACGCATAATTTTTCAGCCATCTTCATTTTTCGTTACTTGAAGTATCTGCTGTCGCTTTCTCTTCAACAACTTCTTCAGCTTCCACTATCTCTGCTTCAACTTCCTCAACATTTGCATCATCAACTTCCGTATTTTTTCTCTTATCATTCATTTCTTTGGCCTTTTCCACTATTTCCATAGCCGATTTGATAACCTCCTCAAAAGCAGCAGTTCTTGTATTACAACATTCATACTCCTCTCCATATATCTGGGAAATCTAAATGTGATTTTCTCGTTTTGTCGGGAGATAAATGGCGAGAAAAAAATTTTTGCTTAGTGACAAATCCGCGTAAGAAGCTGAAATACAGAATGTTTACGGAAGTCGAATCCTAAAATGATAAATGCAGACGTAAATGTCATCCCGGAGAAAGGGCTCAAATGAAAGTAAAGACATGTGGTT